>NZ_CANLXV010000003.1 GCF_947495205.1 uncultured Polaribacter sp. | reverse complement strand
ATTTCAGTACTTTAATTTACTAAAAATCTATCTTTTTTGCTAATAAAATCTATCTAAATATTAATCGAACTCGGGTTAGTAAATAATTACCGACCAAGAAAGTCTGCGAGGACTTTCGCAAGTAGGCAAGAAGCCAGCAATAAATTATATACGGTGTTAGCCATCTGGAATTATTCCGATTTACAAGTAAATTTAATATTCAAATTTCTAATAAATTCAAAATCATCTATCCACTTAACATTCATATTGTCGCAAACGTGAGGTATTTTAATTTTCGTTTGTTTTTTAAAATAGTCTTTCGTTTCTTTTGTAACTACGATTGCATTTTCTTTCATAGCGTGTGCAATAACCCAAGGGTCAGCTTTTGAGTGAATTCCGTTACTTGAAACTAGGTATTTATGATTTGGATTAGATGAATATATTTGTTTTAGGTGATTTGTTACTTCTCCATCAATTTTTCTAATTGGAATATCACTTTTCTTTAACCACTCTGATAGGTTATCTTCTCCACTCTCAATTTCTTCGTAAACTAATTCTGGAATAAATATTATTCCCTTTTTACCTAAATCATTTAATACTTCCCAATACGATGGACAAATTTCGGGCGAGTAATATTTTTGCCAAGCTTGAATTAGAATATTAGCATCAATACAGTAAACTACTTTTTCATTTTTAAACATTAGGCAAGTAGTTTTTCGAATTTTTGAAATTTATTTATCTGAGTATTAAGCAGATTACTAGCAGTTGAAGGTGATAGTGAGCCATTTTTAAAAGAGTCCATCACTATTCTTGTAAATAGTTTGCTGTTTTTATTTAAACGAAGTAAATAAGCATCAGGACCTCCTTTTCGTTCTTTTTGTTTCTCTTTTTTAATTTTTTCTCTTTCTAAAAACTTTTCGAATTCATTTTGAGCATGTTGTTTTAAAGACTTGTATTCGGATTGAGAAATTAAATTTAAGTTTAATGCACGAACTAAAAAAGCAAACGAACTTATTCCAAGTTCTTTTGATTGTTTAAAAATCTTATTATTTGACTCAAAAGTATCATTTCCAAGTTGAGTTATTAATTCTTTAGGCATTAATGCATTTGCTGCAACTTGGTTGCAAAATAACTCTACAGGATGAAATTTTGATTTTGGTTTGTCTATAAAATCAATTTCTATTTCATTTGATACACCTGATTTTGCTATCCAAATGTGAGCTAATTCGTGGACAAGCGTGAAAAGTTGTGGTGCATTCCAGTTTTTTGAGTTTACAAAAACAAATGGTGCATATTTATCTGTAATTGCAAATCCTTGAATTAAATCTTTATCTAAAACTAATCTTGAGTGTAAGAAACTTGCACGAGAAATAAATATTCCTGCACTTTCTGCTTTATCTATCCATTCAGAAATAGGTGTTTTTTTATAATCACTCGGATTAATCTTTAAAGTATCTAAAATGTCTTTTGCAACAGTCTCTGGATTATCGTTAATGGAATACTTACCAACAAATGGAAGTGTACTTTCTCCTATTTCTTCAAATAGTTGACTTATCCAATTTTGTTTTTCTTGAACTTCTCGGATTATAAATAAAGAAGCTGTATCTAATTCCTGAGAGTCATCTCTTCTATAGTCTTGAAGTGGATGAAAATCTTTTGGTATTTCAGGCAAGAAAAATAACGAAAAAGGTCTTCTAAAACTTTTCGCTAAGATTTTCGCTTGTCGAATAGTTGGAAAATCAACTCCATCTTCCCAAGTTAAATATTTTTCGGGTGATACAGAAATTTTTTTGGCAGCATCTTCCGCAGAAATTTTAGCGGACTTTCTAGCCCACTTTAATATTTCAGATGTTATGAATGCTTTATCAGCCATTATTTTTTTCTACAAAGGTAAAACTTTAAATTGGAACGTAATTTTTTTTTGCTTGTGGCTAAACTTTAATTAAGAATACAAAATCAAAAAAACACCTAGTAAAATTCCAAAAAGAGGTACTAATTTTTTACGTTTATTTTGTTCTTTAAATAACAAACCACCAACTACAACAGCAATAATTAACTGACTCCTTTTTATGGCAGAAAGCAACATAATTAAAGCATCTGGATCTTGTAAAGCTTTAAAATAAAAATAATCTGCAGTTTGTAGTAAAACACCTACACCAATAATTGTCCACCTAAATTTAAACGCTTTTCTTTTTTCTGGATAAGGAAACCAGGTAATACTTAATATGAATAATAAAATTAATATGGTATAAAAACAAAACCAAAACTGCAACGTTTGCGGATTTAGTGCCAAAGTTTGTACTAAAAACTTATCATACAAACCACTTAAAGCACCTAAAAAAGTTGCTCCAATTATGGCGAATATCCATTTATTTCGTTTAAAAATAATGCCTTCCTTTTTGCCAATTTTAGAATACAATAAAACGGAAAGTATAATAACAAAAAAACCAATCCATTGTAAAAAATTAGGCGATTCTTTATAGATAATTATAGCACCAATAAAGGTGAAAAAAGGACCTGCAGATCGTATAGGTGCAACAATTGTTATAGGTAAATGTTTTAAAGCTTGATAAGCTAAAACCCAAGAACTGGCCATAATCATAGATTTTATAAAGATAAAACCATGTGTTTTTAATGGAATTGTTTCAATATAAAAACCAAGTTCTTTGGTAGCATCAGGATAATAAATAGAACCTATAAAAAAAGGAACAAAAACCATAAAACCTGCTAAAATTGTTCCCAACAAAACAGGAAAAACTTCATTGCCTTGTACCGCATGTTTTTTACACAAATTGTGCAAACCTAAAAACAATGCCGCTAATAAACCTAAATACATCCACATAATGCGCGCGAAGATACTTTATTGAAATTTTGTAAACTGTATAATTCTTAAAATAAAATCAATTTTTTAAATTGGTCTTAGTTTACAAATAAGTGGCTACTTAAAATAAATTAAATAGGGAATTTGCATATTAAATATTTTAAAAGAAATAAATGCAACTCATAAAATAAAAGAAATGGAAGAAACTTTGGGCAGCCTTTTTACACTTGATATAGCATATTAAAAAACAAAAAATAAACGAATGCTAAATACTATATTTTTGTAAACTTTCTAGAGAAACATATTTTAAAGCGGCTTTGTGAGTTGCTTTTAAATCTACCAAAGGTGCAACCCCAGCTTTTGCAGCTTCTTTCCATCTAGAAACACACAAACACCATTGATCTCCTGGTTTTAAACCAGGGAAATTATAAAAGGGTATTGGTGTAATTAAATCGTTTCCTTTAGATAAAGAATACTTTAAAAATTCTTCGGTAACAATTGCACAAACCACATGTGTGCCAGTATCTTGCATGTTGGTATTGCAGAAACCATCTCTAAAAAAACCTGTTTTTGGGTTGCAAGAGCAAACCTCTAATGGTGTATCTAATACATTTAAAACTCCGTTTTTAGTATTTTTCATGTTACAAGATTTCTTTTAAAATTATCCAAACATTTTCTGCTAAAATGCTGTGTCCTTCTGCTGTTGGGTGTATGCCATCCGTTTGATTTAAAGCTGCAATACCGCCAACATTTTCTAATAAAAAAGGAACTAAAGCCAACTTGTTTTTTTCTGCAAGATTTGGAAAAATGTTTTTAAAAGTTGTGGAATATTCTGGTCCCATATTGGGTGGAATTTGCATTCCTGCTAAAATAATCTTTGTATCAGGATATTTGCTTTTTACACGATCTATAATCACTTGTAAATTCTTTTCGGTTTCTGCTAAAGGTAAACCACGCAAACCATCGTTTGCACCCAATTCTAAGATAAAAATATCTGGTTTTGTGCTTAAAACCCAATCTATTCTATTTTTACCACCAGCAGTGGTTTCTCCACTTACGCCAGAATTTATAACTGTGTATTTTAATTGTAAACTGTCTATTTTTTGTTGAATTAAACCAGGAAAAGCATCGTTTACATCATCTAAACCATAACCTGCCGTTAAACTATCACCAAAAAAAATAATCTTTTTTGAGGTAGTTTTTGTAGACGTTATAACTTCTGTAGCTTGTTTTGAATCTAACGATAATTTATTTGGTTTGTTAGTTTCGTTTTTACAAGAAATGAATAATATCAATATAGAAAAATAACAGAATTTTAAGAAAATAACTCGTTTTAAAGCGCCTTGTTTCATTTTCAATTGATTATTTTTCGATGTGTTCATTTTTACTTCAAAATTAAGAGATCAATGTCAAAGATATTAAAGATTCAGCAGTTAGAGAAGACTTACAGCAGTGGTTCTAAACAATTAACAGTTCTTAACAATATTTCTTTTGAAGTAGAAAAAGGAAGTGTTTTTTCTATAGTTGGTCCTTCTGGAAGCGGAAAAACTACGTTGTTGGGTTTGTGCGCTGGTTTAGATTATCCTACAAAAGGAAGCATAGAATTGTGTGGCACTAATTTGGAAAACTTAAATGAAGATGAAAGAGCTGCACTAAGAAATAAAGAAGTGGGTTTTATTTTTCAGAATTTTCAATTGTTACCCACTTTAACTGCATTAGAAAATGTAATTGTTCCTTTAGAATTACAAGGCGATAAAAATGCAACTAAAATAGGAATGGAATTGTTAACCAAAGTTGGTTTAGCAGATAGGTTAAACCATTATCCAACACAATTGTCTGGTGGAGAGCAGCAAAGAGTTGCTTTAGCAAGAGCATTTGCCAACAAACCAACTATTTTATTTGCAGATGAACCCACAGGAAATTTAGATGAAGAAACTGGCGAAAAAGTAATTCAGTTATTATTAGAATTAAACAAAGCTTCAGGCACAACTTTGGTAATTATTACACACGATTTAGAATTGGCGAATAGAACTCAGCAAATTTTACGTTTAAAAGGTGGTAAAATTATTGCAAACGAAAAAACTTCTCATATTCATGCATAAAAATAATGTAAAAACACCTTTTAGATGGCTTTTAAAAATGGCTTGGAGAGATGGTAAAGCAAGCATTTCTAGATTGCTATTATTTATGGCATCTATTGTTTTGGGTATTGGCGCTGTAGTTTCTATTCAATTGTTTAGCAATAATTTAAAGCAAAACATTAAAAATCAATCAAAGGCTTTAATGGGCGCAGATTTTATTATTGATGCTCGAAAAACTCCTTCAAAAAAAGTTTTAAAAATTATAGATTCTTTACATGCAGATGCTGCTGAAATCAATTTTGTTTCTATGGCACTTTTTCCAAAAAGTGAAAGTACAAAATTAGTAAAAGTTAGAGCTATGGAAGGTAATTTTCCGTTTTACGGAAAGTTAACTACTGTGCCAGAAAATGCAGGAGAAAACTATCAAAAATTAGGTGGTGCTTTGGTTGATGCCACTTTGTTGTTACAATATAATTTAAATCCGGGTGATTCTATAAAACTGGGTAAAGTTATTTTTCCTATTATTGGTGCTTTAAAAGCAATTCCTGGTACTACAGCTATTTCTTCATCAATAGCACCAACAGTTTTAATTCCTTTAAACTATTTAGAAAAAACCAATTTATTACAATTGGGAAGTAGAAAAGAATACCAATATTTCTTTAAAGCACCAGAAATGGATTTGGAGTTGTTAGACAAGGAACTAGATCCTATTTTAGATGTAGAAAATGCAGATTTAGATACCCATACAAGCACAAGCCAAAGGTTAGGGAAAAGATATGATAATGTTGGGCGATTTTTAAATTTAGTTGCATTTATTGCATTGTTATTAGGTTGTATTGGTATTGCAAGTGCTGTGCATATTTACATTAAAGAAAAACTAAAAAATGTTGCTATTTTAAAATGTTTAGGTGCTTCTAGAAAACAAACTTTTATCATTTATCTTTTACAAATTATAGGTGTTGGCTTTGTTGGCGGTTTAATTGGTGCGTTAATTGGTGCAAGCTTACAATATGCATTTCCTTATATTTTACAAGAGTTTTTGCCTTTTACTGTAAAAATAAGCATTACCTATCAACCTATTGTAATGGGAATTATTTTAGGAATTTTAATGTCGGTTTTATTTGCACTTTTACCTTTATTAGGCACTTGGTATGTTTCTCCTTTAGAGGTTTTAAGAGGACAAGAAGAAAAGCAACAGAAACCAAAAAAAGCAAGAATAGTAGTGTTTTTAACCATTTTATTATTCATTTTTTTATTTTCTTTTTGGATGTTAAACGATGCCAAAAATGGATTTTTCTTTACGTTGACAATTTGTGTAATATTTGCAATAATTACAGGCATTTCAATGCTTTTTATACAATTGGTTAAAAAGTATTTTCCTACTTCTTGGGGTTTTGTAAGCAGACAAAGTTTATTGAATCTTTTTAGACCAAACAACCAAACTTTAGTGTTGGTTTTGGCTATTGGGTTTGGTACATTCTTAATTAGTACCTTGTATTTTAGTAAAGATATTTTATTAGCAAAAACAAACATCAACAGTAAAAAAACAGAAGCAAATATTATTTTGTTAGATGTACAACAAAACCAAGTAAAAGACTTGGTAGCTAATTTTACAAGTAAAAATTTTGAAGTAATTGATAACATCCCCATTATTACCATGAGAATTGCAGCAATGCAAGGTAAAACAGCAAATGAAATTAGAAAAGATACTGCAATTAGCATGCGAAAATGGATGTTAAATAGAGAATTTCGTGTTACGTATAGAAATGAATTATCTGAAACAGAAGAAATTATTTCAGGAACTTATCAAGGAAAAAAGAAACCCAATACACCTGTTTATGTTTCTATTTCTAATAATTTGGCAAAAGATGCCAATTTAAAAGTAGGAGATGCACTTGCGTTTAACATACAAGGTTTGTTTATGGAAACCATTGTGGGTAGCATTAGAAAAGTAGATTGGAGCAGCATGCAAGTTAATTTTATGGTATTGTTTCCTGAAGGAGTTTTGGAAAACGCACCACAATTTAATGTAATTTCTACTTTTGCAGAAACTGAAGAAAGTGCAGCAGCACTGCAAAGAGATTTGGTGCAAAAATTCCCCAATGTTACTATTTTAGATTTAAGACAAGTTTTTACCATTGTAGAAGACATTTTAGGCAAAGTTACATGGGTAATTAATTTTATGGCATTTTTTAGCATTCTTACAGGTTTTATTGTGTTGATTGGTTCTGTTAGAAATAGCAAATATCAACGGGTAAAAGAAAGTGTATTGTTAAGAACCTTAGGTGCAAAAAGCAAACAGATTTTAAAAATAACGGCTTTAGAATATATCTATTTGGGCGTTTTAGGTAGTTTAACAGGAATTTTACTTTCCTTAATTTCCAGTCAGTTGTTGGCTACTTTGGTTTTTAAAGAACCTTTTGTTCCTTCTGCAATTCCGTTTGTTGTTTTTTTACCAATAATTACACTTTTAGTCGTTTTTATTGGTTTAATCAATTTAAAATCTGTTATTAAAAGTCCGCCTTTAGAAGTATTAAGAAAAGAAGTCTAAATTTTATAAAAAAGAGAACCCTACAATTATATGATGATTCCAGAAATTTTAGAAAATTTAAAACATGAATTGATTCATGGATTTAGCAAAAGAAAACATCCATTTCGGTATTTTAGTTTTGGTACAATTCAAAATAATAATGTAAGCTTAAGAACTGTTGTTTTAAGAAAAGTATTGCCAGATTTTACCACTATTATTTACACAGATACAAGGTCTCAAAAAGTAGCACATATTAAGAAAAACAATACTGTAAGCGCCTTGTTTTATCATCCTAAAAAATTATTACAAATTCGTTTAGACGGTAAAGCAATTGTGGTTACAGATAAAGAAGAATTGAAACCTTTTTGGAGTGCTGTAGGTGAAAATGCTAAAAAAGATTACACCACAGCTTTAGCACCAGGTGCTATTATTAACAATCCTGATGCTGTAAATTATAGTGATAATGAACCTAATTTTTGCATAATTAAAATTATACCAAACCATATTGAATATTTACAACTGAAACGCCCAAACCATATTAGAGTTGGTTTTGATAAAACAGAAAATGGTTTTAAAGGAAGCTTTTTAGTGCCTTAAAACAGTAGTAAATTTTACTTAAAACAAAGTTTATTAGAGTTTGATTCTAAATTTTAAATGGAATGAATTCTCGATACAATTTTACGTTTCTAAAAATCACTAGAACTGACAATTCACAAATTTTAAATCAACATTATATTACAGTTCACATTAATTAAAAATGTATTATTTTTAAAACTTCAACCAAAAAAAAACAATGAAATACATCTTTTTTATTTGCATTTTATTTTTAGCCGTTTCTTGTAATACAGTAACAACTTCGCCTAAAAAATTAACTAAAATTACAGCAAAAAACATTGCAATAGATTCAACTTTAATGGCTGATGCTAAAATTGATAGTATGATAGCTCCGTATAAAGAAAAGTTGGTAAATGAAATGCAACGTGTTTTAACCAAAGCACCTCTAGATTTTACCAAAAAAGCTATTGGCATGCAAAGTATTTTAGGAAATCTAATGGCAGATTTATGTTATGAAATTGCAAATCCCATCTACCTGGAAAAAACGAAACAAAACATAGATTTTGCCATGTTTAATAGTGGTGGTTTGCGTGCGCCAATTTCTACAGGAAACGTTACCAAAGAAAGCGCTTTTAAATTAATGCCTTTTGAAAATGAGTTTGTTGTAGTAGAATTATCTGGAGAAAAAATTGTGGAATTGGTAACCTATCTTATTCAAAATAAAACTGCACATCCGTTATCTAAACAAATGCAGTTAACCATTAAAAACAATGCTTTTGAATTATCAATTGGTGGTAAAAAGTTTGACCAAAATAAGAATTATACCGTTTTAACATCAGATTATTTACAAACTGGTGGCGATCGTATGAATTTTTTTAAAAACCCTATTTCTTTAACAAAATTAAATTACAAAATTAGAGATGCTATTATTGTTTATTTTGAAAAAGAAACAGAATTGAAAGCTGTAATTGATAATCGTGTAATTGTACAATAATTATGATGAAAAGAAGAAATTTTATAAAACAGTTAGGAAGTGCTTCTGCCTTAACAATGGCAAGTGGTTTGGTTTTACCAACTTTAGAAACCAACGCTAAAAAACACATTACAATTTTACATACAAATGATACACATAGCCATATAGAGCCATTTAAACCAACGCATAACAGAAACCCAAATAGAGGAGGAGTGGCAAGAAGAGCTACTTTAATAGACCAAGTTAGGCGCGAAAATAAAAACACTTTATTATTAGATGCTGGTGATATTTTTCAAGGAACACCGTATTTTAATTATTTTGGTGGTGAATTAGAGTTTAAGTTGATGAGCATGTTAAAATATGATGTTGCCACAATTGGAAATCATGATTTTGACAATTCAATTGAAGGTTTGTACAAACAATTACCAAATGCAAAATTCGATTTTGTTTCTGCAAATTACGATTTTAAAAATACTGTTTTAGATACCCATGTTAAGCCTTATAAAATAATTATAAAAGACGGCGTTAAAATAGGGATTTTTGGTTTAGGAGTAGAGCTTGAAGGTTTAGTTGGCAAAAAAATGTACAAAGAAACCAAATATTTAGATCCTGTAACTGTTTCGCAAGACATTACTACAAAATTAAAAACTGTTGAAAAGTGCGATTTAATTATTTGTCTCTCTCATTTGGGCTATTATTACAAAAATAATCCTGATAAAATTTCTGATTTAAATTTAGCAAAAATTACAAAAAATATCGATTTAATTATTGGAGGACACACACATACATTTTTACCAAAACCAACACTTGTAAAAAATTTAGATGATAAAAACATCTTGGTAAATCAAGTAGGTGCTTATGGTGTTCATTTAGGAAGAATCGATTTTTATTTTGATGAAAATAAAAATAAAACAGATTCAGGAACAACAATTTTAGTTTAAGAATAACTTATACCGTTTGCCAAACTTCTTTTACATAGTTTATATCTTGTTGTATGCGTCTATAAACTTCTTTTTCAGGTATTGTAAAGTTTGCTCGTCCTTTCTCTGCGCCACCTAAATCATGTTCTACATGCAAAGAAACAGGTACATTAATATTGTATTTTTTAAGCAACTTAAAATAACGTTTAAAATCTACCATTCCTTCACCCATAGGCACACTAATGGGTTTCCATTTGCCTTTAACTTTGCCCCATTTTACATCTTTTATTACAATTGAATTAATGTATGGTTTTATAATTCTAAGGCCCAATTCCCAACTTTCTCCACCTTCTATAACAGCATGTCTAATATCATACTGACTGCCTATAAATTTACCTTCTGTGGCTTTTAAAATAGGAATTAAATCCCAAATTGGTGCGCCTACATTTTTACCTGTATGGTTTTGATAGCCACCAATAATTCCTAATTTTTTATTTAAAATTTCCAAATCTTTAGCTTGTTTACCAAACAAAGCCTGACTTTCTGGTATCGATTTATTTTCTGGATATTTTAACCAGTTGGTTCTATAATGCGTAAAACCTAAATTACTTGCTGTTTTAAGTACATTTTGATGTACCAGATCCTTAGCATCCCAAACATTGGTAGTTAACATTTTAGGAGTTAAACCTTGTTTTATAATGGCTTTAAAAGCTTTGGGTAAATCTGTTTTTACATTTTCTGGTAAAACATGTCCGTTTTTACGAACGGTTAAATCCAAACCATTAAACCCCATTTCTGCGGCAGCTTGGGCCATTGCATCATATTCTAAAAATTGCAAATGTTTAGAGAATAAATGGATATCTAACTTTTTTGGACTATTTACAACGCTATCAACAAATCCATTTTGAAAAGAAAGTAGTGGCAAACCAGCAAAAGCGGTAGCAGCTAGTTTTGTAAATGTTCTTCTAGAGTATTTTATAGTTGATTTTGCCATTATAAAAATTGGTATAAAATTTTAAAGCAAGATAATCATATTAAATCATGTGGTAAATTTCCTTTTTTTTTTGGTTCAAGGATAAAATCAGATCACTTTAAAAACCTATATTTTTCAAAATAATTTTTTAATGATTTGGTAGGTTTAAAACGGACTTTATGTCCATAAGGTATGGCTTTTCTAATTTCATAAACAACATCTGTGCAACCGATATCTTTAAGTAGCTCTTCTAAGACTTTTACTTTACTTGTGGAATTCGCTAAACTTATTTGATGCAAAGTATCTAATTGAGAACCATATCTCACATAGGCTCCAGTGATAAAAGATAATTTTTGTTTTTTTGTTTTAAAGATTTCTTGTTTTAAACTTCCTTCAAATATGGTATCATAATTTTCTTGAAAGAAATGCTTATTCTTAATTAATGAATCGATATTAATGGCATCAAAATCAATATATTTTCTAGCTCTTCCACGACCAGAATATGTAAAGTTGTAAAAGTTGTCTAATGTATCTTTAAGGTTTTTGGAACGCAATTGATACCTAATGTAGTCTGTTTTTTTATTTTCATAAACGTTTAACTTTAAATCTGGATATGATTTTTGAAACATAGCCTCAATCGCTTTATATATTTTTTTTTCTGATGGATGATATTGATCTACCAAATCTTTTTCACTATTATATTTTTCACGCCCCATATAATCGCGTAAAGTTCCAACAACAAAGCAATATTTATCTAATAGAGATTCCTCTTTTTGTTGATAACCAAGTAGACTTATTAGACCAATTAAAACAACTATTTTTTTCATAAAATTAGATTTTCATTCAAAAATATTTCAATTGCTTTTTATAAAAAAGTTATCTTTAGGAAACGCTCCTTTTCGTTTAGTAAAGTAACGTGAATGTATAAACTTTGTTGCGTTGATTTAGCGTAAAGTTAGTAAATATTTACTGAATTAAAAGTGTGCGAGAAGTTTCCAAAATAAGCCAATAAAAGCAATAAAATTTATACGGTGTTGTAAAATGTACTTTCTATATTTCAATAGAAATGTTCACTTTTCCGCCTAAACCTTTTTCAACAATATCAAAAAGAGTTTTTAATGTTAAATTACTTCCATTATTTTCAACCCTTGAAATATAAGTTCTTTTTTTGTCAATAATTTCTCCAAGTTGTTCTTGAGTTAGGTTTTTACCTTCTCTAGCATTTCTTAAAAGTAACCCAATTTTAAATGATTCAAAATCTCTTTCGAGTTCGTCTCTGCGTTCAGTTCCTTTTTTTCCGTAAACACTGTTTTTAATTTCTTTCCAGCTTTTAGTTTCCATAATTATTTGTTTTTTTCTTCGTAATATTCTTTCATTAGTTTCACAGCCTTATTTATTTCTTTTTTCGGTGTTTTCTGTGTCTTTTTAGTAAAACCATTTAAAAGAATAACTAATTTTCCTTTGTCGAAAAAGCAAAAAACTCTCCAAATGTTCGAGCCTAATTTTATACGAGCTTCATACAATCCTTTGTGCGTTTTCATTGGTGCTAAATATGTTTTCGGCACGTGTTGATATGTCTCAATAATTTCAATTACTTTAAATATCTTATCCTGTACTTTTTCAGGTTGAGAAATTAGAAAGTTTTCAAAATGATTTTTGTATTGTATTACTTCTCTAACTTTTTCCATTACTGCAAAGGTAACTTAAAAGTTACTTTTATCAAAATTCAATAATTTAATTTAGAAGCAAAAAGTTTCTTTGGTATATTTTACAACACGTCATAAACCTAAGTTTAATTCGTTTAATTCAGATTTCAGCACATTTTAAAACAGCAAAACTTTTAAAAGTGTATTTTTTTTCGCTTTTAATTCGCAATAGGCGCTTCCAAACAATGTTTTAGAATACCAAAACCATCAACCAAAACACCAATATGTGGTCTTAATTCTGTAGAAAGTCTTTCTACACGTTTGCGAATTGCTTTCGATTTTGTACTACCAATATAGCCTTGTTCCAAATACCAAGATGCATCTTCTTTAATTTCATTTAGCGCGTACAATGTTCCCAATTTCTCAAAAAGTTGCTTGTTTTTTTCATCTTGAATTGTTGCTGTAAAATCTACAAAGGTAGTATATGCTAATTCTATACTATAGGCTTTCCCTAAAGCCAATAAATGCGTTTGTACTTTTAAAAAAGCTTGATAAGCAGGTACTCCTTTTTTTACATAATCTCTAATTCTCTTGGCAACTGTATACGTTAATCTTCTGGTTCTATAATTAAAAGCGTGCTTGTGAAAGTTAGCATTGTATAAATGCTCTTTGTCTACATTATTGGTATAAATTGGGTTTATAGTATTAAATTTATCGTTAATTCTATTGCCTAACAATTTTAGTACTGCTGTAAAACCAGCACTATTAAATTCCGATTTAAAATCTGACAAAACTCCTTTTGCAGCCAATTGTAACAAAACGTGATTATCACCTTCAAAAGTGGTAAAAATGTCTACATCTCCTTTTAAATCTGCAATTTGATTTTCTATTAAATAGCCTTTTCCGCCACAAGCTTCTCTACACTCTTGTATGGTGTCATTGGCAAACCAAGTAATTATAGATTTTAAACCTGCAACTTGTGTTTCTATTTTTCGTTTATCGGTGGTGTTTTTATCACTATACACTTTCATTACATGTGTTAAAGTAACATCATATACAAAACAAGCAGCAACAGCGGGCGTTAAGCGTAGTTGATGACTTGGATAATCCATTAATAAATCTTCTTGTATTTTAATACTATCATTAAATTGCCTTCTTTTTAGAGCATGTTTTACAGCAATGGCTAAAGCCTTTTTTGCACCGCCTAAACCTGCACGTGCCACACAAATTCTACCACCAACCAAAGTACCTAACATGGTAAAAAAACGTTTGCTAGGGTTTTCTATTTTAGAAAAATAGTGCCCATCTTTAGTAATATCTCCATATTTATTTAATAGATTTTCTCTAGGAACACGCACTTGATGAAACCAAATTTTACCATTATCTACACCATTTAAACCTAATTTGTAACCATTATCTTCTATAACAACACCTGGCATTAAATTATGATTTTTATCTCTAATATTTACTAAAATAGCATGTACACCATGGTTTTTGCCAGCTACAATTAATTGCGCAAAAACAGATGCCATTTTAGAATCTAAAGCATTGCCAATATATTCTTTATTATCATTTTTTCCTGGTGTATGTATAATAAGGCTATCAGTTTCAGCATCAAAAGTAGCCGTAGTTTTAATACCTCTAACATTAGAGCCATGGCCTGTTTCTGTCATAGCAAAACAGCCTAAAATATTTGCTTTTCCTGTTTCTAGTAAATATTGATCGTGGTGTTTTTTTGTGCCCAATTTTTGAATACTTCCACCAAAAAGACCAAATTGAACGCCAAATTTTATGGTTAAACTACCATCTACATACATCATGTTTTCAAAAATAGCTGCATAGCCATTCATGTTTTCTGTACCGCCATAAACATCAGAAAAAGCCATAGCGCCATAACCTTTAGTCGCCAAATAATTAACTTGTTCTAAAACATGTGCTCTAAAATCTTCTTTAGTTCTTTTAATTTGCCATTTAAAAAGTGGGTGCTTAACCGTTTCTCTAAAAGCATCAATTACAGCAGTTTCTGTTCCTTTTAATAGCGTGTCTATTGCTGTTGCATCATAAAAATCTGCAGTAGTTTCTTTTACAATTTCTATTTCAAATAAATGGTTGTAATGGTTTGGCTGTATGCCTAAATTGATTTCAATGTCTTTTAAATGCGGATTAAACGGACAATCTTCAAAATGATGGCAAATCATTTTTTGACTAAAACTGGCTAGGGGATAGGTATCACTTTCCACTAACTTTATATTTGCATTGGCAATAGTGTTTTTCCAGTCTTTTAAAGTATCATTTGCTGGCGGATTTTTTTTATCCAAGCAGGCTCTTAAATATGCAAAATCTTCTTTAGTAAGTGTAGCATCTTTTGCCAAAGCTTTGGTAACTACAGAAATTTCTGAGTAGGATAATAAATCATCTGACCAAATCACATAAAAAAAAGGAATGTATTGTAAAATACCTGGCGTGTAGTTTTGTGTTTTCATGGCTATAATTTACAAAAAATAAATACTAAAGAAATCTTAAAAATAAAAAAAGGTTACTCATTATCTAAATAACCTTTTTTTTAATCGTTTACTAAGTTTAGTTTAAACTCTCTAATAATTCTTTAGTGTATTTCATCCTAAAAAAAAATCATTTCTTAAATTAGCAACACTAATCATTTTCAAAAAACAGGAAGTTTGTTACAGAAAAAGCCACAATTACCACAAGAACAATTAAAGAATACAGATTATTTTATTTACTGTTTAGAGGCTGTTAATGATGTTGAAACAGATTTAATTACAGCAACTCAAAAAGATTTGGCACAATTAACAGCACAATTTGGTATTGCTAGCATTCATAAAACCTGTGATACTATAGAGGGTTTAGAAGATAGTTTAACTATTTTATTATCAGAAGATCATAACTTTAAAGATTATGAAATTATTTACTTAATTTTTACTGGTGAAGCAAATAATGTGTGCATAAATGATTATTACTACAGCTTACAAGAAATTGCAGAATTGTTTGAAGGCAGATTACAAGGAAAAATTCTACATTTTTCTAACGCAAAAGTATTGGATTTAGAAGAGGAGGAAGCGCAATATTTTTTAGATATTACAGGCGCAAGAGCAATTTCTGGTTACGGAAATCTGGAAAACGGAATTTCGAGCATTCAACTAGACAAAGCTTTTTTTAACTTATTTAATGAAGATGAAAATGTGTTAGATGTGGTAGAAGAATTGCATCAAAAATTTTATAAGGCTTGTAAATTGTTAGATTTTAGATTGTATTATTAAAGTAATACCCAAACAACTTCACAATTTAAAAACAACCTTAATTTCTCCTTGCGCAATGCTAATTTTTCATTAATTTTAAAAAAACAAATTGCGAAACTTTATGAAACCTATTTCATATAAAATTACACACCATTAAATGTCAGAAAACCAACTACAATTACAACAAACTTTATGGAATATTGCCAACGATTTACGTGGTAATATGGATGCAGATGATTTTAGAGATTATATACTAGGCTTTATCTTTTACAAATATTTAAGTAAAAAAATGAGCTTGCACGCCAATTATATTTTAAAACCAGATAATTTAACTTACAACGAAGTTATAGGGCATGAAAAAGAAGAGATTTTGTTTCAAGAAATAAAATTTATGGCTTTAGATGGTTTGGGATATTTCTTACATCCTACAGAATTGTTTGATGAATTGGCTAAAAGAGGAAATGCTGGTGGTGTAAACAAATTTATTTTAGAAGACTTGCAAAAAGTGCTTACCAACATTGAGCAAAGTACAATGGGCAGCGAATCTGAAGAAGATTTTGGCAATCTTTTTGAAGATTTAGATTTAACCAGTAGCAAACTAGGAAAAACAGAAGAAGCCAAAAACGAACTCGTTGTAAAAGTATTAACGCATTTACAAAACATAGACTTTGATTTAGAAAACGATGAAAATGATGTTTTAGGTGATGCTTACGAATATTTAATTGGGCAATTTGCCTCTGGAGCAGGAAAAAAAGCAGGCGAATTTTACACACCACAACAAGTTTCTAAAATATTAGCACAATTGGTAACTACAGACAAACAACGTTTAAAATCTGTCTACGACCCAACTTGTGGCTCTGGTTCTTTACTATTAAGAGTTGCCAAAGAAGTACAAGAAGTTGGTGCTTTTTATGGGCAAGAAAGCAACCCAACAACGTACAACTTGTGTAGAATGAATATGATTATGCACGATGTACATTACAAAAAGTTCGATATTTATAATGAAGATACATTGGTAAATCCGTCTCCAAAACATAGAGAACAACGTTTTGAAGCCATTGTTGCAAATCCGCCTTTTTCTGCAAAATGGAATCCAGATAGTATTATTAGTGACGAACGTTTTTCGCCTTATGGAAAAATGGCACCCAAAAGTAAAGCCGATTTTGCCTTTGTACAACACATGATTCATCAATTAGATGATAATGGCACCATGGCTTGTGTTTTACCACATGGCGTTTTGTTTAGAGGTGCAGCAGAAGGTCATATTCGTAAATATTTAATAGAAGACAAAAACCAATTAGATGCTGTTATTGGTTTGCCAGCCAATATTTTTTATGGCACAAGCATACCCACTTGTATTTTGGTTTTAAAGAAAAACAGAACTACAAAAGATATTTTATTTATTGATGCCAGTAATGCTTTTGAAAAAGTAAAGACACAAAACGTTTTAACAGCAACACATTTACAAAATATTATAGAAACCTACAGAACCAAACAAACCAAAGATAAATATAGTTATTTGGCTACTTTAGAAGAAGTACAAGAAAACGATTACAATTTAAACATACCAAGGTATGTAGATACTTTTGAAGAAGAAGAACTTGTAGATTTAAAAGCAGTTGCCACAGATTTACAAAACTTAGAAAAAGACATAGCAGCAACAGACCAAACTATTGCAAATTTCTGTAAAGAATTAAATATTGAAACGCCATTCTAAACGTCATTGCAAACAAAGAAGTCATTGCGAACCTTTAACGTCATTGCGAACGAAACGCAGTGAGCGTGAAGCAATCTCTAAATACAAACTAAAAAGTTAAAATGAATAACCTACAACCCAATAATAAAGAGATTACTTCAGCAAGATTGCTTCGTACCTCGCAACAAGAGCTTCGTAATGACTTACTTGTACCCAAACTTCGTTTTAAAGAGTTTGAGGGTGAATGGAGTAAAAAGAGATTAAATACTATTAATATAAAGGTAATTGATGGTGATAGAGGAAAAAATTATCCTAATGGTAATGATTTTTCAAACGATGGCTTTTGTCTTTTTTTAAATGCAAAAAATGTAACTAAAAAAGGTTTTTCATTTGCGGTAACATCATTTATAAGTAAAGAAAAAGATTTACTTTTAAGAAAAGGAAAGCTGAAAAGATTTGATATTGTTCTAACTACAAGAGGTTCAGTGGGTCATATCGCATATTACAATGAAAGTATTCATTTCGAAAATTTAAGAATAAATTCTGGAATGGTTTTAATTCGAACAGATTCTAAATTTGTTGTATCTAATTATCTAAATAGATATTTCAGATCTAATCAAATTCAAAATGAAATTAAAAAAATTTCGTTTGGTAGTGCTCAACCACAATTAACTGTAGGTGAAATTGTTAAATTTAAAATTGCATTTCCATCCCTAAAAGAACAACAAAAAATAGCCACATTTTTAACAGCTGTAGATACCAAAATCCAACAACTTGGGCAAAAAAAGGAGTTGTTAGCCAACTACAAAAAAGGCGTAATGCAACAATTGTTTAGTCAGCAATTGCGTTTTAAACCAGACTCAAATAAAACAGGCGTCATTGCGAACGATAGTGAAGCAATCTCTAATTCTAAAAATGAACAAAATTCTTTCCCAGATTGGGAAGAGAAGAGGTTGGGGGAGATTGCAGATATAAAAAGAGGAGCAGGTTCGCAATATATAAATTATGTTAATAAAGAATCAAATAGTATTAGATTAATTAGAATTGGTGATTTTTTAGGCAATGAACCTGTTTTTATTAAAAATACAAATGATATTAAAAGATTTCGAATATCAAAAGATGATATTTTAATTGCTGGTACTGGAGCGACAGCAGGTATAACTTTTAAAGTGCCAAATGAATTTATAGATTTAGCTTTTAGTTATAACGCGCCAAGAATAAGAGCAAAAAAAGTAAAAGCCGACTTTTTAATTTTCTACTTAAAATCAGACTTAATATTAAGACAACAAAGAGGGCTTTTTACTGGTAACGCTCAACCTTTTTTAGATACAAAGGCTATTAATAATTTTAAATTAAAAATCCCATCCCTAAAAGAACAACAAAAAATAGCCAATTATTTAAGTGCTATAGATAAAAAAATAGAAACCGTACAAACACAAATAGACAAAACACAAGCGTTTAAAAAAGGTTTGTTGCAGCAAATGTTTGTTTAAATAAATAATGTTAAAAACAACAAAAAAATGTTAATACCTATTGCTAAATGTTATAAAAAGTGTAGTTTTGCAGTGTTGCAAAATAACAATTTTTGTACATTTTTAGCATTAGACAGTACACAACCTACTAACAATAATACACCTTCCTTGCCTCTTTACAATGCACACTTGGAAGGTTTTTTCATTTAATGCGATGTCAAAAAAAATATACAATAAACCTCCTTTGTCTTTTGTAGCGCAATTAGCACAATTACAAGGCAGAAACTTACAGGTTAAAGATGCAACAAAAGCCATACAATATTTACAAAGCATTAGTTATTATAGACTAAGCGCCTATTTTTTACCATATCAACAAACTAAAGACACCTTTAATGCTGGTGTAAATTTTAATCAAATTGTACAGACATACATGTTTGATAAAGATTTACGTTTATTGGTTTTTGATTGCATAGAGCGTTTAGAAATAACCATTCGTACACAATTTATTTACACAATGGCATTACATTATAAAGATGCACATTGGCAAGATAATAAAGCAATTTTTAAGCAACCTTTTTATAATAGGGTTGGTAATTTAGTAGATCCTTACAACGATTTACAAAACATTATTTCTAAAGCAAAATCTAATCGAAAACCAGAAGTATTTATCAAACATTATATAGATACTTATCAATCTCCATCAAACCCACCTTCTTGGATGTGTTTAGAATTATTAACAATGGGAGAGTTGTCTCATATTTACAGAGGTTTGCGAAACAATGAAGACAAAAAAAGAATTGCTTCTTTTTTTGATGTACATCACAAAGTATTTACTTCTTGGTTACATACACTAACTTATGTAAGAAATTTATGTGCGCATCATTCTAGATTATGGAATAGAGATTTAGCAATAGAACCCAATAGACTTTTAAAACCAAAAGGCAATTGGGTAAACATAAGATATCAGAATAATAAACGTATGTTTTATTTTCTATGTGTTTTAAAATATATGTTAGATAGAGCAAATCCAACAAATACATTGGCAAATAAAGTTGATGATTTATTTAATAAATATCCATCAGTTCCTATAAAATACATAGGTATTCCATCAGATGGAAAAGGTAATTTATTAAATTGGAAAAATGAGCCTTTATGGCAACAGTAAAATAAATGAGTTAAAAAAGAAAATGACCAAACAATCAGAATTGCAACTAGAAAACAAACTAATTCAACAATTAGTAGGTTTAGGCTATCAAAATGTAACAGTTTTAGATGGTTCTGCCTTGGTAGCTAATTTAAAACATCAACTAGAACAATTTAATAATTGTGTTTTTTCAGAAAAAGAATTTCAAAAGGTTTTAAATCACTTAGAAAAAGGCAATGTATTTGAAAAATCAAAGACTTTAAGAGGTCGTTTTCAGTTTGAGAACGACAGGGGAGAAGCTACCTACATTCGTTTTTTTAATAGTGAAGTTTGGACAGACAATTTGTTTCAAGTAACCAACCAAATTACACAAGAAGGTACTTATAAAAACAGGTATGATGTTACTTTGTTAGTCAATGGTTTGCCATTGGTACAAATAGAACTCAAAAGACGTGGTTTAGAAATTAAAGAAGCGTTCAACCAAATTAATCGTTATCAAAAACACTCTTTCTGGTCTAATTATGGTTTGTTTCAGTATGTACAATTATTTGTAATTAGCAATGGCGTAAATACTAAATATTTAGCTAATAATGCCTTACAATCTGTAAAACAAACTTTTTTTTGGGCAGATGAAAACAATAAAAACATCCATGAGTTAACCCATTTTGCCCGTGCTTTTTTAAACCCAAACCATTTAGGGTTAATGATTGCTAAATATATTGTTAGAAACGAAACGCATAAAATTTTAATGGTGTTAAGGCCTTACCAATATTATGCTGTAGAAAATCTTGTAAAACAAGTACAAACTACAAAAGATAATGCTTATATCTGGCACACTACAGGTTCTGGTAAAACCTTAACAAGTTTTAAAGCAAGCCAAATTATTATGGATTTGCCAGAGGTTGATAAAGTGTTGTTTGTGGTAGATAGAAAAGATTTAGACTATCAAACTATGAAAGAATTTAATTCTTTCAAAAAAGATAGTGTAGATGTTACCAATAACACTGGCAGTTTGGTAAAACAGTTGGCAGATACTTCTAAATTGGTATTAACTACCATACAAAAGCTAAATAATGCCATTTCTAAAGACCAATATAAAAGGCAATTAGCAAATTTAAAAGATAGGCGAGTGGTGCTTATTTTTGATGAATGCCATAGAAGTCAGTTTGGAGATACACACAAAAAAATTACCGATTTTTTTACCAATAGCCAATTATTTGGTTTTACAGGAACACCAATTTTTGCAGACAATGCCTCTAAAAACGAATTGGGTAAAAGAACCACCAAAGATTTATTTGGAGAGTGTTTGCACAAATATGTAATTACAGATGCCATTGCAGACGATAATGTTTTAAAATTTGGAATTGAATACATTGGCAGATACAAGCAAAAAAACAGAACTTTATTAGATATAGAAGTAGAAGATATAGACAAAGCAGCAGTTTTTAAAGACGAAATAAGACTGCGTAAAATTGTAGATTATATAATTGCTTACCATGGTACAAAAACGTTTAATAAAGAATATTCTGCCTTATTTGCTGTTTCCGATATTAAAACTTTGATAAAATATTATGATATTTTTCAAGAAAAAAAGAGGGAAGGAGCACACAATTTAAGAATAGCGACCATTTTTTCTTACGGTGCTAATGAAGCCAATGAAGATGCACAAGATTATTTACCAGAAGATGAAATGGCTAAAGCTGCAGAAACAGAAATTGATTACAGTTCTAGTCATTCTAGAGAAAAATTAGATGCTTTTATTGCAGATTATAACAAAATGTATAACGTTAAGTTTTCTACAAAAGATAGTAAATTATTTGAAGATTATTTTAAAGACATTAGCAAACGTTTAAAAGATAGAGAAAAGAAAAACTTTAACGATGCCAAAGACAGGTTAGACCTGGTTATTGTAGTAAATATGATGTTAACAGGTTTTGATGCTAAAAAAGTAAACACTTTGTATGTAGATAAAAACCTAAAACACCATGGTTTAATTCAGGCTTTTTCTAGAACCAATAGAATTTTAGGCGAAAAAAAATCACAAGGAAATATTTTATGTTTTAGAAACTTAAAAAAGGCTACAGATGAAGCCATTACTTTATTTTCTAACAAAGATGCTAGTGAAACCATAATTACACCACCTTATAAAGATATTGCTACAAAATTTGATGAAGCTTTAGACCATTTATTAAGCATTACACCAACCTATAAAAGTGTAGACGGTTTACAAGGAGAAGACCAACAATTGGCTTTTGTACAAGCATTTAGACGAGTTTTAAGAGCAAAAAACGTATTAGAATCTTATGTAGATTTCAATTGGGAAGATTTAGGTATTAATGAACAAGATTTTGAAAACTTTAAAAGCAAATATTTAGACATCCACGAAAGGATAAAAACCAACAATCCTGCAGAAAAAGCATCTATTTTAAATGATATCGATTTTGAATTGGAATTAATTCATAGAGATGAAATTAATGTAGCTTATATTTTACAGTTATTGGTCAAATTAAAAACTGCTGATACTACAGAAGCTAAAAAACAAAAGAAAGCGATTATAGATTTATTGGGTGGTGATATCAAATTAAGAAGTAAAAAAGAATTGATAGAGAAATTTATAGAAGAAAACTTACCTAAAATAAAAGACGCAGATAAAATTACCGAAGAATTTGAAAAGTATTGGCAAGAAGAAAGAATTAAAGCATTGTCTAAAATCTGCGAAGAAGAAAATTTAGACCAAAAACAATTTAATGCCCTAATAAAAAGCTATACGTTTAACGGTCAAGAACCCATTAGACAAGACATTTTTAAATGTTTAGACAATAGACCAAGTATTTTAAAAGCACGCGAAATTGGCGATAGAATATTATCTAAAATGAAAAAATACGTAGATATTTTTATAACAGGAATGGTTGGGTAATATTTTACTGATTTTACACTAAAAATTGCATCAGGACGCAATACTTATCGGATGCTGATGCAATTGGTACTGCGTCCTGATGCAATAAAAACTTTGTTTAGAGCCCAAAAAATAGCCAATAAAACTCTAGCAAAAACACTTGCTTAATTTGTGGGCCTTATACTAGACTTCTTAGGTAATTAAGCTAATCTTTCCTCCATCCAATAACTTTCCTCAACAAATTTAAATTTCACCTTATTGAAAACAAGTAACTTAAATAATATTTAAGTCGAAATGAGGAAACCCGTAATAAAATCTAATCAAAATTTATCTTTTTTGTATCGTAATAAATTATACGGAAAAAGTCGGAATTAAACTGAAAAAAGACTAAAAAAAGAAATAAGTAAATTTAATTAGATACTATTATAATGAAAAAAAAATTATCAATTATTGCAATGGCAATGACAATTATGCTAACTACAAGTTGCGCATCAATTTTTACGGGTTCAAAAAGGAAAGTAATGTTTGAAAGTGATCCTCCTGGAGCAAAGGTTTTTGTAAATGGGTTTGAAAAAGGACAAACACCAATTCAATTAAAAGTAAAAGCGGAAGACAGAATTGATTTTAAACTAGAAAATTATAAGGAAAAGGTAATTGTTATGGACAGTAAATTCAATCTAGTTAGTATTTTAAATGGTTTCAGTATTATAGGCTGGGGAGTTGATGCATTAACAGGTTCTTTAAAAAGAGTTGATACAAAATATGTGAAAGTTACTTTAGAGAATTCGCTGAGTTCAACTCATAAGCGCAACAAACTTATTATTTAGAGTTTCAATAGGACTAAGATAATTGAATTTTCTAATAGGTCTATTATTAATTGATAATTCTACTTGTTTAATTCTTTGATTAGAGATTTTATTTAAATCTGTTTTCTTTGGGAAAAATCTTCTGATTACTCCAATTCTGTTTTCTACAGTTCCTTTTTCTTGCGATGTATAAGGTGTTGTAAAGTATGTTTTTACGTTAAATTCTTTTGCAATTTCTTTATGTCCAGCAAACTCTTTTCCATTATCAAAAGTTATAGTTTTAATATAGCTAGAACTAAACCTACTTAACCTTTTTTTAATTGTAGAAGTCACTTCATAGGCTGTTTTTCCTGTTAATTTATCTATCATAGTAATTAAAGTTGTTCTATCAGTAAGTACTAATAGTGCTGACTTATGATCTTTCCCCATCATTAAATCTGCTTCTAAATCTCCAATTCGTTGCCTTTTTTCAATAATCGCTGGACGCTCTGAGATGTGTACACGATCTTTTATAGCTCCTCTTGTATCTTTGATATTTCCCCTTTTTTGTCTTCTTTTTCCGTGTTTTAATTCTTTATAAAGCTCCTTATAAGGCTTATTTTCTTTAGTATTTGTGTGTTTGGATTCCCATATCCATTTATAGATAGTTTCGTGTGAGACTATTGGAATATTTTCTTGCTTCCATTTCTTAGAGATAAGTTCTGGACTCCATTTGTCTACTATCATCTTTGCTCTTATAGAAGATTTTAATTCAGCTGTTAATAATACTCTTTTAAACTTATGTTTATGTCTACTTCTTGTTTTACGTTCGGCATTGGCGGCTATATATTCTCCAGCTGTTCTGCCTCGTAAAGCAATACCTCTTTTTAACTCTCTACTAATAGTGCTTTTATCAACACCTAATTGGATAGCTATTGATGTTTGAGTTATTCCTGCTTGTAATAACGCTTCTATTTGATACCTTTGTGCTAAGGTTAATTGCTTATATTTTTTCATCCAAGACAAATTTAGGTGTTTGACCCCAAACACTTGGAGTGATTACTTCAAGTGTTTTAAATTTATCTGTTGCACTTATGAGTTGAACTTAGATTCTAAAAAAAACTGCATTTATGAATTATATGAAAAATGGAAATATTACAAAAGTAAAGGTTGACAAAAAAAATAAGGTTATTGAAACAATAATCGTTTTAAATGAATAACAATTACCTATAAAACGCTATATAATTTATTACTTACAAATTGCCTACTTAAAAAATCTTCACGGATTTTCTTTGTAGGTATTTTTTTACAAATTTAATTCCAATATCTAGTAACGTTGATGTGTATGATTTCGTTGCGTGTTTAAGCACCAAAGTTAGCAAATAAAAACCGAATAGAAAATCCGCGAGGATTTTCGTAAGTAGACTAAAACTAGCAATGAATTATACACGCTGTTGTGTGTAGTTTTTTATTCAGATTTTATAATTTTTTTAGTTATAATTCCTTTATCTGAATGAATTTTCACAAAATAAATTCCACTTTTCAAGTTTTGAGTAGAAATGGAATTATTAATTAAATTAGTTTTCTTTATTAATTTCCCTGTAATTTCAATAATTTCAACTTTCTCAATATTCAAATTGTTGTTAATTGTAACGCTTAAACTATTTGAAACTGGGTTTGGAAATAATTTTATTGAATTTTCTAAACTATATTTTTCTATATCTAATGTATTATCTTCAATTTTCCAGCTCATTTGATAACTTAAACAGTTGCCTCCTAATTCAATTCCAAATTCTTGATTTTCAAAATTAAAATTATTAAAAACCCTAATATTTGTATTTCCATTTTGTTCAAAAGATGTTGGTGTAATTATTTGATTTAAGTTATTACTGTTATATAAATTTGGTATTATTGTACCCCCTGATTCACCTCCATTAATAACTGATATACTTAATTTACCATTTCTTGGGGATGTAAATTTGTACCAATCATCACTATCATTTTCTGTTTGACCATTGGCTAAATTAAACCAACCTTCATAATTTGTGTTTTCAATTGTATTAATTGCTTGAGCAAAAGTATCATTAGGTTCTATTTCGTTTGTAGAATATGTCATTGGTGTAAATTGATAATTAATTTGATAACTAAAAGATTCATTAGTATCAACTGATGCATTAATTAAGAGATTTATAGTTTGTCCAGATTCCACACAACCTGTGGAAAAACTCAAAGAACCACTTGAACCATTTACATTTCCAATATTATAATTATTTAAAGAACCAATATAGGCCACTGAAGATATCCAATTTCCATTTCCAGTATAAGTTCCAGTAAAATTATAAGTTCCATTACCAGTAGAGGTAAAAGAAAAAATATCTTCAGCATCTGTAAAAACTAATGTTCCTGAAAAAGAGCCTGAACTCTGAGCAAATATTCCAATTGTAAATAATAAAAATGTTAAGTTTAAAAATAAGCGTTTTTTCATCTTTTATATGTTTTAGTTAATTTGTAAATTTAGTTGTGATGAAATTAAATTCAATACCCAATAGTAGGTAAATATCTAAGATGCTCTGAAATTACACACAACTTCTTTTAACACAAAATCTATTACTATAAATCTAAAGACATTATATGTAATTTTATATTGAGTAGCCGGAAAAACGTCAATACAGAAATTATTATATAAACGAACTATAATGTTCTGCGTTATGTTACTTTGCTTTGGTAAAAAGCGAAGTTAAATCTTCAATTTTTCTTTTTTTTTTCTTCTAAAAATTTATTTAAAAATGTAATGGAATACGCTTTTTACGAAACGACGATAGGAGAGAAGTGGGAATGTGTGTGGAATGATAATTAATTTTTATAATTTAAAATCAAAGCTAATTAAAATACTACATTTGTTAGCTATATGCAATCATTAGAAATATTAGTTAATTTCATACTTACAACAGGAATATTATTAACACTTTTTGTTTTAGCGGGTTTAATAAGACTTAAGAAGAAAGATATTCCTAAAAAGTTATTAATTGTATTCTGGATATTTATATTGATAAACATTCTTCACTCTTATTCTGCATTGTATAATATCCGATGGTTTAATGGTTTCATTTTATTCCTTTTTTAATCTATTTTCTAATTTATACGATTCCTAGGTTTGTTAATATATTTACAGAGCCAGATACGTTTACGTATCTATATAAGATTTATAGATATGTAAACATTACATTAATAAAAGATTTATTTTTTATTTTCTATTGTATCTTATCTTTAAAATTGTTTTATCATGTAAAAAAAACTATGAAACAACATTATTCAGATATAAAAGAAAAAGATTTTTCTTGGTTACAGTTTTTTTTATTGAGTATTTCTGCTGTAATTACTGTAGATTTAATTATTACATTGTTAGAAATTTTCTTTAAGTATAATGTTTTCTGGGATGATTTTATTACCCTCATATTTTTAGTTATTGCAATAATTATCTTAGGTTATAATGGTTTAAAACAATCTACAATTTTTCTGCCTTATTTTATCATTGAAAAACCGTTCACAAAAAAAGAATATAAATCAAAAAAATCAGAAGATTTTTCTGCTTTAAAATTAAAAATTGAAAAGATACTTGATCAAAAAAAACTATACTTACATTCTGATTTAACATTAAGAATTTTATCCGAAGAAATCAATTTATCAGAAAGAAGTCTCTCTACATTTTTAAATAATGAAATGCAAATATCTTTTTATGATTTAATTAATAAGTATAGAATTGAAGAAGCCAAAAAAAGATTACGCTCTAATGAATACAATAAATACACAATGGAAGGAATAGGGGAGTCTTGTGGTTTTAAATCTAGAAGTACCTTTTTTAAAATATTTAAAAAGGAAACTGACCTTTCGCCATCAGCATTTAAAAAAAACAGCATCTAAATAGTCTTTTTGCATTCAAAAAGACTAAATTATTCATATAAATTGCTTTGAAAAAGTATTTTATGAAATCTTTGTACTCAATTTAACCTTTAAAATTAATCACATTGAAAAAAGTATTTTTTATTCTATTAGTGCTTTCTAATTTATTTTCTTGTCAACAACCTAAAGAAAACAATTCCGAAAGTAAAATTGAAGACCCTATAATTTTGCATCGAGAACATATTGTAAATAATTTAACTCCATTCTACTATTTAAAAAATAAAATACAACCAAAGCGTGTAGAAGATGTAATGCAAGAATATAAAGTGCCTGGTCTTCGAATTGTTTTTGTTGATAAAGGCAAAATTTCTTGGTCTAAGAATTATGGGTATGCAAATCTTAAAGACTCAATAAAAATAGATGATAAAACTGTATTTACAGGTGCTTCATTAGGAAAACCAATAACTAGTGTAGCTGCATTAAACTTAGCTGAAAAAGGAATTTTAAATTTAGATGAAGATGTAAATAATAAATTAAAAGGATGGAAAGTACCAACAAATGAATTTACAAAAAAAGAAAAAGTTACGCTCAGAAGATTAATTGGGCATACATCAGGTTTTAATAGGTATTATGGCTCTAATTATATGCCTTATGAAAAGCTACCTACAATAGAACAAACATTAAGAGGAGAAAAACCATCTAAACACCCAGCTGTAAAATTAATTTCAGTTCCAGGTTCTACCTATAGATATTCAAATCCTGGGTATTTAATTTTAGAAAAATTAATGGAAGATGTTACCAATAAAAAGTTTGAAGATATTATAGATGAATTGGTTTTTAAACCAAGTGGAATGAAAAACAGCTCATTTATTCAACCAATACCTAAACGCCTTTTGGCAACAAAAGCTACTGGTTATTCAGAGAATTTGCAACCACAACCTTATAATATTATTACATTTAAAGCTGCAGGAGGTATTTGGACAACTCCAGACGATTTGGCTAAGTTTACTCACACTTTACTTACAGACCATCATAAAGGAAGTCATAAATTAGTATCACAAAAAATAACCAAAGAGATATTTAATAAAGGAGGTAATCTTAAAAAACTAGGTTTCACTTTATTAAACTGGAAACGTGATGTAGAAGATATCGCTTTTAGGCATACAGGTCAAAATTATGGTTTTACTTCTGTTATTTTCGGCTCTGTAGAAAAGGAACAAGCAATTATTATGATGGCTAATGGAGTGAATACACAACAGTTGTTTGATTATATTATAAGAGCAACTGCAAAAGAATATAATTGGGATTATTTTAAGCCATCTGCTTATGAAATTTATGATAATAAAGGTAAAGATTTTAATGAATACGCAGGTCAATATGATTGGAAAAACCATTTTGTTATAATAACGAACGAACACAAAAAATTATTCATTCAAATTGATAATCAAAGACATCAACTTATTCCTGTAGATGAAAACACTTTTTTAGCGCCAGATATTTCTCTTTTAATCATACTTCCTAAGAAAGTAGGAGGTAGCCTAGTCTTTTTAGATGAAAATGGAGATTATTCTCGAGTAAATAAAACGTATAAATAAACATAACCAAATGAAAAATAAAACAGTATACCTATTATTTATATTAAGTATAGCAATATCATCTTGTAAAGTAAATTCAGAAATTTCTATTCGATCTTTTAATGGAAACCTTATTTCAAAATCTACAATGGATGCTTTTATAAAAAAGCAAATGGACTCTCTAAATATGCCAGGTCTTTCTATAGCATTTATAAATGATGATAAAATAGTATATCAATCAGCATTAGGAGTTAAAAACATTGAAAATCAAGAAAAAGTAAATGATGCTACTATTTTTGATGCAGCCTCTATGTCTAAAACCGTATTTAGCTTTTTTGTTTTAAAAATGGTAGATGATGGACTACTTGATTTAGATACACCATTGTACACTTATATGGAATATCCCGATATTGCTTATGATGATAGATATAAGTCTATTACTGCTAGAATGGTATTATCTCATACAAGTGGTTTTCCTAATTGGAGATATTTAGATGAAAAAGGAAATTATAACCCTAAAGGCAAGCTAACTATAAAATTTGAACCAGGAACTAAATTTCAATATTCAGGAGAAGGTTATGAGTATTTGGCATTAGTTGTTGCGCATTTAAAAGGCATACAAAAGAATGATTTACAAGATTTGATAAAAAAGGAGGTTTTTGAACCTCTTAGTATGAACAACAGTAGCTTTGTTTGGAACGATTATATAGAAAAACATAGAGTAGATGGTCATTTTAGAGGAAAACTAAATAAAGGATATGGTAATAGCGCAAAAGACCCTAATTTTAAAGCATCTTCTAGTTTACAAACAGATTCTAAAGAGTTCTCACAGTTTTTATTGGCGCTTATAAACAATAAAATTATATCAGAAAAAAGCCACGATGAATTGTTAAAAATACAATCAAGAAAACTTGCTACTAGTAGATCTAAAGAACAAAAATATGGTTTGGGTATTGTTATAGAATATTCTGAATATGGAACTACTTATTCTCACGGAGGTGATAACTTAAGTCATACAGGACTTTATATGTTTAATGTAGAGAAAAAAGTGGGTTATGTGTTTTTTACCAATTCAGAACATCAAAATAAATTTCAAGTGAATTTACTTAATTTTCTTCTAAAGTAGAAAACAAAATAAGATTGATTAACCCAAAAGTAAAAATGTTTTAGGAACACGACCATACAAATACAAATTTTTTAATAATAATTATGAAAAAATTAAATCTGATAATTTTGTGCTTTTGTTCTATTCTATGTTGTTCCTGCTATTCTTATAAAGTTTATCCAAAAAAATTACTGCATTAGCATAATTATTTTTAAAAAACAATCGAGCGTTTTTGCAAGAGGCAATTTTATATAATGGCAAATTATAGCTTCAAATTTTAATATTCTAGATGTTTCTTATAATAACGTATTTAAAAAATATCATTGCATAATACCAAATACAAGATTCTTTACATAATAGAGAATTATAGCTTTCAAATACTATCTAGAAGTTAATAAGCCGTAATTTCCTTTAACATAATATCTATCGATATAAACCTAAAGGTGTTATATCTGATATTATGATTAAATAGCCTAAAAAACGGCTATACAGAAATTACTATATATTTGTACTATAATGTTCTGCTTTATGTAACTTGAGCTTTGGTTAAAAGCGAAAGTTGTTACTGTAGTTCTTGAAAAAAATTATTATCAAAAGTTTCTTTTACAAAGTTAATGGAACACTCTTTTTACGAAGCGACGATACGAGAGTAGTGTAATGTGTGTGGAATAAGATTATTTCTTGTAATTTTACATTAATTCGAAAATTAGTTACTTTACAAACCCAATTTTTCTTTTATAAAGTCTTTTCCTTATACGTAATTAGCTATTTTTACTTTTGTGATTATGACTCAAATAAAAGCAGTACTTGTAGACGACGAACAAAGAGCTAGAGATGTTTTAGTAAACTTATTAAATAGAGCTACAACAAACATAAATATCATTTCTACTTGTAGTAATTTAGAAGAAGGTGTAAAAAAAATTAAAGAACTTCAACCAGACGTTGTTTTTTTAGATGTACAGATGCCTAATTACGCGGGCTATGAAATTGTAAAGTTTTTTGATAAAATTGATTTCGAAATTATTTTTATAACAGCTTATGATAAATACGCTATAAAAGCATTTGAACTAAATGCTATTGATTATTTAGTAAAACCAATTGATAGAACTAAACTAAATATAGCACTTGAAAAATTAGAAGAAAAATTAAAACAGAAGAATCAATTAATTGATTACCAATCATTATTAAAAACTATAAAAGATAAAAATTATAAAAAAATAGTAATTCCAGAATTAGGAAATAGACATATTGTTGATTTAAAAAACATAGTAGCTATTGAAGCTAGTGGTTCATATAGTGTAATTCATTTAAAAGAAAACAAACAAATCACTACTAGTAAAAACCTTAAATATTTTGAAGAAATCTTTTTAAAAGAACTTTCTTTTTTCCGTTCTCATAGAGGATGGATTATCAATTTAAATTTTGTTGAATTATTACATAAAACAGAGCTACTAGTCACTTTAGCAAACGGAAGTCTTAAAACGAAAATATCAAGAAACAAGATAGAAGATTTTGAAAAAGTTCTTAAATAATTTTTTGTCCAAAATATCGTATTTCAAATCTAAAGTTTTAATACTGATCTTTTTTTTCACCTCTTTTTTAGTACTGTCTCAAGAACCGGTAACAATACATCTCTCTGAAAAAGAAGGATTACCAAATAAAGAGCTTTATGACATTCTTGAAGATAGTAAAGGTTTTATATGGCTATGTGCAGATAGGGGACTATTTCGTTATGATGGCAAAGCATATAAAAGTTATACCAGTTCCGAACAAAAAGGGTTGTCAACTTTTAATGTTCAAGAAGATTATTTAGGAAATATATGGTGTAATAATATTTCTGGACAGTTTTTTTACACACAAAACAATCAATTAAAACTTTTTACTGATTTAAAAGAACAGTTAAAAGGAGAATTAGCAAGCTTTGTTGTTAAACCCAATTATTTATGGGTATTTACAGCAATAAAGATTTATAAAATAAACATAAAAACTAAAGCTATTACTGTTATTAATGACTCTACAAAGCGTTATGGAAATCCTTTTTTAGCTAATAACTCTATTTTTTTGAGCTCAGACGATTTCATCTCCGAAATTTCAGCAGACAACACCCTTAAAACTTTAATAAAAACAAACTTAGCACTTAAAAATAGTAAAGGTCGTAGAATTGTTCAACAAAAATCTCAAATATTTAACATTGGAGACTCTATGTTTTTAAGACAAAATAGAGATAATATTAATACATTTTTTCAATTTAATACTACAAAAAAAAGTTTTCAGGCTGTAAAAGGGCTTAAAGAAGTAGCTAACCTACAAATTTATGAATCATATACAACCAATAATAAAATTTGATTTGGAACTAGAAACGGAGTTTGGGTATATGAATACATTGAAAACCATTTTTATTTAAAAAACCATTTTTTAAATGATATAAATGTTACTAACATTATAAAAGATAAAGATAATAACTATTGGTGCACTACTTTAAACAATGGTATTTATATAATACCAAATATTAATATTGAACAAGGGAATATCTCAACTATAAATAAAAACATTAGCAGTTTAGATAAAATAAATGACAGTACCTTATTATTTGGACTCAAAAATGGTAATATTGGTTTTTATAATACTAATAATCATCAGTCAAAAATTATAAACTTACCTACTAAAGATAGAGTTTCAAATCTTATATACCACCCAAGTGGAAATATTATTGTAGGCAAAGATCAATCTTCTTATGTAATAAATTATAAAACGCTTAAAAACATAAAAACTAGGACCTTTAATAATGCCAAAAGTTTCTTAAATATAGATAATGGTGATTTATTATACACAAATCATTTGCATGCCAAATTATTAAAGGAATCAGACTTAAAATCAAATAAAGAAATACTTAATTTTATTTCTGAAGAAAAAAGAACTTATTCCTCTTTTTATAATAAGAAAACTAAAGAAGTATATATTTCTTATGTAGATGGTCTAATGGTGTATGACAGTCTTTGGACTCCCAAAACAATTAAATATAAAAATAATGCAATCTACTGTAAATCGATAACTAAAACAGCCAACGGCGTTATTTGGGTTGGCACTTTTAAAGAGGGTGTTTTAGGAATAAAAAACAATACTGTAGTAAAACATTACACCATTAAAAATGGATTAACCTCAAATAATATTTCAACAATTAAAGCCCATAAAAATAAACTATGGATTGTTACAGAAAATAGCATTCAAAAGTTTGATGCAACCACTTTACAATTTAAAAAACTAACCAAAAAAGAAGGTGTTCCTTCTTATGATATTTCAGGTATAGAATTTATTGGCAACCTTGTGTTTTTCGCGTCTAATGTAGGATTATTTTATTTAGATAAGACAAAAACCTTTAAAACATATAATCCAGATATTTACTTTAACGAACTTCAAATTAATGAGAAAGATACACCGATAAAATCAGCATATACTTTAGACTATACTCAAAATACGATAAAAATTGGCTTTAACGTTAAAGGATTTTCATTTCATCAAAACGGAAAATACAAATACAGATTAAAAGGAATAAATAATAATTGGTCTACAACAGAGACTGGAGTAAGTACTGTAAAGTACAACAGTTTATCATCAGGAAAATACACATTTCAGGTACAGCCATATATTGAAGGAAACCAAAATGAATATAACATAGAAGAGTTAACATTCACCATAAAAAAAGCGTTTTGGAAAACCTGGTGGTTTATATTAGGTAGTTCAATGATTGTTTTGGGTAGCGTGGTGCTTTACTTTAAGCGAAAAATAAGAAATAAAGAAAAAGAGCGTCTTGTACAATTAGAAAAAATAAACTTAGAAAAAGAATTAATTTCTCAAAATTTAACAGCGTTACGCTCACAAATGAACCCTCATTTTATATTCAATGCTTTAAATTCTATACAAGATTTAGTTTTAAAACAAGATATAGACACCTCTTACGACTACATTGTATTATTTGCTGAATTAATACGTAACACACTTAATTATTCCAATCAAGATTTTATTCCAATCGAAAAAGAAATCGAATTCTTAAACATTTACTTACAATTAGAAAAACTTCGTTTTGGAGACGATTTTAACTATACTATTTCTTTTGATTCAGCAGAAGCTTTAGAGATACCTTCGTTATTAATTCAGCCGTTTATTGAAAATGCCTTAATACATGGTTTAATGCACCAAACTGGAAAAAAAGAACTCTCTGTGGTCTTTAATTTAACTGATGAAGCATTACAATGCATTATTACTGATAACGGTATTGGGCGAAAAAAAAGTAAGGAGATAAAAATTAGACAAGATAACCACCACGAATCTTTTGCTTTAAGCTCTATAAAAAAACGCTTAAAAATTTTCCAAAAACAATACGCTACTAAAGTTGGTTATGTAATTGAAGATTTGAAGAAAAACAACGCTTCACAAGGAACTAGGGTTATTGTATCTATGCCTTTTAAAAAGCTTTTTTAATGAAATAATATTATGTAATTTTCCTTTCACAAACCCAATTTGCTATTCATTAATTAGTTTCTCTTAAAATAAGTATCAACAATTACTATTGCAATTCATATTTAAATAATAAAAAAATGGAAAATTTAAAAAAGGGATTATTCGTATTAATAATTGGTTTACAATTCGTGTCTTGTGGAGATAATGATGATAACATTGATGAAACTTCAAAAGAAAAAAGCATTACAAAAGCCTATTTCACAAAAACATTCGCGAACTTCAGAGACACCTACTTTCTTTATGATTTAGGAAATGTAGTTAACAACTTTTGGGAAGCAGAAGTATCTGTAGAAGGATATAATAGTACCTACAATTATGAAATAAAAATTAAAGGAGATGTGTTAAAGGAAGAATATACGTTACCACTTCAGTTTTCTAAAATAGATGATACCAATGCTACTGTTAATATATTAGATTTTGTAAAAGAACAGTTTAAAGCTAAAGAAGATACTTATAAAGCCTATATTGTAGAAAAAGAAAGTAATACTGAATTAGAAATTAGTATTCCTCCGACCGCCCCAGACAGACCTTATATTATGGTAGATGGAGATGAAGATAGTTTTTTATATACTTTTTTCTTTTCTGCAGAAAGAACAACAAGTGCAGCAGTTTTGTTCGAATTAAACTTACCTACTAAAAGAAGATTCGATTTTTTCTTTGGAGGGTCTTGGGCACTTGCCAATGGTCTAGATTTAAGTGTTGAAATCTATGATTTAAATTTAAATAAGTTAGGAGAAGTTACAACAAGTAGATTTGTAACAGATAATAGTGTAGTAGGTTATTCAATCCTTACACCAAATTTTATAACGCAAATTCCAAACACAGGAGAGTATTTTTTAAGATTAAAAGGTTCTTCAACAGACGAATTAAGATATAGTCCGTATAAAAAAATAAACATCATAAAATAAATAATGAAACCCATTATGGACATTTGGTAAGCAATAGTCAACTCTCACTAAAACAAAATAATACAAAAACTTAAATAGATGAAAAAAATAGTTTTACTTAGTATGTGTGCTTTACTCAGCATAACACTACAAGCACAAAAATCACTCTTTAAAGCTCTTGAAGCTAATGGAGAAAATGCAATTTACGAAGGTTTTACAGGGATATCACCAAACGGAGATGGTTCTTGTAATTTTGGAAGATCGTTACCTAAAGTTAAAGTAAATATAGTACGTATAGCTAATGGAATTCCTGTAGGTTTTGTTGGAAAACCAGTAGCAAAAGATTGGGGAGAAATTGGCGAAACAGAATTAAGTGATTATGGTAGAATGGATAGCTATCCTCTTACTATGAGCATGAAACATACCCGTACAAAAGAAGGGTATGTTGTTGTAGACGAAATTATTTTTGTATTAGATAAAATTTCAGATAACGACATGCCATCTGTTAATGACATCACAAAAATCTATGCACTAGTTAAAAATGCTGAAACTACTACTAAAAAGAAAAAAAAGAAAGGTGGTTTTTTAACTAAAATGAAAAATAAACTAAATAGTATCGGACTTAGCTCAACGCATAAATATTTAAAAAGTTTAAACCTTGTAGATAAGTTTACCAATTATGTAATAGCAATGCAAGCAAAACAGGCTGCCTATAAACTTACTGCAAAAGATAAAAGCGATATTGCTAAAATAAAAGCAGCACGCAATGCAGGAGACGCCGAAATTAAGCGTTACAACGACTCTATAAAAGCTACACCCGAGTATAAAGATTTACAAAGAAGAATAAAGCAGAACGAGCAAAATTATCAAAGTGCAAAAGCAAGAAATACAGTAACACTTCGCAATAATACAGGTAGCACCATCTATGTAGGTAAATCTGGAAGTCGTAATCCAGGTACAAGAATAGACAGTGGTAGTACAGCAACTTGGAGTTGTGATACAAATGCTTACTTACAGGTAAAAACAAAATCTGGCGGAAGCAATAATTATAGTACTACCAATACTAAAGTATATAGTGCAAATTCAGGATGTGGAGCTACTATAGATATCAATTAACTGTTATAGAATAACATGAAAAATTTAAAATACATTTTTGTTTTTATTTTACATTTTGCATTATATTCTCAAAATAAAATGCCTACAAAGGCAATTAATGGGGTTTATCATTTGCTTGAGGCAGAAAGAACTATTGGTAGTAAAACAACCAAAACCAAAATTTTTCAATATGGTTTAATGTCTCAGAAAAAAATTAAAGACTTTATTCTACAAATAGCTAATTAGTTTATAATCTTTTACAATTATAAAACCCTCAAAATTCAATTGAATTTTGAGGGTTTTAGTTTTACTTATTTTCATTCACAAAGCCATATTGACATTCATAAAGCAAAATATTAACACTTCATATTATAATTTTTCTTTTGATTTTTAAAATACATAAACTATTTAAAATGAAAAATAAACTACTTTATTTCATGTTGTTGATTGTCAGCTTATCTTATGCTCAAGTGCCTACAGCAAATTTAGTTGGAAAGTTACTAGCTCAAATCCCTTTTTACCAAAAACAATTAGTTTCTGGTTAAAAACTACAACCAATGACGGTAATGTTAGAATTATGTACAATGACAATAACCAGACTAGTCTTAATGATGTATTATAATTTATATTATGTTAAATAGAATATTTTACAATCCCAAAACAAACTATAAACTACATCTTCTCTGTATAATAATTGTAATCTTTTAATATGGCTGTTATAAATTCAGCATCTGTTTTGTGTTTACTCACAATACCTGTTACTTCTATAATTTTAGAGCGTAATTTAATCTGGGTTTTATAATCGTTAAACTTTCTAGCAGATTTAAACGTATCTTTAATAATACGCACATCATTATCAGACAATTGAATAACATTAGGATACGTTGGTTTATACGTTTCTACCAATTCTTCTAAAATAGTATCAGAAAATTTAGCGGCGTCTTTGGTATCAATTACAATGGTATTGGCAATTATATCTCCAAAACGCTGATTTTTATTCGTAAAAACAATTAAGAACAATCCCACCAATTTTCCCAACAAAAAAACAACTCCCATTAAAACCTGCTTGGTTGTATCTGTGTTACTAGAATAAATATACACAGCAAGCAATATAAATAAATTAAAATCTACAATTCTTAAAAACCAACGAATTGCAAAATCTGTAGTACTGGGTTTAAAACCATCTGTATTAATTACTTTTAAATTTAATAATTTTTTACCCAACGTTTGGCCACTAAATAAAATTTCTTGGTATAATGTATAAAACGTTGCAGGCACTAAAATTAAGATGCTTATGGCTTTTTTAGTCCAATTATCATTGGCATACAACCCCTCTATTGCTTGAAAATCAAATACATAATATATAAAAAAAACATAAGCAAATTTTACTACATTATCTATTGCAAAAGCCAACAAGCGTTGGCCTGCATTAGCAACAGTAAATTTTATATTTACATTTTGAGCCGTTTTTATTTGGAGTGTTTTCATGCAATGATTAAATTCGCTCTTAATGAGAGAGATCGCTTTTATTAAGCAAAATAAAGAAAAATGGCTCGAATTTGAACAAGTTATTTCAAATAAAACTAAAAAAAGTCCAGACAACATAGCCAACCTGCATATAAAAATCATGAATGATTTGGCATATGCACAAACCTATTACTCTAAAAGTAAGGTTACCACCTATTTAAATAAATTGGCAAAACATAGTTTTGATAAGGTGTACCAAACCAAAAGAAGAGATCAAAACGCTTTTTTATATTTCTTTTTTGATAAGGTGCCCCTACTCGCCTATCAATATAGAAAATACTTTTATTTATCTTTTGCCTTCTTTTTTATCTGTTTTTTTATCGGTTTACTGTCAACTTTTAATGATGAAACATTTGCCAGACAAATTTTAGGAAATGATTATATAGACCAAACGCTAGAAAACATTGAAAGTGGCGATGCTATGGCCATTTATAAAGGTGGTAGCAATTGGGGCACATTTATAGGCATTTATAACAATAACCAAAGAGTGGGTTTAAACATGTTTTTATCGGGTTTATTTTTAGGTTTAGGCACTGGTTATTATGTGGTTGTAAACGGAATTATGGTAGCTGTATTTCAAGCTTTTTTTTATCAACAAAACAGTCTTTTTGATAGTATTAAAGGCATTTGGATACATGGTACTTATGAAATCTTTGGCATTATTATAGAAGCAGCAACCGGTTATATTATTGGTGCTAGTATTTTATTTCCTGGTACTTTAAAACGTTTGCAATCTTTTAAAATTGGCATGCGAGACGCATTTTATATTTTTATCAGCACCATTCCTTTTACCATTGCTGCCGCTTTTTTAGAAGGTTATGTAACGCGTTATTCTAATATAATGCCCACTTTTGTTTGTTTTGCAATTATTATATTCAGCTTGGTTTCTATTGGCTATTACTATTTAATTTTACCATTTAAGGTGGCTCAAAAACACCAATTGCGTTAATGAAAAAGGTACTCGTTTATTTTTTGTTACTACTAATTACTAGGTTTGGTTTTTCGCAAGAAAAAGTAAAAGACAGTACTTTTATAGCAACAGAAAACGCTTTTGTTGTACAGGATACTACCAAATATGTAAAATCGATAAACTACACAAAACAACGCAACTTTAAAGAAAATTTAAAGCAAAAATATAATAACAAAGATTTTATTTATGTTGAAGAAGAAATTAAAGAACAAAAACCCTCTACTCCACCAAATTTAAAATTCTTAAAAATAATTGCCTCTTTTTTACAAACCATTTTTCCGTTTTTATTGGGTGGTTTTGTTGTGTTTATAATATTGAAGTTGGTTTTAGGAGCAGAATTAAATTTCTTCAATTTTAAAAAAGGAAACAAAAAAGTAGCAGAAAAATTAATTTATGAAGAAGACGATATTCATGAAATAGATTTAGAAAATTTATTAAAAAACGCCATAGAAAACACAAATTATAGATTGGCAATTCGTTATCATTATTTGTTGATTTTAAAAGATTTGTCTAGTAAAAAATTAATAGATTATCATAAAGACAAAACCAATACTGAGTATAAATTTGAATTAGAAAAAGGAGAAGTTAGAGATGCTTTCTCTTACCTGTCTTACATATACACTTATGTTTGGTATGGCGAATTTTCTATTGAAGCTACAGACTTTTACCAAGTACAAGCTAAATATGTATCCTTTAAAACCCTAACAAAATGATGCATAAAAAGTACTATTATTTGTTAAGTTTTCTAATGGTAATGCTATGTTTTTCTAGTTGTAATAAAACCAATTGGACAGAAAATTATAAAGAAAAAGAAAAAAGTCCGTTTGGTAATTATATTATTTTTAATGAAGCTGAAAATGTATTTGAAAATCAACATATAGAAATTTTAAAAGAACATTTTTACGATTATACTTTGTTTCATTACAACGAAGATTCTATTGCTAAAAAAAGTTATATTCTTATAAAAGACCTTGCTTTAAAACAAAATAAAGAAGGTAATAAAGCTTTGTTAGAATTTGTTAAAAACGGAAATACAGCTTTTATTGCTTTAAATTATTTTAGAAAAGATTTTAAAGATGCTTTAGAATTTACAACCAACTCTTTAGATAAAATGGCATACAACAGAGCCAATTTAAAAAAATTATCGGGTAAGTTTTCGTTAAAAAACAAAGCATTTAAAGACACCGTTTTTAATTTTGAAAGAAACATTAGAACAGCCTATTTTTTAGAATACAATACAAACAAAACCATTGTTTTAGGAACCACAGAAATTGGAGGAGAAAATTTGCCAAATTTTATAAAAATCTATCATGGTAAAGGTGCTTTTTACCTGCATTTAAATCCTGTAGTGTTTACTAACTATTATCTTTTAAATGATAAAGAAAATTATGTAGAAAATCTGTTTTCTTACCTTCCTAATCAAACTATTTTATGGGATAAACATATTAAAAACAGCACTTATGGCTCAAAACCTAAAGAACCTTCTATTTTTAAATTCTTTTTAAAACATAAAACCTTAACTTGGTTTTTAGTGGTTTCTTTTATAGGTTTATTGTTATTTATGCTTTTTAACGCAAGAAGAAAACAACGTGCCATACCTATTATAAATGAATTAAAAAATACAACGGTTGCCTTTACACAAACCATTTCTAATTTGTATTTAAATGAAGGGGATCACAAAAATTTAGTAGACAAAAAAATAGCGTTTTTCTTGGCAAAAATTCGTTCTAAATATTTACTAAATACCAACAATTTAAATGCCGATTTTATGATGAAATTAGCCTTAAAATCGGGCAATGATTTGCAAAAAACAAAATATTTAATACATACAATTATCGCTTTAAATAAAAAAACCGAATGTTCTGAAGAAGAGCTAATTGTATTACATAAAATGATAGAAAAATTCTTAAACAAATAACTATGGAAACACCAAATATAGAGAATACAAATCCGGAAGAAAATAATGCAGATTTGGCATTTACCAATAGAATAGATTTAAGTGAATTACAAGAAAATGTACATCAAATAAAAACACAATTAAAAAAGGTAATTGTGGGGCAAAAAAATATGCTAGATCTTTTATTGGTTGCCTTACTTTCTGATGGTCATGTGTTAATTGAAGGTGTTCCTGGAGTGGCAAAAACAATTACTGCAAAATTACTTTCTAAAACTATTGCTATTGATTTTAGTAGAATTCAGTTTACCCCTGATTTAATGCCTTCAGATATTTTAGGAACTTCTGTTTACAATCAAAAAAACACAGAGTTTGAGTTTAAAAAAGGACCTATTTTTTCGAATATGATTTTAATTGATGAAATTAATAGAGCCCCTGCCAAAACACAAGCCGCTTTATTTGAGGTTATGGAAGAACAACAAGTAACTATAGATGGTACCACTTATAAAATGGATTTACCTTTTATGGTTTTGGCAACACAAAACCCAATTGAGCAAGAAGGAACGTACAGATTACCAGAAGCACAATTAGATCGTTTTTTATTTAAAATTAATGTTGAATATCCAAATGCAGCAGAAGAATTTGAAATTATTCTTAGAGAACAAGCGCTAAAAGAAGTTACCAAAACTAGTAAAATAGAAACCGTAATTTCTGGTGCTAAAATATTGGAATTCAGAAATTTAGTAACGCAAGTAACTATTGAAGAAAACCTAATAAAGTACATTACTAATATTGTAGTAAATACACGTTCCAATTCGTTTTTATATTTGGGTGCATCGCCAAGAGCTAGTATTGCAATTTTAGCTGCAAGTAAAGCATTTGCAGCAATAGCTGGTAGAGATTTTGTAACACCAGAAGATATAAAAAATGCTACAATTCCTGTTTTAGAGCATCGTGTAATTGTAACACCAGAAAGAGAAATGGAAGGTGTTACAAGCAAACAAATTATCAATCAGATTATTGAGGCTGTAGAAATACCAAGATAATTAAGAATTGTTTGGTTTTAGTTGATGGTAATAAACAGCAACCACAAACAAAAAAAACAAAAGTCAAAGGTCAAAAGTCAAAAGTCAAAAGTTAAAAGTTAAAAACCATAAAATTGAAAAATCTTTATAAGTCACTTTTTTTAAACAATCGTTTTTTCTACGCTCTAGGCATTGTAGCTGTATTGTTTGTGGTTGGTTTTTTTGTGCCTTTATTTTTTCTGGTGGCAAAGGTTTTACTTTTTATACTTTATCTTTTAACCTTCATTGATATTTTTTTGCTATATCGTTTAAAAAACGGAATAACTTTACAAAGAAATTTACCTGAACGTTTGTCTAATGGAGATGTGAATAAAATTACGATTGTTTTAAAAAATAGCTATCCATTTAAGAGTCATTTATCTATAATAGAAGAATTGCCATTTCAATTTCAAAAAAGAGATTTTATTTTTCCTTTAGATGTTTTACCAAATCAAGTAAAAACTTTTTTTTATGATGTAAAACCAACAGAAAGAGGTGTTTATAATTTTGGTGAAACCAATATTTATACAAATACACCTTTGCAATTGGCTACTAAAAAATATGTTTTAGGGCAAGCTGTTGTTTTAAAATGTTATCCTTCCTTTTTAAAATTTAAAAACTTCGATTTTAAAGCGTTTCATAATAATGCCATTAGTTATGGCACAAAAAAAATAAGAAGAATTGGGCACTCTTTAGAGTTTGAACAAATTAAAGAATACGTTTCTGGTGATGATATTAGAACCTTAAACTGGAAAGCTACTGCAAAACGCAATCAATTAATGGTGAACCAATATGTAGAAGAAAAATCGCAACCTGTTTATACTATAATAGACAAAGGACGTGCCATGCAAATGCAGTTTAACGGTCTTAGTTTATTAGATTATGCAATAAATGCCACTTTAGCAATTAGCAACATTATTTTAAGAAAACAAGACAAAGCGGGCATGTTGTCTTTTTCTAAAAAGTTAGAAGATTTGGTGGTTGCAGAAAAAAGAAACAGTCAAATGCGATTAATTTCTGAGGCATTGTATAATTTAAAAACAGATTTTTCTGAGTCGGATTTTGGCGGTTTATACAACGTTGTAAAGCGTAAAATTACCCATAGAAGTTTGTTAATTGTTTTTACCAATTTTGAAACTATGGATGGTTTAAATCGTCAAATTAATTATTTACGGGCTTTGGCAAAAAACCACTTGGTTTTAGTAGTTTTCTTTAAAAATACTGCACTAAATGCCTTAATAAACTCTAAAACAGATAATTTACAAGAAGTTTACGATAGCATAATTGCAGAAAAATTTATGTATGAAAAAATAAGCATTGTAAACGAATTGAAAAAATACGGCATTGCTGCTGTTTTAACAACGCCAGAAAATTTAACAGGAGATACTGTAAACAAATATTTAGAATTAAAATCTAGAGGTTTGTAGTTAACATTTGTTTATTTCTCCTTTAATTTATCTGGCAATTCTTTCCAAGAACCATTGTAATTTATATTGGTTCTGTGACTACTATTTACGCTTAAAAAAGCACTTTTATTAGCGTACAAAGTTAGGGTTAACATATAATTTTCTATGGCAGACTTTGCCCAATACTTAATAATGTATGCTTCTTTTTTACTATTGTATGTTATTGCTGTTTTTGAAGGCTTTCCATTAAATTTAATACCAGGATCTTCATTATAACCTCTAGCTATTTGTTGTTCTCCATAATAAGGGATATACATAGATAAGCTATCTTTTTCTACTCTAAAATAATTTGAATTTCCTACCAAATTTATGCTTGCTGCATTACTTCCTGGTGGCAATAAACCCTCTAGAGCAATTAATCTATTAACGGCTAAAGGGTTTGCATTATCAAACACTACTTCGAATTTTTTTTCTGAAACTATTTTTTCTAAAAAACTTTTTTCTGCGCCTGTAGCGCTATGTTTTGCGCTTACACAACTTATAAAACCAGTTATTATAAAGAGTAGTACTATTCTCATTTTCTTGTATTTAGTAGTTAAAATTACAACTTTAATTAAAGTTTAGTTTTAAAATTATCATAAAAGTAAAGGTTATATAATTGGTATTAAAAATTGATACTTCCTTACAATTAACTCTATAAATTAAATACTATTTTTGAAATTTAAAAACCTACAATGAGTATAACTGTTCTTTTTGAAGATGAATACATCTTATGCGTTAGTAAACCGAATAATATGTTGGTACATCATGCTCATCATTCTAGAAATGTTGCAGAAGAAACTGCTCTTTTACAAAGTATTGAAAGGGAAAAAGGTTTTAAAACTTACCCAATTCATAGATTAGATAGAAAAACATCTGGAATTATTCTTTTGGCAAAAGAAAAAAGTTTTATTTCTAAATTTCAAGAATTGTTTACCAATAACGCTATTGAAAAGGTATATTTTGGTATTGTTCGTGGTTTTTCTCCAGATGAAAAAAAAATAGATTCGCCTGTAAAAGGTAGAGATGCCAATGTTCATAAAGAGGCGCTAACGTATTTAAAAACGTTGGCCAACATTACTTTAGAGATTCCTGTAAAACCTTACGATTCTTCTAGATATTCTTTAATAGAAATGAAACCGCAAACGGGAAGAATGCACCAATTAAGAGTGCATTGCAATAAAATTAGTCATCCTTTACTTGGCGATCCTAAATATGGCGATAAAAACCATAATATAATGTTTGCTGAAAAGTTAAATTGTGACAAGTTGTTTTTACATGCTGGTAAATTAGAATTTCAACACCCGTTTACATTAGAGAAATTACTTTTAAAAGCGCCTTTTCCTAAAGATTGGCTTACTTTGTTTGAGCGTTTTTCTTGGCAAAATCCGTTGCAATAAGTTTTTAAATAATCTTAAATTTCTTCTAAAAGCAGAAAACTAACCAACGGTGCTAGCCCTGATTGAACGGTCTGTTTGAGCTCTTGCACTTTTTTGTGCAAAGCGAGTAGTGAAAGCAGGAAACAGCTTCTAAAAATTATTGTTCTATGCTTTGAGATTGAAAACCAATGAGTTCTCCATCATTAAAACTTGGTGTTATTTCTATGGGATTGCAACAAACTTCGCAATCTTCTATATAGGTTTGTTGGCGCACACTGCTGTCTAAAATCATAGAAATTTCTTCCCAACAATATGGGCATTGAAAAAAATGTTCTTGTTCCACTATTCAATTATTTTTAATACTAATTTTCCGTTTTTTTCTCCAGTAAAAAATCTTTTATGGGTTTCTTGAAAGTTTTTCACACAAAAAATATAATATGATTTACTTATTTAAATATATACATTATTTAAAAATTTATAGAGATTTTTAACAAAAAAAATCTCTATAATTAAATAGAGATTTTGATGTATTTGAATAGAATTTATGCCTATAATTCTTTAAAAATGGCATGCATCATTCTTTTTTTATCGTTTATGCTTTCTTCTAAAGCAATCATAGTTTCTGTTCTGTTTACTCCAGGTACATCATCTATTTGATAGATAATATCTTTTGCATCATTGGTGCCTTTGGCTCTTACTTTACAGAAAATATTATATTTACCAGCAGTTACATAAGCTACGGTTACATTAGGTATTTTTCTAAGGTTTTCAATAACATTTTGTGTCATAGAAGTTTTTTCTAAATACACACCTACATGAGCAATAAAAGAGTAGCCCATTTTCTCATAATTTAATGTAAGTGTAGAACCTTGAATAATGCCCTCATCTTCCATTTTTTTAACGCGCACATGAATTGTACCTGCAGAGACCAATAATTGCTTTGCAATGTCTGTAAAAGGTGTTCTTGCATTTTCAATTAAGATGTCTAATATTTGATGATCAATTTCGTCTAATATAAATTTTTTCATTTTTAGGTATTATTCAATTAACATTGCAAATCTATAAATTTAATTAAAGTAAACAAGAAAAAAAATGAGAAAAATTTAATTTTTTTACAATTAAAAAACGATTTCAGAGTGCCCGAACTTCTCTTTTAAAGAATCATCATCTACTTGAATCAATTTAGATACCAATTTATTTTCTAAGATTTCATCTTTATATTGAAAAGCAACATCTTTAGAACTGTCTGAAAATCTATGAATTACATCATAAAAGTCCTTACTATTATTGGGAATATTAAAATAATCTTTATAGGTACTAAAATCTGAAGTATTTGCAATGTAAGACAAACCTTGTAAAATAGAATAGAAAGTATATTTTCTACTTTCTTCTCTATTATAGTCTTCTTTATAATGTCCAGATTCTATTAAAATGGTGTTGTAACCTAATTTTTGAAAGTTATCTCCGGTTGCAGTTGGGTAAAATTCGTCTGTATACCTACCCACATGATTGGGTATTATTTTTTGCAACATATTATTCATTGCAATAATTACATTCATGGTTTGTTTTCTACCTGCCGTTATTTTTCTTGTAATTTCTTCTGATGGCGCTAAAAACGAAATGGTAGCTGGGTTTTTTGTGCCTTCTACATTAAAAATAGTTCTTTGGTCGTGTAGATTAAAGCAAAACTGCGGATTAAAACTTTCTAAAACGCTGCGCAGTAATTTACTTTCTTTGGCTGTTTTAGCTACAGCATCTCTATTTAAATCGATATTGTTGCCATTTACTCTCGTATATACTTCTGCCCCATCTGGATTTAACATGGGTATAAAAACTAAAGTACAGTTGTCTAAAATGGTTTTTAATTCTGTTGCATTGTCATTTAAAAAACAGTTGAATAAATCAAACAAGGCTCTTGTACCTGTACTTTCATTTCCGTGCATTTGAGACCAAAGTAAAATTTTCTTTTGACCAGTGCCTATTTTTAATTGATATATAGGTCTGTCATATTCAGACACGCCTATTTGTTGAACATCAAATAAAGATTCATATTTCTGAAACAAGTTTTTAAGATCCTTAAATCGAATCCATTTTCCTGAAAGTGTTTTTTCTTTTTGTGTTTTAAATATTGATTCTAAAAATGCGGTGCTTGTGATGCTCATAAGTTTAACTAAAATATAGGTTGTAAAAATAAGCTATTCACATTTGTAATCAAACTAAAATTTACAATTGTAAATTGTAATTATGTTACAAATGTAAATTTATAAAATAGTGAATAATGTTACTTTTGTAAACTACAATAATCAACTTTAGTGTTTCTATAAAGCTTCAGGTATTTTCTGATAATAAATAACTATAACTAAGGATTAAATTACTTAATTTAAGGTATTTAAGTTTAATTATATAAAGTTATTGTTTAATACTTAAAATCACTTTTTAAATAATAGTTATAAATGATTTTGATTATTACACTGAATTATTTACATTTGTAAAACACTAATAATTTACAATGATAAACAGTACAGAGTTTACAAATCGACTCAAAGAAATAATGACTTTTCATGCACTTTCTGCTTCTATGTTTGCAGATAAAGTTGGTGTGCAGCGTTCTAGCATATCGCATATTTTGTCTGGGAGAAACAAACCAAGTTTAGATTTTATTTTAAAAGTAACTTCAGAATTTGAAGATGTAGATATTAAATGGCTTGTAAATGGTGTTGGAATGTTTCCGAATAAAGTAACAACCAAAGAAAAAGTAGCAGCTCCTACTCCATCTTTATTTTCATCTTCAGAGAAAACTTCAGAAAAAAAAATACAGCGGATTTTAGTTTTTTATACGGATGGTACTTTTGATGAATATCAAAAATAAATTTTAAGATTTTGTAACCATTTTAAATGTGCTTAAAATCTATTTTTCTAAATGGTAGTATATTTATAAAGAAACTTATTACGAAAATAGAAAGGAAAGTAATTCAAGTTTACATTAAAAATGCAAGAATTATATAAACCTGGTTTTGCATTTTAAATTATAACAATAAGAAACTGGTTTGTTAAAGTAATTTTGAATAACTAAAAATTACATCGTTAATTCATTGAAGTACCAATACCTTTTACTCTTAATAGAAATCTTATTCCTTTCTATTAAAATATTTACATTTACTAAAATAATTACGTTGTAAGAAAATACAAAAGAGATGAAATACAGTTTACGCCAAACACTCTTTAGATATATAGGTTATTATTTGATAAAATAATAAGTAAGCTTTACAGTAAACGCTCCATAGCCGTTTTAATTAAGGCCACATTTCTGTCTTTGTTGGTATTATCGCTAATTTCTTGCGCTTGCACCATTTTACGCATTAAGTTGATTACAACTTTATCAAAATTAAATTTTTTGTACTGAATGCCTTTGGCTACCATATCTTCTGTTAGGTTTTGTATGGCTTTCATGTTATTGCTTTTAGATACTTGCTGAAAAGCTTTTTCATATAACTTTTTATTAGGTCCATTACCCGATAAAAACATACCAGAAACTACACTTTTTGCTATAAAAGGTAATTCTGTTTCATCATTAGAAGCTATAAAAATTTTTGTTAAAGGTGTTGCCAGTATTTTACGAATTTCATCTGGCAGCTCTTTTGATTTTTTTATAGCCAATGGTTTATCTATATAAAACATAGCTACTAAACTTTTTCCTAAAACGGCGTAAGACTCGCTTTCTAAACCTTTTACAAAGTAGTTTTTTAATTCTGGATCTGTTAATTTACCTAAAGTTTGTATGGCTGCAGCTTGTACCATAGTATTTTCTGTTGTACTTGCAAGTTTCATTATTTTTTGAATGGCATCTTTTTTAGCAAACTTATTTATTAAATCTACATTTTCTAAAGCCAATACTTGAATTTGATAAGCATCATCATCCATAGCATTTACAACGGCGTTAAAAGCCAATTTGTCTTCTTGCTTTTTTACTACTTCTAATAAAGCTTCTCTACGATGCATAAAATGATCAGCATTTTTTAACTGAAAAATATAATCGCTAAGTACTTTATTTTCATTGATTTTGCACAATAAAACTCCATCTGCATTTACTTGTATTAAAGTGGGTTGTACTTTATAATTAAAAGTAAAAGAGGCATCTTTATTTTCTACAAATACAGTTTTTCTGTATTTTTTGCCACCTTCAAAAAAATCTAAAGCAATAGGAAATTGAAAAGGTTGTGCTTGGTTTTGTAATATATTAATAGTTACTGTTTTCCTTAATAAATTGTAATCGTAAGAAATGGTTAATTCTGGATGGTTTGCCCCAAAATACCACTGATTGAAAAACCAATTTAAATCTTTGCCTGTTACCTTCTCGAAAATTAAACGCAGTTCGTGGGCTTCTGCCGCTTTGTATTTATAAGTGTTTAAATAGGTTTTTAAACTGGCAAAAAAAGCTTCGTCTCCAACATAATTTCGTAACATGTGTAAAATTGCGCCACCTTTATTATAGCTTACTAAATCAAACATATCTTGATGTTCTAAATAATCAAAACGTACCAAATTTTTGTCTGATTCTTGCCCACTTAAATATGCATTATTGTTTTCAAATAGATGCATTTCTGCAGCTTCTTTGCCATATTTATATTCTTGCCATAAATATTCGCTGTAGTTGGCAAAAGATTCGTTTAACGTTAAATTTGCCCAACTTTCTGACGTTACCAAATTACCAAACCAATGATGAAAAAGTTCGTGCGCTATTGTATTTTCATGCACATTTTTATCTATTAATTGCCCTGGTTTTTGGTATGCAATTTCACTATGTACAACTGCCGTTGTGTTTTCCATTGCTCCAGAAACATAATCTCTTACAACAATTTGGCTGTATTTGTTCCAAGGAAATGTTACTCCTAATTTTTCTGAAAAAAAATGCATCATTTCTGGGGTATTCCCAAAAATGGATTTTGCAAAAGGTGCAAATTCTTTTTCTACATAATAATTAATAGGTATATTTTTATAAGGTGTGTCTTCGATTACTTCAAAATCTCCAACACCTAAAAATGCTAAATATGGTGCATGTTTTTGATCTAATTTCCAATAATCTGTTCTATTTTCTTTATTTATTACAGCTGTAATTAGTTTACCATTAGAAAGTGTTTTATACTTATTGGGTACTGTAATGTAAATTTCTTGCGTAGTTTTTTGGTTGGGTGCGTCTATTGTTGGAAACCAACAACTGCTGCCTTCTGTTTCGCCTTGTGTCCAGATTTGTGTAGGTTTGGTTTTGTCTTTACCAGACGGATTTATAAAATACAAGCCTTTCTCTGTAGCTAAAGTATTGGTTAATTTGTTTTTTACTTTGTCTGGTCTTGCTGTATATTTAATGTAAATTGTAAAACTTTCTTCTTTGGTATAGTTTTTTGGCAGTTTTATGTTTAGCTGATAATCGTCATAATTATAATTTAAAATATTGCCGTTTAAAGATACCTCTTGAAACAACATGGCTTTGGCGTCTAAAATTAATGTATTTGTGCTGTAAAAGTGTGGTTTTACAGTTACCCAAGCTTCGCCATTTACTTGCTTTTTATCAAAATTAAAATCTACTTTTAATTTGGTATGTATTAAGTTGTGTTTTTTTTCTTTTTCGGCTTTGTAAGCTACTGTATTTTGCGCAAAATTTATGGCAAAAACAAATTGTACAATAAGAATTAAACTATTTTTAATCTTCATAAAATGTGTTGTCTAATTTTTCAAAAATAAGAAAATAAACTAGTGAAGTTGTTAATGCGTAGTTAAAAACAGAAAGCAACAAACGCATTAGAAAAATAAGTGTTTTAATTTTATATTATTGACTTACAATATCTTTTAAAACCCAATCTAATTCTGGATCTATTTTGGCTTTTCTATCTTTTAAAGTTGGTGAAATGGCTAAATTTGGTTTTACACCAAAACCATCTGGCTTTTGTAAAAATGGTGTTTGTATTTGCATAAGACCAAAGTGAACCCTAACTTTAGAATGCTTTAAATCATGTACTCTTGTAAAACCTGCCACAGTGCCATTGTATGCTCCACCAGTTTCTTCGCCAACAAAAATAGCACGTTGATTTGCTTTTAAGTAAGTTGCTAAAATTGCGGAAGCAGAAAAAGAGTATCCATTAATTAATACATAAATTTTACCCTTAAAATTTAAAGGATTTGGTTCTTTAATTTTAGTTTTATAATTAAAATACAACTGATTGTTTTCTTTTTTAACTTTAAAAACACGGTAAGCTACGATTACGGGAGACCCAATTCCTACAACTATTTTTGAGAATAAATTATTGGTATTTGTATAAACAGAATTTAAAACAGGAAATCTTGTTTTTACTTCACTCTTTGTAAAAAATTGGAATTCTTTATCCGTTAAATAGGCATATAAATCTCTAATTTCTGCGGCTCTTCCTCCGCCATTATAGCGCAAATCAATTATTAGATTTTCTGTATTTCTATTTTTTAAAGTTTGAAAAGTTTGCTCGTAGAATTCTTTATAACTTCCGTTTCCAAAACCTCTTATTTTCATATAAGCAACTGTGCTATCTTTACCAATAAAAGATAAATTTCTAGTGTAGGTTTTCTCTGAATAATTATAGCCATGTATTTTATTGAACTTACGTCTCTTTTTTCTCTCTAATTTACTTAGAATAACAGGTTTCTTTCTTGTAGCATCTTTTTTAATTGAATCTGATTTTTTCTTAAGACTGTTTTTTGTGCTTTTTTTTCTAAGAATTGTTCTAAAAGTTTTTATAAATGTTGAATCCTCTATTTGTAAAGTTAAAGAAATGCTGTCTAATTCACCTTTGTCTCTATAAAAATACTTTTTAAAATGTTTGCCAATTACCTTATCATAAAATGTAGTATTGTAACCATCTGACGAAAATATTTTTCGATATTTTTTGGTAAGTACACTAACATCCTCATTGTTTATTTTAAGAACTTCTGCAAACAATAAAGCACCATCTTTTTCTTTGGTTTTGCTTATAAATAATTGTTTGTTTAAATACTCAAAATCTAAAGTATTAAAATTGTTTTTTTGCCTGCGATATAATTTTCTTTCTTCTTTAGTTTTTATTTTTTTGGGTGGAGTTATCCCTGTATGTCCATGTCCCATTTGTGAAACAACCTGAACTGTTTTTTTATAGAAATCTTTACTATTCATTGGTGTTAAAGATTGCTTTAAACTATCAAACTTAAAATCTAAAACAACTTTACTTTTATATTGATACAATCTTGGATGGTATTTTTGAAGTTGTGAATACAATTCGTCAACATCTGCACTTAGTTCTTTTACGCTGTGTAATTTAGATATTTGTCTATTGTGTTTTTGTACGCTCACACAAGATGTGATAGTGATAATGAATAGAAGAATTAAAATATATAATCTCATTACAATTTTTTCTAAAAATAACAAAAAAAGCCATAATTCTGCTAAGAATTATGGCTTAAAAACAATGCATTATTTTTATTTGGTAAACAAACTTGCAAATTGTTGTAATGCAGGACTTTTCTCATCAAAATCCATACTTTTTAGTGCATTTATAATTTTTGCGGGGTTCATATTTTCTCCCAACAATCTGGCAACTCCTACTCCAGTATTTTCACCATATCCAAATGCAATAACTTCATCGATATTATTGGTATCACCTGTAAAATAAATTTTAACATTCATGCCTTTTATTTTCATGGCTACCAAGTCTTTATAGGTTTTGTTTCCTTTAAAAATGGTTTTTAATTTTACTTTTTCAACTTCGTACTTTTCTGAATTATCATTTGTCTTTGGCAAAAAAGTAACGTTAATTTTTTTAATGCTTTTAATGGTTTCTTTTACTTCCTTAGAAACATCCGCCTTTGGCGATAAAACTGTACTTATAGGTAAATCTCCCGTAATAAAACCTGGTTTACCATTAGTGTCTACCAAGTAGCGTTGTAATGATTTTTCATTATTACAAGAGCTTGCAAGCATTACAAAAAATAATAAGGAAAAAAGTTTGGTTATTTTTGACATATTTTTAGGTATTTTAAAACTGAATACTAAATTCAATTTGTTATTATTTGTCCTTATTTTTATCTTCTTTTATAAAAGCATCGGCTAAATCAGACATTTTATTTACATCTATATTGCCCGTTAAAGAAATAATCATAGACTCTGTAATACCTTTAGTTTGCTTGTCTAAACCTTTAATAAACATTAAAACCTCACTTACATAATCTTTATTTTTTGTTGTTTTTACATAGATTTTAATTCTAGAATCGTCTTCCTTAATGCGCATTAATTCTGTTAACCTGTTCTTTTTAATGGCACCATTTACCATAGTTTCCATTTTTTCTGCAATTTTAACATCATCAGCAGAAAACATTCTAAATTCATTTAACTCTGTAATCATATTAAAGACATTCATTTCTTTACTTGCCTCTAATTTTTCTGGACTAAATTTAGATAAAAGCTCAAAAGCATCTTTGTTTACAACTACCATATCTACTCCATCCATATCTTCTAAAGCCTCAAAAAAAGACTGTGCACTAAACATCATTGGTGCAAGAATAAAAGCTATTAATACTATATTTTTTTTCATAATTTCTGTGTTTATTTACTGTTTTTTACTTTACTATTTTTTTTACTGAATTTTCATATACATACAAATGAGCAACAGCTTTTTCTCCTTTTTTAAGATTTGAAGATAATAACTTTAAACCCTTACTTATTTGAGCATACATTTTTTTTGCTTGGTATTTATCATATTCTTGTTTGCCAATAAATACACTAAACAATAGCATTACAGATGCTGCTACACTTAACCATTTATAATTTCGTTTTTTAGTTTTTAAATTAATGGTTTTTGTAAATTTATCTTGCTTTGCTGTTTTAAAATACGCAAACAGGTATTTATATTCTTGCAAATGAGGCGCAACATCACCTTCTGTAAAATAGATTTTTAAGGTAGTTTCCTCTTGCAAAGTAGTTGCTGCGTTTAGGTATTTTTCTATTAATTTTTCTATGTTAGCTAACTCCATAGTTGTGTTTTTTTATTAATGCTTCTCTAATTGTTTTCCTTGCTCTAGATAATGCCACCCTAACTGTGTTGGGTTTCATGTCTGTAATTTTACAAATTTCATCAAAATCATATTGTTCAATATCTCTTAACTGAATTATAATTTTTTGTTGTGCTGGCAAGGTTTCTATCAATTGATGTACTAGATTTACACTGTCTTTATATTCTATTTTTTTATCTAAAGACGTTTCTTTTTCTTTATAATTGGTATGTATTAAACTTAAATTATTGGCTTGTTTAGATTTTAATCGATCATAACAATAGTTTTTAGTCATTGTGATTGCAAAAGCTTCTACATTTTTATAATTCTCTATTTTTTCTTTACTTTTCCATAATTTAAAAATAAGTTCTTGCGTAGCATCTTCTGCCTCTTCTCTAGAAACCAACAATCTTTTTGCCAACCTAAATAACTTGTCTTTAAAAGGTAAAACAACTTGTAAAAATTCTGATTGTTTCATTTCTAATTTTACTGGTTTAAAAAACCCTAATTATTGTATTTTATTTCAAGGTTTACATTATTAGAACGATTGGCACTGTTTTTTGTTACAACAGATGTTAAAAATAATACTATTTGTTATAGTTTTGCGTTAGAATTAGCAAATAATCTTTATTTTAGTATTGATGAAAAACCTTTTTAAAAGCGCCTTATTTTTAGTTTGTATATTCAGTTTTATACAATGTGAAAAAGAAATTACGATACCAGAAAATATAGTTGTACAAGATTTTATTTGGAAAAGCTTAAACGCATACTACCTTTATCAAGATCAAATACCTGATTTAGCAGATAGACGTTTTAATTCTGACCAAGAATTAAATAATTATTTAAACGGCTTTGCAGATAACCAAGTACTTTTTAATGGTCTTTTAATACCTACTGATGAAAATTCTAATCTGATACTAGATTACACCAATTTAAACATCAATTTGCCTAGAACTGCGTTTACCAATGGTATGGAATTTATTGCCATTGAGCAACCAAATAATACGGATAATATTATTGGTATTGTTAGCCATATTTTACCAAATTCTAATGCAAGTAACAAAAACATTAGAAGAGGAGAATTTTTTAACAGTGTTAATGGAACCATTTTAACAAAAACAAATTTTGAAAACTTATTAATTACAAATACAAATCCATTTAACTTAGGTATGGTTAATTTTGATGGCGTAAACATTACTGCTAACGGAAAAGTAGTCTCATTAGAAAAAGAAAATTACAACTACCCAACTGCATTAATTGAAAAAACGTTTGCTTTAGGAGCAGCTAATATTGGATATTTATTATTTGCTAATGATTTTTCAGAAAATTCAATTGAAGAATTAAATAACACCTTTTTAGCATTTAAAAATCAGGCTGTTAATGAATTAATTTTAGATTTAAGATACAGTATTTCTGGCTCTGAAACAGAAACAAACATCGCTTATTTAGCCGCTTTAATTACTGGCCAGTTTGCAGCAGAACCTCTAATAAAAAAAGAATGGAATGCAAAAGCACAACGTTGGTTTTTAGACAATGAACCAGAAGCTTTAGTAACCAATTTCCCTACACAAATAGCTGAAAGAGGTAACTTAAATAGCCTAAATTTAAATAATGTATATCTAATTTTAAATGGTGAAAATTTTGATGGATCATCTGGTATAGAACTGTTAATAAACAGTTTAAAACCCTACATAAATGTAGAAATAATTGGCACAAATACTGCAGGAAACCCTAATGGAATACTTACTTTATACAATTCTGAAGATTATAATTTTGCCAATAGAAATACTACACATACTATAGCAACACAACCAACTGTGTTAACTTTCACCAATAATAACGACCAAAGTTTTATAGATGGTTTTACACCTAACATTACAACTTGTACAAATGAAGATATTTTAAATTTAGGAGAATTAGGAGAACGCACAGAACCAATATTAGATAGAGTTTTAACCTATATTTCTACCGGTAATTCTGGTGTAAACTTTAATTGTAATCCTAACAATTATGAGTTTATTTATAATTCTTTAGATGCGCAAAGATTGTTAGATAATGGTGTGTTAATAACACAAAATTTACCTAATACAAATTAACAATTATGAAAAAATATGTAATAATTACCTTAACGCTATCACTTTTTTTAAATTTTTCTTGTAGTAATGAAGTTGAAGAAAGTGAACCTCCTTTTGAAGTAACCACTGCAGATGATATCAATTATTTTATATGGAGAGGTTTAAACTTGTATTATTTATGGCAAGAAGATGTGCCCAATTTAGCAGATAATAGATTTAACAATTTGTTAGATATTTACACATTTTATAGAGATTTAGATTCGCCAGAAAGTACTTTTAACAGTTTATTATTTGACGCAGGAAATGTAGATCGTTTTTCTTGGATAGTAGATGATTATGTTGCTCTAGAAAACTCTTTTCAAGGCATAAATTTAACCACAGGTATGGAGCTTGGTTTTGTAAGATACCAAAACAGCAATACAAATGTTTATGCTTATGTACGTTATGTTGTACCAAATTCTAGTGCAGACACAGCAGGTGTACAAAGAGGTATGTTAATAACTAGCGTAAATGGCACACAACTTACAGATGTTAATTTTAGAGATTTACTTTTTGGCAACAACAATGCATTTACTATTGGCATAGGAGATTTTAATAATGGAAATCCTACAGATAACAACACAACTTTTTCTCTAACAAAAACAGAACTACAAGAAAACCCAATAGCCGTTTCTGAAGTTATAGAAGAAGGTAATAGAAAAATTGGGTATTTAATGTATAACCAATTTGCCAGTTCTTTTGACCGAGAATTAAATGCCGTTTTTGGCAATTTTAAATCAGAAAACATTAACGATTTAATTGTAGATTTAAGATATAACCCAGGAGGTTCTACAAGAACTGCAGGTTATTTAGGTGCTATGATTACAGGACAATTTGCTAATGAAATCTATGCAAAACAAGTCTGGAACCAGAAAGTTACCAATGCTTTAGATGAAGATAATTTTGTAGATAATTTTCCTACTTCAATCATTGTTAATAATGGTGTTAATGAGGCTATAAATAGTTTAAATTTAACACGTGTATATTTTATTGTTTCAGGTAGTTCTGCTTCAGCATCAGAATTGGTAATTAATGCTTTAGATGCCTATATTGATGTACAAGTAATTGGTACAGAAACCGTTGGAAAACAAGTTGGCTCTATTACTTTATATGATTCTGAAAACTTATTTAGAAATGGCGATAATTTAAATCCAGATCACACCTACGCTATGCAACCTTTAGTTTTTGAAATTCAGAATAAAGATGGTAATAATTACCCAAATGGCATTATTCCTGGTAATGTTGCTGGTAGTAATTTTAATGGTATAAACATCATTGAAAATCCTGGTAATTTAGGTGTTTTAGGAGAAAAATCAGATCCTCTTTTAAACCGAACATTAACTTTTATTACTACTGGTGCTAAGGGCAATTTTAAATCACAAAATGCTTTAAATATAGAACAAATTTACGATTCTAAATTGGCAATGCCTGCTGGTAATAATATGTATACAGAAATAGACAATTAGTTTTTTTAAATAATTTAAAAGCTCCTTAAAATTAAATATTTTAAGGAGCTTTTTTTATGCTTTTACTTTGATTTGTTAATGTTTAAATTATTAGGATCTTCTAAACAATCTTCTATTTCCTTATCTGTTAAAACATCTGGCCTAAATTCACTCATTTTTTCTTCGTCTTTAGACTTGGCATAATCAAAACCAGATTGCCACCATTTTTTCATTAATACTTTATCAAAAACTAAAGAATTTGTAGTTAAAACGGTAGGTGTATAATACAAATTTAAGTTTACGTTTTTATTAGCAGCAGCCAATTTACCAATAGTAATATTATGCCTTTCTACATGTACCAACATAAAATCAAAAACATCAAACAATAAAGAAAACGGATTTTTAGCGTGCAATCTATTTATTTGCGTTACTTCTGTTTCTAAAATAATGGCGTCAATTTCTGTAGCGCCTCTTAATATTGCTTCTCTTATAGGTATTAAAGAACCAAAGCCACCATCTGCATATTGACAATAATTTTTTTCCAACAAACTCATAAATGGCACATAATTGCAAGAACCCCAAATCCAATCACAGAAATCGTCATAAGAACAATCATTTATAGATTTGTATTCTATTTGATTGGCCGTTAAATTAGATACAGTTACCACCACTTCTTTCTGTGTGGCTCTTATAGTGTTATACATTTCTTTAGTAATATTTCTTTTAATTAAAGCACGTAAATTTTTGCTTTCTCCAAAAGTTTTTCTACCGTTTAAAAAGTTCCAAAATGTATTAAAATGATTGATACTAATCACCTTTTCGCCAGCAACTTTTTTAATTTTAAACGGATTATTACTAAATATAGTTTCTTGATTTACATTGGTATACAAATGTTTTAATTCGTCTAGCATACCCATTGCCAAATGGGAAACCATTAAGCTACCTGTAGATGTTCCTAAAAACAGATCGTATTCTTTACCTTCATTCTTCATTAAGTATTGTGCAACTCCACCTGCAAATGCTCCCTTACTTCCACCTCCAGAAATTACCAATGCTTTTTTCATTAATTCTATTACTTTATGTATTTTAGTCGTATAAAAATATTAAAAATGAAAAGAATAATAACAATTATTTTTACTTTCCTTTTTTTTGTTGCTTGCAAACAAGCTTATCAACCAAGAAATATAGATAAAATAACTATTAAAGAATTTAAAATAGAAGGTGCTAGCATTAGAGCAATTGAAGTTTTAGATAAAGACAACATTGTTTACGCAACTTCAAATGGGAGTATTGGTTATTTTTCAGATGATAAAAAAAATAAATCAATTTACAAACCTGTTTATCAAGACTCTATAATACCAAATTTTAGAAGTATTGCTGTAAATAATGAAGCTATTTTTGCGCTTTCTATTGAAAATCCTGCATTATTATATAAAATTTATGAAGATGAAATAACTTTAATTTATAAAGAAACACATGAAAAAGTTTTTTATGATACACTTACTTTTTTTGATGATTACAAACATGGCATTGCAGTTGGAGATCCAACAGAAAACTGTGCATCTATAATTATAACACAAGATGGTGGCGAAAATTGGCATAAAATTCCGTGTGAAAACTTACCAGAAATAGCAAAAGGCGAAGCCTTTTTTGCAGCAAGCAATACCAATATTAAAACTATAGGAAGTACCGTTTGGATTGCTTCTGGTGGTGCAAAAGCTAACATTTTAAAATCTAATAATTATGGAAAAACTTGGCAAGTTTTTAGCACACCAATTATTCAAGGAAATGGACCTCAAGGTATTTATTCTATAGATTTTTTAGACAAAAACAACGGAATTATTATTGGTGGAGATTATTCTAAACCATTAGAAAATAAAGCAAACAAAGCAATAACTGCAAATGGCGGTAAAACTTGGCAATTGGTAGCTAACAAACAGATACCAAATTATAAAAGTTGCGTACAATACGTACCAAATACATTTGGTAAAGAAGTTTTTGCTGTTGGTAAAACAGGAGTTTCATTTTCTAATGATGGTGGTAAAACTTGGTCAGATATTTCTAAAGATAGTTATTACGCCATACAATTTGCAGACAAAAACACAGCTTGGTTAAGTGGCAATGAAAAAATTGGTAAACTTGAATTCTAATTTTATGAAAATAATTAAGGTAGTAAGTTTCCTAATATTGCTGATGCTAATAGGCTGCACAAAAACAAACGAATTACAATATATTTTTAGCTGTAAAGAAGCTTTCTTTTCTAATTTAGAAACCATAACAGACCAAAAGCAAAGTTTTAAAATTTCTCTGCCAAAACAATGGAACACCAATTTTTATACAGATGAACTACAATCATCAATATACACTGCAGATACTACAAAACAATTAACAAAAACAATATTGCTAGATATTGCCCTATTTTCTAATAGAATAGAAATTAATGAACTATTTAAATTAAAATTGGAACAAGAAAATTTAGCAGAAAAACGAATTCAAAAAAAAGCAAAAGAACCTATATTTCTTAACAAACCAAGTTATTTTATACTAGCAAAAGGTATAAAAAACAAGTACAATTACCAATCTTTGCAATTATTTATTGCGCTAAACAAAAAACAATCTTTAATTGCAAAAGCAGAAATTTATGGCGATTCTTTGATAGAAAAAAGAGTATGCAAAGCCATTTCCTTATTCAACAAAATTTTGATAACAGAAGAATGATAGCTAAAGAACTTATTAAAAAACGTTTTATAAAATACGTAACTGTAAACACAGAATCAAATCCTAAAAACCCAGCTTTTCCAAGCTCAGAAAATCAATGGAATTTGGCAAAGATTTTAGAACAAGATTTAAAAAATATTGGTTTGTCAGATGTAGTGTTAGATAAAAACTGCTATATCATGGCAACATTACCAAGCAATATAAATTATAAAGTACCCACAATTGGTTTTATTGCGCATATAGATACAAGTCCAGATTTTACCGGGAAAAACGTAAAACCACAAATAATAGAAAATTATAACGGAAAAGATATTGTTTTAAATAAAACGGAAAATATTATTTTATCGCCAAATGATTTTGACGATTTGTTGCAATATAAAGGCCAAACCTTAATTACTACAGATGGCACCACACTTTTGGGTGCAGATGATAAAGCTGGTGTAACAGAAATTGTAACGGCTATGGAATATCTTATTCAAAATCCAGAAATAAAGCACGGTAAAATTAGAATTTGTTTTACACCTGATGAAGAAGTGGGCAAAGGCGCGCATTTGTTTGATGTAAATAAATTTGGGGCAGATTGGGCTTACACCATGGATGGTAGTCAAATAGGCGAATTGGAATATGAAAATTTTAATGCATCTAGCGCTACAATTACCATAAAAGGTAAAATGGTTCACCCAGGTTATGCAAAAGGAAAAATGATAAACGCTATGTTAATTGCAAATGAGTTTATTGCTGCTTTACCTAAAAATGAAGTACCCGAAAAAACAAGCGAATACGAAGGTTTCTATCACTTGCATGATATTTTGGGTGATGTAGAAAAAACAATATTAGAATATATTATAAGAGATCATGATATTAATTTGTTTGAAGAAAGAAAAAAGCAAATGCAACAAATTGCTTTTAATTTGAACAAAAAAATTGGTAAAGATTTAATTTCTGTGGAAATTAAAGATCAATATTTTAACATGAAAGAAAAAATTGAGCCAGTAATGCACATTGTAAATATAGTTGAAGAAACCATGAAAGACATCAACATTAAACCAATAATTAAACCTATTAGAGGTGGTACAGATGGTTCTCAACTTTCTTATAAAGGCTTACCATGTCCAAATATATTTGCTGGCGGCCATAATTTTCATGGCAGGTTTGAGTATGTTCCTTTAGAATCTATGCAAAAAGCAACGGAATTAATTGTAAGAATTACAGAAAAAGTTACAAAAAAATATGCATAAAAAAAGTCTCCAGTAAAACTGGAGACCATATCATAGCGTATGCTATTAAGTAATGATTTGATAATAAAGCCCCTAATCTCTATTAAGCAATTTTAATTACTATAACAAAATTACGCAAAATAAATGAAAGCGTCTTAAAAAAAATAAATAATTTAACATAAATTAAGATTTTTACCTTTTACACCCTTAAAAAAAGACTTAAAAACTTTAAAATCTTCATCTATATTACCCGTTGTGTAAATTGGTTTAGACACTTTTACCTTTTTATTTTCAAAATCTAAAGTAGCCATTACAATGGGTACCTTTGCACCTTGGGCAATATAATAGAAACCTGTTTTCCATTTGTCTACTTTTTTTCTTGTTCCTTCTGGAGATATGCCCAAACGAAACTCTTCTTTAGCATGAAACACTTTAATTACAGCATCTACCATATTTGTACTTTTAGTTCTATCTACAGGAGTGCCTCCTAAAGCTCTAAAAAAGTAACCAAAAGGCCATTTAAATAATGCATTTTTTCCAATAAAATTTATCATTATTCCTTCACTCATTCTTGTTAAAATAGCAATAGGAAAGTCTAACCAACTTGTATGTGGCGCTGCAATTACAACAAATTTCTTTATATCTTTAGGAAAACCATTTTCTACCTTCCAACCTAAAATTTTGTAAAATATAAACGTAGCTATTAATTTCAAAAAAAATATTTTTAAGATTGTTTACAAAAACCCTAAGTAAAGGTTTTTTGTTGTTTTTTAAAGTGATAAATTTAAGGACTTAAAATTACATTATGACAGAAATCATCATATACTTATTAATAGCCATAATTTTTGCACTAATTGGTTTATTTATAGGGAATTTAAAATCGAAACTTAATTTTGAAAAAGAAAAAACTGCTGTAGAAAAAGAGAAAGCTACATTAGAAGAACGCGTTGTTTTACTGCAACAATCTAAAGATATTACAGAAAATAATTACATAGCGCTGCAAAAAGAGTTGAAAACAATTCAGCAAGAAAAAGAAAACTTAATTACTGTAAATACAAGGCAAGATTCAGAAATTGGCAATTTAAATATAAAGCTTTCAGAAAATAAAGTAGAAGTAGCACAACTAAATGAAAAATTTACTAAAGAATTTGAAAATTTAGCCAATAAAATTTTAGATGAAAAATCTACAAAGTTTACAGAACAAAATAAAGAAAACATAAAAAACATTTTAAGTCCGCTTCAGGAAAAAATTAAAGGTTTTGAAGATAAAGTAGAAAAAACCCACAAAGAAAGTATCGATTATCATGCTGCTTTGCGTCAGCAAATTTTAGGTTTAAAAGAACTGAATCAGCAAATGAGTAAAGAAACTTTAAACCTTACCAAAGCTTTAAAAGGTGATAATAAAATGCAAGGAAATTGGGGCGAATTGGTTTTAGAACGTGTTTTAGAAAAATCTGGTTTAGAAAAAGATAGAGAATATTTTGTGCAACAAAGTTTTACTAATGATGAGGGTAAACGTGTTTTGCCAGATGTTGTAATTCATTTGCCAGATAACAAAAAAATGATTGTAGATTCTAAAGTTTCTTTGGTAGCTTATGAACAATTTATTAATGAGGAAGATGAAACATTAAAAGAAAAACATCTTAAAAAGCATGTATTGTCTTTAAAAACGCACGTAGAGCAATTAAGTGAAAAGAAATATGAAGATCTTTACAGAATAGAATCTCCAGATTTTGTATTGCTGTTTGTACCTATAGAACCTGCTTTTGCAGTTGCTTTAAATGCAGACAATCACATTTACAACAAAGCTTTTGAAAAAAATATTGTAATTGTTACTCCTTCTACCCTATTGGCTACATTAAGAACCATAGATTCTATGTGGAATAACGAAAAACAACAAAGAAATGCTTTAGAAATTGCAAGACAAGCAGGTGCTTTGTATGACAAATTTCAAGGTCTTTTAGGAGATTTAATTAATATTGGTAAAAGAATAGACGATAGTAAAAAAGAATATTCTGGTGCTATGAATAAATTAGTTGAAGGAAGAGGAAATATTATAACGAGTATAGAAAAATTGAAAAAAATGGGCGCAAAAGCTAAAAAATCTTTACCCGAAAAAATTATTGAACGCGCCAGTTCTTAAAAAATCTTAAGTACATGTTTTTGTTATTTAAATTTCCTGTTACCTAATAAACTAGTAGTGTTTACTAATTGTAACTTTCTCAAATAAAAAGCGATATCTATTTTTGATAAAAAACAAAATGAGAATTTACCTGTTATTATTTGCATTACTTTTTATGTTTAGTTGCGCTAGCAGAAATATAAAATACACTAGAGATAAGGTTTTAGAAAAAACATATAAAGATTATCATGTATTTTTAAATAATCAAAAAGTGCCTTTTTTTCCTTTACTCTTTTTAGATAAAGAAAACATTAAAAATACACGGATAAATAAACGAGACAAAACCGTAAAAATTGAGCAACTAAAAAAAGTTGAACTGCTAAATTTTAAAGATTTAAATTTAGATAGTTTGGCAGTTTTACCCTTAAAATGGAAAGAATTAAACCTAATAATAATAGATAATTTCTTAATGCATGCAGATTTTAAAGAAAAGATTAAGATTGAACCAAGTGCAATTAAAAATATCAAATATATTACTCATGATAAAATGCACACGTTAAATTTATGCGGTCATTATCACGGAAATGTATTAAAAGTAGAAATTAAATAATTACAAAAATAGTATTTAAAGTTATGTGTTTTTTGTTAGCCAAACGCACAAAGGTCTTTAATAAAAATAAAAAAGCATCAAGGTTTAAATCTTGATGCTTTTTAAGTTATTTATTAAGTAATCTGTAAAAATGCGCTATTTATTTGAAGGCATTACATTTTACATTACAAATAATCTTCTTGCACTCATCATAACTGCAACACGCTCACCTATTTCATGTAACGCTTCATCATTATCTGCATTTTGTATGGCTTCATCTATAAAGTCAACTACAGCTTTCATGTCTTCTACTTTTAAACCTCTTGTTGTAATTGCTGGCGTTCCAACACGTATTCCAGAAGTTACAAAAGGAGATTTATCATCAAAAGGTACCATGTTTTTATTTACAGTAATATCTGCTTTACCTAAAGCAATTTCTGCATCTTTACCACTAATGTTTTTGTTTCGTAAATCTATTAACATACAGTGATTGTCTGTACCACCAGAAATTAATTTGTACCCTTTAGCTACAAATTCTTTTGCCATAGCAGCAGCATTTTCTTTAACTTGAATTTGATATTCTAAAAACTCATCTGTTAAAGCTTCACCAAAAGCAACCGCTTTTGCTGCAATTACGTGTTCTAATGGTCCTCCTTGATTTCCTGGAAAAACAGCAGAATTTAATAACATTGACATTTTTTTAGGCTTTCCACTTTTTAAAGTTAATCCAAAAGGATTGTCAAAATCTTTCCCCATCATAATTAAACCACCTCTTGGCCCACGTAAAGTTTTATGAGTTGTAGTTGTTACAATATGGCAATGTGGTAAAGGATCATTTAAAATACCTTTAGCAATCATACCAGAAGGGTGAGAAATATCTGCCATTAAAATAGCACCAACAGAATCTGCAATTACTCTAAAACGCTCAAAATCTATATCTCTAGAATATGCAGAAGCACCAGCAATAATTAGTTTTGGCTGTTCTCTAGTTGCAGTTTCCTGAATTTTATCATAATTTAAAACACCTGTTTCTTCTTCTACTCCGTAAAAAACAGGATTGTATAATTTTCCTGAAAAATTTACAGGAGAACCATGTGTTAAATGCCCACCATGAGAAAGGTCGAAACCTAAAATTTTATCTCCAGGATTTAAACAAGCAAAAAACACAGCTGTATTTGCTTGAGAACCAGAATGTGGCTGTACATTTACATATTCAGCACCAAACAATTCTTTAGCTCTATCAATTGCAATTTGCTCTACAATATCCACAACTTCACATCCACCATAATAACGTTTTCCAGGATAACCTTCTGCGTATTTATTAGTTAAAATAGAACCTTGAGCCTGCATTACTTGATCGCTCACAAAGTTTTCAGAAGCAATAAGCTCCAAACCGTTTAATTGTCTTTCTTTTTCTTCCTGAATAAGGTCGAAAATTTGATTATCTAATTGCATTTTTATTGTTTTATAGAAAGCATCAAAAATAAGCAAAAAGCTACTTTTTTTATTACATTTTTAAACTATTTATTAAAACTTATTAAGATTTATTATGAATAAAAAAAAGGATTGTTAAAAATAAGTTATTGCTTAAATTTCTTAATGAAAATGATAAAAAAATTATATAGATTTGGTAAAAAGAATTTAACAGATGAAGATAATAGCAAACAACCCAAATAGAAAATCTTGGTTAAAAGTAGCAGCAAACTCAGACTTTCCCATACAAAACATACCTTTTGGTGTTTTTATAACTAGAGATGATATTATTACTATAGGCAGTAGAATTGGAGATTTTGCTATAGATTTAGGTGCTTTTCATCAATTGGGCTATTTTGATGGTATCCCTTTAACTGACGACATGTTTCTGCAAGATAATTTAAACGATTTTATTGCAGACGGCAGAAAAACTTGGCGTTTGGTAAGAAATAGAATTGCAGAAGTTTTTGATGTTACCAATGGTGCTTTAAGAGATAATGCAGCACATAAAGATAAAATTATTTTTAGAATGGATGAAGTAGAAATGCTTTTACCCGTTGCTGTTGGAGATTACACAGATTTTTATGCGAGTAAAGAACACGCCACTAATGTAGGTTCTATTTTTAGAGATCCAGAAAACGCATTATTACTAAATTGGTTGCATGTACCTATTGGTTATCATGGTAGAAGTTCTTCCATTGTGCCTTCTGGTACAAAAATTAGAAGACCTTATGGACAAACAAAACCTAATGAAGGCTGTAAAATACCTAATTTTGGCCCTTCTAAATTAATAGATTTTGAGCTAGAAATGGCTTTTATAACCACAGATGCAAATGTTTTAGGAGAAAGAATTCCTATTGAAGAGGCAGAAGAATACATTTTTGGTTTGGTGCAATTTAATGATTGGTCTGCTAGAGATATTCAGGCTTGGGAATATGTGCCTTTGGGGCCTTTTTTAGGAAAAAACTTTGCCTCTACCATTTCTCCTTGGATTGTAACTTTAGATGCTTTAGAGCCTTTTAGAACAGAAAATCCTAAGCAGTTACATGAACCTTTACCTTACTTAAAACAAACTAAAAAATGTAGTTATGATATTAATTTACAAGTTGGTATTCAACCAGAAAATGGTGAGGAAACGGTAGTTGCAAACTCTAACTTTAAATACATGTATTGGACAATGGCACAACAATTGGCGCATCATACTGTAAATGGTTGTCCTGTAGAATCTGGAGATATGATGGGTTCTGGAACCATTTCTGGACCAACAAAAGATAGTTTTGGCTCTATGTTAGAATTAACTTGGAAAGGACAAAACCCTATTACTTTAAAAGATGGTTCTACCAGAAAGTTTATTAATGATAATGATACTGTAATTATGCGGGCGCATTGTAAAAATGATAAAGTAAGAATTGGATTTGGAGAATGTGTTGGTAAAATTTTACCTGCTACAGAATTCTAAATTAAAACTTTACTAAAATATAAAACCTCAATTTCTTTAAAACAAGATTTTGAGGTTTTTTGTTTTTTGATGATTTATGCTGTTTAAAACCAAACTATGTTGGCAAACAAGTTTAGCCGTGATTGAAACATTTGTTTGAGCTCTTTTTTGTTCTTTTTCTGAACAAAAAAAGCGAGTGTTGAAAGCGCGAATAGCTCCTAATAAAAAGCATAAATGGCTTACCAATCTATTGGAAAGTAGTCTTTTAAGAATTTACCACACCAATGTTTGCCTGTGTTTATGCCATCTATTAAAGGATCCATAACTCTTGCTGCACCATCTACAATATCTAAAGGCGGCTGAAAATCGTGTGTTTCTGCTTTCTTTTTTGCCAATTCTGCGGGGTCTTCATCTGTAACCCAACCTGTATCTACAGCATTCATATAAATACCAGATTTTGCAAAGGTACTTGCAGATGTATGCGTTAACATATTTAATGCCGCTTTTGCCATATTTGTATGCGGATGCCTGTCTTCTTTTTTAAAGCGATGAAACTTGCCCTCCATAGCAGTTACATTAATAATGTGTTTTTTACCCGTATTCTCTTTCATCATTAAATTAGACAAACGATTGCACAAAACAAAAGGTGCTACAGCATTTACCAGCTGTACTTCTACCATTTCTGTGGTTTCTATTTGTCCTAATTTTAAACGCCAACTGTTGGTTTTTCTCAAATCTACTTGTTGTAAATCTGCATCTAATTCTCCTTCTGGAAAAACTTCTGCGGTTTGCAGAGAATTATCAAAACTATACGGAATTTGAGATAATTCTGCCGAATTTCTTAAGCCAATACCTGGTTCTGGCCCATGCCAAGTTACAGGTAAAACGTTGTTTTTACTTGTTTTTGCAGTTGAAACGCTTAAACTGGACAATTCCTCTAAACAAGCTGCGTGTTCTTTTAATAATGTTTGTGCTAATTTTGGTAATTGATCAATGGGTTTCTTCTCATTTTCCATTAAATGAAAATAAAAACCAGAAGGTCTTCTAACCGTTTGTGCTGCATTATTGATGAGAATATCTAAACGATTGTATTTTTGTTCTATATAATTACAAAAAATTTCTACACTTGGTATGTGTCTTAAATCTAAGCCATGAATGTGCAAACGATGGCTCCAATCTTTATAATCTTCTTCTTTAGAAAAACGAATTGCAGAATCTGCTGGAAAACGTGTGGTTGCAATTACAGTGGCTCCAGAACGCAAACACATTAAGGTAATATGATACCCAATTTTTAAACGAGAACCTGTAATTACAGCAACTTGGTCTTTTAAATCTGCTGTTTGAAAACGTTTTGCGTAATTTAAATCTCCACAAGAAGTACACATGGTATCATAAAAATGATGCAATTTTGTATAAACTGTTTTACATACATAGCAGTTTCTTGGCGATTCTAATTCTGGTGTATCTTCTGGTATGGCTGCTGCACCAAGCAATTTTGGGGCAACAAATAATTTTGCTTCTCTTGCAGAACGAATTCCTGTAGATTTTCTGGCGTGTTTATCGCTTTCTATTTGCTTGCGTTTTGCGGCTTTTTTCGCATCTTTTCTTCTTCGTTGAAACTCGTGTCTATTAGGACGAGATAATGCGCCAGCAACTTTAAACAAAGCTACTCTTTGCTCTTCTGGTAGCTCAAAAAGCTGGTTGGTATCATCTAAATACTTTTGTATTGTATTGATGCAAATTTCTATCTCTTTATTATGTTTTTTATCGCTCATGAAATGATAAAACTAAATTATAATTTGTGCATTTAAAAATGTTCTGGATACAATTCTACCAAAAAAAGTAAATTTACAAGAACTTATTTTTCATAATTAATGTAATCGTGTAAATCGCTATAACTTGGAATGATATTCTTTTGAAAGCATTTAATATAAAGCAATTTTTCAGGTTACGATTTACTCTTTTTTTTCTTTTTTGAAACTTCTGTTGTAAGACTTGTTGTTTTTGTATTTGCTAAATAATTTGCCAATATTTTATCTACCAATTCATCTTTTGTTAAGTGATGAAATATTGTTTTTATTTGTGCTTTAAAATCTTCAGAAACCTGTTTATTGGGTTTTGTTTTAAAAATTTTATTTGCCCAAATTAATGCGTTATTTTCTTCGATATTTTTAGCACTTGCTTTTTCAAATACCTGAAAACGAATATCTAAAGCACGCTCAAATTCAGAAATGTCTTCTATTTCTTCTTGCTGAATAATGGTTAAAGAAAGTCCGCTTGCTCCTGCCCTAGCAGTTCTTCCACTTCTGTGCACATAAGCATCATAAGTATCTGGTAAATGATAATTTACAACATAAGAAAGGTCTTTTACATCTATACCTCTGGCAGCCAAATCTGTTGCTACTAAAATATTTAGATGTCCTTCTCTAAATTGATTCATAATTCTATCACGAATTCCTTGCGTTAGACTACCATGAATTGCACCCGAAGAAAACTTATTAATTGCTAATTTTTTGGCTAATTTATTAACAGCAGCTTTTGTTTTACAGAAAATAATACCACGTTTACTGGCATTAACATTTAAAAAATGTAATAAAACCTCTAATTTTTCAATTGGTTCTACAACTACATATTTATGGTCAATCCCTTTATGTCCTAAAGATTCCATATTTACTTCTATTTGAAGTATTTCTTTAGACATATAATTGTTTACCAATTGTTTAATTGCACCAGATAAGGTTGCTGTAAACAATAATGTTCTTCTTTTTTTAGGGATTTCTTTAATAATTAAATCTAAATCGGCTTTTAAAGCACTTACCATTTCGTCTGCTTCATCTAAAATAAAATAAGCAATATTTTTTAGGTTTACGGCTTCTCTTTTTACTAAATCTGCCAACCTACCAGGAGTTGCAACAATAATATGTGTATCTTCTTTTAGGCGTTCTATTTGAGGTTTAATAGGAATACCACCACAAATTGAAGCAATTGAAATGGCAGGAATGTATTTTGAAAAAGACTTTAAATTACAAGAAATTTGCTGACCTAACTCTCTTGTTGGTGCTAAAATTACTGCCTGCACTTCTTTATTATTTACATCTATTAATTGCAATAATGGCAAACCAAAAGCGGCAGTTTTACCTGTTCCTGTTTTTGCTAAACCCACAACGTCTGCTGTTTTGTTTAATAAAACTGGAATTATTTTTTCTTGAATCTCTGTGGGTTTAGAAATATTTAAATCCTTTAGCCCATTTAGAAGTTCTTCTTGAATTCTTAAGTCTGAAAATTGCTTTGACATATTTTTACTTTTTGAAAATATTTGAATTTTAAACTTTATAAATTCTAACCTTTTTCTTTTTTAAACGAGAATTGTTTAATATATCTACTAAATTGTTACTTTGCGTTGCAGGAACTGCTACAAAAGCGCAATCTTGCTTTAACTCTATGATTCCCAGTTCGTTTTTGCCTAGTTTTCCTTGTTTTATAAACAAACCAGCAATATCTCCTTTAGAAATTTTGTCTTTTCTACCACCAGAAATAAATAAGGTTTCCCAAAAAACAGCTTCTCTTTCCGCTTGTTTTGTGATATTTTGTAGGCTTTCTTCTTTAATAAATTCTGGCAAACGCTCGTCTTTCCATTTTAAAATAAAAGCAGTTCCTTCTGCTGCAACTCTTGCTGTACGTCCGTTTCTATGCGTAAATTCTTCTACGGCTTGTGGCAATTCATAATGAATTATAAAATCCATTTCTGGAACATCTATACCTCTTGCTGCTAAGTCTGTTGCAACTAAAAGTTGATTTGTACCGTTTCTAAACTTTATTAAAGAACGTTCTCTATCCTTTTGCTCCATTCCGCCACTAAAACAACCGTGTTTAATATTTTTAGTTTCTAAAAAGTTATTTAATGTTTGAATTGTATCTTTTAAATTACAGAAAATAATACCTTGTTTATTGCCTATAAAATTTAATAAATGCAATAAGGTGTTTTGTTTATTTTTTGAAGGAGAAACTACCGTTTTAATCTGTAGTTTAGAGGTTGTTGCTTTTAAATAATTTATAATGTTTGGTTTTTGTAACGCTACAAAATCAGGAATCTCAACTCCTTGTGTTGCAGAAGTTAAGATTCTATTATTTAAAGTAGTTAATTCATTTATTATACCACGCATTTCATACTCAAAACCAACTTCTAAAGACTTGTCAAACTCATCTAAAACCAAAGTTTTAATGTATTCTTTTGAAAAACGTTCGTTTGCAAAATGATCTGAAATTCTACCTGGAGTTCCTATTAATATTGCTGGCAAATGCTTTAATTCTATTTTGTCTTTAGACATAGGTCTACCGCCATAAACAGCATTTACTTTAAAACCAGAACCCATAGCACGTATTACTTGTTCTATTTGAATTGCTAATTCTCTTGAAGGCACCAAAATTAAAGCTTGAATTTCTTCTAAATTAGGATCTAAAAATTCTAATAAAGGTAAGGCAAAAGCTAATGTTTTTCCTGTTCCTGTTGGCGATAGTAAGATTACATTATCATTTTTACGTATTGTAGCAACCGCTTCTTCTTGCATTCTGTTTAACTGTGTAATACCCAGTTTTTGCAAGATTTCTTGTTGATTTTTAATTTGATTTGCCATTGCTATTAAATTTTAAAAAGTGTGCAAATATAGGCAGACTTGTTGGGTTAAAGAATTATTACAGGCTTTTGTAATTTTTTTTCTGATTCAAACAAAAAACACCACTGTTTGAAAGCAGTGGCATTTATTAAAAATTTTTATTTCGATAAAATTTATTTCTTTCAGGAATTTTAGCATTCGTGCTATAGATTACTAAATAAAAATGTTCCGCTTTCATTAAATTAGTAGGAGCTTAATCTTTTCACAAGAAAATTTATTGTTTAAAAACTACGGTTTTGACAATAATGAATAATCGGTTATTTTTCTGGTTTATATAGCTTTAAACTACCAATGGTTAAAAACAATAAAAAAGCAATTAAAATATAGCTAACATAGCTGTAGCTACCTAGTTTTGTGTAACAATAACTCATTAAACTTGGTGCTAAAGCGCTTGCAATTACCAAAAAACTCATTACTTTACCAGTAATTTCTCCTAAATATTTCCTACCAAAGTAACGTGGCCAAGTTACAGCATTAACTACTGCAAATAAGCCACTAAAACTTCCTAAACCTATAACTAACAAGTAAACGCCATAAGATTGATTTAATAGAAGTAAACCAAAAGCTGCTAAAAAACCACAACAAATCATTACATATAAATAAACTTTGTGCTGTACATAATCACTTAGAATATTTGCTAATGTAGAAATACTTATGGCAATAATCGAGATTGGTAAAAAAATTGAGATAGCCTCTTCCTTAGTATAATTTTGACTTTTAAAAATAGAAACTACATGAAACGTAAAACCCGTAGCAAAAAAACTATTAAAAGACAACGCCAAACCAAACATCCAAAAGGCACGTGTTTTTTTTGCTTCTTTTAATGTAAAATTAATTTCTGTAACAGGAGCTTTCTCTTTTTTTGTTTTTTTAACAAAACCATCAGGAATAAAACCAAAATCTTCGGGTTTATTTCTATAGAATTGAAGTATTAAAATACCGAATATAAATAGGCATAATGCTAGAATTTGCCAACTTAACTCCCATCCATTTTTATCAATTAAATAATTTATTAAAATTGGCGAACTGGAAAAACCTAAAGAAACGGTTATGCTACTTATCGAATTCATTTTTCCGCGATTTTTATCAAACCACATCATTACCATATTTCTAGAAGCCATGGTTAATACTCCTTGACCACAAAAACGAATGAAAAAGAATAATAAACAAATAATTACAAAAGAAATAACCCAAGAACCTGTATTAAAACTAGTTTTTAAAAAGTTGCTGATATTTTCTGATATAGAAAATAATAATAGTGCAAAACCTAAACCTGTAGCTGCAAAAAAAGCAACTATTCTAGCCCCAAACTTATCAAACAAAACACCGGCTTTGGTTACAAAAAAAGCACTAAGTAAAGTACCAATCATGTACCCATTACTAAATTGATTTCGAGTTAAACCAAGTGCATCTTTTACAGGATCTGTAAATACAGAAACACCTACGGTTTGCCCTGGAATACTAAACAAAACACCAATACTACCAAAAAATAGAATTATGTAACCATAAAAAAATGGAAATTTCTTTGGATTTATAAATGAGAATTTATTTGGATTCATTTGCTAAAAATTTACCTTCTTTTTCTAGAAGTTATAAAATAAACACCTGTTAATAAAACAACAGATGCTACCATAGATTGTGTGCTTATTTTTTCATCTAAAAAATACCAACCCATAAACAAAGCTATCACTGGATTTACATAAGCAGATGTGGCTACTTTTTCTGTAGAAACCACCTTTAAAAGGTAATTAAAAGCAGTAAAAGCAACTATACCACCTAAAAAAATTAATAAAAGCATAGCTATTTGTACATTAGCACTCCAATTTGTTGGTAAAGACCAAGTTTCTTTAAAACTTATACTAATTAAAGCCAAAACTGCACCAGCTACAATCATTTGGATGCCTGTACTTACTAAAAAATTTTTAGGTAAATCTGCCTTGGATACAAAAACACCACCATAACTCCACCCTAAAACACAACCCAACATTACTAAAATACCTATAATTGTTTGTTCTGAAGTAACCAATTCTTGCTGACTAATTAGCAAGTACATACCCAAAATACCTAAAGTAACACCAACAATAGATTTTTTCTGCATTGGTTTTCTATCAATAAAACGTAATATTAACAATACAAACAAAGGCTGTGTAGATGCTATTAATGCCGCAAAACCACTATCTACAAATTGTAAAGCCCAAACAAAAACACTATTTCCTAGAATTAAAAAAAATAAAGAAGCAATGGATGCGTTTTTAAGTTGCTTTAAAGAAATTTTAAAATTAGCACCAGCTATTTTAGCGATAAGCATCATTAAAACACCTGCTATAGAAAAACGTATACTTGCTAAAAAAAAAGGTGGCAACTCTGTAACTGCAACTTTATTAAATAAATAGGTAGAACCCCAAATTATATAAATAGCAATAAACGAGAAAACAATTAATATTTGGGTTTTAGTAGCTTTCAATACTTTATTTTTAAAGGTTGCGAAATTACTATTATTATTTTGCAAATCACTATTTTACCAAATATAAAAAGAACTTTTAATCGCTTACTTTTAATTATTATTGCTTAACTAAATAACAAAAAAATAGTTGTAATTACCTAAAAAACTGCCGTTTAAACCGTAACTAAAACAGCATTTTATGATTACTTTGAGTTTGGGCATTAGTCTATTTCATGTTTTTTCTTTGTAAAAAGGTACAACATCAATAAAAGTGATTAAGAATAATTACTGCTAGCACTTTATGCGTGTTTGGTTTTGAGCAAATAATTAAAGAGTTTTAGCAATTTTAAAAGTAATTCTAATAAATGCATATTAGATATTATATGTTTATTCGTGTAAAACGCTCGTAAAAAATTTACGAACGTTTGTTTTTTTAAACCTCACAAGCCTAAACTTATGGGGTTTTGGATTTAAAACCATTATCAAACTAACTATTTTCTTCTTCATTTTTAGTGTTGATAAAATCGATATCTCTGGTGTTTTTTTGAACGGTAATTGCTCCAAAAAGACTTAATAAATAAGAAATTGCATAAAAACCTTTTTCACTTAACAGTAAATCTGCATTTCTTAAACCAATTATTAATAATAATAAAGATGCAATTACAACTACCCAACTAATGCCGTAATACATTTCGCTTACTTTAATTTGTTCTGCTTTATCTCTTACTGCTTTTTGAAGTGAAATAACTGCATAAATTCCCATTAAAAGAATCGCAAAATAGTAACCTTTTTCATTCAACTCCATAGTTGCATTCCACAAACCAATACAATAAGAAAGTAACCCTATAACTACAACACCCCAACTTGACCCCACATAAGCTGCAGTTGGTTTTGGATTTACAATGTTTTTAAAATTGTTCTTTTTACTTTGTTTTTTAGTTTCTTCATTTGCAGAAACTGTTGTTTGATAATTCATAATTTTTAGTTTAATAATTATACTGCAAATTTGCGATAGAAATACAATACTGTAAAAACACATTTTAAAAATTACTGACGATATATTTATATAAAAATAGTCTTACACATATATTTTTTAATAAATTACTGATGATATAATGATAGATTTAAAAGCCATTATTAATAGTTTATCCAAAGAACAACAGCAAGAGTTTTTAAATTATTTAAATAAAAAGAACAAACGACAAGATGCTAAAAACGTACAGCTTGTAAAGTTGTTAAGAGATAAAGACTTGTCTTCTAAAGAAATCTGCATACAACTTTATAAAAAAGACAACAAAGTTGCTTTTCATGCTTTAAGAAAGCGTTTGTTTGATTCTTTAATTGATTTCTCTGCCAATACAAGTTTAAGAAAAGAGAATTCTATAGACATACACTTAATAAAATTAATTGTTTCTTCTAGAAGTTTTATGCTTAAAAAGCAATTTAAAATAGGATTTCAAATTTTAGAAAAAGCTGCCGTTATTGCAAAAGAGCAACAACTATATCCAATTTTAAATGAAATTTATCATACTAAAATTCAGTACTCTTATCATTTTCCAGATCTAAATATTAATGATTTAGTTCACGAGCACAAACAAAATCAGAAAAAGCATCAATTAGAAGAATCTTTAAATATAGCGTATGCAAAAATAAGAAGAGCACTTTCTGAGGTAACACATCAACAGAAAATAATTGATATTAATACTTTTGTAACAACTTCGTTAGAAATTGAAAATATTAAAATTTCTAAAGATTTATCTTTCAAATCTCTATATCAAATTATTCAAATTATTAATATTTCTTCTGCTCAAAACTATGAATATTGGAACATAGAACCATTTTTACTAGACAGTTACAACATCATTAAAAACCATAAATCTATTGAAAAGCAAAATTATTACCATATTGAAATTTTATACATAATTGCCAATACTTTATTTCGTAATAGAAAGTTTATAGCATCTGAAAAGTATTTAAAACGCATGCATACTTTAATGTTAGCGCATAAACAGCAATATTATACAGAATTTGTAAATAAATTTTATTTGCTTTCTGCTTTGAATAATAATTACCAAGGAGATAATGATAATGCCATTATTATTTTAGAGAACGTAAAACTTACAAAAAAAACAACTATTATAGACCAATTGGATATAAAACTGGCTTTAATTGTATTTTATTTTCAAAAAGGAGATGTAATAAAAGCGAATAAAGTTATTACGAAACTATACCACACAGATAAATGGTATTTAGAGAAAGTAGGCATAGATTGGTTAATTAAAAAGAACATTGTAGATATCTTACTTCAAATTGATCTGGGAAATATAAATGCTGTAGAGTCCAGAATTTTAAGCTTTAAAAGAACTTATAATAAACATCTACAAAAGGCAAATCAAAATAAAGTGATTACCTACTTAAAATTGGTAGAAACTTACTATAAAAATCCTGAAAGCGTAACTACTTTATCTTTTTACAACAAAGTAAAAACAGCTTTTCAATTTAAAAATAATAAAAAAGAAGATCTATTTATTATAAGCTTTTATGCTTGGTTAAAAGCAAAAATGACCAAACAGGATATCTATTTAGTCACTTTAGAATTATTAAAATCTTAAGATTAATATTTTAATTGCTAACCTATTCTTATTCTCAATAGATCTCAAACTTTTAAACTTCAAAAGAGCAAACTAAATAATTTTACTTTTGTCTTTTTATTAATTCTGCTTCAATATCTTTTAAGGTAAAACCTTTGGCTTGTAACAACATTAAGTAATGAAAAAGTAAATCTGCAGATTCATACAAAAACAATTCATCATTATTATCCATAGCTTCAATAACCGTTTCTACTGCCTCCTCACCTACTTTTTGTGCTACTTTGTTAATTCCTTTGTCAAATAAACTAGCTACATAAGATTTTTTAGTGTCTTTATTGGCAACTCTTTCTTTAATAACGTCTTCTAACGTAGAAAAGAAGCCATAGTTAGGCGTATTCTCTCCATTCCAACAAGTACCTGTGCCTGTATGGCAAGTTGGTCCTTTTGGATTTACAAAAATCAATAAGGTATCGTTATCACAATCTAGTTTAATATCTACTAAATTTAATACATTACCACTTTCTTCACCTTTAGTCCATAATCTGTTTTTAGTTCTACTAAAAAAAGTAACCAATTTGGTTTCTTGTGTTTTTGCAAAAGCTTCTTCATTCATATATCCTAACATCAATACATTTTTTGTAGTGGCATCTTGAATGATTGCTGGTACTAAACCGTCGTTATTTTTATTGAAATCTATGTTCATTATTATGATTTTTGGTTGATGGTTTTTGGTTGATGATCCGTATTTCAAAGAAACATAAACCATGTATTAACAACAAATTTTATATTCTTACAGGAATTCCCTGTATTTTTAATGCTTTTTTTAATTCTAAAATTGGTATTTCACCAAAATGAAAAACACTTGCGGCTAAAGCTGCATCTGCTTTTCCTTCAATAAAAGTATCTGCAAAATGTTGCATATTTCCAGCTCCTCCAGAAGCTATAATAGGTATATTTACTATTGATGATAAATGTGCCAAAGCTTTATTCGCAAAACCTGCTTTGGTTCCATCATGATTCATAGACGTAAATAATATTTCTCCTGCTCCACGTTTTTCAACTTCTATTGCCCAATCAAACAACTTAATTTCTGTTGGAATTGTACCTCCTGCCAAATGCACTAACCATTCTCCCTCAACTTGTTTTGCATCTATGGCAACCACCACACATTGATTCCCAAATTTTTCTGCCAATTCGTTTATTAAATCTGGTCTTTTTACTGCAGAAGAATTAATTGAGACTTTATCTGCACCACATTTTAATAATTTATCTACATGTGCAACGGAAGAAATACCACCACCTACTGTAAACGGAATATTTACTTGTTCTGCTACTTTTAAAACCATATCTAACGTAGTTCCTCTATTTTCTAAAGTTGCTGCAATATCTAAAAACACCAATTCATCTGCACCTAAATCTGCATATTGTTTTGCTAAAACCACAGGATCTCCTGCGTCAATTAAATTTACGAAATTTACACCTTTTACAGTTCTTCCGTTTTTAATATCTAAACAAGGTACTATTCTTTTTGTTAACATTTTATTTTGTGTTGGTTGGTGGTTGTTGGTTTTTGGTTGGTGGTTTTTGGTTGGTGGTTTTTGGTTAAAAATGATAATTATAAACCGTCAACTATGTATTTTTCTAGTTGTTTCAAACTAATTTTATTCTCATAAATTGCTTTTCCAATAATTACGCCTTCACAACCATTTGCTGCCAACTTTGGAATTTCATCAAAAGATGATATTCCTCCTGATGCAATTAATTTTAAGGGTTTTACTTCTGATAAAATTTGTTGGTAAACATCAAAACTAGGGCCTTGTAACATACCATCTTTTGAAATATCTGTACAAATTACATACTGTATTCCCTCTTTTTGATAGCCTGTAATAAAAGGGATCAATTCTAAAGAACTTTCTTCTTGCCAACCGTTTGTTGCTATTTTTCCGCCTGAATTATCTGGATAAAAATCTGCACCTAAAATTATTTTTTCTGAACCAAATTTCTCAATCCAACTTTTAAATATTGTTGGGTTTTTAACAGCTATACTGCCACCAGTAATTTGATTTGCACCAGAATTAAAAGCAATTTCCAAGTCTTTGTCAGCTTTTAAACCACCACCAAAATCAATTTTTAAATTTGTTTTTGTTGCAATTTTTTCTAAAACTTTATGATTTACAATTGTACTTGCTTTTGCACCATCTAAATCCACCACATGCAAAAATTCAATCCCTGCATCTTCAAATGCTGCAGCAACCTCTATTGGATTTTCGTTATAGATTTTTTTTGTATTGTAATCTCCTTTGGTTAAACGCACACATTTACCATCTATAATATCAATTGCAGGTATTATTCTCATTTTTTATTTGGTTTTCGGTTTTTAGTTTTTGGTTGGTGAATATTTACATTTTTCTACAAACAATCATAAACTAATAACTATCAATAAATTACTTATTTAAAGCTGTAACCTGAATTTCAATTTTCATTTTCTCATCAATTAAAGCTGCAGAAAAAACAGTTGCTGCTGGCTTTACATTTCCCAAATATTTTTTTAATACTGGTAAAATTGAATTAAAATCTGCTGCAACTGGTAAGATATACGTTACACGCACAATTTTATCTAAACTAGAACCTGCCTGCTCTAAAACTGCTTTTATATTTTCAAAACATTGCGCTGTTTGACTTACAACATCATCTGCAATTGTCATGTTTTCATAATTAAAACCGGTTGTACCAGAAACAAAAACCCAATCTCCTTCTACTACTGCTCTTGAGTATCCCATTTCATCTTCAAAAGGAGATCCTGAACTAATTAATTTTCTTGCCATATTTATATTGTTATTTATTTTTTAAATCTAAAAAGTTTTGTAGAATTTTTGCTCCTTCTATTCCAGATTTTTCTGGATGAAATTGCACACCATAAAAATTATTTTTCTGTAAAGCAGATGCATATGCAATTTCATAGTCTGTTTCAGCAATCATTTCTTCACATTTTTCTGCATAAAAACTATGCACTAAATACATGAATTCATTTTCTTTGATTCCCGTAAATAAATCTGACTTTAAATTAGAAATTACGTTCCAACCCATTTGAGGAACCTTAACTTTATCTGTAAAACGTTTTATAGCTACATTAAAAATGCCCAATCCTTTAGTGTTTCCTTCTTCAGAGGAGTTACACATTAATTGCATTCCTAGACAAATTCCTAAAACGGGTTGTTTTAAAGTAGGTATTAAAGTATCTAAACCACTTTCTTTTAACATTTTCATTGCAGAACTTGCTTCTCCAACTCCAGGAAAAATTACTTTATCTGCAGTTTTAATTTCATTCACATTATTTGTTAAAATGGCATCAACTCCTAATCTTTTAAAAGCAAATTGAATACTTTTTATGTTTCCTGCTCCGTAATCTATAATTACTAATTTCATTTTTTCTATTGGTTTATTGTTGATGTTTTTTGGTTTTTAATTGATGGTTTAAAACACCAAGAACTAAAAACAAATCACAATCAACTATAACAATCCTTTTGTAGATGGTAAAAACATCTTGTTAGGATCTCTTTTAACAGCCATTTTCATCGCTTTAGCAAAAGCTTTAAAAATACCTTCTATTTTGTGATGTTCATTAACACCTTCTGCCTTAATATTTAGGTTGCATTTTGCGCCATCTGTAAATGATTTAAATAAATGGAAAAACATTTCGGTTGGCATATCACCTATTTTTTCTCTTTTAAATTTAGCATCCCATTCTAGCCAATTTCTTCCACCAAAATCCACTGCAACTTGTGCTAAACAATCGTCCATTGGTAAGCAAAAACCATAACGTTCTATGCCTAATTTATTGCCTAATGCTTTGTTGAATAATTCTCCAAAAGCAATCATGGTATCTTCTATTGTGTGATGTTCATCTACTTCTAAATCGCCATCTACTTTTATGGTTAAATCCATGTTTCCATGTCTACCAATTTGATCTAACATATGATCAAAAAAATGCAAGCCTGTAGCAATATTATTTTTACCAGAACCGTCTAAATTTAGTTTGATGTAAATTTTAGTTTCATTGGTATTTCTAGTAATTTCTGCAACTCTATCTTTTAATTTTAAAAACTCATAAATTGCAGACCAATCTGTAGATGTTAACGCAATACAATCTAAAATTTCTTGCTTAGAAGTTTCTATTTCATCTGCTCCTAAATCAGGGTTTTCTGATAAATAAATACCTTTTGCACCTAAATTTTTAGCCAATTCCATGTCTGTAATTCTATCTCCTAAAACAAAAGAATTTGCTAAATCATATTCTTCAGAAAAATATTTAGTTAACAAACCTGTTCTTGGTTTACGTGTTTCTGCATTTTCATGAGGAAAAGTTTTATCTATAAAAATTTCAGAAAAAACAACACCTTCTTTTGCAAAAGCATCAATAATTTTATTTTGAGCTGGCCAAAACGTTTCTTCAGGAAAAGAATTGGTTCCCAAACCATCTTGGTTGGTCACCATTACCAATTCGTAATCCAATTCAGACGCAATTTTTGCCATGTATTGAAATACTTTTGGATAATATTCTAACTTTTCTAAACTATCTAGTTGATAATCTACGGGCGGTTCTAAAACTAATGTTCCGTCTCTGTCTATAAATAGTACCTTTTTACTCATTTTAGTTTTTCTTGTCATTCCTGTAAAAACAGGAATCTACTTCTAATTTTAATTTTGGATTCCTTGCCTGCACAGGAATAACATTTTATTCTATTTCCGTTAAAGCCTGTAATAATCTATTATTTTCAACATCAGTTCCTATTGTAAAACGCAATGTATTTTCGCACAAAGGCTGTGTAGTTCTATTACGAATTACAATTCCTTTCGCTATTAATTGATTATACCTTTTTGTTGCATCATCTACCTTTACCAAAACAAAATTACAATCTGTTGGGTAAATTTCTTTTATAAAATCAATTTCTTTTAAATTAGAAATTAGCTGATTTCTTTGGTTCTTAATTGCTATAATTTCTTGCTGAACTTCATTTACCTTTTGCAAACGCTCAATTGCCTTTTGTTGCGTTAATTGGTTTACATTATAAGGTGGTTTTATGTTATTTAAAATTTTTATAATTTCTGGTGATGCATAACAAACACCTAACCTAATTCCTGCTAGACCATAAGCTTTAGACAAGGTTTGCGTTACAATTAAATTTGGAAATTCTTCCAATCTTGCTAACCAACTTTTTTCCTCAGAAAAATCAATATAAGCTTCATCTATAATTACAAAACCATTGAATTTGTGTAACAATTCTTCTATAATTTTGGTTGAAAAACTATTTCCTGAAGGATTATTTGGCGAACATAAAAAAAGCATTTTAGAATTCTCATTTATTTTTTCTAAAATCTGATTAACTTTTGGTTGAAAATCTTGTGTTAATAAAACCGTTTTATTTTCTACATTATTAATATTGGCTAAAACACTATACATACCATAAGTTGGCGGTAAAGTAATAATATTATCTTCTTTGGGTTCGCAAAAAGCTCTAAACAATAAATCTAAAACTTCATCACTTCCATTTCCTAGAAGAATATTTTCTTTAGAAACCTTTTTTATTTTTGATAACAAGTCTTTAACGGCGTGTTGCTGTGGATCTGGATAACGATTTACACCGTTTTCAAACGGATTTTCATTAGCATCTAAAAACACCATTTGGTCTGAAGTAGCATCTTTATATTCATCTCTTGCAGAAGAATATGGTTTGATGTTTTTGATATTTTCTCTTACGAGATTGTTTATATTGAAATTCCCCATTTGTCTTTTGGACATCTTCCATTAAAAGGAAAAAATATCGCTCTTATTAATTATTTTTAATATATTTTAAACGCAAAGTAACCGCATTTTTGTGCGCTTGTAAACCTTCTGTTTCTGCCATAATTTCAATGGCTTTTCCTATATTTTTTATACCTGTTTCAGATATTTTTTGAAAAGTAATACTTTTATTAAAACTATCTAAATTTACACCAGAATATGCTTTTGTAAATCCGTTTGTTGGTAAAGTATGGTTTGTGCCAGATGCATAATCTCCTGCGCTTTCTGGTGTATAATTTCCAATAAAAACAGAGCCTGCATTTTCAATATTGTTTACATAAAAATCATCATCTTTTGTGCACACAATAAAATGTTCTGGACCATATTCATTAATTAAATCTAAAGCCTCTGCGTGGTCTTTTACCAATATAGATTTCGAATTTTCTATGGCTTTTTTGGCAATTTCTACTCTTGGTAACTCTTCTATTTGTTTGTTAATCTCTACTTCAACATCTGCAATTAATTTTTTGGAAGTTGATACCAAAATAACTTGAGAATCTACACCATGTTCTGCTTGACTTAACAAATCTGCAGCTACAAAACTTGCGTCTGCAGCATCATCTGCAACCACTAACAATTCACTTGGACCTGCTGGCATGTCTATAGCAACACCAAATTTTGTTGAAAGCTGTTTTGCAACCGTTACAAACTGATTTCCTGGACCAAATATTTTATACACTTGTGGTATTGTTGCTGTACCAAAAGTTAAACCTGCAATGGCTTGTATACCACCCATTTTTACAATTTTGGTAACACCACATAAATGAGCTGTATATAAAATGGCTGGATGAATTTTACCTGATGCGTTTGGCGGAGAACACAACACAATTTCTTTACAACCTGCAATTTGAGCAGGAACAGATAGCATTAAAACTGTTGAAAACAAAGGCGCAGTTCCTCCAGGAATATACAAACCTACTTTAGTAATTGGTCTTTTTTCTTGCCAACATTCCACACCATTTGTGGTTTCTAAAAAAACTTTTTCTGTTTTTTGTACTTTATGAAAAGCTTCTATATTTGATTTTGCTAACTGTATTGCTTCTTTTAATGCTTCAGAAACTAAACCAATTGCTTCATTAATTTCAGTTTCTGAAACAATGGCGTTATCTAAAGCAACTCCGTCAAATTTTTGGGTGTATTTTGCAATGGCTTTATCTCCATTTTCTTTAACATCCGTAAAAACATCGTTAACAACACCTTCAATATCATCAACCGTTTTGGTAGGTCTTTCTAAGATTTTTTTCCAATCTTTTTTATGTGGATTGTTTATGATTTTCATAATTCTAAATTCTTATTAACTTGCCCAAGCGTTAGGGATTGAAACGACATCCTTTTTGCTTAGTTTGAGTGAATTTGCTTTTTTGCAAATTTGTATCGAAAACTCAGCAAAAAGATATAGTGTAAAGCCCGTTAAAACGCCCAAAAAATATATATTTTTGTCATTGTGAGTTTGTAAAGCATTCTTTGTATTAAAAAAGAGATTACTTTAATTTTTCCTCTTTTGTAATGACGTTTTTAGAGCACCATTTTTTCTATTGGACAAACCAAAATACCTTCTGCGCCATTGGCTTTTAATTCGTCTATAATTTCCCAAAACTGATTTTTAGAAATTACGGTGTGTACAGAGCTCCAACCTTTTTCTGCCAACGGTAAAACAGTTGGACTACGCATACCTGGCAACAAATCTAAAATTGCGTCTAATTTTTCATTCGGTGCATTTAACAACACATACTTAGAATTTCTACCTTTTAAAACAGATTGAATTCTAAATTGAATTTTTTCTAAAATAGCTTTTCTTTCTGCTGATATTTGTGGAGAAACTGCTAAAACTGCTTCAGATTTTAAAAGAACTTCAATTTCTTTTAATCCGTTTTTAAATAAGGTTGATCCACTGGAAACAATATCACAAATACCGTCTGCCAAACCAATATTTGGTGCAATTTCTACAGAGCCATTAATTTTGTGCAATTGTGCATTTATATTTTGCTCTTTTAAGTATTTTTTTACGGTTTCTGGGTAAGATGTTGCAATGCGTTTGCCATCTAAATCTTTTAAAGAATTTGCTGTAGATTCTTTGGGTACTGCAATAGAAACTTTACATTTAGAAAAACCTAAACGTTCTATAAATTCTATATCTGCTCCTTTTTCTATAAGTACATTTTCTCCAATAATGGCAGCATCTACCACGCCATCTTTTAAATATTGAGGAATATCACCATTTCTTAAATAGAAAACTTCTACAGGAAAATCTCTTGCGGCTGCCTTTAATTGATCTTTACCATTGTCTATAGCAATACCAATATCTTTAAGGATTCTCATAGAATCTTCATTTAATCTACCAGATTTTTGTACTGCAATTCTTAAGTTTTTCATCTTTATTTTTATCTTTTTACTGTTCTTAAACGGAACAATCAAACTGATTTTTATATTTTCTAATTGTTTTAAATTTAAAAATGCAAAACCCGTTTGATTTGCTCAAACGGGTTTATAAATATGTTGACTTTATTCAATACATTTTTAAATCGCGATTGAGCAATTATTTAAATGATGACGATGTAATTGAATAAATTTCATTTTATTATTTTAATGATGCAAATATCTTAATTTTATTTTATTTTAAAGAATAAAACACTCTAAAATATTTTAAAAAATATTTTTTATTTTTTCTAGTTATAATCTTAAATACCGCTGATTAGTGTTAATTAACTGAGCATTTTTTGCAAAATTGTATATGCTTTTTTCTCTAAAATATCTACAGAACCGTCTGCAAATAGTACTTTTTTAATATTTCTTAGTAAATTTTCCTTTTCTGAATTGGTAAACTTGCTATTTGATATATATTCTTGAATTTTACTTAAATTTTCTTCTTCTGAATCTACAACTACTTCTGTGTGGATTTTATGTAACGTTTTTTTATCTACCAATGTATTAATAAATTCGTTTTCTTTTTTATCTTCTACATGATTTGCATGCGCTGCAAATAGCAGTAAATAAGCTTCAAATTCTTTTTTTGTCCAATTTAATTTCATAGTTATACGTGTATTGGTAAGTTTTTGGTACTGCCCCACTCTGTCCAAGAACCATCATAAACGGCAGTGTTTTTAATGCCTGCCATTGCTGCTGATAATGCTAAAATAGAAGCTGTAATTCCTGAACCACAGGTAAATATAATTTCTTTTTTGGTTTTATAATCTGTAAAGAGTTCTTTTAACGCTTCTTCTGATTTTAATTTGCCTTCTTTTAAAACTTCTGTAAAAGGTAAATTTACAGAGTTTGGTATGTGACCGCTTTTTAAATCTTCTCTTGGCTCTGGTTCTGTGCCATAAAACCTGCCTTTAGAGCGTGCATCTGCAATTAAAATCTCATTATTTTCTAAAGCATTTAAAACGTCTTTGGTGTATTTTATTTTTTGGGGTTGATAATTTACCTTAAAATTTCCTTTTGTGTATTTTTTATTATGAGGATTTTCTACGGGATATTTTTTTGAAATCCATTCTGGAAAACCGCCATCTAAAACGGCACAATTTGTAAAACCCATGAGTTGAAACATCCACCAAACTCTAGGTGAAGAATAGATTCCTAAATTGTCATAACAAACAATAAAACTATTTTTATTAATGCCTAATTCTTGTGCTTTCTCTTGAAATTGTTCTGGTGATAAAACGGTGTTTGGAAAAGTTGCCGATTTTTCTGAAAAAACCTGTTTTAAATCAAAAAAACGTGCGTTTTTAATTTGTTTTTGTTCTGTTTTATCTTTTGTTTTATCGGTTACTTTTGCAATGGTGCAATCTAAAACAATCTGGTTTTTGTTCTCTAAATTATGCTGTAACCAAGCTACACTTACTAAGGGTTTCTTTACTTCTAAAAACATTTAAAACAATTTTATAGCTTTTGCTAATTTAAAATATTTTGTCTTTGGTTTTTCTAATTGTTGGCAAAAATGTGCAATAGCGATTGCAACGGCATCCTTTTTTTAAAACCCTGATTTTTTTTCAGGTTTTTAAAAAAAGATATAGTGTAAAGCGCGACCACGCTTTTTTGCGTGGGATTGCCCTAAACATTTTATTTATTCTTCTTCTGAAAGGTCTTCTTTAAAGGCAGATGGTAAAATATCTGGTATTAATTTAATTAAAAGTGGTAATAACAGAGCGCCTCCTGGTAGCATAAATACGGCAAAAGCTGGTATGGCTTTACAAATGTCTAGCAACTGAATTTTTATTTTTTCTTTTTCTTCTTCAGTTAAATTGGTACTAACAGATTTTCTTATGAGCTGCATTGCTTCTTTACTTTGCAGTAATTCTTGGTGCAGTCTTAATTTATTTCTGTGTAATAATTGTTTTATTTCGTCTAAAGTTTGCATTATAATTTTCTGCGCTTTTTTTCTGCTTTTAACAAGTTTAACTCTCTGCTGGTTTGGCCAGCAACAGAGGTGTTTTCTTCTGCACGCCTTATTAAATATGGCATAACATCTCTTACAGGCCCAAAAGGAAGGTATTTGGCCACGTTGTATTTTTCATTTGCTAAATTGTAGCTAATATGATCACTCATGCCAAATAATTGCCCAAACCAAAGGCGTTTGTCGTCTTTTTTTATGTTGTGTTTCTTAGCCAAATCCATTAACAAATAAGAGCTTTCCTCATTATGTGTACCAGCAAAAAGCGCCATATTTTTATGTTCTATTATAAATTCTATGGCTTTATTAAAGTTGATATCTGTGGCGTTTTTGTCTTTACAAATTGGTGATGGATATCCTTTTTCTTCTGCTCTTGCTCTTTCTTTTTCCATATAAGCACCTCTAACCACTTTAAAACCAATATGATATTTTTTTTCTTGAGCTTTTTGGTGTACTTGTTTTAAATACGCTAAACGATCATGACGATACATTTGTAGGGTGTTAAAAACAATTGCTTTTTCTTTGTTGTAGGTTTCCATTAAGTTTTCAATAAGATTGTCTGCTGCATCTTGCATCCAACTTTCTTCTGCATCTATTAATAATGGAATATTTTTTTCTTGTGCTGTTTTGCACACTTTATGATATCTGGCTACTACTCTTTCCCATTCTTTCTCTTCTTCTAAAGTTAATAGTTTTTTTTCAGAAATTTTTTGATATAATGCAAATCTACCAAAGCCAGTTGGTTTAAAAACTGCAAAAGGTATGGCATCTTTTTCTTCGCAAAAATCTATAATTTTTAGAATTTTTTCTAAAGCACCATCAAAACTAACTTCTTGCTCTTTGCCTTCTACAGAATAATCTAAAACACTACAAACGTTACCATTATTGTACATATTATCTATAATTGGTAAACAATCTTCTTCTGTAACTCCGCCACAAAAATGGTCAAAAACTGTAGAACGTATTAAACCTTCTACTGGCAAATGCACTTTTAATGCAAAATTGGTAACAGCACTACCTATTTTAACCATAGGCTCACTTTGTATCATTTTAAATAAAAAATAAGCTCTCTCTAACTGCGAATCTGTTTTTAATGAAAAAGCAACTTTTGTATTGTTAAAAAGGTTCATCTGTTAAAATTTTGTCTAACAAAGATAGGTTAAGACTGCCTATAATTCAATATTTTCTATTTAATTTGCATTTTAAAATCGTTTGTAATGAATTCTATAAAAGCAATTAGTTATCCTGTTCATTTTCAAGAAAATGGCTATATCGCACTTTCTAAATTAATAGCAGAAAAAAAATACTCTACTATTTTTATTTTGGTTGATGAAAATACAATGGATCACTGTTATCCTAAATTTATACCCAATTTAAAGACGGAAAGACCTATTGAAGTTATAGAAATAGCCTCTGGAGAAATTAATAAAAATCTAGAAACTTGTATTGGCGTTTGGAATGCAATTACAGAATTAGGTGGAGATAGAAAAAGTTTGGTGATTACTTTAGGCGGCGGCGTTATTACAGATTTAGGTGGTTTTGTAGCTTCTTGTTTTAAAAGAGGAATAGATTTTGTAAACATACCTACTACTTTACTTTCTATGGTTGATGCTTCTGTTGGCGGTAAAACTGGCGTAGATTTGGGTGTTTTAAAAAATCAGATTGGTTTGTTTGCAAATCCGCAAATGGTTATTGTAGATGAGCAATATTTAAAAACAGTTACAGAAAGAGAAATAAAATCTGGTACTGCAGAAATTATTAAATATGGTATTACTTACGACTTAAAACTTTTTAAAGAAATTAAGGAAAATAATAATTTAAAAATTAGCGATTTAATTTTTAGATCTATAGAAATTAAAAATGAAGTTGTTTTACAAGATCCTAAAGAAAATGGATTGCGAAAAATTTTAAATTTTGGCCATACTTTAGGTCATGCAATTGAGTCTTTTTATTTAGAATCTGAAAATAAAGAGAACTTAACACATGGCGAAGCTATTGCCATTGGTATGGTTTGTGAAAGCTACATGTCTCACAAACTATTAGATTTTCCTAAAGCTAATGTAAACGAAATTAAAGCTGTGGTTTTATCTATTTATGAAAAAATTACGCTTTTAAAAGAAGATTTTACAGCAATAATAGCATTGCTAAAACACGACAAGAAAAACGTAAACGGACAAGTAAACTTTGTATTATTAAACGATTATGAAGATTACAAATTAGATTGTAAAGTTGCTGAACAGTTAATAATAGAAAGCATGGAGTTTTATAATGCTTAGTTTTTAAAATCTGCTAAAGTAATCTTTATCCATTTTTTCACCTATAAGAGAAAGATCTTCCACTAACTTTTCTATAAATCCTTTTAGGTCTCCTTGCACATCTTCTATGGTTTTATATTGATGTTCGTATTTTAATTTACCGATAAAAAATGCTGCAGAATCTTTATGTGGTATGTCGTCTTTACATAAATAACCAATATAGTAATGTATATTGTGTAAAGATTTCATTATTGAACGTGGACAATAGGGGTTTAAAATTAAAAAATCTAAAGCAGTGGTGCTTGTAGGAGCTTTTCTGTAATACCTTCGCATCATATCATAACTTTCTACACATTTTAGTAAAGTAGTCCACTCATAACTTGTTTCTACAGAAATATCAGAATTTACTTTACCTACTAATGCATCATTATATTTAGAGTTTACAATTCTAATTACCTGGTTGGCTCTTTCAATATAAATACCTAGCATTATTATTGCATACACTTCATCATGCAATAAAGTTCCTCTAATTTTAGTTCTTAAAGAAGGTACATTTGTGGTAATCATTTTTGTAAATTCAAACAAACCATTTTTAAGAAACTTGTCTTTATCAAAACTAATTACAGCTCTTTTAAGGGTGTTTATAGATTCATATAATTCTGAAGAAATTAAATCTCTAGCACTATTTGCATTTTGTTGAGCGTTACTTATAGAATTTAAAATAGAGAATTGTTTTTCTGGATTTAAACCAATATCAAACAACACTTTTTGCTCATCAAACTCTTTTAGATCTTTTAATTCTTCTTCATCTGCCACAAAAAGCATAGAACGCAATACAAATTGTCTAGATTGAGATAGATCATTTGGTGCATCTAAGGACGAGAAATAATTCACGTTCAAATATCTTGCTATGTGTTCTGAACGTTCTATATAACGTCCCATCCAAAATAAATTATTGGCTACTCTTGCTAACATAAAATTATTTTATTTTTTTAAAATCCAAGTATCTTTAGAACCACCACCTTGAGATGAGTTTACTACCAAATTACCTCTTTTTAAAGCAACTCTTGTTAAACCACCTTTTAAAACAAAATCTTTGTCTTTACCTAATAATGTAAACGTTCTTAAATCTACATGTCTAGGCTCAAAAGAATTTTCTTCTTCTATATATGTAGCGTGTGTAGATAAAGACATTATAGGTTGTGCAATGTATTTTCTTGGATCTTCTTTTATTGTGATTTTTACTTTTTCTATTTCTGCTTTCGTTAATTTATTTCCAATAGAAATTCCATAACCACCAGATTCATCTACAGGTTTAATAACCAATTTATCTATATTTTCTAAAACATATTTCAATTCATCTGGTCTGCTACAATGGTAAGTATGTACATTATTTAAAATGGGTTCTTCATTTAAATAGTACTTAATAATTTGTGGCATGTAGGTATAAATCGCTTTATCATCTGCAACACCAGTTCCTGGTGCGTTTACTAAACATACTTTTCCTTTTTTGTAACTTTTAAACAAACCAGGAACACCTAATAAGGAATCTTTTTTAAATGCTAAAGGATCTATAAATAAATCGTCTACTCTTCTATAGATTACATCTATTCTTTCTAAACCTCTAATGGTTTTCATATACACAAAATCATTTTCTATAAACAAATCGCGTCCTTCTACCAATTCTACACCCATTTGCTTAGCTAAAAAAGAATGCTCGTAGTAAGCCGAATTGTAAACTCCAGGAGTTAATACCACACATTTTGGTAAATCTACACCTTTAGGTTTTACTGATTCTATAATCTCTAAAAGGTTTTGCCCATAATCTGATACATTATAAGATTGATAGTGATTGAAAACACCAAATAAAGTTCTTTTTAATGCTGCTCTGTTACCAACAACATAACTTACCCCAGAAGGACATCTAATATTATCTTCTAAAACATAATAATCACCATCGGAATGTTTTATTAAATCTGTTCCAGAAACGTGATTGTAAATGCCACCTGGTGGATTAAAACCTTTCATTTCCTTTAAAAAATTCACAGAAGAATTTATTAATTCTATAGGAACAATACCATCTTTAATTATTTTTTGATCATGATACAAATCCCATAAAAACGCATTCAAAGCTTTACTTCTCTGCAAAGCTCCTTTTTCTATTTTAGTCCATTCTTTATTCCCAATAATTCTTGGAAATAAATCAAAAGGGAAAATTTTCTCTTTAGTTTCTTGATCTCCATACACTTGAAAAGTAATACCTTGATTAAAAAAAGCATCTTTTGCCTTTTCATTTAGGTTAGAAAAGTCATTTACAGAATACTCACTAAATAAATTAAATAAAGTTTCATAAACTTCTCTAACTTGGTTATTTTCTGTAAAAATTTCATCATAAAATCTAGAATCAAATTCGTAAGATGAAAAAATAGGTAAATTAATAGGTGCTTTCAAAACGTGGTTGCTTTTGGTTTTGTAAAACTAATAAAATAAAAAGTAAATTAAGAATAAAATATATGATTTATTTGAATTATTTTTGCCTAAACAAGCAAATCACTGATTTTAATTTATCAAAAAATCAATTTTTGTAAAAATTCAATAATATTTTTATTTGTAATAATTTAATTAAAAATGATTAATTTTACCAATAATTGTATTTTTCAAAGAAATAATTCAGTCAAAATATTTACAAAAAACATCTAGAATGGCATTAAAAATTGTAATATCTCATAAAACAAAATATAAATATGATCGTTCCGTTAAACTTTCGCCACACATTTTTAGGTTGCGTCCAGCGCCACATTCTAGAACACCAATAGAATCTTATTCTTTAAAAATAACACCAGAAAACCATTTTTTTAACTGGCAACAAGACCCATTTGGAAATTATTTAGCCAGAGTAGTTTTTCCGGATAAAACTAAAGAACTCTCTATAGATGTAGAAATTATTGCTGATTTAAAAACAATTAATCCGTTTGATTTTTTTGTAGAAGAATCTGCAGAAGAATTTCCTTTTACCTATAATGAAACCATACAAAAAGAGTTACAGCCGTATTTAGAGGTTACAGAGAGAGGAGATTTATTAAAAGATTTTGTTGCTTCTTTAGACATGACGCCTAGAAAAACAATTTACTTTTTAATAGACATCAATAGAAAAATTTATGAATACCTAAGTTATAACATTAGAATGGAACCTGGTGTGCAAACTTGTGAGCAAACGTTGCATCAAAAAAACGGTTCTTGTAGAGATTATGCTTGGTTATTAGTGCAAGCTTTAAGACATTTAGGTTTTGGCGCACGTTTTGTTTCTGGATATCTGGTGCAATTAAAGTCTGATGAAAAATCTTTAGATGGGCCTTCTGGACCTGCAGAAGATTTTACAGATTTACATGCTTGGGCAGAAGTATATTTACCAGGTGCTGGTTGGATTGGTTTTGATGCCACCTCTGGTTTATTAGCAGGTGAAGGTCATATTCCTTTAGCATGTACACCTTCTTTTGAAAGTGCTGCTCCCGTTTTTGGACTTTCTGACGTTTGTGAAACCGAATTTGAATTTGAAAATTCTGTAACCCGAATTTTTGAATCGCCAAGAGTTACCAAACCTTACACCCAAGAACAATGGAAAGCCATTGATAAATTAGGAAATAAAGTAGAAAAAGAACTGCAAAAAAACGATGTTCGTTTAACTATGGGTGGCGAACCTACCTTTGTTTCTATAGACGATATGGAAGGCGCAGAATGGAATACAGATGCAGATGGTGTCCATAAAAGAAAATTGGCCGCAGATTTATCAAAACGTTTTTTAGATAAATTTTCGGAAGGTGGTTTTTTACATCATGCGCAAGGCAAATGGTATCCAGGAGAACCATTACCAAGATGGTCTATTGAATTATGTTGGCGAAAAGACGAAAGAAAAATATGGTTTAATCCCAATTTATTGGCTGCTCTAGCTCCAGAAACACAAATTCCTGAAAATGCAGATATTTTATTTTTAGAAACACTTACAAGGTATTTAGCCGTTACGCCAAAACACATAAAGCCTACCTATGAAGACGCTTTTTTAATGTTGTATGAGAAAGGGAATTTACCAATAGATTACAATCCTGAAGAAGATAAAGACAGTACATTAGCTGAGAAAAAAATTAATGAAATTTTAGAAAATGGAATGTCTAAACCTGTTGGTTTTGTTTTGCCATTAAATAAAACGGAAGAAAAATGGTTTAGCAGCGAGTGGACTTTTAGAAGAAATCATATTTATTTAACTCCAGGAAACTCTCCTTTAGGTTTGCGTTTACCATTAAATAGCTTACAACAAAAACCAGAACACGAACTTTTTCCTATATACGAACCAGATTTATTTTCAAAAAAGAAACGTTTGCCTAGTTTTAGACAAATTGTTTCTAAAAGGCATGCAGATTATTTACAAAATGGTATTCCACAAAATATGCCAAATTATTTTGTAAGAACAGCCTTGTGCTCTGAAATTAGAGAAGGAAAATTACATTTATTTTTACCACCTTTAGAAGATGCAGAACAATATTTAGATTTGTTGGCATCTATAGAAGCAACAGCAAGAGAATTAGAAATTCCTGTAATTTTAGAAGGTTATGGCCCACCACATGATAATAGATTAGAATCTATGAAAATAACTCCAGATCCAGGAGTTATTGAAGTAAATGTGCATCCGTCTAAAAACTGGAAACAACTTAAAAACACAACGTTTACCATTTATAATGAAGCTAAAAAATCTAGATTAGGAACAGAAAAGTTTATGCTAGATGGCAAACATACAGGCACTGGTGGTGGAAACCATGTTACATTAGGCGGTGTTTCTCCAAAAGACAGTCCTTTATTACGTAAACCAAGCTTATTAAGAAGTTTACTTACGTTTTGGCAACATCATCCAGGTTTATCCTACCTATTTTCTGGTTCTTTTATTGGACCAACAAGTCAGGCACCAAGAGTAGATGAAGCAAGACATGATAGCTTATACGAATTAGAAATTGCGTTTAGTCAAATACCAAAAGATGGCGATGTTCCTTTTTGGCTAACAGACCGTTTATTTCGTCATTTATTAACAGATTTAACAGGAAATACTCACAGAGCAGAGTTTTGTATTGACAAATTGTATTCTCCAGATTCTTCTTCTGGTAGATTGGGTATTTTAGAGCTAAGAGGTTTTGATATGCCACCACATGCACAAATGAGTTTACTACAAAACTTATTAGTAAGAACCTTAGTTTCTTGGTTTTGGAAAAAACCTTACGAACATGATTTGGTAAGATGGGGTACAGAATTACACGATAAATTTTTAATAGAACATTTTGTAAGAGAAGATATTAAAGATATTGTAAATCAACTAAATAAAGCAGGTTACAAATTTAAAGAAGATTGGTTTAATCCGTTTTTCGAATTCCGTTTTCCTTTATATGGTATGGTTGATATTAATACCATTCATTTAGAATTAAGAGCAGGAATAGAGCCTTGGAATGTTTTAGGTGAAGAAATGACAGGCGGTGGAACTGCGAGGTATGTAGATTCATCTTTAGAAAGATTACAAGTAAAAGTTAGTAATTTTACAGAAGAAAGATATATCTTAACTTGTAATGGTGTAAAAGTACAATTAAACAACACTGGTGTGCATGGAGAATATGTTGCAGGTGTGCGTTATAAAGCCTGGAATCCCTACTCTGCACTACACCCAACAATTGGAGTAGATACACCTTTGGTTTTTGATATTGTAGATACTTGGAACAAACGTTCTATTGGTGGTTGCACCTATTTTGTTGCGCATCCAGGAGGTAGATCTTATGAAACCTATCCTATAAATAGTTTTGAGGCAGAATCTAGAAGAATCAATCGTTTTTGGGATTTTGGTCATACACAAGGTGAAATATCCACAGAGAAAGAAAAAAAGAAAAATACCGACAAAGATGTGGAGCGTTCTGTTGAAAAACAAGGAAGTTTAAAAAAATTCAGTTTTAAAGAGATTCCTGTGAACCCAGAATATCCAAATACCTTAGATTTGCGTTTTAAAAAATAAACGGTAAGTGTGCGTATGGTGACGAATGAATTATTTAAAGATTATTTTAAAGATTTTGAAAATTATGATGAAGTTTTAAGATCTGATATGACTATAAATTCTAATTGGAAAAAATTACTAGCTAACTTTTCTTCTTTGGGTATACCAAAATTAATTAAAAAACAAGAAGATTTAGATTGGTTGCTATCAGAAAATGGTGTTACTTACAATGTTTATAATGATCCTAACGGATTAAATAGACCTTGGAGTTTAAATATAATTCCCTTTATTATAGATCAAAAAGAATGGAATTCTTTAGAAGAAGGATTAAAACAACGTGCCACACTTTTTGATTTAATTTTAAAAGATATTTATGGTAAAAGAGAATTAATTAGCGAAGGTATTGTACCACAAGAAATTATTTATTCTCACAGAGGTTTTTTAAGACCTTGTGACCAAATACAGTACAACACCAATAAAAATCTTTTAATTCATTCGGCTGATTTGGCAAGAGGTCCAGATGGAAGAATGTGGGTAGTTAATGACAGAACTGCGGCACCTTCTGGAATGGGTTATGCTTTAGAAAATAGATTTTCTACAAGAGAAGTAGTTCCTAACTTTTTTACAGATATTAACGTACAACAACCGTTTGATTTTTTTAAGGATTTTAATGAACTTTTAATAAATAGTGCACCTAACAATAAAAAGGATCCAAATATTGTAATCTTAACACCTGGTCCACATAACGAAACGTATTTTGAACATAGTTATTTGTCTTCTTTTTTAGGTTATCCTTTGGTAAAAGGAAATGACTTAGTGGTAAGAGATGAAAAAGTATGGATAAAAACCCTAAAAGGTTTAATACAGGTTGATGTAATTTACAGGCGTGTAGATGATGCGTTTGTAGACCCTTTAGAATTAAGAGGAGATTCTTATTTAGGCGTTGCAGGTCTTTTAAAAGTGGTAAGAAAAAACAATGTTGCCATTATGAATCCTGTAGGTAGCAGTGTATTAGAAAACCCGGGGTTAATTCCTTTTTTAAATTCAATTTGTAAATACTTTTTAAAAGAAGAACTTTTATTACCACAAATTGCATCCTGGTGGTGTGGACAAGAAAAAGAATTAAAGTATGTTTTAGAAAACATAAAAGACCTGGTTGTAAAACCTATTGATAAAACAAACAGAGAAAGTATTTATTTCTGTGAATTTTTGTCAGAAAAAGAATTAGAGAAATTAAAACAAAAAATTCTAGCAAAACCTTACCGTTTTGTGGCGCAGCAAAAAATTTCTTTTTCTACGGCACCAAATCTTACCAAAGAAAATTTAGAACCCAGAAAAGTAATGTGTAGAACCTTTTCTGTGGCAAAAGAGAATTCTTACAGTGTTATGCCAGGTGGTTTGGTAAGAGTTGCTGCTGAACGAGAAGAATTAAATGTATCTAACCAAAAAGGTGGCACCAGTAAAGATTTTTGGGTAACAAATACTAGTGATGATTTTACCAAAAAAAGACAACGCTATCATTGGCATCATTCTAGCACAAATGTATTAAAAGGTATAGAAAATTTACAAAGTAATACCGCAGAAAACCTATTTTGGTCTGGTAGGTATTTGGCTAGAACTTTAGCTACAGCCAGATATATTAGAATGGTTTTAAACCAAACTTCTAATGCTGAGTTTAACAAACGAGAATCTGACTCAGAAAGTTTACAGATTCTTTACCAATCTGTTACTCATTTAACCTCTATATTTCCTGGTTTTAGTGGCAAAAACAAAGAAAAAGCACTAGAAAATCCTTTAAAAGAAATTGCCATTGTTTTATTTGAAGATACCAAAGTTGGTAGCTTAGCACATGCATTATTATCTTTTAAAAATTCTTACTATTCGTTACGTAATTTATGGTCTAAAGATATGTGGCGTGTGTATGATATGTTGCAAAAAGAGTGGCAAGATTTCGATAAAAAAGACCACGAAAACATTCCTAAAATAACCAAACTATTAGACAATATTATTACCAAACTAATTGCATTTATTGGTTTAATTGAAGAAAGTATTTTAGTAGATCAGGGTCTACTACTCTACTTTATTGGTTTACAAATAGAATTGGCAACCATAACTATAGATAAAACTAGAGCTTTGTTAGCTATTACTTATGATGAAGATGTAGAATACGAAATTTTAGAATCTTTATTAAACAGTCATGAAAGTTTAAATATTTATAGATACAGTTTTAGATCTTATTTGAATGTAGAAAATGTGGTTAATTTAATTTTATTAGACAATTCTTATCCTAAATCTTTAAAATACCAAATAAAACGAATTAGAAAAGATGTTTTTAAACTCCCTAAAAAAAGTAACAATATAGAGTTTACAGCTGTTCAGCAAGCAATAGTAGAGGCTTTTGAAATTATTGAAAACGCAAATGCTAAAGATTTAATTGCAACAGATAAAGAAGATTATACAAGAAAAAGTTTAGACAAAATGCTTTCCAATTTAAGTGATTGTTTACACCAAACTTATATTTCTTTAACGGATCTGTATTTCAATCATTCTGAAGAACAAAGTCAATTAGTACAACAAAACTTAAATGAATAAATGATTTTTTCTGTAATACATACCACAAGTTATACCTATAGCGATACAGTTACTTATTGCCACAATTTAGCGAATTTAAAACCACAAAATTCAGCTGGTCAAGAGGTGTTAGATTTTGACTTAGAAATTACTCCAGAGCCTGCTTCAATATCAGAAAAAAAAGACTTTTATGGAAATTTAATTACGCACTTTTCCATAGAAAAACAACACAAAGAATTAATTGTAACCGCAAAAAGCACAATTAAAAGAGCTTACGAATTACAAAAAAACATTAAAGATTATCCATTATCTTTTGCACTTACATTAAATGAAGCAAAAGCTGCTTTAAAAAATACAAATACAGAAATTTTAGATGCGAAACAGTTTTTATTAGACTCTAAATTTATTAAAAACATTTCGCCCATTATTAAAGCATATGCAGAAGTTTCTTTTAAACCAGAACGTTCTGTTTATGAAGCCTCAAAAGAATTAATGCAACGTATTTTTACAGACTTTAAATTTGATCCTAATTTTAGTACTGTATCAACACCAATAAATAAAGTAATGAAAGCAAAAAAGGGTGTTTGTCAAGATTTTGCGCAAGTTGCCATTGCTTGTGTGCGCTCTGTTGGTTTACCTGCACGTTATGTAAGTGGTTATATTGAAACTTTACCACCTCCAGGAAAAGAAAAATTAGTAGGTACAGATGCTTCTCATGCTTGGTTTTCTGTTTATATACCTAATTTTGGTTGGGTAGATTTTGATCCTACAAATGATCAAATACCAAAAAACCAACACATTATTACTTCTTATGGTAGAGATTATTATGATGTACCACCATTAAAAGGCGTTATTTATGGATCTGGTAAAAGTACAATGAAAGTTTCAGTAGATATTAGACCCGCAAAAAACCAAAACGAACAACAACAAACACAGCAACAGCAGCAGCAGCAATAATCTACTTTAAAAGTTAAATATTTTAAAACTCTCTTTTACCAAATTCACTATCAATAAATTTTGATTTATTTTTAGCCGCGTTAAATGTGTAAGAAAGGTTTAAAGTTATCATATCTACTTCATATTTGTAATTTGTAGTGGTAAAAAATTCATTTACTCTAGAAGTTGTAATTCGTTGCTCATTTGTTTTTAATAAATCCATATCCATATTTTGCCATTGTAAAGTAGCTACTAACTTCTCTTTAAATAGTTTTTTTCTAAAGGTTAAATTTGGCGAATAAAAACGAGAATCTTCACCCATAGCAGTTACTCTATCTGATAAGTAATTAAAGGTAAACTGTAAAGAAGCATTTTCCCAAAAGTTATATGTTGAATTTACATTAATGGAATAAATGGTTGAATTGTTATCAATATTATAATCTCGAGCAATACCATCTCTATGTCTAAAGTTAAGAACGCCATTAATATCATAATTATAGATATTAAAACCTACAAAATTTGTCCAGTTTTTGGTTGGTTTAATAGTAGCACCAATTTCTAAACCAATGGTATTAGATTTGCCTACATTAGAATATACTCTATTAATAATACTATCTATTACTGCACCATTTTGTTGATAAGCCAAAGTATTTACTCTATTAATAACGTTGTCTACATGTCTAAAATACGCTGTAGCATAAACAGCATTTCCTTTTTTAAGCTTTTTTGTAATGCCCAATTCTACCAAATCTATAAATTCTGGTTGTAAAGTATTATCTCCTTGTTCAAAAACTTCAGAATGTTCTCGCTCAGCAAAACTATTCATCTTAAAAGTAGTTGTTCGCTCAACTCTTTTACTGTAAGCTGTTTTTACATTGGTTTTGTCATTAATATTATATTGTAAGGATACAGAAGGAAATAATTTTAGAAAATCTAAGTTGAATGTATTTAGAATACCATCACTTCTTAAAGTTTCTTTATAAACTCTATCCATAGCCTCTAAACGAACACCTGCATTATAAGCCCATTTGTTTCTTTTACCCGTTATTTGAGAATATCCTGAATGAATTTTTCTTTTTAAACGAATATCGCTAGAAAATTCTGGCACTAAAGCACCATCTCTTTGATATACAAATTTACCTGTATGATCTAAATCTCTATATTGATAACCTACTTCTAAAATACCAAAACGGAAAGGTTTAAATTGATAATCTAAATTAAATCTTGCACCATACAACGGATTATCATTGGTATTAAATTCTCTTTGATACACAATTGAACTGTCTGGAAAACCTAAATTATCATTTTCTGTAGGACCACCTAAAAATGTATATTCATATAAAAATGAAGTCGTAATTTTAGAAGTATTATCAAATTTATGTGAATAATCAAAACTACCTAAGGCAAAATCTGCTTTTCTAATTCTTAAATTATGATTGAAATAAGTGAACTCATACAATAGATTATTGCTACCAATAGGAGAAACTGCTGAATTATTATAAACAATATCTGCCAAACGCTCTTTAGTGCGTTTTCCTGCAAAAAAACCAAGAGAAAAAATGTTCTTTTCATCTGGATTATAATCAACATTAAACCTTCCATTATACGTAACTTCATCAAAACTACGCTCACCATCAGAAGGTAAAAAAGTAGTTCTATTGGCTAACATATTATTTATAAAAACATCCCCTTCTCTTCTACCAGTTTTATCATTTCTTTGATAACTCGCACCAAATGAAAGGTTCCAATTCCCCGTTCTTTTATTTACAGTTGCATCTAATCCATATCTTTCTGCAGGAACTTGAGTATTATAATTTTCTATGGAAGGAAAACCACCACGCAAATTAATTTGAGTAAAAGTGCCATCTATAGCTCCTTTTTTAGTGATTATGTTTAAAATTCCCGCTTTTCCCTCAGGATCGTATTTTGCAGAAGGTGCAGTAACCAACTCTACCGTTTGTAAAGCATTGGCAGGCAATTGTGCCAAAATACTTGAAGGATCTCCTTGAGTAGGTTTTCCATTAATTAATACGGTAAATCCTGTGCTTCCTCTCACGCTTATTTCACCTAAACCATTTGTATTAACAGATGGTAAGTTTTTAATTACATCCACTGCATTTCCGCCAATTGCATTTTGAAACTTTTTGGCATCAAAAACCTGTTTATCTATTTTGTGAGAAACAACATTTTTTTCAGATTTAACAACAACTTCATTCAGTTGACTACCTTTACCTAAGCGTAAACTTAAAACACCAAGCTCTTTTTTCTGATTTTTAATAGTAATACTTATATTTTTTATAGTTTTTAATTGATAGCCTAAAAAAGAAATTTCTAAATAATATGTACCAGGTTTAATATTTTGAATAGTAAAAAGACCTTTTGCGTTGGTTATAACACCAGTTTCTAAAGTTTTTGAAGTTGTTTTATACAAAGCTACAGAAGCAAATTCTAAAGGATAATTATCTAAAGCATCTACTACTTTACCTTTAATTTGAGATTTTATAGCCAAACTAGAAATTAAAAAAAGTATTAAAAAAGAAAACTTTAAATTATTTTTCATGGTAATAAGGTCGTTTATTTTTGAGCAAATATAAATTACATTTTGCCTAAAAAAAAAGTCTTTTCAATAAATTGAAAAGACCTTAAATATATTAAAAAGTATGTTTTAAATTTTAGTAACTTTTACAGCATTCATACCACGCATTCCTTTTTCTAATTCAAAAGAAACTTTATCATTTTCTGCAATTTGATCAATTAAACCACTAACGTGTGTAAAATATTTTTCGTTATTTTCTGTATCAATAATAAAACCAAAACCTTTAGAAGTGTCAAAGAAAGATACTTTTCCTTTTCTAACAGGATCTTCTTCAGGCAAATCTTCTTTTTTAGTTGTAGAAATTTGTATGTCTTCTAATTCGTATTCTACTTTTAATTCTGGATCTGGCGGCGTATCTGTTAAATTACCATTATGGTCTACATAAGCAAACTGTATTCCTGTTGTGCCATTTTCTTCTTTTTCGGCTTTTCTAGCCTCCATTTTCTTTTGCTTATCTAAACGCTTTTTTAAACGTTTTTTTTCTTTTTCACTTTTACTAAATGTTTGTTGCGATTTTGCCATTAATAAATTTAGAGTATTAAATAATTAGTATTCATGTTAAAGACAGCAATCATTTTTAATCAAAAATAATACACTTTTAAATAATAAAAATATGGTTTACCACGCTTTAACAATACAAAGATACAAAATATCATTGAATTTTTAAACTTTGTTTTAGATGTTAAATATTAACTAAAAAAATAGTACCTATTTTATTTTTGAAAGCATTACTATTATATTCGCACTTTAATTTATAAAAATGAAAAGTTTATTATCCAGTTTAAAAATATCTGTACCCGATAAAATATTTTTAAAAGACCCAGAAACTTCTGTGCTAGGTAAAAAAATTATTGAGCATAGTATTTTGCTAATAGATGAAATTGGTTTCGAAAACTTTACTTTTAAAAAGTTGGGTGCAAAAATTGGCTCAAATGAAAGTTCGGTTTACAGATATTTTGAAAGTAAACATAAATTGTTACTTTATTTATCTTCTTGGTATTGGGCTTGGTTAGAATATCTTTTAGTTATAGAAACCTACAGTATTTCTGATAAAATTGAAAAATTAGAAAAAGCTATCTATATAGTAACTAGAAAGGTTACTTTAGATAGCAATTATTCTCATATAAACGAAGCTATTTTGTACAAAATTATTGTGAATGAAAGTTCTAAATCTTTTTTAACAAAAAAGGTAGATACAGAAAATAAAGAAGGATATTTTGAAGTATACAAAAGAATAATAGTTCGTTTAGAACGTATTATTCTAGAAATAAAGCCATCGTATGAATATGCTTTAAGTTTAGCTTCCTCTATATTAGAAGGTGGTCTAAGACAACATTTTTTAAATGAACATTTCCCATCAATAACAAATTACACAAAAGAACAAACACCTACACACTTTTTTACTCAATTAGTTAAAAATACTATTTTATAATTATGAATACTACACCATTATCACCATGGAAAAGGTTTACCAATCTCTTGAAATTAGAGAAAAAAGATATCTTTCAAATTTTTTACTACGCTATTTTTGGAGGTCTTGTAGCCTTATCTTTGCCTTTAGGTATTCAAGCAATTATTAACTTAATACAAGGTGCGCAAATTTCTACTTCTTGGGTAATTTTAGTAATTGTAGTAACTATTGGGGTAATTTTTTCTGGTTCTTTACAATTAATGCAATTAAGAATTATTGAAACCATACAACAAAGAATTTTTATGAGAGCTTCTTTTGAGTTAAGTTACCGTTTTCCTAAAATAAAAATGAATGAGTTAAGAGATTATTATCCGCCAGAATTGGCCAATAGATTTTTTGATACGTTAACCATTCAGAAAGGGTTATCTAAAATTTTGTTAGATGTCCCAACTGCCTTATTACAAATTGTTTTTGCTTTATTGCTACTATCTTTTTATCACCCATTTTTTATAATATTTGGTATTTTATTATTATTTCTAATTTTTATTGTTTTTAAATTTACAGCCAAAAAAGGTTTAGAAACCAGTTTAAAAGAATCTAAAATAAAGTATAAAGTAGCACATTGGATTCAAGAAGTGGCAAGAACAGTAGTTAGCTTTAAATTGTCTGGAAATACCAATTTAGCACTAGAAAAAAATGATGACTTAGTTAACAAATACATAGAAGCTAGAGAAAATCACTTTAGAATATTAATATTACAATTTAGCCAAATGATTGGTTTTAAAGTTATTGTTACTGCCAGTTTACTATTAATTGGTGGTGCCTTGGTTTTAAATCAAGAAATGAATATAGGGCAATTTGTAGCAGCAGAAATTATAATTTTATTGGTAATACAGTCTGTTGAAAAGCTAATTGTGGGTCTAGAATCTTTTTATGACGTATTAACATCAATAGAAAAAATAGGACAAGTTGTTGATAAGAATCTAGAATCTCAAACAGGAAACAAACCTATATTTAAAGATGGTTTAATCTTAGAATTAGATAATGTAACATACAGCGTTGCAAATAGAAAAAAACCAATTTTAAAGGATATTTCTTTTACTTTAAAACCTAACAGTAGAATTCTTATTAATGGAGAAAGTGGCTCAGGAAAATCTAGTTTGTTAAGATTATTGGCTGGTGTTATAGAACCAACTGCTGGTAATATTTATGTAAACAACCTATCATTAAGCAGCTTACACTTAAATCATTACAGATCTCAATTGGGTTTATCTCTTGCAGAAGAAACACCTTTTGAAGGTACCATTAGAGACAATTTAGTTTTTGGGAACAAAGAAATTACAGACGACCGTATTTTTAAAGCATTGGATGTTGTAGGCTTAAGTCAATTTTTAAGAGAACAAGAAGATGGTTTAGATACAATTATACATCCAGAAGGAAAACAAATTTCTTTTACAATTGCAAAAAAAATAATATTGGCTAGAGGCATTATTAAACAACCAAAAATAATGATTTTAGAAGAACCTTTAGATCAATTTAATAAAGATGAAACCAAAGAAATTATTAGTTATTTAACCGCTCCAGAAAGACCTTGGGCTTTAATTGTGGTAAGTAATAAAGAGAAATGGAAGACGCAATGCAATCAAATAATTACTTTAGATAGTGGTTCTATAAAAATTATAAAATAAATACAATGTTAAACATATCTAACAATCAATTATATAAAAATATAGACTTAACGTCTTACAAATCTGGTAAAAAAGTTTTTAATAAAAACTATTACAAAAGCTTAAATCGTTTTTTAATAATTTTTGCTTTATTACTTTTAATTTTACTGTTTTTACCATGGACACAAAATATTTCTGGTAATGGATCTGTAACTACCTTAACTCCAGATCAAAGACCACAAAGTATACAATCTCAAATTCCTGGTAGAATTGAAGAATGGTTTGTAAAAGAAGGAGATTTTGTTAAAAAAGGAGATACTATTCTTAGAATTTCTGAAATTAAGAGTGATTATTTCGACGATCAATTAATTGAGAGAACCAATCAACAAATTAATTCAAAAGTTTTATCTGTTGGCGCTTATAAAGAAAAAGTAAACGCCTTACAAAGGCAAATAAAATCACTTAAAAATGAGCAAGTATTAAAGTTAGATATGGCAGAAAACAAACTGCTACAATCTAAGCTTAAAGTACAAAGTGATAGCATAGAGTTTGAGGCTGCAAAAACAAATATTAAAATTGCAGAAAGACAATTTAATCGTGCAGTAACATTACAAAGTGAGGGAATTTCTCCTGTTAAAGATGTTGAGGAGAAAAATTTAAAATTACAAAAAACACAGGCGGAATTAATTGGTAAAGAAAACAAATTATTAGAAAGCAAAAATAATGTAATTAACGCAAGAATAGAGTTAAACCGAATTAATGCAGAATACACTAATAAAATTTCTAAAGCACAAAGTGATATGTCTACTGCAATGTCTAGTGGTTTTGATGCTGAAGTACAGGTTTCTAAATTAGAAAACAGCAATAGCAATTACAGAATTAGAAGAAATTTATTATATGTTACTGCTCCACAAAACGGCTACATAAATAAAGCCATTAAAGGTGGTATTGGAGGCACGTTTAAAGAAGGAGAATCTTTAGTTGGTATTATGCCGCAAAAATTTGATTTTGCCGTAGAAACCTTTGTAAGACCAATAGATTTACCACTTTTACATATTGATGAAAAAGTGCGCGTACAATTTGATGGTTGGCCTGCAATTGTATTTTCTGGTTGGCCAAATGTATCTTATGGTACGTATGGCGCAAAAGTTGTGGCTATAGAAAATTTTATTAGTGATAATGGCATGTTTCGTATATTACTAGCACCAGATGAAACAGACCACAAATGGCCAGAAGCTATTAGAGTTGGCTCTGGTGCAAGAACAATTGCTCTTTTAGAAGATGTGCCAATTTGGTTTGAACTTTGGAGACAGTTAAATGGCTTCCCTCCTAACTACTATCAACCAAACGCAAAAGGAAAAGGGAAATCAGACGCAAAAAAGAAATAAAATATGAAAAAATATAGTATTTTAATATTTCTGTTGATTTTTTGGCAGCAAAATGCACAAAATCAAATAGAGTCTATTATGACTTTATCTGAATATTTGGGTTATGTTAAAACCTATCATCCAATTGTGAAACAAGCAAACTTAATTATTAATAATAGTGAAGCTAAATTATTAAAAGCTAGAGGTGCTTTTGATCCTAAAATAGAAGTAGACTACGATAAAAAATTATTTAAAGAAACGGAATATTACAACAAACTAAACGGTGCTTTTAAAATACCTACTTGGTATGGTATAGAATTTAAAGGAACTTTTGAGCAAAATGATGGTGTTTTTTTAAATCCAGAAAATAATGTTCCTTTAGAGGGTTTATACAGTGCAGGTGTATCCGTTTCATTAGCTAGAAATTTATTAACTAATGATAGAATGGCGTCTTTAAAACAAGCCAAATTTTTTAGAGATCAAGCCAGAGAAGATCAACAAATAATGGTAAACAAAATTTTGTATGATGCCTCGTTATCTTATTTTAATTGGTTAAAAACGTATAATGAAAAGCTAGTTTTTCAAGATTTTTTAGAAAATGCTAAAATCCGTTTTCAAAGTACTAAAAGAGCCTTTGAAGAAGGAGAAAAACCAGCAATAGATACTTTAGAGGCAGGTATAACTTTAACCACTAGAAAGTTAAATTTAGAAAAAGCGCGTATTAATCTTATTAAATCTTCTTTAGAATTGTCTAATTTTTTATGGTTGAATGACAATACACCAATAGAATTGAAAGAAAACATAATACCAGATGTAGATACCTTTAATAGCATAGATAGAACTTTTAATATTGCCCTATTTAATAATGAAAATTTTGATCTTGAAAATCATCCAAAAATAAGGTCTTTAAACTTTAAAGTAGAAAGTTTAGACGTAGAACGTAAACTAAAATTGAATAATTTACTGCCTAAAATAGACCTGAATTATAATTTTATTGCCCCAGAAGTAAACCAATTTAATGCTTTTGGTGTAGATAATTACAAAGGTGGAATAAAGTTTAGTACGCCTTTATTTATTAGAAAACAGCGTGGAGATTTAAAATTAGCGAAAATTAAATTACAAGATCAAATTTTTGAAAGAGAAGCAACAAGAGTGGTCATTAAAAATAAAATAGACGCCATTTTGCAAGAGCTAGAATCTTTTATACTACAAAGCGATTATACTGCCAATAATGTAAGGGATTACAGTGTATTGTTAAAAGCAGAGGAACGTAAATTCTTTTTAGGAGAAAGCTCTTTGTTTTTAGTAAATTCTCGTGAACAAAAATTTATAGACTCTAAATTGAAAGCTATTAAATTAGAAAACGCTTTCTTTAAATCAAAAGCAACTTTGTTTAAAGAGGCAGTTATTTCTATCAATTAATAAAAAAAAATTAATTAAAAAATCCTTCAAACTTTTTATTTGAAGGATTTTTTTTAGTTTTAATCTTCTTCTTCTAAAATAAAGAATTCATTTACTGAAATATTAAAAACTTTAGAGAGTTTTAAAGCTAATACTGTAGAAGGTACATATCTATTTTTTTCAATAGAATTGATGGTTTGTCTAGAAACCCCAATTTTTTTGGCTAAATCGTCTTGAGTTAAATCTAAAATAGCACGCTGAACTTTAAGTGTATTTTTCATATTACTTATTCATTCTTTTTAATTGCCAAAAAAATAATAACTGAACAATCAACATAAAAAACAACACTTGAAAATAACTAAATCCCTGTAATTCATCATCTTGATGTAACAAAACTGCTACTCCATAATTTATTAATGGTTGTACCAAAGCATATACAATGGCTAAAATAAATGCTAATCTATAGGTTTGTGAACGTAAACTATCAACAAATTCATCTTCTAACTTTTCTTTTGATACAGATATTACTAAAAGTCCGAATAATAAAAATCCATGTAAAATAGGTCTAACCCACTCAGAAGCTTCTACATATTTTCTTAAAATCATGAAAAGAAAACTTACTATTGCAATAATAATTCCTACTTTTTTGTAGGAATTACCCAATTGAAATTTATTCATTTTTTTTAATTGACTTCTTTCTCTTTCGCAAATGGTTTGTTTTAACATCTTATTTATTTTACAATTAGACAAATATATTTACTATAATGACAAATATACTTTACATTTTTAAATATGACAAGTTTATTTTACATTTTGTAAAAAATAATACATAAAATAGTGATTATTCAAACAAAGCGCATAGAAATTCTGCCACGCAAGCTGGTTTTTCTTGGCCTTTAATTTTTATGGTACAAGAAAAAGTAACTTTAATTCCGTTATTTGCTAAATCTTCTATAGCTGTTAACTTTGCATGCATTCTTAATTGGCTATTTACAGGAACAGGATTAGGAAAACGCACTTTATTTAACCCATAATTTAAGCCCATTTTAAGGCTTTTAATTATAAATATATCTTCTAATAATTTAGAAATCATGGCAACAGACATAAAACCATGCGCAATGGTACTTTTTAAAGGCGATTCTTTTTTTGCTCTAACTTCATCTACATGAATCCATTGTTTATCTAAAGTTGCATTGGCAAAATTGGCAATCATTTCTTGGGTTATTTTATACCAATTCCCTGTTGGTAAATCTTTTCCTAAGTACTTTTTAAAATCAGCAATTGTTTCAAAAACCAACATACTACTTACTTTTTTGTAAATACATCATTTTTTATTTTTGGTAATTCTAAATGAAATTTAACAGCAACTACCCTAATGATAATAACTACAGCTGAAGCAATTATAAAATTTATATTTTCTGGAACTTCTGTTAACTTGTTAATTAACATATAGGTAAAACCACCTACTAAACATGCAGAAGCATAAATTTCTTTCTCAAAAATTAAAGGAATTTTATTTGTTAAAACATCTCTTAAGACGCCACCAAACACTGCAGAAATCATGCCCATAATTAAGGCAATTATTGGCTGTAAATTGTAAGAAATTCCTTTTTTTAAACCTAACAAAGTAAAAACACCTAAACCAACTGTATCAAACAAAAACATGGTTTTACTTAAGTGCGAAATTTTAGATTTAAATAAAAAAGTAACAACAACTGCCATAAAAATAGTGTAGAGATAATTTAAATCTCCAATCCAATTTATAGGATGTGCATCTATTAAAATATCTCTTAACATACCACCACCAACAGCTGTAACAAACGCTATTATAATTACACCAAAAACATCTAATTTTTTATCAAGAGCCACCAATGCACCACTTATTGCAAAAGCAAATGTTCCTAAAATGTCTATGGCATAAATAATATTCATGTTAAACTTTTAACTCTGTAAACTTAATCTGTAAATTTTTTTGTATTTGATGAATTCTTTCCAATTCACTTGGTAAAATAAACGCAATAGAATTCCCAGTTTTTCCAGCTCTTGCAGTTCTTCCACTTCTGTGCGTATAATATTCTAATTGCTCTGGTAATTGGTGATGAATTATAAATTCTAAGCCTCTAACATCTATACCTCTTGCAGAAACATCTGTAGAAATTAAATATTGTAAGCTACCGTTTTTAAATGCTCTCATTGCTTTTTCTCTGTCTCTTTGTTGCATATCTCCTTCTAAGGCACCTACAGAAAAACCTTCTTCTTTTAATTGATTGCACAGGTTTTGAACGCCTAACTTTGTTCTACAAAAAATAATACCGCGTTCTGTTCCTCTTTTTTCTATATAAGAAATAATGGCATCTGTTTTTTGCTTGATTGTTGTTTTTACGTATTGATGCCTAATATTTTCGTTTACCAATGCATTTTTATTTACTTCTACTCTTGGTGCATTAGAATCCATATAAGTTTTAATTATACGTTGAATTTCTTCTGGCATTGTTGCAGAAAATAACCATGTATTTCTTTCGCCTTTCGTAAACTTTAAAATACGGTTTAAATCTTGTTTAAAACCCATAGACAACATTTCATCAGCTTCATCTAAAACCAAAGTATTTATATTGCTAATGTCAATTTCGCCACGTTCTATTAAATCTACCAACCTACCAGGAGTTGCAATAACTACGTGTGTTGTTCTCTTTAAGTTTTTAATTTGAATGTCTATTTTTTCGCCACCATAAACGGCTTCTAAAAAAATTTTATCATTACAGTATTTCGTAAATTTAAAAAGTTGTTTTTTTATTTGTTGCACCAACTCTCTTGTGGGCGATAAAATTAGCGCCTGAATTTCATTTTTAGAAGCATCTATATTTTGAAGTATTGGCAAACCAAAAGCTGCAGTTTTACCAGTTCCTGTTTGCGCTAAACCAACAAAATCGGTTTTAGACTTTAATAAAATAGGTATAGCTTGTTCTTGAATTTCAGACGGAACTTTAATTCCTAATTCTTTTAAACCTTGTATATATTCTTGCTGAATTCCTAATGCTAAAAATGTTGACATAACTTTGTGTTTCTAAATCTTTGGCAAAGATACTTTTATTGCAATGATTTTAAACGGAAAGTGTATCGCTATTTTTTATGAACCAATAATACATGGTTCTATTAGATAAAAAATGCCTTTGATGAATTCTAAGAATTTATAATAAATAGGTAAATTATTTTTAAAAAATATAAAAGCCAACAACGCTATTCTGGATACAAAACTTCTAAAACATCCTCGCGAATTCTAGCAGGTTTGTAGGTATCTGCAACTAACATACCCCAAACTGTTTTTGCTTTTACTAGAAGAGCATCGTCTTTATAAAACTCCATTAAACGCTCAGATTTAAAACCTCTTGTATTACCAACCCAAGTTTTTACAGTTATTTCATCACCTAAAACTGCTTGTTTAAAATATTCTATTTCGTGCTTTAAAACTACCCAAATGTATTGAGGTAATTTTTTTTCTGAAGTTAAAAAAGCCCAATGTTCAAAAGCAACTTTATCCATCCATTTTACATAAACTACGTTATTTACGTGGTTTAAATCGTCTAAATCTGCTGTTGTAACCTTTATTTTGTATTCAAAAAACTGCTCCATCATCTTACATATTATAAAACTGAATTTATAATAACTTTTCGTTTTTATTAATTATCGTTTTAGTGATTGCAAATATAAAGTAGTTTCTTTGCATTTATGGCACAATTGGCAACCGATTTAGGTACAGAAAAAATTAGCAAATTATTAATTAAACAGGCTGTTCCTGCAACTATAGGTATTCTTGTAATGTCTTTAAACATGATTGTTGATACCATTTTTGTTGGGCAATGGATTGGTGTTTTAGCAATTGCAGCCATAACTGTTGTTTTACCAATCGCCTTTTTAATTTCTTCTATTGGAATGGGAATTGGAATTGGAGGAAGCTCTATTATTTCTAGAGCATTGGGAGCAGAAAACGCTCAAAAAGCCTTTTTAACCTTTGGAAATCAGATTTGTTTAACTGTTATTTTAGCAATTATTTTTGTTGTTTTTGGAAACGTATTTAGTATTCCCATTTTAAATTTATTTGGTGCAAAAGGCGCTATTTTACCAATTGCTTCAGAATATTTTAGTGTTATTATTTATGGAGTTCCGTTTTTAGCTTTTGCAATGATGGGTAACCCAACCATTAGAGCAGAAGGCAAACCTAAATTTGCCATGTATGCAATGATGGTTCCAGCAGTTTTAAATGTTGTTTTAGATATTTTATTTATAAAAGTATTTAATTGGGGCATGTGGGGCGCAGGTTTGGCCACTTCCCTAGCCTATGCAAGTTGTGGTTTGTATATTTTATCTTTTTTTCTGTCTTCTAAAAGCGAATTAAAAATAATACCTAAAAACTTTAAATTAGATTTTAAAATTGTTAAAGAAATTACAGAATTAGGTGGTGTTTCTATTGTAAGACAAGGTGCAATTAGTATTTTAATGATTGTTTTAAACTACTCCCTTTTTAAATATGGAGGAGAAATTTCTATTGCCGTTTTTGGAATTATTAATAGAGTAATGATGTTTGCACTCTCACCTGTTTTAGGAGTATCACAAGGTTTTTTACCTGTTGCTGGTTTTAATATTGGTGCTGCAAAAAATAATAGAGTAAAAGAAACTATTAAAAAATCGATCTATTTTGGAACTATTTTAGGTACTATAATTTTTATAGCCATTGTAATTTTTAAAGAACAAATAATTTGGATTTTTACAAACGATACTACTCTATTAGAAAAAACGCCAAATGCAATGTTAGTTGTATTTTTAGTAACACCTATTGTTACCATGCAACTTATTGGTTCTGCTTACTTTCAAGCAGCAGGTAAAGCAGGTCCTGCTTTATTTTTAACTTTATTAAAGCAGGGAATTTTCTTAATACCGCTAGCTTATTTTTTACCTATTTATTTTGGAGTAAATGGTGTTTGGTGGTCTTTTCCTATTGCAGATACATTATCTACTATAACTACTATTTGGATTTTAAAAAGAGAAGTTAATAAGAATTTAAATTAGCTTATTCTTTCTAAAACAATGCCATCTTTACGTACAATTTTAAGTAGCCCTTTTTTTCCAGAAATAAACGCTTTAAGAGGAGTATTGTCTTTTATTTTATCTACGCCTTTACTATAATCTAATTCAATAATATCTTTATAATTTACACCCCTTATCATAATTGATTTATAAAAACTTATAACAGGTTTAAAACCATCTGAATCGGTTTCTTTATATTTAAAATCATAATAAACATAATTGTTTTGATTCCAAGTAAAACTCATAGTTGAAGAATAGTCATCTGCATTTAATCTTAAATTAAAATAATAATTATTAATGATAGATCTATAGGCTATGTCATAACTTTCAAAAAAGCCACCTTCCCAAGGTTCGTGATGATATAAACTAAAATTTTCCTGACGAAACAAATCTGTAATGCCATTATTATCAATCATTTTAAAAGATGTTATTTCACCATCTATTTTATATTTACTGGCCTCTTTAGATAAACTAAATATACCAATAGGCTCATCCTTAACACAACCTAAAAAAAACAAAAAACTAATTATCAATAAAATACGACTCATTATTTGACATTTTAATTTGAATAATTCCTTTTGTTGTGTTGTAAAAAAGCTTTTGTGGGTAAAAATCTATAGTATCATTTACATGAAATCTGCTATCTAATTTTTTCTCTAAAACATTAAAATAATTTGTGTTATTTATTTTAATTTGATCGTGACAAACCACTAAACTATCACAAATAAATTCGTTTTTATTATCATAAAACAAGTTAGTGCTGTAGCTATTTAGACTAAAATTGATGCTTTTATGTTCTGAATAACTAAAATTATTATTTGATAAAGATAATGTCATTGTCAAATTTGGGTAATTTGACGTTAAAGAGACAAATCTTTCTTGCAATGATTTATATTCTCCTCCACAACATTCAGCACAAGATTCATCAAAACTTCTTCTAAAAGAATAATCGTTATTCGTTACTAATACATCAAAAGTAAACCCGTTAGAATGTTTAAATTTTACAACTTCATCTTTAGTATAATTAATTAAATTATCCTCTTCTTTAGATAATAAAATTCTTTCAACCTCTACGCTATCTTCATTACAACATGTTGGAAATGCTGACAACATAATAAAGCTAATAATTAAATATTTCATAATCTCTTTTAATCAAAAATAACTTTTTTTAGCAACTACTATATTAACTAATCCTTAAGTCTTTAAACAATTTTCTCTCCGTTTAAATTGGTTGTTAAAATATCACTAAACAAATTAAAAAAAGGTCTTAACGCTTTATAACTTTCATCTACTTGGTTTACAAAATCTGCAGATAAAATTTCTTCATCTGTAAAGTTTTCAATGGCTACGAAACCTTTTTTACGCAATAAAGCTACATCTGGATGCTCTTTATCAAAACCTCTGGGTGCTGTTTTTAATTCGTTAAAACTCTCAAAGTTTCCTCCAAAATGCTTTCTAAAATTCTTTTCTTTTAAAATGTCTTTAATTTCAGAAGCGTCCAATTCTATTTCTTTTCGAATGCGAAACAAATCTTCTTTACTAGGTTCCCAAAAACCACCTGCTAAAAAAGATTCTCCTGGTCTAATTCTTAAAAAATAACCTCCTCTTAATTCTTTACCTAATCTAGAAAATGAATTGGCAAAATGTGCTTTATAGGGTGTTTTATCTTTAGAAAAACGCACATCTCTGTAAATACGCATCATTTTAGATTTTTCTATTTCATCATGCCCTTGTAATTTTTCATGTATGGCACTAAATACTGCTTTAGCATTTATTTGTGCTTTAGCATAGGTATCTTTATGTTCTGCAAACCAATCTCTATTATTGTTTTTCTGAAGGTTTTCAAGGTATTTTAATGTAGATTTTTCAATTTGCATTTTATAATATTTTAAAGGTTAAATTTACAAAATAGATTTGTAAATTCGATTTTGAAATGCATCAAAAAACTAAAGAAATACAGAAAAGATTCGATGGTTTTTTACAAACACCTAGTTTGTGGAAAAATAAAGAAGTTTTTGATATGGAGCATTTCAATATCAAACAAAAATCAAGTAAAATTGATATTGTTCTTAATGAAAAACTGCGCTTAGGAAAATATATTGAGCGTTTTGTTTCATTTCAATTACAAAATGAAAAATCTATTGAAATATTAGCAGAAAACATTCAAATTCAGCAAGAAAAAAGAACTTTAGGTGAGTTGGATTGTATTTTAATAGAAAATAACAAACCAGTTCATTTAGAAATAATTTATAAATTCTATTTATACGTTAAACGTGTTGGCAATAACGAAATTGAGCATTTTATTGGACCAAATAGAAAAGACGCTTTATTAGAAAAGTTAACCAAATTAAAAGAAAAACAATTGCCACTGCTCTACTCTAAGGAATGTATTTCTTATTTAGAAAACTTAAAACTAGATACAAGTAAAATTGCCCAAAAAGTATATTTTAAAGCGCAATTGTTTGTGCCATTATCCTGTAAAAATATTCAATTAAAACAGCTAAATACAGCATGTATTGTTGGTTTTTACATAAACACAACTGAGTTAGAAAAATTTTTTACTTGTAAATTTTATATTCCTGATAAAAAAGATTGGTTAATGCTACCTCATAAAAATGTAAATTGGTTCTCTTTTTCTGCTTTTAAAAACAATGCAAAAGACTATTTGAATAGAAATTTTTCGCCACTTTGTTGGCTAAAAAATCCAAATGGAGAAATAGAAAAGTTCTTTTTAGTTTGGTGGTAGTTTTTAGTTTTTTTTGTTACATATATCAACAAAAATTCATTCAGTTTGTCTCGCTGTAAGCGGCTCAAACACAAACAAATTCTCAAGAGATTCTTTCAGAATAACAAAGTTGTGTGTAGTACTTTTCTAATGTTACTTAAATTAAAATAACCATTCAGAAAGATTCTTTCAGAATGACAAACTATGTGGAATATTTTTCTAATGTTACATACATTAAAATAACCATTCCGTTTGTCTGGCTGTAAGCGTCTCTAACACAAAAGAGTTCTCAAAAGATTCTTTCAGAATGACAAACTGCACGGAGTATTTTTCTAATTTTACATACATTAAAATAACCATTCTGTTTGTTTCGCTGTAAGCGTCCCAAAAACAAACAAGTTCTCAAGAGATTCTTTCAGAATGACAAAGTTGTGTGTAGTATTGTTCTAATGTTACTTACATTAGAATAACCGTTCAGTTTGTCTCGCTGTAAGCGTCCCAACACAAACTAGTTCTTAAGAGATTCTTTCAGAATGACAAATTGCGCGGAGTATTTTTCTAATTTTACATACATTAAAATAACCATTCTGTTTGTTTCGCTGTAAGCGTCCCAAAAACAAACAAGTTCTCAAGAGATTCTTTCAGAATGACAAAGTTGTGTGTAGTATTGTTCTAATGTTACTTACATTAGAATAACCGTTCAGTTTGTCTCGCTGTAAGCGTCCCAACACAAACTAGTTCTTAAGAGATTCCTGAAGATTGACAAACTGTATAGAAAATACTGTTTCACAAAAAAAATCAGGAGCTTAATTAAAAGTTCCTGATTTTCTAAATCACTAATTTTTAAAATTAGTTATTTCCCTTTTCCTTGTCTTTTTTAGAAACTTTGTTCCAAATTTTTATTTCATCTTCTGCAGTAACACCTTCTAAAACTTCAACATTTACACCATCTGAAGTACCTAATTTTAATGTTACTTTTTCAAATGTATCTTCGCCTGTTTTTACTTCTACATAAGGTTCTTCTGTTTTTTTATTAAATCGTAATAGAGCTTCTTTAATAGACAAAACGCTATCTCTTTTAATTAATACAATATCTGCATTGGCACTATAACCTGCTCTAATAAAAAAATTATCATCTAAAGAAACATCAGCCTTAATTTTAAATTGCACGGCACCACCTTCTTCTGTACCTTTTGGTGCAATAAAATTTAGTTTTGCAGGAAACTTTTTTCCTTCAATAGCACCAATTGAAACGTCTATATCAGCACCTTTTACCAATTTACCTACTTCAGATTCGTCTACTTTTCCTTCAAAAATCATTTTATTCATATCTGCAATAGACGCAATTGTTGTACCTGCATTAAAATTATTAGATTGTATTACTTGATCTCCTTCTTTCACAGGAATTTCTAAAATAGTACCAGACATTTGTGCAATTATATTGGTATTTGCAGATGCTCCTGAACCTGCAGAACCTCTTTTAATAATTTGATAATCGTTTTGCGCGTTCTTTAAATCTTGTTTAGATTGGTTGTATTGCAACTCTACACCTTCATATTCTGCTCTGGCAATTACACCTTTATCAAAAAGATTTTTGCTTCGTTTATAAGAAATTTGTGCATTATTAAGTCTAATTTTGGCATTGTCTACTCTACCTTTTGCACTTATTAAAGATTGTTCATTTGGTACAACTCTTACTGTTGCAATTAAATCTCCTTTTTTAACCTTAGAACCTTCGGTTAACATTATTTTATCAATAATACCAGTAATTTGGGGTTTAATTTCAATTTCTTCTAATGGCGTTACTTTACCTGTAGCTACAGTTTTCTTTACAATTGTGGTTTTAAACGGTGTTTCCGTTTCAAAAGCTACAATATTTTTTTTATTCTTTTTACCAAACCAAAGAAGTGCAACAATAAAACCTATTGCTATAATTCCTATAATAATTTTTGATCTTTTACTCATAATTTATTGTGAATTGATTGAATTTATTCTTCTCTTAATGCTTCTATTGGTTTTACCACTGTTGCCATATGTGCAGGAATTAAACCTATTAAAGTTCCTAAAAATACTAGTGTGCCAAATGCTATCATAATAACAGGAATGTCTACTGTTGGGTTTATAAGTGCAGCATCTTCTCCTTGGCCAAAAGCAGTATCAATTAAAAATAATACTAAACTGCCAAATATAATACCTATCATACCTGCTATAGTGGTTAAAAAAACCGATTCTAATATAATTTGTTGACGAATGCTCTTTGGTGTTGCACCTAATGCTCTTCTAATTCCTATTTCTTTGGTACGTTCTTTAACGGTTATTAATAAAATATTACCAATTGCAAAAACACCAGCAATAAGTGTAGCAATTCCTACAAACCATGTTAAAAACTGTAAACCTGTTAAAAAACCAGTTACCTTACCAATTTCTTTACCTAAATTTACACTACCAAAAGCTCTTTCATCATCTGGATGTACTTTATGCAAACCTTTTAAAGTGAGTAAAATGTCTTTTTCCATTTGCTCAATATTCGTACCTTCATTGGCAGTAATCATCATCCAATCTACCTTATCTGAGGTATTGTAAACTTTTCTAAAAGTTGTAAAAGGTATGTAAGCTGTGTCTCCATCAATATCTACATTACTAGAACGTTTATAAACCCCAACAACCTTATAACTTATACTGTTTATTTTTAAGTATTCACCTATGGGAAATTCTCCCTTATCAAATAATTGCTTGTACATTTCTTCTGAAATTACAGTAACTTTTGCACTAGATGAAATATCATTTTCATTTAAAAAACGACCATATAATAATGGTTTCTTCTGAATTTGATCTAAAATTGGGTAATCTCCGCTTACTTTAAAATCTCCAGATTTAAAATCTTTAATTACTAAATTATTTCTTTGATTTCTAGGTGCTAATAATTTAATTTCATCTGCATACTCAGTTTTTAAAACGTCAATATCATTCATGGTTAATCGAAAAGTTCTACCTTTTTGAAAACCTTTAAACGGTGTGTCTGTAGCCTGTGTCCAAACAAAAACACTATTGGTTGCAAAATCTCCAAAAATTTTGTTGAAACCATTTTCCATTCCTCTTGCTGCACCTAATAACACAACTAATAAAAAAATACCCCAAAGCACACCTATTATGGTAATACCTGTTCGTATTTTATTTTTACGGATACTTCCGTAAATTTCTTGCCAAGAATCTGAATCAAATAAAAATTTCATAATTAATCTGCTCTTAAAGCTTCTATTGGTTTAATATTTGCTGCTTTTTTTGCTGGAACATAAGCTGCTATTAACCCAGATAAAATTAAAACTAATGTGGCTACAATTACAATTGATGGACTTACGCTTGGGTCTTTAATAAAGTATTTTTCCTCTAAACTATTGCCTATTAAACTTAAAATATAGGTTCCTAAAGAGAGCCCAAGATAACCTGCTAAAGTGGTTATTAATACAGATTCTTGCACCACCATACTAACAATAGATAATGGTTTAGCACCCAAAGCTTTTCTAATACCAAATTCTTTGGTTCTTTCTTTAATTACAAAAATCATAATATTAGAAATTCCAATTATTCCTGCTACTAAAGTTCCAGAACCTACAATAATTACAATTGCATATAAAATACCCATAAACTGGCCAATACCTTTGTTTGCTTCTGCCATATTTCTAACAGAAAGCGCACTTTGATCATCTGGATGAATGTTTAATTTATTTCTTAAATCTCTTTCTAAACGATTACCAAATGTAACCGCTTCTGTTAAGCTTAAATTAGGATTATAACCAAGCGCAATTTGGCTAACATAATCGTTATTACCATACATTCTTTGTGCTGTAGTTAATGGTATATAAGCTTTTCTTTCTTCATTATCTCCACCATCATCAGAAAAAACACCAATTATTAAATAAGAACTGCCGTTAACGTTAACTCTTTTTCCCAATGCAGGTCGTTCTCCAAATAAATCTTTTTTAATTAATCTACCAATAACAATAACTTTAGCAGCTTCATTTAAATCTCGCTCATTCATATACCTACCTTCATCAATCATTGTTTTTTCTAAAAATTGATGATCTGGATTTACGGCCATTACACGATAGTTACTGGCATTACTTTTATACTTTATGGCAAAGTTTTTATAAATTCTAGCAGATTGGTATTGTATTTTATTCGCATACTCTTCTGTTACGTAATTGTAATCTTTATTTTTAAGTTGAATTCTTCTACCCGTTTGTAAACCCTTATAAGGTTTAGAAGTTTTCCAAACTCTAATAAACATTGCGTTTTGAGCATCGTCTACAAAAGCACCTTTAAAGGTATTGCTTAAACCACTTACAATACCAAATAATAAGGTAAATAGTAAAATAGCAAAAGCTACTGTAAAACCAGACATTACAGAACGCAATCGGTTTTTATTAATACTCTGAAAAATTTCTCTCCAACGGTCTAAATCAAACATAATTAAACTGCTTTAGATTTTCCTACTGCAGTAATTTCATCACTGATAATTAAACCATCTTTTAAACGCACCACACGTTTGGTTTGTTCTGCAACTTCTTCTTCGTGTGTAATTACAAAAACAGTCATTCCTTCATTATTAATATCTTTTAACAAATCCATTACAGAATCTGTTGTGGTAGAATCTAAAGCTCCTGTTGGTTCATCTGCCAAAACTACTTTTGGTTTGGTAACCAAAGCTCTTGCAATTGCCACACGTTGTTTTTGACCACCAGAAAGCTCATTTGGTAAATGATTTGCCCAATCTTTTAAACCTACTTTTTCTAAATAATCTAAGGCTGTTTTTAAGCGCTCTTTTCTACTAATACCTTTGTAATATAAAGGTAAAGCAACATTTTCTAAAGCTGTTTTGTAAGATATTAAGTTGAAAGATTGAAAAATAAAACCTAAAAATTTATTTCTTAAAAGTGCGGCTTTTTTTTCATTCATATTTTTAATTAGTTGTCCATTTAAAAAGTAATTGCCTTCATCATGAACATCTAATAAACCAACAATGTTTAATAAGGTAGATTTTCCAGATCCTGAAGATCCCATAATAGAAACAAACTCACCCTCTTTAATATGTAAATCTATACCTTTTAAAACGTGTAAAGAATCTTTACCTATAGGATAAGATTTGTGTAATTTTTCTATTTTAATCATTGTTTGGTTATTTTGATATAAAAGTATTGAAAGCTTACATTTGTGCTTACTAATTTTATGTTAAAAGCCGTAAAAACCATTCAAATACAACCATAAGACGCATCAGTTTTAATAATGTTACACAAATTAAAATTATTTTTTTAAAAGCTTATTTTTAGGCCAAAAAGATAAAAAATTGCCAATACAAACAGAAAGTTTTAATTATTTATGATGATATTAAAAACTTAAAGTATCTTTGGTATTCTTAAGATTTAAGCGGTTTTTAATGACTAATATTCCTAAAAATAAAAAGGTAATTCTATTTGATGGTGTATGTAATTTGTGCAACAGCGCTGTTACAACTGCTATTAAGTATGATAAAAATAATGCCTTTTTATTTGCTTCATTACAATCTAAAACAGGCAAATCAATTATAGAATACCTAAAAATAGACGTTACCAAAATAGATTCTATTATTTTATATGAACCTAATGTTGCCTATGATATAAAATCTACAGCAGCATTAAAAATAATGAATGCATTTGGCGGTTTTTGGAGCTTAACCAAACTATTTTGGATTTTCCCAGAAGGTTTTAGAGATTTGGTTTATGATTTTATTGCAAAAAACCGATATAAATGGTTTGGTAAAAAAGAAAGTTGCATGATTCCTACAAAAGAATTAAAAGCAAAGTTTTTAAACTAAAAAAACAAAATGAGCACATATACAACCAAAGCTGTTAAATTTAGTTTATCAATTCTGTTGCTAATTGTTATGGTGATGGTTTTAAGCTTTTTTGATAAAAGTGTGTATTTTGATATTATAGCTACTTTTATTGGCATTTTAACTTTTGCAATATGTGTTTTTGGTTGCATTGGGCTTTTTTATTCCGTTAAAGGCATTAAAGAAAAAAGTGTTGCAAAAAAAATAGTGGCTCTAGTTACAAATACAGGAACTGTTATTTTATGCTCCTATATAATTATTGCAAACATTAATGATCTAATTCAATTTTTTAATTAATGAAAATTCCCAAAGAAATCAAATGCGTAATTTTTGATATGGATGGCGTTATTATAGACTCAGAAGAAATTCATAAAAAAGCCTATTACCAAACGTTTACGGCTTTAAATGTTGATGTTTCTAAGGAATTGTATAAATCTTTTACAGGCTCATCTACCTTAAATGCCTTTCAAAAATTAGTGGCACATTTTAATTTAGAGAACAAGCCAGAAGATTTGGTTTTAGACAAAAGAGCACGTTATGTAAATTTCTTTGAAAACGATCCTAATTTAAGTTTGGTTTCTGGCGTAAAAGAAATTATTCAATATTTTTATGACCAAGGCATTACCCTAATTTTAGCATCCTCTTCTGCTATGGTAAATATCAACAGAGTTTTTAAGCGTTTTGGTTTAGAAAAATATTTTACCGCAAAAATTAGTGGTGCAGATTTAAAAGCCTCAAAACCACACCCAGAAATTTTTAATAAAGCCGCACTTTTATCTAAAATACCAAAAGAAAAATGCGTGGTTATAGAAGATTCAGACAACGGAATTAAAGCTGCAAATGATGCCAATATTTTTGTATTTGGTTACGCCAACATACTTTCTGAAGGGCAAACCTTAGCAAATGCAGATGCTATAATTCATGATTTTTCTGAATTAAAAAACGTGGTATTCTAAAATTCAAATTTATATTTATTAAATTTTGAAATCATTTTTTATAGAATCAATAAAAATAAGCAAAGAAGTTTCTTAAAATAGTATGTTGGGTTTTTTATTCAGATATTTGTAATTGAATTTTTTTACATTTTTTTGATGACAGATAATACCGCTTTAAAAAACCTAAACAATTCGCTTTCTGGCGATGTTTTATTCGATAATTTACACAAAACATTGTATGCAACAGATGCATCTGTGTATCGTAAAATTCCGTTAGCAGTTGCTTATCCAAAAGATGAAAAAGACATTAAAATTTTAATTGATTTCGCTAGCAAAAACAACATTACTTTAATTCCTAGAACTGCAGGAACTTCACTTGCTGGCCAATGTGTTGGAGATGGCATTGTGGTAGATGTTTCTAAACATTTTACCAAAATTATTAGCTTAGATGAAAATGCAAAAACAATTACATTACAACCAGGAATTGTAAGAGACTCTTTAAATGTTTATTTAAAACCTTTTGGTTTGTTTTTTGGTCCAAATACATCAACATCTAACAGATGTATGATTGGTGGTATGGTAGGTAATAATTCCTCTGGAAGTACATCTATAAAATACGGAGTTACAAGAGATAAGGTTTTGCAAATAGATGCCATTTTAAGTGATGGTTCTACCGCTATTTTTAAAGAAATTTCTTCGGAAGAATTTATAAGTAAAACCAAAGAAAATACACAAGAAGGTAAAATTTATAAGGCTATTTTTAAAGAGCTTTCTTCAGAAGAAAATCAACAAGAAATACACAAAGAATTTCCAAAACCAGAAATTCATAGAAGAAATACAGGTTATGCTGTAGATGAATTTTTAACTTCTGAGTTATTTGGTGGAACAGAAAAAACAATAAATGTTGCCAAATTTTTATCTGGTAGTGAAGGTACTTTGGCTTTTTCTACTGCTATAACTTTACAATTAGACAATTTAGCGCCAAAAGAAAGTATTATGGTTTGTACCCATTTTACGTCTATAAACGAAAGTTTAAAAGCTACATTAACAGCCATGAATCATAATTTATACAATTGTGAATTAATGGATAAAGCCATTTTAGATTGTACTAAAAACAATAGAGAATTGGTTAAAAATAGGTTTTTCTTAAAAGGAGATCCAGAAGCGGTTTTAATGTTAGAGGTTTCTGCAAACTCTGTAGCAGAAGCAGAAGTTTTAGCAGACAATTTAATTGCAGATTTAGAGCAAAACAATTTTGGCTATCATCACCCAAAAGTATACGGAAAAGATATTGCCAAAGTACATTATTTAAGAAAAGCTGGTTTGGGTGCTTTAGGAAACATGGTTGGTGATATGAAAGCCGTTGCCTGTATAGAAGATACAGCTGTTGCCTTAAATGATTTGCCAAATTACATTGAAGAATTTACGCAAATAATGGACAAATACCAGCAAGATGCTATTTATTACGCGCACGCTGGTGCTGGTGAACTGCATTTGAGACCAATTTTAAATTTAAAAAAGAAGGTAGACGTTGTTTTATTTAGAAAAATAACTACAGAAACTGCCCAATTGGTTAAAAAATACAAAGGTTCTTTTTCTGGTGAACATGGCGATGGAATTGTACGTGCAGAATTTATTCCTTTAATGATTGGCGAAAAAAATTACGAATTATTAAGACGAATTAAAAAAGCTTTTGACCCAAATAACGTTTTTAACCAAGGTAAAATTACAGATGCTTTTCCTATGGATAAGAATTTGCGTTATGAAGTAGATAGAAAAGAGCCAGAAATAGCAACCATTCAAGATTTTTCTGATAGTGAAGGAATTTTAAAATTAGCAGAAAAGTGCAACGGATCTGGAGATTGTAGAAAACCAGTAGAAGCTGGCGGAACAATGTGCCCAAGTTATAGAGCCACTAAAAACGAAAAAGATACCACTAGAGCAAGAGCAAATACTTTGCGCGATGTTTTAACCAATAATACAGCCATTAACAAATTCAATTCTAAAGAATTAAAAGAAGTTTTAGACTTGTGTTTAAGCTGTAAAGCATGTGCATCTGAATGCCCAAGTAATGTAGATATTGCTACGATGAAAGCGGAGTTTTTATACCAATTTCAAGAGGCAAATGGGTATTCTTTTAGAAGTAAATTATTTGCGAATAATGGTAAACTAAATAAATTAGGAAGCCTAACTCCTGCGCTTACCAACGCAATTTTAAATACTCCTTTTGCTAAAAAAGCAATGGGCGTTGCTGTAGAAAGAACAGTGCCTAAATTGGCAAAGAAAACACTAAATTCTTGGTATGGTAAAACTAAAAAATCAACTGTAAATGCTGCCAAAATAAACGCATCTCAAACAAAAACTAAAAATCTTAAAACAGTTTACCTTTTTAATGATGAATTTACCAACTTCTATGATGTGGAGATTGGTAAAGATGCTTTTATTTTACTAGAAAAACTAGGTTATAATTTACAAATTATAAATCACGAAGAAAGCGGTAGAAGTTATATTTCTAAAGGTTTTTTAAAGCAGGCCAAAGAAGTATGTAATAAAAATATAGCTATTTTTAAAGACCTAATTACTGCAGAAACACCGCTTATTGGCGTAGAACCTTCTGCAATATTAACTTTTAAAGATGAATATTTACGTTTGGCAGACGATAAAACATCCGCAGAAAAAATTGCTGACAATGTTTTTACTTTTGAAGAGTTTTTAGCTAAAGAATTGCAAGCAGAAAATATTGATACCGCACTTTTTACAAAAGAAAATAAGGTTTTAAAAATTCACGGGCATTGCCACCAAAAAGCATTGTCTGGCACACAAGCTAGCTTTAAAATTTTAAATATTCCAGAAAATTATACAGTAACCATAATGAATACAGGTTGTTGTGGTATGGCAGGTTCTTTTGGTTATGAAAAAGAACATTACCAAGTTTCTATGCAAGTGGGTGAAGATACTTTATTTCCAAAGGTTAGAAATTGTAGTTCAGATACAGAAATTGCTGCTGCAGGAACCAGTTGCAGGCATCAAATTTTTGATGGTACAAAACGTATTGCAAAACACCCAATTACATTATTAAAAGAAGCTCTTTTGTAGTTTGTAAAAGTAGAATTGATGTAAAGTGATAAACCAAAAAACACCTTACAATTGTTTTTAATAATTGTAAGGTGTAACAACTTTAGACTCTAACTATTTTAATAGCTTTTTAGTTTTTTCTTCCATTGTAAATAACCTATTACAGAAAACACAACATAAATTACAGTAAGTAACAGATAAATAAATAAATTTTGTTGCAGATATAAGATAATAGTAAGTGCGTTAACAACCATCCAAAAAATCCAAGAGCTTATAATTTTTTTTGCCTCTAAAAAACTTGCAATAAAACTAAATATAGTGGTAAAAGCATCTAAATACGGATTTGTTGCATCTGTATTTTTCTCAAAAATATAACCTACAATTAAGGCAACTATAATTGCTGAAAAGATAATTAAAAAATGCTTTTTTAAACTAATGGTTTGTACTTTTAATCCATCTTTTTTAGTTTCTTTTCTTTTCCAAAGTTTATAACCGTAAGCACCTATAATTACATAATAAACATATAAAATAGACTCTGAATACAAACCTATAGTATAAAAAAGGTAAATACTTGTTAAAGATCCTGCAATCCCAAAAAACCAACATAAAATATTTTCTCTGATCAGTAAAATAAGGTAAATTAAGTTTAAAACAACAGCAATTATTTCAAGAGAAAAATTCATTTTTATAAGCTAAATTTACGTTTAAAAAAGAGATAAGTACTTCTTGTAATAATTATTACTTTCTATTTTTTTGTTGCCCAACCAAAAACTAATATTGGGCTTTGGTATCGAAAAAATAGCGAAAGAATAACGCTCTGTATTTAAATCTTTGGGCAAATTTACTTGATGCTCTAAAGCTTTTATTTTATGCTGACTAACAAACTCTAAAAAATAGCCAGAAAACTGAATTATTGTGTTTTTCTCGCCAACTGCTACCCTATTTTTTTCTTCGTTAAAGAAAGAGAGACCGTTTGCTATACCAAAAGGAAAAGTAGTAAACAGAGAAACATCTTTGTGTGCAGACAAACGCGTATTATTTTTAGCAAAAGCGCTATATTTTAAAGGTTTAGGATAATAGTTACAAGACATCATATAACCAATAACATCGTCTTTATACAACTGTTCTAAAATTGAATTATTCAACTTTTTAATGCTCGCCAACTCTAAAGCTTTAATGCGTTTTATTAAAGGTTTCCATTCGTTTTTAAGAAAAGGATGAAATTCTTTTGGAAAATGTTCTACTTCTTGAAAATCAGACAAAACAAAAGAATGTAGCATGTCTGTATCATACTGATTTAAACTGTCTTTTTGCCCAATAAAAGAATACCCATCAAACGCTTTTTTATAGTTAGCTTGTAAATAGTTATTTTTATAAACCCTATCTTTTTGCACAAAACTTGCTAGTGCTTTTCTAATGGTTACATCAGAATTACTAATTAAATCAAACGTTTTTATCATTACCTCTTCTGTAATTTTAAACCTTACTATTTCCTGTAAAATTAGTTAAAATTTAAAACAGAAAACTTTTAAACGTTAATTACTTTAAAAATGCAATACTAAAAGGATAATTTGGTGCTTGGTTGTTACTTACACGAATGGCATTGATAATTGGGAAAATTAAATAAAAAATACCAATTGTGATAAATCCTAAAATACCTAAACCTAAAAATAAAACTAAAGGAATACAAATTAAAATATAGATAAACATAGAAATTCTAAAATTTAAAATAGCTTTTCCATGCGCGTCCATTCCAAAAATTTCATCTTTTTTAGTGAGCCATAACACCAAAGGCACTATAAAACCACCTATACCACTTACTAAATCTAATAACTGACTTAAATGTGTAATTACCAATAATTGATTGTCTTCTTTCATTTTTTATTTTTTTAATTTCTAATTAATCATTTATAGGACGTCATTAAATTTATTTTGTTACAATAAAGTAACTCAAAATCTTAAAAGGTTTTACTTTTGAGAAAGACTTTTGCTTTAATCCCAAAAATCTTTCTGTATTTTTGTGCTATGATTCAAAATGATACCATTGTAGCGCTGGCAACACCAAACGGAGTTGGTGCAATTGCTGTAATAAGACTTTCTGGAGAAAGTGCTATTAAAATTGCGAATACTTTTTTTAAATCTATTAAAAAAGATAAAACACTTTTACAACAGAAAACACATACCATTCACTTGGGGCATATTGTGCACAAAGGTGTTATTATAGATGAAGTTTTGGTTTCTGTTTTTAAAAACCCAAATTCTTACACAGGAGAAAATGTAGTAGAAATTTCTTGTCATGGTTCTGCTTTTATTCAGCAAGAAATTATACAATTATTTTTAGAAAATGGTTGCAGAATGGCAGATAATGGCGAATTTACCATGCGTGCTTTTTTAAACGGAAAAATGGATTTATCGCAAGCGGAAGCTGTGGCAGATGTTATTGCCTCAAATTCTGCAGCAAGTCATCAAATGGCAATACAACAAATGCGCGGTGGTATTACCAACGAATTAAAAGAATTGCGTGTACAATTGTTAGATTTTGCTGCTTTAATAGAACTAGAACTCGATTTTTCTGGAGAAGATGTAGAGTTTGCAGATAGAACAAAATTTAAAGAATTGGTTGCAAAAATCACCTTTGTTTTAAAACGATTAATAGATTCTTTTTCTTTTGGAAATGCGATGAAAAACGGAATTCCTGTTGCAATTATTGGAGAACCCAATGTTGGAAAATCTACACTTTTAAATACACTTTTAAACGAGGAAAAAGCCATAGTTTCTGATATTGCAGGTACTACAAGAGATGCCATTGAAGATGAAATTATTATAGATGGTGTTGCCTTTAGGTTTATAGATACTGCAGGAATTAGAGAAACAGAAGATGTAGTAGAATCTATTGGAATTAAAAAAGCATATGAAAAAGCAGACAATGCACAGTTGATAATATTTTTAATTGATGCAAATAAATTTTCTTACGCTAAAGAAGAATTTTTAACTGAAATTGAAACGATAAAAGCACGTTTTCCAAATAAACGTTTGCTGGTAATTGCCAATAAAATAGATACTTTATCTTGCCATGATAATGCTATTTTACAATCTGAGATAGAAAATTTAATTTTACTTTCTGCCAAAAGTAAAACAGGTATAGAAGAACTTAAAAACGAATTAACTTCTTTGGTAAATATTGGTGCTTTAAGTAATAATGAAACAATTGTAACCAATTCGCGCCATTTTGAAGCCTTAAATAATGCTTTGCAGGCTATAAGTTCTGTAAAACAAGGCATCGATTTAGAAATTTCAACAGATTTATTTTCAATAGATATAAGAGAATGTTTACGTCATTTAGGTGCCATTACAGGAGATTATGATGTAGATAAAGATATACTTGGACACATTTTTGGAAATTTTTGTATTGGGAAGTAAATGAAAAAAGAAGATCTTATAGGCAATTATCAAATAATAGGAAGCAATCAAGACAATTCTGAAAACACTTATAAAGGCACACTTTCTTTGTCTTTTGATGAAAGTGGTAGAATTTTAGCCAAATGGCTCATCAACAAAAGTCAAGAACAATTTGGAGTTGGTTTTTTTAAAAACAATATTTTAGTCATTAATTTTCAGTACCAAGGAGATGAAAACACTGCCTATTTTGGTACGGTTGTTTATACATGTATTTCTAAAGATATTTTAGAAGGTTTTTGGTCTGAAGAATTTGGAGATCCAGAGTTTTTAGGTGAAGAAAATTGTTTTAGGATAGAAAAAACATCTAGAGAAATTATTAATTAAAATAAAAAAATGCTTCATTATTTGGAAAAATAGAATTCCTTAGAAAAGTATGAAACATTTTTTTAAATTTTTAAAATATTTTAAAATTTCACTTATTTAATTTAAGAATATTTACTAAAAAATAAACAAGGTAAAAAAATTAAAATTGTGCCCCAACAATAAAAACATTTACCTTGTTTGAATACTAATATTTATTTTTAAAATCCAGATCCTGGTGCTTCTGGACTTTGTGCCTGAGCTTTTTGCGGACTTAAAATCATGTATGTTCCTAAAGCAGTTAATGCGGCATATTTACCATAATTACCTATTTTATTTATTGCTTCTTTTCTAGTAATTCCCTCTGTATTCTTTATATTTTTTTTCATGTTATTCTTTTAAAGTTATTTAATTATTCGATAATAATTTTACTTATTTTACTACCTAAACTAGAATTTATTTTTACTATATAAATACCAGTTTGTAAATTTGGTAAGGCTATTTTATTAGCTCCATTTCCTATTTCTTTTGCAGCAAATACCTCTTTACCTATTACATTAAATAACTTTAGATTAAATACCCCCTTCTCTAAGCCTTTTATAAATAATGTTTCTTTTGATGCATATATTTTTACAGCTAAAAGAGAATTATTTTCTATACTTAAAACCTCTTTTGCACTTTGTGTGTTTAAAAAGAATCTACCAGAACCATTTATTTTATTTGTAATATTAACAATGTGTTCAGACTCATCTAATTCGGTTATAGTATTTAATACTTTATCTTCTAAATATACTTTAGTATCAAAAGGCAAATTTTTTGTTTCTATTGAAAAAATTAATTCTGTATCTTTTTCTGCAACCAAACCAAGAGGAACACTAGTTGAATTTATATTTTGAAGTGGTACAGCTTGTATAGTAAAATCTTCTCCATTAATATCTGATAGTAATTTTGTGTATACATCAAGTTCGGCACCTGCAAAATTTCCTAAATCGTAACCAGGATCTAAACCTTCTGTTGCTTTGTTACTATAATTAACAACTGTTTTTACACTTTTACCTTTTGCTTTTGTGATTAAAGTAATGCCGGTTTCTGTTTCATTATTTGTATTTTTATTAAAAGTACCTCCAGATGCTGGTTGTGTCATTCTTTGTGTTTCATCAAAAGAAACTTCTGTAGCGCCAACAGCTGCTCTTACAAAAAATCCTTGTCCTGGTGCTACAAAACTTTCTGGACCAGATAAAGGTAAAACAATGTACTTACCCTGTGTGTTATCCCAAACATAAACACCTAAGTTAGCTGGATTTAATTTACTAGTATTATCTGAAACAAAATTTGCATTGCCATTCTCATTTACTGGTAAAAAAGTAGTGTAAGGATTTCCTATTGCGTTCCATTCCACATCTAAATTTTTAGTTACATTTTCTGTTTCTAGAGTTCCTGTAAACGTTACACTTCCGTTTGTATTTCTTGATATTGCATAAGCTCTTCCTTGTTCAAAAGTAAGTGCATCTGTTGCTATATCATCTGTAGTATAATATACCCATTTAGAACCAACTGGTTGGCTTTCATCATAAAATGCAATTGCCAATCTATTTGGTGTTACAGATGTATTTACTCTAATATCATTTGTTGGGTTTTCCACAAAAGCTTTAATGCTTTGCCCGTTTACTGGTGCTGTTACAATACTAAATTCGTTCGCTATTAAACCTCCACGTTCATAGGTTATAGTTCCTGTTGCAGTACCTTTTACTAATAAAGTTGCACTTTCTGTAGCTGTAGAAGTCATTCTTACCTGCCTAGTGTTTGTAAAATTACCATCCACTAATAAATTACCTCCTTCTCTTATATTTAACAAGCCGTTAACCGTAAAATCATTCGCTTGAAAAGTTACTCCAGCATCAATTCTAGGTGATATTGCTACGTTTGGTATAGTTACATTATCTGTTATAGACGGTAAATTACCTCCTGCCCAGTTGCTTGCATCCGTTATACTTGAATTTGAACCACCTTCCCAAGTAATTAAAGGTGTAATAACAGATCCAGAAGAGTCATAATTGTCATTTAGTAATTGTGTACCTATTGGTGTAGTGTCTATAAAGGTTAACCCAAAGGACGTTACAAAATCTGGTGTTGTTGTGGTATCAAAAGAAATATTAGGCGCTTCATTTGTATCTACATACAAAATCTTTAAATGGCAAATGAGATTGGGTGATCCTGCAACCGTTACATTTTCTGAAACTTGACCAGCAACTGCTGTAGACCAAGAAAAACTTACTTTAGAGGCTGTACTATTTGTATTTACAATGTTATAGGCATCTAAAGCACCTCCAAATATTTTTTCTGCTAATACTGAACCTGCTGGTCTGCTAAAAGTTAAATTACCTCCTTCTATTGCTTCTCCAAAAGCTGCAGTGTTGTAATCTATATAAAATTGACCAGCACCTAATTTAAAATTAGTATCTGTAGAAAGTAGCACATCTACTTCATAAAAAGTATTAGAACCTTCTACTGTGTTTTGTGCATTCGCAAATGAATAGCTAATTGTCTGACTTTGAAACACAAGACTACTCGTTAAAATAATTACCAATGCAAGTAATTTAATTTTTTCTGTAATTTTCTCCATTTTTTTAGTTGTTTTTACTGTTTTTTTTATTTAGAATTGTTTTAATTTACCTATTAAACTTCTTGCAGTTGGAGTATCTGTAGTTTGTACAGCTCCATTTAAATTAATATCGTTGTTGTTGTAGCCTAAATTACCTATAGAGGTTACTATAGGGTTTATATCTACCGTTTGTACGCTTCCATTGCCATCACTATCTCCTGCTATCATAGATAGTAGTCCTGTAAAAACTTCGGAAACAGCTAAACTACCTCCTCTTATAAAGCTTACATTATTTGTAAAATCTACTATGGTTTGGTTTGTAGATAAGGATACAGCTGTATCTGTTACAATAGCAATATGATTTCTATGGCCTATTGCTACAAAATAATTATCTGCATCTATATTTATTGATAAATTAGAAACACCATCAAGTGCTACAACATCTCCATCTCTTTGTAAAAATGCAGGTGCTGTTTTTATAATATTAGAAATATTATTTTTATCTCTTAACTCTACAAAAACCCAGTCTACAATAGCATCATTACCTGTAACACTAAATACTACTGGCGATACAATAGCACCATCGCCATAAGGAGAGTTTGTGGGTATTAAATTAGCTTGTCGTAAATCATCACGCATTAAATCTTCTTCACCTGTTTTTGGGTTTATGCTTGCTCCTTGTAAAAAAACTTTTGGAGTTAATACAACTCCTGTAACTATTTCTGTAATCGAATTAAAACCTACCCACCCAGCATTTTCATAAGATTGAGTACTACCTGTTGGGATGAATAAATCAATTCTATCTTCTCTAATAAATGAGTCATCATTGGTACCAACAACTACGCTTGGTGCTGATGTATTCAACGATGTAATTGTAGTTAAGTTATTAAAGTCAAAAGCTAATTGAGCAATTTGTGTTACTTTAGGAGGTATGGTAATTTCGGTAAGATTATTTCTTTCAAAAGATCTAAAATCAATACTTTCTAAACTATTAGGTAATGTAATACTTGTTAAGTCGTTACTAGAGAAACAACGTTGAGGAATTCGAGTAACTCCTTCAGGAATCACAACTTCTGTAATGAAATTAAAGCGAAAGGCAACACTACCCAATTGCCTCAACGTATTAGGAAAAGTAACGCTAGTTAATCCGGCACTCTCAAAAGCACTGTTAGCAATAGCAACTACATTAAAATTATTTATCCCGTCAGAAACAGAAGCTGGAATCAATAAATCACTACTCGAAGGTGTACCTCCCGTTAATATTACTTCTCTAGGACTTGTAGAAAATATTTCGTAAGTAAGCCCATCTACAGTTATTTCATTATCAAGTGCTACACCATTTATTGAGCTAAAGAAAGCATTCCAACCTGCTTCTTGATAGGATGGGCCACTGCCCTCTGGTATGATTAACGCTTTATTACTAGCTGTTTGTGAAAAAATATCTCTTAAAAGAGTTGGAGCTTGTGAGTTGTTGGAAATAACTGTTAATAGATCAGGGTTGTTTTGAAAAGCTAGAATACCAATCTCTTGTACGTTAGCGCCAATAGTAACACTGGTTAAACTATCATTTCTAAAGGCATCTTGCCCGATTACTGTAACATTAAATGTAAAATTGTTAGCGGTAACCGTATCAGGGATTGTGATATCACCAGAGGCATTATTTCCATTGATTAAAGATACATCGTTAGGGGTTTCTGAAGCAACACGATAGGTAAATCCTCCAGAAATGAATTGCGCACCTATACTTACATCTCCATTAATAGATAAGAAATTAGTATTCCACCCTGCTGCTTCATAAGAAGTTTGGCTTCCATTTGGTATCGTTAATGCTTTACTACTAGAGGTTTCAAGAAATACGTTGCTACCCAATGAAGGTGCAGTGGTAGCATTAGAAATTACCGAGGTTAATTCACTAGTATTACGAAAGGCCTCATTACCTATTTCTTGTACATTAGCACCTATAACTACATTAGTTATGTTATCATCTCTAAATGCATTTTGTCCGATTACTATAACATTAAATGTAAAATTGTTAGCGTTAACCGTATCAGGGATTGTAATACCACCAGAGGCATTATTTCCACTAATTAAAGATACATCGTTAGGGGTTTCTGAAATAACACGATAGGTAAATCCTTCAGAATTGAATTGTACCCCTATCCTTACAACACTATTAATAGTAAAAAAGTTAGTATTCCACCTTGCTGCTTCATAAGAAGTTTGACTACCATCAGGTATCGTTAATGCTTTATTACTTGTTGTTTCACGAAATACGCTGCTACCCAATGAAGGTGCAGTGGTAGCATTAGAAATTACCGAGGATAATTCACTAGTATTACGAAAAGCATTATTACCTATGCTTATAATATTAGCAGGAATAACTACACTGGTTATGGCATCATCTCTAAAGGCATCTTGTCCTATTGTTGTAACATTAAATGATATACTGTTTTGGGTTACGGTAGTAGGTATCGTAATATCATCTGATGCATTATTTCCGTTGATTAAGGATACTTCATTGGGATTGGCTGAAGTTACCCGATAGGTAAATCCTTCAAAATTGAATTGTCCACCTATCCTAAAAACTCCGTTAACAGATAAGAAATTAGCATTCCACCCTGCTGCTTCATAAGAAGTTTGGCTACCATTAGGTATCGTTAATGCTTTAATACTAGGGGTTTCACGAAATACGTTGCTACCAAGTGAAGGTGCAGTGGTAGCATTAGAAATTACCGAGGTTAATTCACTCGTATTAAGAAAAGCATCATTACCTATATTTATAATATTGGCTGGAATAATAACACTGGTTATGGCATCATCTCTAAAGGCACTTATACCTATAGCGGTTACATTAAATGATATACTGTTTTGGGTTACAGTAGTAGGAATCCTAATATCTCCAGAGGCATCATTTCCGTTGATTAAGGATACTTCATTGGGATTGGTTGCAGTGACACGATAGGTAAATCCTTCAGAATTGAATTGCCCACCTATCCTTGCAACTCCATTAATAGTAAGGAAATTATTATTCCATCCTGCTGCTGCATAAGATGCTTCACTACCATTAGGAATTACTAAGCTTTTCTGGCCAGGGCTTTCATTAAATACTCTACTACCTAGAGAAGGTGCGTTAATAGCATTTGAGGTTACAGTAGTTAGTGATCCATTTCCACGAAAACCATTGGAATCAACGGTTTCTAATCCAGTACCTATGGTAATGTTGGTTAGATTTTGGTTTACAGAAATCCCCGAATTCTCAATAGTTGTTACACTATTGGGAAGCACTAAACTTGTTAAATTAGTGCTTCTAATGGCACTTGACCCTATAACTTTAATTGTGTTAGGTAACATTAGTGCTGTAATAGGGTCGTCTCTAAAAGCATTACCTCCAATAGCGGTTACAGTGAAATTTTTCGATTCAAAATTTATTATTTCAGGTATGGTTACACTGCCAGCGGCATTGTTTGCGTTTACTAAGCTGACGGTATTTGGATTTTTAGAAGCTATCCTATAAGTAAAACCATTGTTAGTAAATGTACCTCCTATTGGCGTTTCACCATTTATAGTTTTAAAACCCGTCCACCCATTCTCATTGTAAATATTTTCTGTTCCGCTAGGAATGGTTAAATCTATATTACTACGTGTGCCAAAAGAACTAGCTGAAATAGATGCAGGTACAGATCCTAGAGCAATAATTTCATTTAATCCACCTTCAAAAAAGGCTTCTCCTTCTATAGTAGCTACACTTGCTGGAAGTGTAATGCTAGTGAGTGGATTATTATCTCTAAATGCACGAAATTTTATGGTTGTAATTGTATTAGGTAGTGTAACACTACTTGCACGATTTCTGTAAGCAGAATTACCTATAGTTGTTACGGTATATACAATTCCATTACTATCTGTAGCGCTGCTAGGGATAGCATTTGCAGATCCGCCACCTGTGAGTTCTACTTCATTAGGATTTGTGGATAGTACGTTAAAATTATAGCCATTATCCGTAAAAGTCTGTGAAAAACCAATGGTTGATATTAATAATAACAACCATAGAATGGATTGTTTTATTAGTGTTTTTGTTTTCATTTCAAAGTAGTTTAGGTTTAAATTGCTTTTTTATCAATACAAAATTAGTGTCGTTGCATTTTAAAGACCATAAATAAAACGACAGATACTATTAAAAAAGCGACAATAAGTGTTTTTTAAAAAAAGAATTATTTGATTTACAAATAAGGAAAATATAATGATGTTGTTACATTGAATTTTACTGAAACTAATGCTTGGATAATTTATTTTTAAAGTTTGAGATTTCTGTTGAAGTGATTTTGAAGTTTCTTAAATAAAAAATATATTTTGATTTAAAGTTACTTATAAAATTAAAAAAAGCATCATAAACTATTACTATTAAAATCTTTCAGTAATGAATATATTAAAGAGATATTTTAAAATTAATACCCTAAATTTTATTGTAACTTTAAATAAAATCTCAAAACACAAAACATGCAGAAATTTTATGTATTCAAAAGAAATAGTTTTAAATTTTATGAAAAACAAGAAGGAGAGATGAGCACAAAAAACAAGGTTTTATATTTTTTTTAAAAAGACATTTGGATTTACATTAAACTCTTTTTTAAAACATTTGGCGAAATAAGACGGACTAGAAAACCCAAATTTAAAAGCCGTTTGAGAAACTGTTAAATTTGTAGACATTAAAGATTCTTTTGCTTTATTTAAACAAATTGAGTTGATTAACTGACTTGGAGATTTATTGGTCATCTCTTTAATTTTTCTTTGTAATTGCCGTTCACTCATTCTCATTTTTTTACTTAAAAGCGCTACACTTATCGTGTCATTTTCTAAGTTATTATCTATAATTTCAAGTACTTTTTCCAAAAAGGAATCGTAATAAGAAAAGGTAAAATTAGTTGTTTTTTCTACATTTATAGAAGGTTTTTCTTTTTCTGAAACATCATAAAGCTTGATTAAAGTATTACTTTTAAATCCTAAAACAGAGGTGTTTTCTATAAAGTTAAAATTAGAACCAGATAATAAGTGTTTTACAGTTTTTGAAGCTAAAATCTGATTTGGGTGCAATTGAGTTTGAATTATTTTTGTCATATAAAAATCTTTATCGTTTAATATATGATTTCCACTTAGAGTGACCTCATTTATATATAAACCCATAGACAATTCAATACCAAGTTCTTTAAATTTATTTAAAAAAGAAATACTAAAATGTACTGCTTTACCTGGAACATCAAAAGCTATTGATATATTTTTTTGATGCCTTAGCAATACTTCTCCTTCATATTTTTTAATTAAGTGTGCTACAATATCTAATTTATTGGCATTAAAGTTACATGTTTTAAATTGTCCAAATAAAATTGTTTTTAATCCTTTTTTACTAGTATTATTAGGTTTCGTTTTTTTTATAAATTTTTTCATTTCCATCAAAACCATTTCTGTGTTACCCACCCAAAATAGATGGTCTTCTCCTTCTAATTCAATAAATTTTGCTTCTTTTATACGTTCTTGTATAAACCTACCTTCTTCAATCTTTACATCTATATCTCCTTTACGTTGTATTAATAAAGTGGGTACATTTACGTAGGGTAATACATCTACAATATCAACTTCTGTGTTCATTTTAGTAAGTTTAATGGCAGCTGCAGGACTTGCTCCAGATCTAAAATAATTTGCTAACCAACTCATAAATTTTGTATCTTTTGCTCTAGACGGTGCTAATTTTTCTAATAAATTTTCTTCACTACACCAGTCATTTTCAATCATATTGTATAATTTTTCCCTTTCTTTATCTTTTGGCGCCCAAGGATATTCTTTAGAATATCTACGTTTTGCAAAGGCTCCAAAAGAAATTAAAGAAATAACTTTGTTTGGATATGTTGCACTAAATAAAGTGGCTGCACTGCCTCCTTCTGAATGTCCAAAAAGAATAGCTTTTTTACTATCTACAGCATTCATAACAGCGTTTATATCTTCCATCCTATCTTCTAAAGTTGATAGTTCTACCAAACGATCTGATAAGCCTGTTCCTCTTTTATCAAAAAGTATTATTCTTACAGTTTTACTTAATTCCTTAAAAAAACTTACTAAATCTGGACTACTAAACATCCAATCAATATTAGAAACCCAACCAGGTACATAAACCAAATCTAATGCACCTTTTCCTAATACCTTATAAGCAATATTAATTTCTCCACTTTTGGTATACTGTGTTTTTGGGTTGATAAAATCTTTTAGCTTAGACATTATAAATATCATTTTGAATTTAATAGGTCTCAATATTAAAATTATTTAAAACTTCGTAAAAAATAAATTTGGTATGGTGAAGTTTTGCATTTAAACACCGAAAAAAATAGCCTGAAGAATATTTTTCTAACTAAATTTAAGTTTAAAAAGATTATTTAAATTAAATCTTAACATTAAGTAAATATAAACATACTAAAAAAGGTTGCTTTTTATAAAACACAAAAGCTAAACAGGAAAAAAATGAAGGTTAATAGGAAAAAACCACTTTAAATTTTATTAAAATAGTTCTCTTGGTTTGATAAAAAGGTAAGGTTTTAACCTGTTGTGCATTATGATTAAAAGAATAAAAGTTACCAATCTTACTAAAAGACAGTAAATTATTTTAGCCCTAAAACATTAATGATGAACACTTGAATACAAATTACGAAAGAATCTTGGAAGTATTAAGAAAAATATCATAAGAACAGCTTTTAACTTATCAGAGAAGAATACCTAAAATGAGTGATTTAGAATTGATTAGTTTAAGTTTAACTGCTGAATTGATGAGTATTGACAGTGAGAATGATTTATTTAGAAATCTTCCCAAATCATTTTTATCAAAAATTGAAAGAAGTGTTTACAATAGAAGAAGGAGGAATTTATTTGAAAATATAAATAGTATTTGTTTAAAATTAGCTTCCTTTTTTAATGATTTTGAGGATTATTTTGTTGTTGATAGTATGCCTTTAGAAGTTTGTAATTTATCAAGAAGTACTTGTTCTAAAGTTTGTAAAGAAAATATTGAAACTGTTCCAAATAAAGGATTTTGTGCTTCACAAGGTTCGAAATATTATGGCTATAAATTACACGCCATTTGTTCTGTTAGTGGAGTGTTTCAATGTATAGATTTGAGCCCAGCATCCGTGCACGACATCAACTATTTAAAGGATATTAAAGATCAAATTAATAATTGTACTTTAATTGGAGATCGTGGTTATTTATCGGCATAAATTCAGCTAAACTTATTTGAAACCTGTAATATAAAATTGAATACTCCAATGAGATACAATCAAAATAATTATAAAAATCAACCTTATATTTTTAGAAAAAAAAGAAAACGAATAGAAACTTTATGCTCACAACTCTGCGACCAATTTATGATTAGAAGAAATTATGCGAAATCTTTTGATGGGTTTCAAACAAGGGTATTATCCAAAATAACCTCTTTAACAACTATACAATATATCAACAAATTTATTTTTGATAGAAATATCAGTAATATTAAAATTAGCATAATTTAAAATGCACAACAGGTAATTTTAATAATTTACTACGATTTCCCTTCTATCTTTATGCAACCTAAAATCTTTAAAAGTATCATTAATATCTAATTTTATAATATTAGAATGAGAGTCTATATTTAATAAAAATTCATTTTTAACTTTAATAGATTTAATATTTTTAGCTTTTTTAGACAAAAAGCAAATAACTCTTGTATGTTGTTCTGTAGATTTTAAAGTTAAAACTTTAGGGTTTAATATTTCTCCATCTATTTCCCAGTTTGTGGTTTTATAAAGGTAATTTCTAAAATCTTCTTTAGAAACACGTAAACTACTAGACTCTCCAAACTTTATAAAATTTTCTTCGTCAAAATCTATTTCTAACATAAGTACATGTCCTTTTTTTATGACATTAAACGTTGCAGAAATAGCATCATGAGTATTGTTTTTATTACTGATATTTAGTAAAAACAAAAAAGTACATATTAAAATTTTCATTTTATAATTGTTTTCATAGTTCCTAATAATTTTCCATTTACAATAATACTAAGCAAATAAACTCCTGAGCTTGTTCTTGTATTTATTTCTAAAACACCTTTACCCGTTTTTTGCTTTACAAGTTTCCCCGTCATAGAAAACAACTTCACTTCATATTTTTCTATATTGGTAGAAATTATAGAAAAGTTACCATTATTAGGATTAGCACTTATATAATACCCTAAATCTTCTAAACTTACATTTTTAGTGCTTAATGTTGCACCACAACTTTCATCAACAGTGGTTGCAGGATTGTCTGTTGCAAAAGGGTTTACGTTCGCATTTGTATCATCACAATCGAAAGCACTTACAAAACCATCACCATCGTTATCAACATCATTTAAACCACCACGATTGCTAATAAAACTATCATTAAAATTACCTTTCATACATCTAGATATTTGTGGAAAATCTTGTGTTACCACATAATAATAGGCAAAAGTTTCTTCTCCTTGAGCAGTGTTTAAAGTTACAGAGGCTTCAATTCCATTACATTCATCTAAATCTCCTTTTCCTGCTACATAGCCAAAATCATTGGTATATTTTCCAGAATAAGGTCCACAAGGTGCACTAATACCATCTCCAGGTCTTAAACCACTTTTAAGTTGAAAACTAGGAAACATTTCTTTTATATTTCCATCTTTATCTGGTCCAAAACGATATAAGATTGGAAAACCATCTGCTGCCCAACCAACTTGTAAAACTTCTGTTGGTGGAGAATTTAAAGTAGAAATACCTTCTTTTAATTCTTCTACATACTCAAACATATTACCATGATAATGATAGCCAGAATTAGGATTTACATGGGCAGATGCACAATCTAAACCCACAAAATCTCTTCCTTCACCAATATTTGTAGTGGGTTCAAAAACCCAATCCCAATTGTATTGTCCTGTATTAACATCTTCAAAAATAAAAGGTGTTGCTGGTGCTGGCATCATATACACTCCGTTTAAAGCAATACCAAAAAAGTTTACAGGTCTTCCGTTAGCTCTTGTTAAACTAGTAATTTGGTTTGTTAATTGAGGTTTCAAATCAAACTGATAAGTTCTATAATAAGGTTCTGGTATTCTGGTAGAAACAAAACAAAAATTATGATTTGGGTAATTGTTAGAATAAACTACTCTTTTATTATTTTCTGTAAATTCATAATATATACTTGGGCTAGATGGTGTGCCACAACACGCTATATTATCATAACTTAATACATCTGTTACACCACAAGTATTATTACAATCATCTATTGTGGTTTCATTTCCGTTTTTAATGCCATCATTACAAGACCAACTGGTTCTAATAGTTTGGGCTTCCTGCTGCAACATTTCCTTTATAGTTTGCTCTGTTATAGTTAAATTTCCTATTAAATTATTTTCTTCTTTTATGTCTGTAATTATATTGTAAAATTCTTCATTACCATTTTCATCTTCTATTAACTTGTAAGTTGCATTTCTAGTTGCCCAAGATTCTATATTATTGCTTTCATAATCTGTATAATTTATTTCTCTTTTAATTTGATTTTCAAATTTTAGTGCTGGTTTTAAACTAAAACTATTATCTGAACCACCAAGCAACTGCACACCTGCCAACTCTAAAATTGTAGCATGTAAATCTGTAGTATGTACCAAACTTGCTTCTACTTCATTTACTCTTTCTACAGATTTACCTGTAATTATTAAAGGAACTCGAATACCACCTTCATACAAAGAAGATTTTACATGTCCTCTTGGAAAATAAGTATTTGCTTTACTTGGTGTACCATTATCTCCAATAAATATAATTACTGAATTTTCTTTGGTATCTTCATCCATACTTGCAATAAGTCTATTTATTTCAAAATCTAAAGATTCTATCATTGCTAAATAGGTAGTTCTATTATCTGTAATGGCTGTTGTATAAGTTCCTTCTGGAGGAACTTGAAATGGCACGTGTGGCGCCACATGTGCTAGCCATAAAAACCAAGGTTTCGTTTGATTATCTATCCAAGAAATTGCGCTATCTGTTAAATGACTAGTTACATATTCTGTAACTTCTTCTTCTTCTTCGTTATTATTTACTTTGGTCCAATTGTAGTAATCATCTACTTGACTTGTAAATAAACCTTCATAATAGGGCACTCCAGAATCTTTGGGGTGACTGTAATTACTACTGCTATTGCCACCAATATGCCATTTACCAATTAAACCCATACTATAATCTGTGGTACTTTGTTCTTTTATCTTTGTAAAAACAGATGTGTGAGAGGTGTCTAAAATTAAAGGTGGTCTCAAAACTCCTGTTTTAATGCCAAATTTACCACTAATAATGGTTGCTCGCGTTGGTGAACATTGTGGCGTTGCCCAACAATTGGTAAAGGTTAAACCGTTTTCTCTAAAAGAATCTATAGTTGGTGTTTTAGGAAAATCTGTACCAAAATCAAAACCTGCTAATGCATCTAAACCCATATCATCTGCTACAATTAATAAAATATTAGGAGCTTGCTGTTGACAAAAAAAGGTTTTAGAAAAAAGAAGAAGAAAAAGAATACATAAGGTTTTAAATAATTTCATTTGGTTTGTTTTGACTATTAAATTTGTTTAATAATTTAACTTTTATGAAGCACTATTAATAGGTATTTGTTACTTTAGACTTTTAAATGTAACAATGGTTTAATTAAAAACTTAATTTAATTAATAATTAGCGTTAAATACCAAGTTTTAGAAAATAAAAAACATAAAAAACCTTTATTGAATGAAAAAATTATCACTTTTTGAAATTAATAAAAAATTAGAAAATTTAATAGATTGGGAATATGCGGACAATGCATTACAAACCGATTTTGAATTTGATAATTTTAAAGATTGTATGTCTGCAATGAATCGGATTGCTTTTGAATGCGAAGCTTTAAACCATCATCCAGAATGGACAAATGTTTATAATGTTTTAGAAATTAAACTAACAACACATGATGCTGATGGTGTAACTGAATTAGATTTTAAATTGGCAACAGCTATCAATAAAATTGTAGAAGTTGAAGAAGAATAAGCCAATAAAAAAAATCTTATTGCTATATTTGAGCTGTGAAAAAAACAATTATCTATTTACTACTTTTATCGGCTATTTTTTCGGCTTGCGAAAAAGACGATTTCTGTATACAAAATCCTGTAACTTCTAAATTAATTATTCGGTTTTTTGATGCTACAAACAGAGAAACTCCAAAAAGAGTACAAAATCTTTACGTTTATTCTGAAGTAAATAGTGATACTATTGCCAGATATAACAATGTTACCATAGATAGTATTGCCATACCTTTAAACCCAAATGCTTTAGAAACCGTTTATAATTTTTCAAAAAACGGAGTTGTCAATCAATTTTCTGTAAAATATGATATTGAAGAAGAATATGTTTCTAGGTCTTGTGGTTTTAAAGTAATTTTTAATAATGTAGAATTTACATCACCAAACAATACTTGGTTTATAGATTTTACACCAGATACTGCCCTTAATTTAGATGATCAAACTGCTGCACATGTACAAGTATTTCATTAGTATTTTTATGTTATTTGTTCTTGTTGATGGTTTTTCTCAGCAACAAAAAGATAGTTTAAAGCCTAAAACTAAAGATAGTATTATTTACAAAACTAAATATGGGTTACGTTTAGGTGTAGATTTAAGCAAACCTATATTAGACGCAGTAAATGCAGATTATTCTGGTTTAGAAATTGTTGCAGATTACAGAATTAAAAAGAACTTATATATTGCAGTAGAAATTGGTTTTGAAGAACAAACAACCAAAGAGTTTAGGGTAACAAATTCTACAGCAAAAGGTAATTATGCACGATTAGGTATTAATTACAATGTTTTTAAAAATTGGTTAGACATGAATAACGAAATTTATGTTGGTTATAGATATGGTTTTGCAATGTTTGAACAGACCCTAAATAGTTATACACCAAATGTATCTGACGCAGATAACAGCAATTATTTTTTAGCCCAAGAAAACTTAAATAGCCAAACCACAACAGACTTAAATGCCCATTGGTCTGAGTTAATTATTGGTTTTAAAGTAGAAGTTGCCAACAACTTATTTATGGGTTTTAGCGGGTCTTATAAAATTTTAATGGCAGTTAAAGATCCTAATAATTTTAAAACATTATACGCTCCTGGTTTTAATAGAATTTTTTCTACGAACACTGGTTTTGGTTTCAACTACACAATTTCGTATCAAATACCTTTTTTAAAAAAATAACACGCTTTTTAAAATCCTTAAATTTTAGTAACTTTAACCGTTGTTTATTATAAAATAATAAGATGAATAAAATACCCAGCATTAATCTAGCAGACTTTTTATCTTCAGATGCAAGTAGAAAGCAAAAATTTATATCTGAAATTGGTCATGCTTATGAAAACATTGGTTTTGTTGCTTTAAAAGGCCATTTTTTAGATGAACAATTGGTTTCTGATTTGTACGCAGAAATAAAAAAATTTTTCGAATTACCGCTAGAAACAAAAGAAAAATATGAAATACCTGGTATTGGTGGCCAAAGAGGTTATGTTTCTTTTGGTAAAGAATCTGCAAAAGGTAAAAAAGAGGCAGATTTAAAAGAGTTTTGGCATTTTGGGCAATATGTAGAAAATGATGCTGAGAAAGCCAAAGAATATCCAGAAAATGTTTTGGTAAAAGAATTGCCTAAGTTTAACGAAGTTGGCAAACAAACTTATAAAATGTTAGAAAAAACAGCGAAATATATTTTAAGATCTTTAGCATTACACTTAAATTTAGAAGAAACTTATTTTGACAATTATATTAAAAACGGAAACAGTATTTTACGTCCCATACATTACCCTCCAATAAAAACAGAACCAAAAGGAGCAGAAAGAGCTGCAGCACACGGAGACATTAATTTAATTACATTGTTAATGGGTGCTCAAGGAAAAGGACTACAAGTTAAAAATAATAATGGCGATTGGATTGATGCCATAGCAGCACCTGATGAGTTGATGATAAATGTTGGCGATATGTTGTCTAGACACAGTAATAATAAATTAAAATCTACAATTCATCGCGTAGTAAATCCGCCAAAAGAAATGTGGGGCACTTCTAGATATTCTATTCCGTTTTTTATGCATCCTGTTTCAGAAATGAAATTAGATGTTTTAGAAAACTGTATCGATAAAAACAACCCAAAACAGTTTGGTAACATTACAGCTGGTGAGTTTTTAGACGAAAGATTAAGGGAATTAGGATTAAAAAAATAAAATTCCCACTTCATTTCCTCAAATGGAAGAAATGATTTTGAAAAAAAATTATAAATAAAAAAATAAAAACTAGTTTTCAAACTTACTAGTTCCTTCCCTCTGGGAAGGTTAGGATAGGATTATGGATTTAAAAGATCAATTAAAAAACTTATTTCCTGAGCATAAGGAAACAGAAACTCCAAAAGAAGCAAAATCTAATATTTGGTTACAAAACGATCCAATTATTTGCAAATATGAAAAACGAAAAGGCAAACCCATAACAATTTTAGAAGGTTATACAGGAGCAACATCCGATTTTAAAATTTTAGCAAAAGAAATTAAAACCAAACTTTCTGTTGGTGGTAGCTTTAAAGATGATAAAATTATAATTCAAGGCGATTATAGAGATAAAATTATGCAAATGCTAAAAGACAAAGGTTTTAAAGTAAAACGTGTTGGCGGTTAAAAAACAAACTAAATTTTACTATATCTAAAATTATGGCTTTAAAACAATCTGAATTAATTTTAAATGAAGATGGTAGTGTTTATCACTTAAATTTAAAACCAAAAGATATTGCTACAGATATTATTTTTGTTGGCGATCAAGATCGTGTAGAAAAAATTACTAAACATTTTGATTCGATAACATTTTCTGCCCAAAAAAGAGAGTTTAAAACAGTTACTGGTTTTTACAAAGGCAAAAAATTATCTGTAATTTCTACAGGTATAGGGCCAGATAATATAGATATTGTTTTAAATGAGTTGGATGCTCTTGTAAATATCAATTTGGTAACAAGAGAACCAAAACAACAACTAACACCTTTAAATATTGTAAGAATTGGTACTTCTGGTGCGCTGCAAAAAGAAATTCCTTTAGGCACTTTTTTATTAAGTGAATATGCTTTAGATTTAAACGGAATGTTACATTTTTATCAAATTGATAAATTTACGACACCTTTAATTGAAAACGCTTTTATAGCACAGACCAAATGGGATCCTAAAAAGGCGCGACCTTTGTGTTTAGAAAATAGCAAAACACTTGCAAATCGGTTTATTTCAGAGCATATAATTACAGGAATTACAGCAACTGCCGGTGGCTTTTATGCCCCTCAAGGTAGAGTTTTGCGTTTGCCTTTAAAAGATACAAAATTAAATAGCAGCATAGATAGTTTTATTTTCAATGAACATAAAATTACAAATTTAGAAATGGAAACAGCCACTATTTATGGCCTTTGTAAATTATTAGGTCATAATGCAGTTTCTTTAAATGCAATTATTGCCAATAGAGCAAATGGTACGTTTAGTGCAAATCCTAGCAAAGTTATAGAAGATTTAATTGTATATGCTTTACATAAATTTGTAAAATAAGTGTTTGAAGGTGCTAAAAGTGTTCGGTTTTTTATAAAAGTAGAAAGTTTATTGCTTTTTAAAACATTAATGAGCGAACATAATATACCTATTAAAAATGAAATTGAAGTTTTTACCAACGCAAACAGTCTTATTTTTTATGCTTTAAAAAAAGATTTTTCAAAAATTGATGCCATTTGTGTAGCCAACAATATTGACATTTTAGACCAACTAACACCTCATTACAACTATAATTTAAAAAAAATATCAAAATCATTAATAATTATCTTATCAATAATGCTTTTTATTATAATTTTGTTATTTCTATTTCAGTAAAACTATGACAAACCTAAAAGTGGGTGGCGTACCAGAACATTTTAATTATCCATGGTATTTAACCTTAAAAAATAAAGCTTATACAAAAAGAAACATCAATTTAAGATGGCAAGATTTTCCTGGAGGAACAGGACAAATGTGTAAGGCTTTACGCCAAGGTGAGGTTGATATTGCTATTGTTTTAACAGAAGGTATTATTAAAGATATTGCCAACGGAAATCCGTCTAAAATTTTGCAAACTTTTGTAAGCACACCACTTATTTGGGGAATTCATGTAGGCGCAAAATCTAAATTTACAAAAATGGCAGATTTAGAGCATGCAACTATTGCTATTAGTAGGTTTGGCTCTGGATCTCATTTAATGGCAATTGTAAATGCTTACAACCAAGGTTGGAATATTGAGAATTTAAAATTTAAAGTTATTGGTAATTTACAAGGTGGTATAGCTGCTTTAACTAATGGTGAAGCAGACTATTTTATGTGGGAACATTTTACCACAAAACCTTTGGTAGACAATGGTACATTTAGAAGAATTGATGACTGCCCTACTCCATGGCCTTGTTTTGTTATTGCTGTTAGAAATGAAGTTTTAGAAAATAATTTTAATGAAGTTAAAGAAGTTTTAGATATTATAAATGCTGAAACGCGTAATTTTAAAAAAATTAATAATATTGATGAAATTTTAGCAACAAGGTATGAACAGCAATTAGAAGACATACAAAAGTGGCTTAAAATTACAGAATGGAATGATGGAAAACCATTAACCAAAAACTTAGTAACCCGTATTCAAAATAAAATGGTACAATTTAACGTTATTCAAGAGAAGAAAAATTCTGGAGAGTTGATAAAAAATATGTACATTTAATCCTTAAAGTATTTATAAAATGAAAAAAGTAGTATTTATTGCAATTTGTGTTATTGGGTTTGTTTGTTTTTCTTCTTGCAGAAGTACCAGTAAATCTTGTGGTTTGGCCAAGGTAGAAATGAACCAAAGCATAATAGAACAAACAAATTTATTATAAATTGATTTGTTGCCTTGTTTAAAATTGAATAAATCCGTTTTATTTTAGCGGATATTTTTTGTTTGAAAGGAACTTTTACCTGAATTAATTACTAAAGTTGGCAAACTAGTTTAGCCCAGATTGAAGCTTTGTTTGAGCTCTTTTTTGTCTTTTTCGACAAAAAAAGCGAGTGCGAAAAGCTGGAAATAGCTTCTAAAAATATTACTCAAATTTTTGCATTACAGCATCACTTACGCCCATATTAGAAAAGCCACCATCATGATACAAATTTTGTAAGGTAACTTTTTTAGTTAAATCTGAAAATAGAGAAATGGTATAATCTGCACAATCTGAGGCAGATGCATTGCCTAATGGACTCATTTTTTCTGCATAGGCTATAAAACCATCAAAACCTTTAACACCTGTACCTGCTGTTGTTGGCGTTGGAGATTGGGAAATGGTATTTACGCGCACTTTAAAATCTCTACCAAAATAATAGCCAAAACTACGGGCAATACTTTCTAAAAATGCCTTGTTGTCTGCCATATCATTATAATCTGGAAAAACTCTTTGGGCTGCCATATAAGATAAGGCCACAATACTGCCCCAATTATTCATTGCTTTTTTGTGGTATAAAACGTTCATTAATTTATGAAATGAAACTGCGGAAACGTCCCAACCTTTTGTTGTAAAATCGTAATTTGGATCTGTATAATCTCTTTTTTTTCTAACATTTACAGACATTCCTATAGAGTGCATTACAAAATCTATTTTGCCGCCTAAAAGCTCCATAGATTTATCTATTAAATTTTCTAAATCTTCTATAGAAGTTGCATCTGCAGGAATTATAGTTGCTTTTGTTTGTTTTGCTAAAACATCTAATTGCCCCATTCTTAAAGCTGCTGGCGCGTTTGTTAAAACAAACTCTGCTCCTTGTTCAAAAGCTTTTTCTGCTGTTTTCCAAGCTATAGAATTTTCGTTTAACGCTCCAAAAATAATTCCTTTTTTACCTTTTAATAAGTTTTGCATGTTGGTGGCTGTTTATAGTTGATGGTTTGCTGCAAAGCACTTAGACTTTTGAGAAAACAATATTTTTATGGTGTATTGTGTGTTTTTCTGTTGTGATGAATTACAAATTTCTTTTGCTCTTTTATTCTAAAAAAGCTAGTTTAATAATTCTTTTGCGTGGGTTAATGCCGAATCAGAAATATTTTTACCGCTTAACATTTCTGCGATTTCTATAACTCTTTCTTCTGCTGAAAGTTCTTTTAAATTAGTGGTGGTAATGCCATTAATTTCTTTTTTATATACTTTATAATGATTTGCTCCTTTTGCCGCAATTTGTGGTAAATGTGTAATTGCAATTACCTGCATATTTATACTCATTTGTTTCATTATAGTAGCTATTTTGTTTGAAACTTCTCCAGAAACTCCTGTATCTATTTCATCGAAAATAATGGTAGGCAAATTTGTATTTTCTGATAATACTTGTTTTACAGCAAGCATTATTCTTGATAATTCACCACCAGAAGCTACTTTTTTTAGTTCGCCAAAATTACCTCCTTTATTTGCAGAAAATAAAAATTCTAAATTATCTTTTCCGTTAGCAAAATAAATAATGGTTTGTTTTATGTTGATAGCAAAACGGGCATTTTCCATACCCAAATCTGCCAAAATATTTTCTAGCTGTTTTGTAAGTTTAGGAATTGCTTTTTTTCTGGCATTTGTAATTAAATCTGCTACTTGGTCTAGTTTATCTGAAACATTATGAATTTCTTTCTTTTTTTGATTGATTGTGTCTTCTGCAGATTCAACCTGTTGTACTTTTAGAGATAATTCTTCAAAAACTTTTAAAAGTTCTTCATTAGAACTTACATAATGTTTCTTTTGTAAATTATATAGTAATTGCAGTCTGTCATTGATTTCTTCGGCTTCATTGGGGTTAAAATTTACGTTTTCATTTGCATTTTCTATCTCTGCAACAATATCATCCATTTCTATTTTTATGGATGTAATTCGATCTGCAATTTCTTGATAATCTTTAGAAAAAGGTGCTACTTTGGCAATTTTATGTTCTAAAGTATTTAATAAATTTTGTAGGCCAATTTCTTCATTTGTAGCAATTTCTAAACTTTCAGATAAGTTAAGTTTAATGTCTTCTATATTATTTAATTTCTCTAATTTTTCTTCTAGCTCCTCTTGCTCTTCTAACTTAATATTTGCTTCTTCTAACTCGGTAAATAAGTGTAAATTATAATCGTATTGTTTATTTGCCTCTTTTTGTTGTTCTTCTAAAGCCTCTAATTCTTTTTTTAATTGATTGAGTTGTAAAAACCCTTTTTTGTATGAAGTAAGGCGTGCTTGGTTTTTTGCCAGGGCATCTATAATAGCAAATTGAAAAGAAATATCTGATAATGCTGTGGTTTGATGCTGTGAATGCACATCAATTAATTTTGTTCTTAATTGATTTAAAACGGTTAAGGTAACAGGTGTATCGTTTACAAAAGCTCTAGATTTACCAGAAGGTAAAATTTCTCTTCTAATAATGGTTTCTGCATCATAATCTAAATCTACAGCCACAAAAAAGTCTTGTAAATTATAATTTTCTAAAGCTACTTTTGCTTCTACAATACATTTTTTAGAAGTGTCTTTTAAAGAAGATAAATCTGCTCTATTGCCAAGTACTAAACCTAAAGCACCTAGTAAAATAGATTTACCTGCGCCTGTTTCTCCAGTAATTATAGACAAACCAGAAGAAAAATCTATACTTAACTGATTGATTAAAGCGTAATTATTTATGGATAATTGTGAAAGCAAATTTTCTAATTTTTTGAAGTATAAAATTAATGAAAATTTGTTGATTTATATAAAATCAATCTAAAATAAAATTAGTTAAAATCTAGTTTAATTTTCTCCATTTTGGATTATTGTTAGGAGAAATTCTTTTTAAAGCTTGCAACATACGTTGCTTTCTACTTGTTTTAGTGGGCTCTGAATATATACTAACAATTTCGTCTGATTTTGCGTCAAAAAATAATCGAATTAAATAATTACCTACACTTTTATTAAAGATACTTTCTAAAGACAAAATACTATCTTCTATTGCTTGTTGTGCTTTTGATTTGGCATCTGTTAAATAATCGAAACCGTTTCTGTGATAATTATACATTGTTTTTCTATATGCGTCTAATTTACCAGACAATAGATTATCAATTAATAAAAATTTATTTTGTTCACCAACTACATTTTGCCAAGAACCAATGCCACTTTGTTGTGCTTGTAACATTACATTTTGCGCTTCTTTTAATTCTGTTTCTCCTCCTTTTAATGCAAAAGTATCTGCATCTAACCCAAGAATAACATAAACATAAAAAACAATTGTAGAAACTAAATTGTTATCAAATTGGTTTTTATTATAAATTAAAGGATCAAATTCGTTATAGTTAAAATTGAATTCGTTGTCTTTTAAATTTAAAATTGGAGTTACATAACTAGAATTATAAACGGGTCTTGAAGATTGTACTTGCAAACTAGCTGTAAAGGTATTATTATCTCTAGAATTAATTATAATAGTCATTGCACAATCTACTCTTTCTTCAGATTTTACAGTTCTATTGGTCCATTTGGTTTGATTGATATATTCTGTTAACGCTTTTTGCAAAGTACCAAATACCTGCTGATTAGAACCCGCAATTTGCTCTGAATTTACGGTTACCAAACAGTTTAATTCTTGGCTACTTAAGTTAAAAATAAAACTAAAAAATATAATTAAAAAAGCAATTTTACGCATATACTAAAATGTTATTTCTTATTAAAAAGTTATCGTAGACTTTTAATTATCTTCAAAAACTAAATTCAAAATACTTTATATCTATAATTAAAAAGTCTATTTTACTTTGAGTACTATTTCTGCTATAATATCTTTTGCAACTTCCTTTTTAGACTTTAATGGAAAAGATTTTTCATTTAAAGAATCATCAATAATAGTAATTTTATTGGTGTCTGTAGCAAAACCTGCACCTTTATCTTGCAAAGAATTTAAAATAATGGCATCTAAGTTTTTTCTTTTTAATTTAGATTTTGCATTTTCCAACTCGTTATTAGTCTCTAAAGCAAAACCTACTAAATATTGATTTTTCTTAATAGCTCCTAAAGATGCTAAAATATCTTTTGTTGGTTCTAATGCTATATCTAACGTTGTATCTTTCTTTTTTATTTTCTGACTTGCTATATTTTTAGGTTTATAATCTGCAACTGCAGCAGATAATATGGCAATATCTACATTTTTAAAGTATTTATGTGCTTGTATATACATTTCTTCTGCAGAAACCACATCTATTCTATGTACTAAACTATGTTTTATTTTTTGATGACTTGGACCAGCAATTAAAAAAACTTCTGCGCCTAAATTTGCTGCCGCCATTGCAATAGCAAACCCCATTTTACCAGAAGAATGATTCCCAATAAAACGAACAGGATCTATAGCTTCATAAGTTGGACCTGCTGTTAAGAGTAGTTTTTTTCCTTTTAAAGGTAATTTTTCTAAAATATCATTCTTTAAAAAAGCAACAATATCTTCTGGTTCAGCCATTCTTCCTTCACCTACTAATCCTGAAGCTAATTCTCCAGAAGTTGCAGGAATAATAGCATTACCATAAGCCTGTAATTTATCTAAACTTGCTTTTGTAGAACCGTGTTTATACATATCTAAATCCATGGCTGGAGCAATATAAACAGGACATTTTGCCGATAAATAAGTGGCTAATAATAAATTATTACAAGTACCATTTGCCATTTTAGACAAGGTATTTGCAGTTGCAGGTGCTATAACCATATAATCTGCCCAAAGGCCTAAATCTACATGATTATTCCACAATTCGTTTTCGTCTTCTTTTGAGTAAAAAGTGGAATGCACGGGATTTTTAGACAGCGTAGAAAGTGTAAGAGGTGTTATAAAATCTTTAGACGCAGGAGTCATAATAACTTTAACCTCTGCGTCTAATTTTATAAATAAACGAACTAAACTTGCCGTTTTATATGCTGCTATACCTGCCGTTATTCCTAAAAGAATCTTTTTTCCTTTTAAGACAGACATTTATTCTGTTTCTGGAGTTCTGTGGTAAACTTTATCATTTAACCATTCATTTACTGCAATTGCATGCGGCTTTGGTAATCTTTCATAAAATTTAGAAACTTCTATTTGCTCTTTATTCTCAAAAACTTCTTCTAAAGAATCGTTATACGTAGCAAATTCATCTAACTTATCTACCAACTCTCTTTTTAAATCAGAATTAATTTGCTCTGCTCTTTTAGAGATAATTGAAATTGCTTCATAAATATTTTCTGTAGCCGCTTCAATTTCGTTTTTATTGTAAGTAATTGTACTTAATGCTGCGTCTGTATCTTTATAATCCATACTATTATTTTATGATTTCTTTTGTATTCTTGGTTGCTTTTTTCATTTTTTCCACTAAGGCATCAATTCTAACCTTTTCTTTTTGCAAAGTTGCTTCCATTTCATTGGCTTCATCTAAAAACTTAGATTCTGGGAAACTATATTTAAATTTATCGTAAGCTTCTAAAGCTATTTTAATACGTTCTTGTTTTCTTCTATCTGTACTTTTTAACTCATAATCATGGGCCGCTTTAAACTTTAAAAATAAGGCTTCCTCTTTAAATTTGGTTCCTAAATAATCTTCTAATAAATTATCAAAAGCTTGCATTGCTGCTTTATAATTTCTTACATCATAATCTGCTGTTCTGTAATAGGTTTTTGCTATTTCAAACTGCTTTTCTTCTAATTTAGTTCTTAATTCTTTGTAGTGTTTGTTTGCTTCTTCTACTTTATCTGAATCTGGGTATGTGTTTATAAAACTTTGAAAAGATTCTAGCGCTTTATTAGTGTCTGTTGGGTCTAAACTAAAACGCGGAGAAGCTAATTTATAACTGTAAGCCGATAAAAATGCAGCTTCTTCTTTTTTAGAACTTTTAGGATAATTTTTACCAAATCTGTCAAAATAATAACCAGATTCTGTATAGTTTTTTTCGTTGAAATTAGATTGAGCAACCATAAAAGAGATACGCTCCATTTGAGGTTTACCTCTGTAAGCTGGTGTTACTTTTTCAAACAAACGTAATGCTTTGTCAAATTTTTGACCTTCATACATTTTTACAGCCATTTTAAACTGATCGCTAGTTGTACCTTTGTTTAATACTTTTTGATATTCTCCGCAGGAAAACAGTAACAAACTACTAGCTATTAATACCGCTAAATTTTTAAATTTTTGCATCGGGCAAAATTAGTGATTAATTATGGATTATAAAAAAAATTATTTTTACATCTTACAAATAAAAAATTGTGTGAAAAACAACTAAAATTTTCAACTAATTTAAAGCAAAATTTCTAGTCTTATTTATTTCTTAAACGTTCTTTTTTATGCTTAATTGTATGCTACAAGTATCTTTAAAAAAAATGAGGTCTACAGATTTAGTTTACTAAATCTTTGTTAATCTATAAAAACAAAAAACAATCATTTTAAAAAAATGATTGTTTTAAAAAAGTATTTGCTTTTGTTTTACTAAAATTGCTTTACAAAAGCAGCTATTTTCGTTTGCAAATCTTCACTAGCATTTACTAAAGGCAAACGTACTGTATCTCTACAAATATTTAATTGTTGTAATACAAACTTAACTCCTGCTGGATTATTTTCTGCGAATATTAAATCTATAATTTCCATCATTTTAAAATGGATTGCATAACCTTGTTTATTATTTCCTTCTAAACCATGATTGATTAAAGTAGAAAATTGTTTTGGAAAAGCTTGACCTATTACACTAATAACACCAGAACCACCGGCTAAAGTTACGCTTAAAGCTAAATCATCATCGCCAGAAATTACTAAAAAATCTTTTGGCTTATCTCTAATTAACTCTAAATACTGTTGCATGTTGTTACCTGCTTCTTTAACACCTACAACATTACTAAAATCTCTTGCCAGTCTTAAAGTTGTGTTTGCATCCATGTTTTTTGCAGTTCTACCTGGCACATTATACAATATAATTGGCTTTTCTGTAGCTTGGGCAATTGCTTTAAAATGTTGATAAAAACCTTCTTGGGTTGGTTTGCTATAGTAAGGTGCTACAGATAAAATACCATCAATTTTACTTAAATCTGTAGTTTGTAAATCTTCTACTACTGCTGTTGTATTATTGCCACCAATACCTAAAACTAAAGGTAATTTACCTTGGTTTGTTTTTACAATGGCATTTATAATTTGTTGTCTTTCTGCTTTTGTTAACGTGGCACTTTCTGCTGTAGTACCATTAATTACTAAATAATTGGTACCATTGTCTATATTATAATTAACCAACTTTTCTAGTGCATTAAAGTCTATACTTAAATCTTCTTTAAAAGGAGTTATTAACGCAACACCAGTACCTGTAAATTTTTGCATTTCTATTATTTTATAAAACAAAATTACAATTTTAAGCTGAATTGCAAAGTAGTTTTTTACATGAAAATTAAAGAATAAACAACTTTAAAAAGAAAGTTTAATTTTATAATTTTTTAAGTATCTGAAGGTATTTTTTCAATTCTGTAGTAAAACCAATTAGATTATGGGCATCTTCAGAAATTTCTATATTATATAAGTCTTCATTTACATTAGAAAACCCAACCTTAAAAACTGCTTTAGACTGTACTATTGCACTTTCTAAAAAGATGTTATTTTTAGAAAAATAACCAATTAATAAATCTAAAGGTTGCTCTAAAAAGTTTTTAAAATCTGTTTGGGTAAACTGTCCATTAAAATTAATATCTTTTTCTGTAAAGTGTATCTTAGAAATTTCTTCTTTTTTATGAAACTTCTTAAAACTATAAATTTTCACATTTTTTACTTCTAAAATGCGTTCAATTTCTTTTGCTAAATTTAATTTTGAAGAAAATTCATCTAAACAAATAATACCTACAGATTTTATTTTTTTTGCTGATAAACCATCAACTCTTTTATTTTTAGCTATTACTTCTAGTAATTTTTTTCTTAAAATATTCTCTTTAAATCTTTGAAGCATTAGTTGAATTAATTTTTAGCGTGTATAAAAGTAGTAATTATTCTTTTACAATTTCCATTAAAATAAACTGATTTAATTGTTTGCCATACACTTGAAAATTATCATCTGAAACTAAAATTAAAGACTGCCTGCCATTTGTTAATCTTGGTCCAAAAGCAATGCCTTCAATATTATCTATAACACCAGCTGTTAATTGCTCTTTAACTTCTTCAAAATTAAAGATTAATCGTTTTTTTAAAGGAATGTAATTCGATTCTTTTAAAGATTTTGTTTTTAAAATATCTGTAGTTGTGTTGTTAATTTCAGCATCAAAAATTCTAACAATATTAGCATTTGCACCATAATTATTTTGATACGTTCTTTCTAAAATAAAAAATTTATTTTTTGCATATTCTAAAATGGCTGTTGCGCCATTTAAATTTATATTTCCTTTTGCAGGTTTTGTTATTTTTTCTAGTTGATACGCAAATTGTTTGGTTGCTTGTTTTGTTTGATAATCAAAATAAGTTAACCTAACAGGAGATTGTGTTTTCGTAAATGTTGGTTTTTCGCCATCGCTTTTTAAAGGTGCTTCCATTATAGCCCAAAACCCTTTTTTAGAAACGCCTTTTGATGCACCTTCAAAAACTGCATTATGGTGCATATTATCTAACTTTTGAAATGAATCTGGTAACTCATATTCATATTTAAATTGCCCATTTAAGTCGGTTACAAAAACAGTAGGTTTATTGCCTTTATTTACAGATCCTTCACTAAAAAAATTGATTTCACTAGTTGTTGAGTTTACAAAAAGTGATTCTAAATCTAAATAATTATTTTTATAAAACGGAATTAACGTATCTTTTAATAGCTGCACATTATTAAATAAAATAGTATCTATTTTATCTTCTACAATTGTAATGCTTCCTTTTAAAAATCTAGGATTTTTAGCATCATCTACAACTATATAAAAATTATTCTTAAAAATATCTATGCCAGATAAACCACCAATAATAGTGTTTTTAAATGTTATACTATCTTTTAATACATATTCGTCTAAAAAATTAACTTCTATTTTATTGTTTTGTTTACATGAAGTTAATAGCTTTATAATAAAAAGTAAAAAAATGTATTTTTTCATCATAATTCTTTGTTAAATAATTTTTTTTTATTATTCTTGCAATGTAAGAAGTTAATTATTAACAATTACACATTAACCCCTAGCAGATATTATTTATTCTGTATAATTTGCCCTAACAAATTATGTGTAAAAAATATCTAAAAATGGTAAATAATTTTTATTATACTTTAAGCCCTAACTTAAAAATATAATTTATATAAAAAATTTACCCCGAACTGAAAAAGCAATTACGTTATTCGTAATTGCTTTTTTTGATTTTATAAGACTTTTTAAAACGCCCTTCTATTGTCTTCAGATTTTGTATCTATTAATTTATTGTATGGATCTATACCTACTTCTGTAGGTTTTTCATCAACAATTATAGAAACTTTATTATAAATTGTTGTTATTTTATGCTTTTTTAAATACAACTGTTTTTCTTTCTTTTTACCATCAACTTCCTCTTCTGTAAAAATACCTAAATCTATAAAATCTGCTAAAGGCACAGATAAAATTGGCTTTTTCATTTCTGCTGTTTTGTAACTTAAGGTATCGCCTACTTGTTCTCCATAGAACTTTTTTCCTTTTTCATCATTTCTGTATTTAGCTACTTCAAACTCAATATCTACTTTATATTTACCGTTTTCTAACGCTGTAGATTCTACAGCTACAATTCTATTTTTGTATAAAGTTATGGTTTCAAACATATCTTTAATTAAATATTGCAGAGAATCTGGTGTAACTTCTTTTATATGATTCACAAATTCTATAGAAGTTGTGTAAGGCGGTTCTTGAAATTTTACCTTTTCTATATATTTTTTAATGGCGTTATTCATTTTCTCTTCTCCTAAATAATCGCTCATTGCATACAAAATCATAGATCCTTTTTGGTAATGGATATATCCTTGACCATCATTATACATTAGAGGCTTTTCTCTTTTGGTTTCAAAAGTTCTTTGCATTAAATAACCATCTAAAGCTTTTTTAAGAAAAGTTCTCATTTTTTGTTTTCCTTGATTTTTTTCTAAAACTTTTAAAGAAACATATTCAGACATACTTTCAGATAATAAAGTAGCTCCTAAAACGTCTGCACCAATTACTTGATGTGCCCACCATTGGTGTGCTACTTCATGTGCTGTTACTGCAAATGGATAATCTACTCCGTTTTCATCTTTATCATCTACATCTGCAATAAAACCAATTCCTTCAGAAAAAGGCATTGTATTGGCAAAAGCTTGTGCAAAGGTTCCTCCTGTTCTTGGAAATTCTATAATTCTTGCTTGTTTAAATTGATAAGGACTAAAGTTAGCTGCATTGTATGTTAAGGAAGCTTTCATTCCCTTCATCATTCTATCTAAATTATACGTATGTGGTTTGTGGTAATAAATTTCTAAACTAATGCCATTCCATAGTTCTTTTTTCACTTCGTACCTTGCAGAATTAAAAGCATAAAAGTTCAAAATTTTGCTATCCATTTTGTAATGGAAATATTTACGACCATCTTTTACCCATTCTTTTTGCAAATAACCTGGTGCAATGGCTATTTGATCTTCAGAAGTAGAAACAGTTGCTTCAAAATCTATCCAATCAGAATCTTTAGAGATATACGTATTGCCCAAAGCTGAAGAATCTGTTGGGTGTGGACGCAAATTATTTTTAGGTAAATCGTATTTTTCTCTGGTTTTGTCATCTCTTAACTCACCAGCAGAAGAATAACCCAAAGAAGGAAAAATACGGTTACTAATAAAGGTGCCATTTTCTCTAATTGGCGATTTTCTTTGATACGTAGTATTTTTTTTACTTTTTAATGTTATTGCTAATTGTATAGAATCTCCAGGTTGTAATTTTTGTTCTAGTTGATAAATATCAAAATGAAAAACGGTATCTTCTAACACCAAATTATTGGGTTTATTAAACTCAAATGTACTTTTTAAAGAATTATGATTTAAGAAAATACTGTCTATAGCTTGGTTTGTTTTATTTACCATTGTAAAAACAGCAGATGCTTTGTAAGTTCTCTTTTTGGGAAAAATATCCATATTTGCCACTACTCCAACAATTCTTGGTTGTTTGTATTTTTCAAACTTTTTATATGTTTTTTCCCATTTTACAGCATCTAATTCTGCTTGTTTAGAAGAGGAATTTTTAGAGTCTGATTTAGTAGCTTTATAAATGGTAATTCCCAAACTTAAAAAAGCAATAAATAAAGTACCTAAAGCTAATTGTTGTGGTAATTTAAAACGTTTACCAAACAAAGAAAGGCGTTCTGCAAAATTATTAGGAATTCCTCTTACCCAAAATAATAAACTTAGCATTAATAAAACACAGCCACCTAAAATCCAATACAATTTATACCATAAATATCTAGATAATGCAGAGCCATAACCATTCATGTCTGAATAATTAAAACCTGGTCCTTCATTGTATTTAAAAACAGCCAATTCAACACCAATTAAACTAGAAAGTGGAATAATAATTGTTAGAATTAACAATACAAAAAAGCCTAAATATTGATTTTTAAATAAGGTTTGAATAAAAATTGCTAAAAACGCCCAAACGAGATAATTCAAGAATTTTAAACCAAATAATTCTTTTACATAATGCATAATTTCATAATCGTAAAAACCTTTGTAGGTTTGAAACAAAATACCAGCCACCATAATAACTGCTAATAAAACCAATTGCATTTTTATAAGCGCAATAAACTTAGACAATAATAATGTCCAGTTTGGTATTGGTGTACTATCTACCAAATGATTCATTTTAGCAGTTCTTGCTCTTTGAATTAACATACCTGCGTATAAAAACGTGCATAAATTTATAATTAATGAAAAAGCTGCACCACCTGTTAGCATTTGCCATGTTACAGGCAATGTTTTGGTTCCAAAAATTTCTCCAATACCAAATAAGGCTATTAATAATATTAAAATGCCAACAAGAAGAATACAAATAAAAGGTAAACTTTTAAAAATGTATTTAAATTCTAATATAGAAAGTCTCCAGGTAGTTTTTAAGTTTTGAAGAAAAGAAAAATTATAAGAAACCTTGGTTAGTTTTATAGTTGATATACCACTAAAATTGGTTTTTGTAAAACGTTCTCCTTTCGTTTTCTTAAAAGAAATACTTAATGCATTCTGACTGAATTTAAAATACTTATAAACCAAGCCAAATATTAAAGAAGATATTGCCAACCAAAACAAACGATTATAAATAATATACGCTTTAATAGGAATTTGCAACTCATTTTGCTCAGACATGGTCCAATATTTAGTGTATTTACTTAAAGCAGAAAAACCAAAAGGATCTAAAATAGCCAATAAATTTGCTTGTTCTGGTTCTGATAAAATACCACCAATTGCCCCTTGAAAAAATAGTAAAATAATAACTGTAATAAAACCTGCACCAATACTTCTAGAAAAAGTAACCACAGCAAAAACTACGGCACCAAAAAACAAAACATTGGGTAAAATAAATACCAAGTAAGATTGTAAATACGTAACAAAATTAAAATTACCAACCAAGTCTTGGTTTGTTCCAGGAAATCTAAAACCTATAATTAAACCAATAGCAATCATTAAAACAATTGAAGATACTACCAAAATACCACTAAAAAACTTTGCAAAAAGATAATTGGTTTTGGTAAACGGATAAGAAAATAAAATGGTATGCATTTCACTTTTAAAATCTCTATAAATAGAAACCCCTATAATAGAAGGAAATAAAAAGAAAATAAAAATAGTAAGTACATTAAAAGTACCTGTAACCTGTAATGGAGAGTTTACAATTCTAGAAGAACCTGTTGTGCCATTGATACTATCAAACAAACCCGCTGAACTCGCTGCTAAAAAAAAGGCAAGTAACAAAAAAATACTTGCATATATATAAAGTAAAGGTTTATGAAACCAATATTTTAATTCTTGTTTAAATATTGTTGAAAACATAAAAATGGAGAGTTGTGTAATTGTTAAATTGTGTAACTGAATAAACTAAAATCTTAAACTATAAATTTTAAGTTTAAGCCAAAACAGGTTCATCTTGTTTTAAAGCAATAAAATATACATCGTCTAACTGTGGTTGTACTTCTGCAAATTCTTCTGATGGTTTTTCTTGTGCATGCACTCTAATATTTAGGGTATTATCTGCATTAAAACTTCTAGATAAAACAGTATATAATTGCATGTGTTGCTCTAAATCTTCCTTATCTATTGCTTTTTTAAAAATTTTGCCTTCCAACTCTTGCGTTGCTTTTTGTGGTGTGGTGTGTTTTAGTATTTTTCCGCCGTTTAAAACAGCCATTTCATTACACAATTCTTTTACATCTTCTACAATATGTGTAGAAAATATAATGGTACAATTGCTACCTACTTCTCTTAAAACATTTAAAAATTTATGCCTTTCAGCAGGATCTAAACCGGCTGTTGGTTCATCTACAATAATTAACTTTGGGTTGTTTAACAGCAATTGTGCAATGCCAAAACGTTGTTTCATTCCGCCAGAATAGCCTGCAACATATTTGCGTCTTACATCGTATAAATTGGTAATTTCTAAAACTTCTTTTACAATAGTTGCTCTTTCTATTTTATTTGAAATCCCCTTTAAAGTAGCAAAATAATCTAACAAATCTTCTGCAGACATTTTAGGATAAACACCAAAAGATTGTGGCAAATAACCCAATACTTTTCTAAGCGACATGTTGTCTTTTAAAACATCTATATCTCCAAATTTTATGCTACCAGAATCTGGACTTTGTAAAGTGGCTATAGTTCGCATTAAAGAAGATTTACCAGCACCATTTGGCCCTAACAAACCAAACATACCTGTACCAATTTCTAAACTTAAATTATCTATTGCTTTAACTCCGTTTTTATAGGTCTTTGTTAAATTTTTTATTACTAATTTCATAACAATTGGGTTTAGTTTAGTTGCTTTTTAATTTTTATAGTTGATGATTTTGTAAAATCTCCCTCTTTTATTTCTTCTTTAAAAATAATAGTTAAAAAATCGTACGTGTTTAATTTTAGCAAATTCTGTTTGGTTTCAAACTTAATAACTTCACTATGTTTGTAAATTCTTTCATCAGACATCAACTTTAAGTCTATTACTTTAAAAGTTAAATTTAAACCGGTTTTAGAAATACCTAAATTTCTGGTTACAGTAGTACCTACAGAAAGTTTTTCAAAATCAAAAATGGTTTGTAATTTTTTCTCAAAACCGTTTTTACCAATTTTAAAATTTGGTGAAGGTGCTATATTTTTAGGAGCTTCTTGTAAATTACAACTCGCCAAAAATAGCATTATAAACACCAAGAATAATTTTGAATTTTGCATCATTTTTTAAAAATTAAATATAACTGATTTATAAGTATTCTGCTAATGGTTTTTGTTACATTTTTTATGACAATTTTAATGCAATTGCTAAAAAAACGTTTTATTTTTACCCTACTTAAAAAAATAGAAATTCTAGAAAACAATACAATAATGGCAGAAAAATCAATATTAAATAAAAAATCTTTAGACTTTTTAGAGAAATACTTAAATAATGCAGCACCAACAGGTTATGAATGGGAAGGTCAAAAAATTTGGATGGACTATCTAAAACCTTATGTAGATACTTTTATTACAGACACTTATGGTTCTGCGGTTGGTATTATTAATCCAGATGCAAAATACAAAGTAGTTATAGAAGGGCATGCAGATGAAATTTCTTGGTATGTAAATTACATCTCAGACAATGGGTTAATTTATGTAATAAGAAACGGTGGTTCAGATCATCAAATAGCACCTAGTAAAATTGTAAATATTCATACTAAAAACGGTATTGTTAAAGGTGTTTTTGGTTGGCCAGCAATACACACCAGAAATAAAGCCAATGAAGAGGCTCCAAAACCAGACAATATTTTTATAGATACAGGTTGTGCTACCAAAGAAGAAGTAGAAGCTTTAGGTGTACATGTTGGTTGTGTAATTACTTATCCAGATGAATTTCATATTTTAAATGGAGACAAATTTGTTTGCAGAGCTTTAGACAATAGAATGGGTGGTTTTATGATTGCTGAAGTTGCACGTTTATTAAAAGAAAACAAAAAAGAATTGCCATTTGGTTTATACATTACCAATGCTGTGCAAGAAGAAATTGGTTTGCGTGGTGCAGAGATGATTACACAAACAATAAAACCAAATGTAGCCATTGTAACAGACGTAACGCATGATACAACTACGCCAATGATTGAACCTAAAAAAGCGGGGCTTTTAGAAATTGGCAAAGGTCCTGTTGTGGCTTATGCACCAGCTGTTCAACAAAAATTACGCGATTTAATTACAGAAACTGCAGCAGCTAAAGAAATTCCTTTTCAGCGTTCTGCCCTTTCTAGAGCTACAGGAACAGATACAGATGCTTTTGCGTATAGCAATGGTGGTGTGGCTTCTGCATTAATTTCTTTGCCTTTACGTTACATGCACACAACTGTAGAAATGGTACATAGAGAAGATGTTGAAAATGTGATTAAAATGATTTACGAAACTTTGTTAAATATTAAATACGGAGAAACGTTTTCTTATTTTGAATAAAAATACTTTAATTATGAATTACGAATTTTTAATTACAAATTCGTAATTCATAATTTTTAAAAATGGACGAACTTATAGACATTTTAACGCCAGAAGGAAAACCAACAGGAAAAACTGCTTTAAAATCTGAAGCGCATAAAAACGGTTGGTTTCATGCCACTGTACATATTTGGTTGTTTACTGCTGATAAAAAAATACTACTTCAAAAAAGAGCATTAACAAAGAAAGTATTTCCTGGTTTGTGGGATATTTCTGTAGCTGGACACATTGGTGCTGGAGAAACCATTTTAGCATCTGCAAAAAGAGAGGTTTTAGAGGAAATTGGTTTAGAATTGCATGAAAAAGAGTTGATTAAAATTGGCACAAGAATTCATCAAGTTACGCATGCAAATGGTATTCAAGATAATGAACATCATCATGTGTTTATTGCAGAACTTAAAAAACCTGTATCTGAATTAAAAATCCAGGAAGAAGAAGTTGCAGACATTAAATTGTTTAATTTAGACATTCTTAAAAACACAAAAAACCTCGAAAACGTTTTGCTTTCGAGGTTTCATAGTTATTATGTTTCTGTTTATGATAAGATTATTGAATACATAAAATAAAAGTAATGTTTTTATTATAAATACAACAAGCCAACCAACGGTTTTACTGCTACTGAAAAACTGCCAACTTATTTCATAGGTTTCTCAAAAAACGAATCTGCTAATTTTTCTTGACTAACCAGTGGCAATGTAAATTGAGTAGAAGGTCTTGCTTGTTCTGTTGGGTTTCCACTATCATCTTTATTATACCAAGCAATAGACTTTGGCAATAGCAAACCTGTAGAATTTTCCCAAGAATTATAACGAATTAGATTGTATTTCTCACTTGGTTTTTTAGAATTGAATGTTACTGTATAAGCCAACCACTCCATTTGATAGGTTTCTGGGTTGTAGTAAATAATATAATTGTCTTCTGGAGAAGTTCCTTTATCTGAAGCATAAGAAATTTTATAACCAGGAAATAGATTGCCTTCAAATTTTAAATCTGGTACTTTTGTATAGGTAATTCCATCATCTGCCAAAACAAAAGGCATGGCATAAAAATAGAAAGACAGGTTGTAATAAAAGTCTTTATTACTTTTAAAATTTCCTTCTTTAGCTTCTTTTAACCAAACTGTTTCTCCGTTAAAACCTAAAGAATAATCTTTATGATTTACTACAATTTTTCTAGAATATAAATCTGTGGTATGTACTTCGTCCATTATATTAAAAGATAAAATTCTTGCTTTTCTCCAAACATTAATACCTCCATGAGCTCCAAATACTTTACCCAATTCTGACGGAAAATTTTCTGAAACAACTTCTTGTTTTGTGATTTTATCCGTACCTTTTTTGGTTTCATTTTTACAAGATAATATTGAGATTGCTGCTAAGCATATAAAAATGTAATTTTTCATGTTTGAATTTGTTTTAAGTTGATTTGCGTAGAGTCTATTTTAAAATGAAATGCTTACAAAAATAGATAAATATTTATTTAAATCGTTTTTTGCTGATATTTCACAATCTAAAACGGTGTTAGTTCCTTTTATTTATAATTTTAAAATCTAAATTTAAAGAACAAACCAATCATCAAGATTTGTTCAACTTGCAATTTTTAATGCGTTGCTTTGCAAAAATCACATTGAAAAATGTTCAAATTAATTTTGAAAACTCCACATTAAAATCCCGCTAAAAAGCGGGATTTGTTCAACTTGCAATTTTTAATGCGTTGCTTTGCAAAAACCACGTAGAAAAAGTGCAAATTAATTTTGATAACTCCACATTAAGATCCCGCTGAAAGGCGGGATTTGTTCAACTTGCAATTTTTAATGCGTTGCTTCGCAACTTTTAAAAATTGAGTTTCACTAAATCTTAGATTGATAGGTGTACAAATCGTAATACCTGCCTTGTTTTGCAATTAGCTCTTCGTGTGTGCCTCTTTCTGCAATTTTACCTGCTTCTATAACTAAAATTTGAGCTGCTTTTTTAATAGTACTTAATCTGTGCGCAATTACAATGGTAGTTCTATCTTTAATTAATTCTGATAAACTTTTTTGTATTAACGCTTCACTTTCTGTATCTAAACTAGAAGTGGCTTCATCTAAAATAATAATTTTTGGATTTGCTAAAATGGCTCTAGCAATTGCCAAACGTTGTCTTTGTCCGCCAGATAACTTTACACCTCTTTCTCCTATTAACGTATCTAAACCATTTTCAAAACGATCTGTAAATTCATTTACATATGCCGCGTTTACAGCATTTTGCAATTCTTTTTCTGTTGCGTTTGGTCTTGGAAATAAAATATTTTCTCTTATGGTTCCTTCAAATAAAAATTCGTCTTGTAAAACTACACCCAAATGTTTTCTAAAGCTATTTAATTTTACTTTTGATAAATTACGATTGTCTATAGTAACTGTGCCAGATTTTGGGTTTAAAAAAGTAGCAGATAAACCTGCAATGGTAGATTTACCTGAACCAGAACTGCCTACTAAAGCTGTTACAGAACCTGCAGGAACGTTAAAATTAATATTGTGTAATACTTCCTTTCCTTCATCATAGGCAAAAGACACATTTTTAAAACTTAGCGTTCCTTTTATGTTTTCTAGTTCTATTGTTCTGTCTTTATCGTCTTCTTCTGCTGGTAAATTCATTAATTCTTCTGTTCTGTCTAAACCAGCCAAAGCTTCTGTAAGCTGACTCCCAATATTACTCATTTGTACAATTGGTGCCACCATAAAGGCTAGTAAAAAGGTAAACTGTACAAAATCTCCAAAGGTTAAGGTTCCTTGCATCATAAAATAACCGCCAATTCCCATTACTCCTGTAGTTGCCAAACCAATTAAAAACGTAGAAGAACTGGTCATGATTGCAGTGGCTGTCATACTTTTTTTAACGTTTACAAAAATTTCTGCAACGCCTTTTTCAAAAATTTCTGTTTCTTGAGCTTCTGCATTAAAGGCTTTTATAACTCTAATGCCGCCTAAAGTTTCTGTTAAACGTCCTTTTACTTCTGCATTTATTTTACCTCTTGCTCTAAAAATTGGGCGAATGTATTTGAAAGATTTTAACGCAATTAAACCAAATATAGATAATGGAACGAAGGTAAAAACGGTCATCCACACATTCATTTTTAAGAGAATTACTAAGGTTAAAATTGCAGTAAAAGAACCGCCAATAAGTTGTACCAAACCTGTACCAATTAAATTTCTTACGCCTTCTACATCTGTCATTATTCTAGAAACTAAAGCACCAGATTTTGTATTATCAAAAAAACTAATGGGTAAAGTAAGTACCTTTTTTTGTACTTGTGCTCTTAATTCTGATATTAAATATTGTGCTTGAATACTTAATATTTTTGTAAGTAAAAATGATGTAATTGCTTGCACCAAAATGGCAGCAATTACTACACCAATTACAAGATACAATTGGTTAAAATCTTTGTTAGGCACAACCTCATCTAACAAAACTTTACTTTGTAATGGCAATACAAAACCCGATAAACTTCTAATAATTATTAAAATTAAACCAATAAATACCAAATTTCGCCTTGGCCAAATAATGGTTTTAAACGCTTGTTTTAAGGTTACTTTGGGTTTGGTTTTACTTTTTTTAGATTCTTTTAAGTGTTGCATGAATTGTATTTGTCAATTTATATGCCATTGAATGAATACCGACATAATTACAAAGTTAAGATAAAATAAAAGACCTCACAGGTTTTAAAAACCTATGAGGTCTGAAAAGTACATTTTATTGGTAATATTTAATATTTTTTAGGAAGATATAAAACTCTTTATGAAACCTTTCCTCTAATCAATAAATAAAACATTACTATGGCTCCAATATACAAGCCAAAAATTGATAGGGTTTTATACAATTTTGAATTCTCTTGATAAATTGTCATTAATTTCTTCATTTGATATTTTTTTGTGAATATTTTAAATTATGAGTTGAACCAAATCTCAAAAAAAAAAAACGTTTTTAATAAAACCAAAACAATAATAAATTGATAAAAGCTTGCAAACGGACTTAGCCCCGATTGCAGTGTAAATCCTTTTTTTTTATTTTTTAGAAGTGTCATTACGAATGAGGGACGATTGAAGTAATCTGCTTTAAATAGAAAGATTGCTTCGTAAACTCGCAATGACTTTTACAAAATAGCATAAAAAAAGATTGCAACGAAAAGCGGGAAATAGCTTCTAAAAAAACCTCAGAAAATAAATTATATTCTTTGAGGTTTGTTTTCTTTTTAAAATTTATAATCTTTTATCTATAATACTGTGCACAACTTCTGGATTTAAAAGTGTGCTGGTATCGCCTAAATTATCCATTTGATTACACGCTATTTTACGTAAAATACGTCTCATAATTTTTCCTGAACGTGTTTTTGGCAAGCCTTCTGAAAACTGAATTTTATCTAATTTTGCAATTGGACCAATATGTTCTGTGATTATTTGGTTGATTTCTTTGCGCAAATTATCGTGATTTCTGCTTTCTCCGGTGTCTTTTAAAATTACATAACCATACAAAGCACTTCCTTTTATATCATGAGGAAAACCTACAATGGCAGATTCTGCAACTGCAGGATGCTCATTTATGGCGTCTTCTATTGGTGCAGTTCCTAAATTGTGGCCAGAAACAATAATTACATCATCTACTCTACCTGTAATTCTGTAATAACCAACTTCATCTCTTAACGCGCCATCGCCTGTAAAATACATGTTTTTATAAGCGGAAAAATAGGTTTCTTTATAACGCTCGTGATTTCCCCAAATGGTTCTTGCAATACTTGGCCAAGGGTGTTTTATGCACAACCTACCTTCTACTTGATTGCCTTTTAGTTCTTGTCCGTTTTCGTCCATTAAACAAGGTTGTACACCAATAAATGGCAGTGTTGCATAGGTTGGTTTTGTGGCAGTTACGTAAGGAATTGGTGTAATCATCATTCCGCCAGTTTCTGTTTGCCACCAAGTATCTATAATTGGGCTTTTGTTTTTACCAATATTATCATTATACCAATGCCAAGCTTCTTCGTTTATAGGTTCTCCAACGGAACCTAGTACTTTTAAAGAAGTTAAATTGTATTTATCTACAAGTGTGGAGCCGTGTTTTGCCAAAGCTCTAATGGCTGTTGGTGCTGTGTAAAATTGATTTACTTTGTGCTTTTCTATAATTTCCCAAAATCTACCAAAATCTGGGTAACTTGGTACTCCTTCAAATAAAACGGTTGTTGCCCCGTTTGCTAAAGGTCCATAGACAATGTAAGAATGCCCAGTAATCCAACCAATATCTGCTGTGCACCAATAGACATCGTTTTCTCTATATTGAAATGCGTTTTTAAAAGTGTATGCTGTATATACCATATAACCTGCTGTGGTGTGCACCATACCTTTTGGTTTGCCTGTAGAACCAGAAGTATATAATATAAATAATGGGGCTTCTGCATCCATTATTTCTGCCACACATTCTTTTGATGCATTGTTTAACAAAGGTTGTAACCATTTGTCTCTGCCAGGTTTCATTGTTATATTAGTATTGATTCTTTTTGCAACTAAAACTGTTTCTACTCCAGAACAATTTTCTAAAGCTTCATCTACAATTCCTTTTAAATCGATTGTTTTTGCTCCTCTAAAAGAACCATCTGAAGTAATAACCATTTTACAATCACAATCGTTTATTCTTGTGGCTAATGCTGTTGATGAAAAACCTGCGAAAACAACAGAATGAATGGCTCCAATTCTTGCACAGGCTAATGTTGCAATTGCCAATTCTGGAATCATAGGCACATAAATACAAACTCTATCTCCTTTTTTAATTCCGTTTTCTTTTAAAACATTGGCAAACTGATTTACTCTTGTGTGCAATTGTTTGTAGGTAATGTGTTCTGCCGCTTCTTTAGGATTATTTGGTTCAAATAAAATGGCGGTTTTATCTCCTCTTGTGGTTAAATGCCTGTCTATACAATTTTCTGTTATGTTTAATTTTGCACCTTCAAACCATTTTACTTGAGGTTTAGCAAAATCCCAATCTAAAACGTTGTCCCATTTTTTACGCCATAAAAAATGTTCTTCTGCTATTTCTTCCCAAAAATTTTCTGGTTCTCTTACAGATTTTCGATATACTTTATAATATTCTTCTATATGTTTTATGTGATAATTGCTCATTTTTTAGTTAATTGCGTAATAATAGTTAATGGAAAAAAGTAAATTTATCAGCAAGATAAAATTTATTGTTTAATCTTTAAAGTTTGTCTTTTTTTTTTTCAATTTTACTAAACGAATCTTTATTTATTACAACATCAATATTTCTTATGAAACGTTTTAAATTATCTCTTTCTACTTTGGTTTTTCTGGGGTTTACTTTTTTGTTTTCGTGTAAATCTTATCAAAAGATATTTCAATCTGCAACTAGTAAAACAATTTTACTTTCTGCAATTAAGGGAAATACTAGTAAAACAGACACCATTTTTTTTACATCCAACAAAAAAGAGGTGGCACTTATTTCATCTGAGGTAAAAGGAACTCACAAAGATTTTTGGAAAATAAAATTGATTCCAACTGGTGAAAAAAAATCTATCATACTCACAATTAATTTTCAACCCCAACAAAATTTTATTGGTGCAGTTAAAGACTCTCTTATTTTAAATTTTAAAAATCAAAAAGAAATAGTATATAAATTAAGAGGATTAAGCACCAAAGCTTTAGAAGGAAAAAATGAACCACCTTTGTACGATATTGTTCAATTGCTGGATTATAATATTAATTTAGGCTGGTCTGGTTTATCTAACACTACAAACCCTAAGTTACAGGGTGATGAACTGTCACAAACATTATTTGTAAAAGCAGGTAATAAAGCTGTAAAAATGGTACCTATAGCTAGATACAGTCCTGCTTTTAAACTCCCTTTTGGTTATTATACTAGAGATAATGATGTTGTAAAAAAACACGAAGTTGGTATTTTAGCAGGTTCTAAAAATTACCCAGAACATCAAACGTTACACCCTAAACTTTTAGTGGGTAAAACTAGTTTTAATCCCGAACAAAGTAAATTTGGTTTTTATACCACTAGTCCGTCACATACAGCATATTCTCAAGACAAATATAACAAACGCTACCATAAAAAAAAGGCGGCTCATGCAGTTAGAATTTATGAAGTTAAAGACAAAACGGGAAATAAAATAGCAAACGAATACTTGGTCTGTTTTGAGGAAGCTAAAAATGGAGACTATCAAGATTACGTTTTTATTGTAAAAAATATTAAAGCTATAGCTGACTAAAACAATTAACAAATTTTAATTATTTACTAATATATTGCCATTAAGCTTTGTAAATTAGTTTTACCAAAAATCGATATATGTTTGAAGTTTTTCTTCAATTTTGGCCAATTATAGTTTCCTTTTTTTTTATTGCTATTTTATATGCTGCTGTGGGTTTTGGCGGTGGTTCTAGTTATTTAGCAATTTTAGCTTTAACAGGAATTGCTTTTACACAAATTAGAGCAACTTCTTTATTGTGTAATATTGTAGTGGTTTCTGGAAATGTTTTTTTATTTCATAGACAAAAAGAGATTGAATGGAAAAAAATAATTCCGTTAGTTTTCTTTAGCATCCCTTTTTCTTTTTTAGGTGGAAAATTATTAATTAGTCAAAATTTCTTTTTCATTTTATTGGGCTTTACCTTACTTTTTGCTGCATTAACCATGTGGTTTTCTAAAAAAAATAGTACAAAACCTAATAACACCATAAACCAAAACAAAATTGTAAATAGTGGTTTTGGCGGATTTATTGGTTTTATTTCTGGAATGGTTGGCATTGGTGGAGGCGTATTTTTAGCACCTCTTTTACACTTTACAAAATGGAATACGCCCAAAAAAATTGCAGCCACTGCCAGTGTTTTTATTTTAGTGAATTCTATTGCTGGTTTAATTGGGCAATACGCGAACATAAACTTTTATGTAGATTGGAGTTTAACCGGAGTTTTATTAATAACTGTTTTTATTGGCGGACAAATAGGTAGTAGATTTAGTACTAATTTTTTTACGCCCATTCAACTTAAAAAAGCAACGGCAGTTTTAATAGCTTTTGTAAGTCTAAGAATTTTATGGAAATATTTATTATAACTAAAAAGATAACCTTAAAACTATATAAAATAAAAATTGCAAAATACATTCTTTAAAAATACCTTTGAAAACTTCAACTAAAAAAATATAAAATGTTAGAAAACATATTTACCTTATTAATGTTAGTAATGTTACAAGCCGTTTTAGGGTTTGATAATTTATTATACATCTCTTTAGAATCTAAGAAAGCACCAGAAACAGAGCAAAAACGAGTAAGAAAAGTAGGAATTTTAGTAGCCATTGTTTTAAGAATTGTATTGTTGTTTTTATTGGTTTCTATTATAGATTATTTTCAAGAGCCATTTGCCTTTTTAACGGGTGGCATAAAAGATGTTATAAAATTTGCTTTTAATGGCCATAGTATTATCGTACTTTTTGGTGGTGGTTTTATTATTTATACAGCTATAAAAGAAATTTGGCATATGATTGCTACACCCAATTTAGAAAACTCTGAAATGGTTGACACACGAGGAAAAAAAACAGCAAATGCTGCAATTGTAAGTATTGTTATTATGAATTTAGTTTTTTCTTTTGATTCCATTTTAGCAGCAATTGGCTTAACTAGCGAAATAGAAAATAGCACAACTGCCTTTATAATTATGGCTATTGCCATAATTGCTAGCGGACTTTTAATGTTGTTTTTGGCAGATAGAGTTTCTGTTTTTCTTGCTAAAAACAGAATGTATGAAGTTTTAGGTTTGTTTATACTTTTTATTGTTGGTATTATGCTGGTTACAGAAGGTGGCCATTTAGCGCACATTAAAATATTTGGAGAAGAAATTGTACCTATGAGCAAAACAACGTTCTATTTTGTAATTGCTATTTTAGTTATTGTTGATGTTGTGCAAGGAAAATATCAAAAGAATTTATTGGCTAAAAAATAATTTCTTATCAACTTAAATATAAAGAGTTATAGTTTTACTATAGCTCCTTTTTTATGAGTTTTTTAAGTTTTGTTTAACTTTTTATAATAATTACTAAACAATAATTAACTATCTTTGTATTGTAAATAAAATAGAATACTTCTTATAAACAGATTTTTAAAGCGATCTGTTTATTTAACATAAGAAGTTTTTTGGTTGATTGATAGACCGTTGCTGAGGAGCAACGGTTTTTTTAATGCAATTCTTTTATTGAATCTTGTATGCGCTTTGTAATTATTTGTAATATTCTTCTATTTATTTCTGATGAATTATTAGCATAAAAATGAAACTCTTCCGCAGTAAAATCTCCTACAATAAGTCCTAAAGTAAAATTTTTATAATTGATATCTTTTGTAAAAATACCTTTAATCTTGCTTTTTTTCTTTTGATCTGTTAAAGTCGAAAAATCTATTTTTCTTTTAAAAAGGTAATTTTTAAAAGATTGTATAAGCAAATGATGCTGCATTTTTATAACAGGTCTTAAAGTTTTGTTCTGAAAAACTTCTGTTACAGACATATTTTCTTTAATAATATTTTCTAAAATTGGTCTTTCCTTATGCATCTTCTAATAAATTATCTACTTCTAGTTGAAAGTCGTATTGTAAATCTTCATGTAATTTTTCTATCGCTTTTTTTGACATTCTTAGTTGTGTATCAAAAACATTTTGCAATTGTATACTTCTTTTTATTGAAGGTTTAAATTCCTTCAACTTTTTACAGAAATACAACAACAATTCTGCTTCTGTTTCTTTCTTCTTAGAATAACGAATGTGTTTTTTTATAGAAGTTAAAATTTTACGCATACTTTTCCTAATATAATAAAAACTATAGGTATTTATGGCAGCAAACTGTTCATCTACCTCTTCTTTTATTGTTGCTATATAGCCTTCTTCATCTGCAGATTCAAATAATAAGTACGTTAGTAGCTCTTTATTTTCTTTTTTAAATCTTGCCAAATGCAAACACAGCTCTTTTAACTCATTTGCAGATTTATAAGATAATTCGTCTTTTAATTGTTTTATAGTAACTGCTTTCAAAAAAATGCTATTTTACAAAAAACCTCACAGTATTTAAAAGCATTTAAACAACTGTGAGGTTTCTATAAGTTATGTGTTTTAATTTTACTGCTCACTTGGTATGGCAACCACTTCATTTACATCTGCTGTGTAATCTACTCCTGGTACTTTAAAGCCAAATAATTTAAAAAACTCATTGCTGTAGCCTTCTAAATCTCCTAATTCTGCTAAGTTTTCTGTAGTTGCTTTTTGCCAAAGTGCAGCAATTTCTGCTTGTACATCTTCACGCATTTCCCAATCGTCTACTCTTATTCTGCCTTTATCATCTAAATCTAAACTACCACCAAATAAGCGTTGGCTATACAAACGCTGTATTTGTTCTATGCAACCTTCATGAATTCCTTTTTCTTTCATTATTTTAAATAATAAAGAAATGTATAATGGAATTACAGGAATTGCAGAACTTGCTTGTGTAACCAATGCCTTATTTACAGAAACATAAGCCTTACCTCCTATTGTTTTTAAATCTTCTGCAATTTCAAAAGCTGTGGCTTCTAAATGATCTTTAGCTGCACCAATTGTTCCATTTCTATAAACCGGTTTTGTAACGTCTGGGCCAATGTAAGAATACGCAACAGTTGTTGCACCTTCTTCTAAAACATTTGCTTCTTGCAAAGCATCCATCCACATTTTCCAATCTTCGCCGCCCATTACAGTAACTGTATTTGCTACATCTTCTCCTTCTGCAGGATTTATAGAAATTTCTGATACGTTACCTGTATGAAAATCTACCGTTTTATTGGTAAAAACTTCTCCTATTGGTTTTAAAGTAGATTTAAATCTTTTACCACTAACTGGGTGTTTTCTAATTGGCGAAGCCAAACTGTAAATTACCAAATCTATTTTACCTAAATCTTCTTTAATTAAATTTACAACCTGCTCTTTTATTTCATTAGAAAAAGCATCGCCATTTATACTTTTTGCATACAAACCTGCTGCATGTGCTTCTTGCTCAAAAGCGGCAGTGTTGTAATATCCTGGAGAACCTGGTCTGCCTTCTGTGGCAGGTTTATCAAAAAATACACCAATAGTAGCAGCATCTGAACCAAAAGCACTGGTTATTCTAGATGCCAACCCAAAACCTGTAGAAGAGCCAATTACTAATACTTTTTTTGCACCTTCTATTTTTCCTTTGGATTTTACATAAGCTATTTGGTCTTTTACATTTTGCGCACAACCTGTTGGATGTGATGTTAAACAAATAAAGCCTCTTGTTCTTGGTTCTATAATCATTTTTTAATTGTTAGTTATTTGTTGTTAGTTGTTAGTTAGTTGTTTGTTATTAGTTTTGAATAAAACCAAAAACATAAAACTAAAATTAGTGTTTATTTAAATCGTAAAAGTTTTAAAAATTTATTTGTCTAAAAATTGAAGTACATTCTTCTCAATTCTATGCAACACATTTTCTGTGGAAGCTTTTACGAAACTTTCTCCTGTAATTTGCTCGTATAATTCTATATATCTATTAGAAATTTCTAAGATTTTTTCATCTGACATTGCAGGAATTTGCTGGCCCTCTTTTCCTTGAAAACCGTTTTCTATTAACCACTGTCTTACAAATTCTTTAGACAATTGTTTTTGTGCTTCTCCTTTATTTTGTCTTTCTTGGTAACCTTCTGCATAGAAATAACGCGATGAATCTGGTGTATGAATTTCATCTATCAATACAATTTCACCTTCTTTAGTTTTACCAAATTCGTATTTGGTATCTACTAAAATTAAGCCTCTTTTTGCTGCTATTTCTGTTCCTCTTTGAAACAAAGCTCTGGTATATTTTTCTAAAACAATATAATCTTCTTCAGCAACAATTCCTTGAGAAAGTATGTTTTCTCTAGAAATATCCTCATCATGTTCACCATTATCTGCTTTGGTTGAAGGTGTTATTATAGGTTCAGGAAATTTATCATTTTCTACCAAACCGTTTGCCATTGCAACACCACAAAGCATTCTTTTGCCTGCTTTATATTCTCTAGCAGCATGCCCAGAAAGATAACCTCTAATTACCATTTCTACTTTAAAAGGTTCGCACAAATGCCCTACAGCAACATTTTCATCTGGATTTGCAATCAACCAATTGGGAACAATATCTGCGGTATCATTCATCATTTTAGTTGCAATCTGATTTAAAATTTGTCCTTTAAACGGAATTTGACGCGGTAAAATCACATCAAACGCAGACAATCTATCTGTGGCAATCATTACCAAAAGGTCGTCATTTATATTATAAACTTCTCTAACCTTACCTTTATAAACAGATTTTTGTTTGGGAAACTTAAAATTTGTTTCGTTAATTGTATTCATCTTTTTTAGTTGATGGTTTTTATTTTGTGGTTGCTGGCTGCAAAAATACGCTTTTCTAGCTTTATTTCTTTTTCTTTTGCAATACTTTTATTTGCTTTAAATTGTCTGCAATTGGTGTTGCTGTAATTACTTTTTCTCCAGGAATAAAATAGAAGAAATATGCAGAATTTTGGCCAACTTTTCTAACATCTAATCTTTCATTATTTTTAAATATTAGTGTATAATTTGGTACAATTTCTTTCTCTTGATATTTGTGCTTTAAACCAAGTCCCAAGCCAGTTCTCATAGAAACAAACAACAGAAAAAACAAAAACATTAAACCTGGTAAAAGATTCTTTTTATTTTCTAAAGCTGCATATCTTTTATCGTATTTCTCAATATTATACAACTTTTGGTACCATTTCTTTACCCTTAATTTTTTATACAATTTTGGAGCCCATTTTGTTAAATACACATACAATAAAGTAAACATAATTCCTAGAGCAACTGCCAATACCCAATTGTTTATTAACAAACTTATGGGAGAAATTAAAGCATCTAAAATGGTTGTATAATTTAAATAAGAAATTCCAAAAATTCCGTAAAAAATAGCATCACTAACAATTCCTAAAATAATTAAATACAAATAAGCAATATAGAATAAGTCTTGTAAATCTAATTTTTTCTTTTTAAACTTCATTATTCTGTTTCTATACTTTTGTACGCAGTAATTATTTTTTTAACCAATTTATGCCTTACCACATCTTTATCATCTAAATATACTTGAGCGATACCTTCTATATCTTTTAAAGCCAATAAAGATTCTTTTAAACCAGATACTTGTTTTCTTGGCAAATCTATTTGACCAGGATCTCCTGTAATTATAAACTTTGCACTTTTACCCATTCTTGTTAAAAACATTTTCATTTGGGCATGTGTTGTGTTTTGGGCTTCATCTAAAATCACAAATGCATTGTCTAAAGTTCTACCACGCATAAATGCTAAAGGTGCAATTTGTATTACGCCTTTTTCTAAATAAGATTCTAATCTTTCATGCGGAATCATATCTCTTAAACCATCATATAAAGGTTGCATGTAAGGATCTAATTTCTCTTTTAAATCGCCCGGTAAAAACCCTAAATTTTCGCCAGATTCTACAGCAGGTCTTGTTAAAATAATACGCCTAACTTCTTTTTCTTTTAATGCTTTTACAGCTAAAGCAACGGCTGTATAGGTTTTTCCTGTTCCAGCAGGACCAACAGCAAAAAGCATATCATTTTTAGCCATTAAACTAACCATTTTACGCTGATTTTGAGTTTGCGCCTTAATTAGTTTACCAGAAACGCCATGTACCAAAACATCTTTCGCGTTTTTTGCGGCAGTTGTTTTTTCTTCATTTCCGGTTGATGTTAATATGCGCTCAATACTATTTTCGTCTAGTTTATTGTAGCGTTCATAATACCTAATTAAACGTTCTAAACGAATTTCAAATTCATCTAAATCATCTACAGCTCCATAAATTTTAATTTTAGCACCTCTTGCCACAATTTTCAATTTCGGAAAATATCTTTTTAATTGTTCTATAGTACTATTATGGGCACCAAAAAAATCTTTTGGATTTACTTCTTCTAACTCTATTACGCGCTCGTTCAAATAATTATTGTTTTTTAGAAAAGGTTATTTTATTTCAAATAAAAATAACTAATAAAATTTCTAAATTCACTAGATTTGTATAAAATATCAAATAACTTTTTCACAACTTAATTAACAGAAAAATAACCATGTCTTTTATAACTCTTACTACAGATTTTGGGACAAAAGACCACTTTGTTGGCGCTGTTAAAGGTGCAATTTATTCAGAATTACCAGAAGCTAAAATTGTTGATATTACGCACGAAATATCTCCTTTTAACATTACACAAACGGCTTATATTTTAAAAAACTCTTATAAAAGTTTTCCTAAAGGAACCATACATATTGTTGGTGTAGATTCTGAATTGAGCATACACAATAAACATATTGCTTTAGAATTAGATGGTCATTTTTTTGTGTGTCCAGACAACGGATTAATTGCTATGATTGCCTCAGAAATTAAACCATCTAGAATTGTAGAAATTAATATTCATGATAGAATAGAAAGTAGTTTTCCGGTTTTAGACGTTTTTGTGCAAGTGGCTTGTTTTATCGCCAGAGGCGGAAATTTGGCAGTTATTGGAAAAGAAATAACAGATTTTAAAAAAATTATAGAAATACAACCCAAAGCAAACCAAGAAGAAACACAAATTATTGGTGGTATTATTTATATTGATAATTATGGAAATGCCATAACCAACATTACCAAAAAAATGTTTACAGATATTGGTAAAGGAAGAAACTATCAAATTTTAGCAAAAAAGCACATTTTTACTAAAATTTTTACGAAATATAATGAAGTTGCTAGCAACCCTGCATATACCAACCAACAATATGAAGGGCACAAGTTAGCCCTTTTTAATTCTGCCTCTTTTTTAGAATTAGCCATTTATAGGAGTAATTTGGGCACTGTTGGTGGCGCAAGTTCTTTATTGGGTTTAGATTATAGAGATGCTATTACCATTAATTTTATTAATGAACCTAAAGAGGAATATATTACCTTAAAGTAAATAAATATATGTTGGTAAGAATTGTAAAAATGAGTTTTCACAAAAAGCATATTCCTGCATTTTTAGAAATGTTTGAAGCCAAAAAAGAACGCATAAAAGCTTCTAAAGGATGCCAATTGTTAGAACTATATCAAGACAAAAATAATACTGAAATCTTTTTTACCTATTCTTATTGGCAAACAGCATCTGATTTAGAAAATTATAGAAATTCAGTTTTCTTTAAAGAAACTTGGCAAGAAACCAAAACCTACTTTAACAATAAACCAGAAGCTTGGAGTGTTGATAAGAAAGCAAGTTTGGTTTAGTTTCTTTAAATTATGAAGCAGCAAAATAAAAGTGGTGAAATGAATTTCGACTTTAAAATTTTTCCTGAAATAAAAACGGAACGCTTAGTTTTAAAAAAGCCGGATTTAAATAACCATAACGACGTTACAGCAGTTTTTAAACTGCGTTCAAGCGAAGAAATTAACAAGTTTATAGTAACTAAAAGAGTTGAAACTTTAGCTGAAGCCAAAACTTTTATTATGAATTTTGATCAGCTTTATAAAAATAAAAGTCGTGTTTTTTGGTTGATAAAATTCGAAAAACAAACTATTGGCAGTATTGTTTTACACCAAATTTCTACAGCAGATCAATATGCTGAAATTGGTTACAAACTAAAGCCAAAATATCAAAACAAAGGAATAATGAGTGAAGCTTTAAAAGCTGTTTTACAGTTTGGTTTTAGTAAATTAAAACTAAAAACGATAGAAGCTTTTACCCATAAAAATAATTTAGCTTCTATTGCGTTGTTAGAGAAACATCATTTTAAATATCAACCAGAAAGAAGAGATTTGGGTATACCAGATAATAGAATTTGGAAATTAAAAAAACTTTAGAAACTCTTAAAAATAAATAATAAAATTTGATAGCAATACTAAAAAAAGAATTCAACTCATTTTTTGCAAGCCCAATTGCGTATTTGGTAATTGGGGTTTTCTTGTTAGTTAATGGCTTGTTTCTTTGGATTTTTAAAGACGATTTTAATATTCTAAATGCAGGTTTTGCAGATTTAAATCCGTTTTTTTATTTAGCTCCTTGGGTGTTTTTGTTTTTAATACCTGCAATTACTATGAAAAGTTTTTCAGAAGAATTAAATACAGGAACCATAGAATTACTTCAAACAAAACCCATTTCTAATTGGCAAATTGTATTGGGTAAATTTTGGGCTTCACTCCTACTTGTTATTATTGCTTTATTACCAACACTTACTTATGTTTATACCATTTATAGTTTAGGAAATCCTGCAGGAAACTTAGATTTTGGTAGTACTATAGGGTCTTATATTGGTTTACTTTTTTTAGCAGCAAGCTATACTAGCATTGGCTTATTTACGTCCACAATATCTAAAAACCAAATTGTGGCTTTTATTTTAGGTGTTTTTATCACGTTCTTTTTTTATTACGGTTTTGATGCTATTGCTAATTTGGTTGATAATAATTTAAGCCTTAAAAATTTTGGAATTCATCAACATTTTAAAAGTATTTCTAGAGGTGTTATAGACACTAGAGATTTAATTTACTTTGTAAGTGTAACCTTTTTCTTTTTATTTATTACTAAAACCAAATTAGACAATGAATAAAAATCTAAAAAATACGGCAATTTTATTTATCGTTTTATTTGCTTTAAATTTTATAAGCCAATCTTTTTATAAACGATTTGATTTAACAGCAGACCAGCGTTACAGCATTTCTAAAACTACAAAAACGGTATTAAATAAGGTTGATAAATCTTTGTACATCACTGTTTATTTAGAAGGCGAATTCCCATCAGAATTTAAAAGACTACAAACAGAAACACGCCAATATTTAGAAGAATTAAGTGCTGTAAATAAAAACATTACCTTTTCTTTTAAAAACCCAGATAATATAAGAGAAAAATTGATAAAAAAAGGCATGATGCCAAGTCAATTAACTGTGGAAGAGGATGGCAAATTATCTGAAGCCATTATTTTTCCTTGGGCAGCAATAAATTATGGTAAAAAAACTGAAATTGTATCTCTATTACCAACTGCCATTGCAACATCACAGGAAGAACAATTGCAAAAAGCTATAGAAAATTTAGAATATGGTTTTGCTAATGCAATTAACAATGTTACGTCAAAACAAAGAAAAAAAATTGCCATTATAACAGGTAATGGTCAATTGGAAGACATTTATCAATATAGTTTTTTAAGCCAAGTTGCTAAAAAATACAGATTAGCCAAATTTACTTTAGATTCTGTTGCTAGTAATGCCCAACAAACCTTAACAGATTTAAACAATTTAGACTTGGCTATAATTACAAAACCTACACAGGCGTTTACTGAAAAAGAAAAATTTACGTTAGATCAATTTATTACAAATGGTGGTAAAACTTTGTGGATGTTAGACAATTTACAAGCTGAACAAGATAGTTTAGCCAATAATGGTAAAATGCTAGCCTATCCAGTAGATTTAAATTTAACCGATTTGTTATTTGCTTACGGCATAAGAATTAATAATGCTTTGGTAAAAGATTTATATAGCGCACAAATACCAGTAGCTACAGGTGTTATTGGCAACCAAACACAGTTTAAAAATTTAGATTGGTTTTATCATCCGTTGGTAAATGGTAATGCAAAACATCCCATTACCAAAAATATTGGTAATTTAAGATTACAATTTGCAAATCAAATAGATACCTTAAAAAACAATCTTAAAAAAACACCTTTACTGGTTAGTTCTTTATTAACACAAAAAATAGGTACACCAGCCATAATTGAGCTACAGTCTATTGCCAATGAAGTGGTAGAAAGTGATTATAAAAGTGGTTATCAACTATTCTCTGTTTTGTTAGAAGGCGAATTTAATTCGGCATACAAAAACCGTGTAAAACCTTTTGTAACCAATTTATTTAAAGAAAAGTCTACAGCTAATAAAATGATTGTAATTGCTGATGGCGATGTTAGTAAAAATCAACTTTTAAAAGGAAAACCATTTGATTTAAATCGTGATAAATGGACCAACCAAACTTTTTCAAATAAAGATTTTCTGCTAAATGCTGTAGATTATTTGTTAGACGATGCTGGCTTAATGACCTTGAGAAACAAATCTTTACAGATTAGAATGTTAGACAAACAAAAAACGTTTAAAGAACGTAGTTTTTGGCAATTTTTAAATGTTGGCTTGCCCTTAGTTTTGTTATTTGCTTTCGGCTTTATTTTTAATTATTTTAGAAAAATAAAGTACAGTTAACAATTGGCAGTTATCTTCATTAGAAAACTTTATACGGCATTTTTTTTTGAAAGAAAAAACTTGTAAACTTTTAATAAAATGCTGCATCTTTAAGTTGAAACAACCAACTTATATCTGCAATAAATTATCATGTTTAAAAGTGTATCCTAAAACATCTTGTACCCTTTTAGAACCAATAATTTTCCATTCATACACTTCATTATCTTCAAAAACAGGCATTTCTAAACCTTTACTTGCTCTTGCGTTCAAATAAAAATCTTTTCTTGTAGGATGATGATTTGCACAAGCATTAAACGTAGTATTCCAACAATTTTGTTTGATAATTTCTTGAATAATAGCAATACAATCTTCTCTATGAATCATATTTACAAAACCTTTAGGTTGTGGAATTTTTCTACCATTTTTAAACCAATTTGCAGGATGTCTATCGCCACCAAATAAACCTGCAAAACGTATAATTGTTGTTGTAAAAAAAGTGTTTTCTGTAAATAAATTTTCAATAGTTACTAAAGGATGATTTTCTACAACCTCATCTTCCTCATTCATAACCTTATTTTTTCTAGGATAAACAGACGTAGAACTTATAAAAATCACCTTTTTAATTGTTGATTCTTGTATTTGAGCAATTAAATTTTTAAAAGCATCAATATCTTTGGAAGTTATGGCAATTATTAAAATATCAGCATCTAAAAAAGCATTTAACCCTTTTACTTCTGTAATGTTTACTAAATGGGTTTCAATATTTAGCTTTTCTAAAACTTTAATTTTATCTATAGAAGTTGTAGATCCTTTAACAGAAAAACCACTTTCTAAAAAAGAAACTGCCAAGGGTTTCCCTAACCAACCACAGCCTAAAATACTTATTTTATCCATTTTTATAATAACTATTTCTAAAATTATTAAAGCAAAGATACAGCACTTTAATTTAAGCTTTTGTTAACAGATTCAGTTTTTTGAAATTGTAATTTTGAAGCAAATAATAATTTATATCATGAAAAAAATAATATTAAGCTTATTTGTATTGGCTGTAACTTATGTAACCAATGCACAAATTGAAACTCCTGCACCAAGTCCATCTCAAAAGATTGAGCAGAAAGTTGGGTTAACAGATGTAACTTTAGAATACTCTAGACCAAGTATGAAAGGAAGAACAATCTTTGGAGGTCTACAAGATTATGGTAAAGTTTGGAGAACAGGTGCTAATGCAAATACCAAATTAACCTTCTCTACAGATTTTATGGTTAATGGTAAAACGCTAAAAGCGGGTACTTATGCTGTATACACCATTCCTGGTAAAAAAACTTGGGATATTATGTTGTATACAGACGCTACAAACTGGGGAACACCAAGAAATTGGGATGATGCTAAAGTTGCTGCAAAAGTAACTGTAGATGCTCAAAAAGTAAAATCTACCATTGAAACTTTTACCATTACTTTTGATGATTTAACCAACAATTCTGCAGTTTTAGGTATCATGTGGGAAAACACTTATGTAGGTTTAAAATTTGAAACGCCAACAGATAAAATGGTTTCTAGTAGTATTAATAAAGTAATGAACGGGCCAACTGCAAACGATATGTATGGCGCAGCTGTATATTATTTACAAGCAGGAAAAGACATTAATAAAGCACAAGAATGGATTGATACTGCTGTAAAAATGACATCTGACAAGCCTCGTTTTTGGTTTTTAAGACAACAATCTTTAATACATGCAAAAGCAGGTAAAACAGCTACTGCCATTGCTGCCGCAAAACAATCTTTAGCATTAGCGGAAAAAGCAAACAATGCTGGTTATGTAAAAATGAACAAAGCTTCTTTAAAAGAATGGGGCGCAATGTAAATTGTTTTTATTTTTAAAAAACAGAAAAACTCTCAAGTGAAAACTTGAGAGTTTTTTATTTGAAAAGGCAGTTCTACATTTTTAACTTTCGCTTTACAAAACTAAAAAAGCGCTCTTTTTAGAGCGCTTTTCAATTCTTTATAAATCTATTTCTAGATATTTTCGGCTAACCAATCTCCTACTTCTTTGGTTCCGTAAGCTTTACCTCCATCTGCTAAATCTTCTGTTACAATACCTTTATCTAAAGCATTGTTTACAGCATCTCTAATGGCTTTTCCTTCTTCTTGTAAACCAAAGTTTTCAAACATCATGGCTGCAGATAAAATGGTAGCCATTGGGTTGGCAATGTTTAAACCTGTTGCTTGTGGGTAAGAACCATGAATTGGCTCAAACAAACCAATATCTGTTCCCAAAGAAGCACTAGGCATTAAACCCATAGAACCAGAAATTACAGAAGCTTCATCTGTTAAAATATCTCCAAACAAGTTTTCTGTAATTAAAACATCATAACTATTTGGCCATTGTACCAAACGCATAGCCACTGCATCTACAAACTCATAAGCAACCTCAACTTCTGGATAATCTTTTTCCATTGCCTGCACTGTTTCTCTCCATAATCTCGAAGTTTCTAAAACATTAGCTTTGTCTACACAACATAATTTTTTACCACGTGTCATTGCCAATTCAAAACCCTTTTTTGCAATTCTTTGCACTTCTGCTCTTGTGTAAACACAATTGTCATAAGCTGTTTCTCCTTCGTCTCTTCTACCTTTTTCACCAAAGTAAATTCCACCTGTTAATTCACGTAAAAAAACCAAATCTGTACCTTCAATACGTTCTCTTTTTAAAGGTGATTTATCTAATAATGAAGGAAATGTAAATGTTGGTCTAACATTTGCAAATAAACCTAATTTTTTACGCATTTTAAGCAAACCTTGTTCTGGTCTTACTTTTGCAGAAGGATCATTATCAAATCTTGGATGCCCAATTGCACCAAACAATACAGCGTCTGAAGATACACAAATTTCATGCGTTTCATCAGGGTAAGGTTCTCCAACTGCATCAATGGCAGCAGCACCTGTTAAGGCTGGTTTCCAAGTAATTTCATGATTAAACTTTTTTGCAACAGCATCAGATACTTTTACTGCTTGATCTATTACTTCTGGTCCAATTCCGTCTCCGGCTAATAATGCGATATTTAATTTCATGTTTGTTTGTTATTTAGTCTTTGCGAGGTAAGAAGCAATCTGATAATTAAACAAAGATTACTTCAGTTATTCTTCCTTCGTAATGACAGCTATTTTAAATTATATTCAACATTTTTTCTGTGGCTTTAATAGCAGATACTGTTTGATCTGAATCTAAACCACGTGTTATAAATTCTTTTTCGTTTCTTTTCCAAGTAATAATGGTTTCACATAAAGCATCTGAGTGACTACCAGGAGGAATTCTAACTCCATAATCTATTAAATCTGGTAAGTCTTTTTTGCTATGCGTTTTGTACAATTTACGCAATGCATTCATAAATGCATCAAATTGTCCGTCTCCTTGTGCATGTGCTTCATATTGCACACCTTCTACCCTTAATTGTAAAGTTGTAGACGGTTTCATACCTCTTGCATGGCCTAAAACATAGTTTTCTACAACCACACGTTTTTCTATGGTATCAGAATCTAAAACATCAGAAATTATATAAGGTAAATCGTCTTGAGAAACCACTTCTTTTTTATCTCCTAATTCTATAATTCTTTTGGTAACTTTCTTTAAATCTTCATCATTTAAGCTTAAGCCCAAATCTTGTAAATTCTTTTGAATATTAGCTTTTCCAGAAGTTTTTCCTAAAGCATATTTTCGTTTTCTGCCAAAACGCTCTGGCATTAAATCATTAAAATAAAGATTCTTTTTATTGTCTCCATCTGCATGGATTCCTGCTGTTTGTGTAAAAACATTAGCACCCACAACCGGTTTATTTACAGGTATTCTAAATCCTGAAAACGTTTCTACCAACTTACTTACTTTATTTAAAGCAGTTTCGTTAACATTTACTTCAACTTCCTTTAAAAAATCATTAATAACAGCAATAACACTTGCCATTGGTGCATTTCCTGCACGTTCTCCCATACCGTTTATGGTTAAATGCAAACCATCTGCACCTCCTTTTACAGCTTCCAGAACATTGGCAACACCCAAATCATAATCATTATGACCATGAAAATCGATATGTACATTTGGGTATTTTTCTCGAACTTCTGTAATATAATTATACGTTTCTGTGTGTGTTAACACACCTAAAGTATCTGGTAATAAAATACGCTCAATATCTTGGGTAACCAAAAAATCTAAATATTCAAAAACATAAGCCTTAGAATCTCGCATTCCGTTAGACCAATCTTCTAAATAAACATTAGTTTTAATGCCGTTTTTTGCGGCTAAAGCAATGTTTGCTTTGATATCTGCAAAATGTTGTTTGGGTGTTTTTTTAAGTTGATGGGTTAAGTGATTTAAAGAACCTTTGGTTAATAAATTCTGTACTTTAGCACCAGAAGTTAACAGCCAATCTATAGATTTTCCGCCATCAACAAAGGTTAACACTTCTATTTTTTCTAAAAATTGAGCAGTAGTTGCCCAAGCAGTAATCTTTTTTACTGCTTCTAATTCACCATCAGAAACACGAGCAGAGGCGATTTCTAAACGATCTACTTTTAATTCTTCTAACAATAGTTTAGCAATTGTTAGTTTTTCGGAAACTGAAAACGACACTCCTGATGTTTGTTCGCCATCACGCAGTGTCGTATCCATTATTTCTATTTTTCTTTTGGCCATTATTTTTTATTTATCAAAAGAACAAAAAAGAGAACTCTGTCATTTAGACTTTAAGAGAAATCTTATAATATTGGTTTTAAAAATGATGCAACTTTATGTGATTTCTTGTTTTGAATGAAATAACAAATCTTGTACAATTTTTATCCGATTCCTACTTCTACAGAAATAACAGTTTCAACTTAAATCACTTTTACAAACTCAGTGCAACATTTTTAAGTAAGCTTATCATTAGTAAACTGTATGTTTCTTTGAGTTTGTAAAAGATTATTTTCTTTAAAACGGTCTTGTTTCTGCAAATGCAGAAATTTCATTTTCGATATTTTTTAAATAATCAATATCATCAAAACCATTTAACATATTGTCTTTTTTATAGCTATTGATATCAAAAGATTCTGATTGACCAGTTGCTACTAAAGTAACGGTTTGGTTAGGTAAATCTACTTTAATTTCTGTTTTTGGATCTGCCATAATAGCATCAAACAAAGTATCTGCAAATTCTGGAGAAACTTGTACAGGTAAAACCCCAACATTTAAACAGTTGTTTTTAAAAATATCTGCAAATGCAGAAGAAATTACACAACGCAAACCAAAATCATACACAGACCAAGCTGCATGCTCTCTAGAAGAACCAGAACCAAAGTTTCTACCTCCTACTAAAATTTTAGAACCTGCATATATTTCTTTATTCAATGGAAAATCTGGTTTTGGTGTTCCATCTTGTTCAAATCTCCAATCTCTAAAAAAATTGATATCAAAATCTTTACGCTCTGTAGCTTTTAAAAAACGCGCAGGAATAATTTGATCTGTATCTACATTTTCTGTTGGTAATGGATATGCTGTACTTGTTAGTACATTAAATTTATCGTAAGCCATGTTTTTAAGTATTCGTTCTGCCAGTATTCAGTTGGCAGTAATTTTATTTATTGTAAATATTATTAAATAAACAGAAGATCAGTTTTTGACTGAATACTGCTTACTTGGAACTGCAAACTAAACAAGAAGCGTTCTTGGATCTGTAACAACTCCCTCAACTGCAGATGCTGCTGCTACTAATGGAGATGCTAATAATGTTCTAGATCCTGGTCCTTGTCTTCCTTCAAAATTTCTATTTGAAGTAGAAACAGATAATTTCCCTGATGGAATTTTATCATCATTCATTGCCAAACATGCAGAACAACCTGGTTCTCTTAATACAAAACCTGCCTCGTCTATAATTTTATCTAAACCTTCTGCTTTTATTTGATCTACAACTTTATGCGAACCTGGTACCAACCAAGCTGTAACATTATCTGCTTTTTTACGTCCTTCTACAATAGAACAAAATGCTCTAAAATCTTCTATTCTACCATTAGTACAAGAACCTAAAAACACAAAGTCTATTTCTTTACCAATCATAGCATCGCCTTCACTAAAAGACATATATCCTAGAGATTTTTTGTACGTTTCTACACCACCTTCTACATTTTCTGCATTTGGAATAGATTTTGTAACACCCATTCCCATTCCTGGGTTTGTACCATAAGTAATCATTGGTTCAATATCTGCTGCATCATAATTAAATTCTACATCAAATTTTGCATCGTCTTCAGAATATAAAGTTTCCCAATATTTCATGGCTTTGTCCCAATCTGCTCCTTTTGGCGTTTGAGAACGTCCTTTTAAATATTCAAATGTTTTTTCATCTGGAGCAATCATTCCTCCTCTGGCACCCATTTCTATGGATAAGTTACAAACAGTCATTCGTCCTTCCATAGACATGTTTTCAAAAACATCACCAGCATATTCAACAAAATAACCTGTTGCGCCAGAAGTGGTTTGCTTAGAAATTATATATAAAGCAACATCTTTAGGAGTAACACCTAAACCTAATTTACCGTTTACGTTAATACGCATCGATTTTGGTTTTGGTTGCATTATACATTGTGTAGACAACACCATTTCTACTTCAGAAGTACCAATACCAAAAGCAATAGCACCAAAAGCTCCGTGAGTTGATGTATGAGAATCTCCACAAACAATGGTAGCTCCTGGTAACGTAATTCCGTTTTCTGGACCTACAACATGCACAATTCCGTTATTTTCATCACCTAAACCCCAGTGAGAAATACCGTGTTTTGCTGCATTTTTTTCTAAAGCATCTAATTGATTTGCAGACAAAGCGTCTGCTACTGGTAAATGCTGATTTATTGTTGGTGTATTATGATCTGCAGTTGCAAAAGTTTTTGCAGGATATACAACACTGTTTCCTCTACTTTCTAATCCTAAAAAAGCTACAGGACTTGTAACTTCATGGATAAAATGACGATCTATAAAAAACACATCTGGTCCGTCTTTAACTTTACGTACAACGTGTGAATCCCATACTTTGTCAAATAATGTATTTGCCATTTTTTTTGCTTTTTTTCTTGAAATTATATTCTAACTTCAAAAATAAGGATTTATTGAGTTTAAACTATAAAAATCAGGGTTCAAGTATTATTTCTAACGGTTAAATTTAACTTTATAATACTGTTTATCAATAATTTAAATTGTTTTAAAATATGACGTCTATACTTTTTAGAAAATTAATTTTTCTTTTATTAAGATCATAATTTCATTAAAACTAAAATAGTACACATTCTTATAAAATGTAATAATAACGCAAAGAAAACATCACTTTAAAATGATATTTAAAAAATACACTAGTTTTTGCTAAAAAAATACAAATAATTATGAAGCTTTGTTGCTTTCTAAAAGCTGAATTAAATCTAGCGGGTTTTCTAACATATACTTTGCTCCGCTTAAAACTAATTCTTCTTTAGTTCTGTAGCCCCAAACTACGCCAACGGGATACATATTTGATTTTTTAGCTGTAATTATATCTACATCTGTATCTCCAACAAAAATAAGTTGTTCTGCAGGTATGTTTAACTTTTTACTAATTTCTATGGCAACAGTAGGATTTGGTTTTTTTAGCGCTTCTATTTTTAAACCTTCTACAACTTCAAAATTCCATTTAGAACACACTGCTTTTACAACCTTTTTAGTAAGTTCATCTGCTTTATTAGAAAATACGGCTAACTTTAGTTTACGCGCTGTTAACTCATCCAACAAATTACTAATACCAGGGTACAATTCTGTTTTTATTGTGCAATTGTCTCTGTAAACCGCCAACATTTCATGAAAACAACGGTTAATCCATTCATCACTCCTGTGATCTTTAGGTAAAGCTTTTACCACCAAATCTTTAACACCATGACCAATAAAACTTTGACATTCTTGAACGGTAAGTGTTGGAAAATTGTGTGTTTTTAACACTGTATTTATGGCATTAGTAATATCTCCTAAAGAGTTTACAAGCGTGCCATCTAAATCAAAAATTACTCCTTTAAACATATTCTTTTGCATTTTTAATTGATTACAAATTTATAGATTATAATACCATTTGCTTCTGTAATTCATTTTATTTTTAGAAATAATTCTATTATTCAACTTTATAAAGTTTAGATTCGATTTTGTTGCTAATTCAATATGTATAGTAGTTATTTTGAAGCGTTTCCCTTTTTGTTTTTAAGATGATTCAATTGTTTTAAAATCTAGGGCTTATCGTTTTTAAAACACATTATTCAATCTAAACTGCTACAAAACAACAAAAATACATCCATTTAAACTTATTGTTGAAAATCGAAAAATATGGTAAAAAATCACTTTGAAAATGATGATTTTGCAAAAGTAAATCAATAAAAACTTTAGGTCTAACAAGTTTACAAGCCAAATAATTTTAATTAAAACAAGTAAAATAAGAACACCAAACCAAAAAGTTTTACTTTAGAAAAATAAAAGCTTGTAGAAAAAAAGTAAATTGGCTTTGTTTTTAAGGAACTAAAATAACAAGCTTAATAATGTAATTGAATAGCTAAAAAAGCGTCAAACCCAAAAATAAAAACCATATCACAATGAAATCTATCAAATGGATTATTTTATACAGCCTTATTTTAATATCATGTAATACTAAAAAGATGAACAACGGACTTATTATTAAAACCAGCCCTTTTAATGTAGAAACTACCTACACAAAATTAAAAACAATTTTAGAAAACAATCCAAATTTAAAAATACTACTACAATTAAATCATAGCAATAACGCAGCTTCTGTAGATTTAAAATTGAATGACACGCGAATTATACTATTTGGAAATCCCAAATTAGGAACTCCTTTAATGCAAGAAAACCAAACAATTGGCCTAGATTTACCTCAAAAAATAATAGTATATTTAGGTAGTGATAATGCAACTAAAATTGCATATAACAGTCCTTTATACTTAAAAGAAAGACACAATATACAAGGAAATGATGCTGTTTTAGAAAAGATTAGCAATGCTTTAAACACCATAACAGATAAAGTTATTAGTAAATAATTAGCCTTTAATACTTCAGAAAAAAAAGGGAATTATTATATCTTTGATTTGATAAAAAACGAACTGAAATGCCAATTCAACAAACCATAGATTTTATAACAAATGTATTAAAAAACATACCAGAAGATTGGCTAAAACTTACCACGCATCGTTTGGATATTTACAATGAAAAATTGGCCAAAACAGCTTTTTTAGAAGGTTTCAATTCTTTGTTTGAAAACAATAGTACAAACACAAAAGCCTTAGCTAATTTGCCAACGGCTTATGATTATATAAGATTAGGCCATCCCCTTTCTTGTGTTTTGGAATGGTTTGTTGCCAAAACACAACAATTACCCAATGAAAATGTAATTGCTTTTGACTCTAAAACAATGCCAATTTTGGCCATTTTAAGAGAAAACCTACTATCAAATACAAAAACTAGAATTCTTTACACCACTGCATTACCAGCCAATTTTGATGAAAAAACTTTAAAAACTGTTTACAATTTTAATTTTGAAATTGTAAAAGTTAAACAAGGTGAAGCTATACCTGCTTTTAATGGAAGTACTATTTTTATTCAAGAAAAAGAGCATATTACCAATTTTAAGTTAACCAACAATATCGATTTTTACGTAAATACCAACACTACATTGGGCAGTGTTTTATTGATCAATGAAACAAAGAACACAAAATACGTTGCAGCAATTCAGCATGTACGAAGAAGAGAATCTATTGCTATAACACCAGAAAATTGTTTACTAGCCTTACAAAATTTGGTTTCTGGTGTTAAAAATAAACTGGATACAGACGCGTTTGAACAAAATAAAAAAAGTGTAAATAATTTATTACAACAAATTACAGGAACTACCACAAAACCATTAGTAGCTTCTAGTGGTTTATCTATGCAATATGCAATTATGATGGGTTTAGTTGCTGATGCGCAACAAAAACATCCTAAAAAAGCTATAAAATTTGTTGTGCCGCCCAATTGCTATGGTGGCACAAATGACCAAGCAAGACGTGTGGCTGCCTGTATTAACAATGTTGCCATTGTAGATTTACCTGTAGATGGTGAAAATGATATGGTAAACAGTCTTGAAACTGTTTTAGATAAAATTGCAAACGAAGACGCCATAGCTTATATTATTGCAGAAATTCCTACAAACCCAAGGGTTGAAGTACCAAATTTAGAAGATTTAAAAGCTGTTTTAGCGAAAGAAAGAGTTACAAAAACAGGTGCTAAAGCAATTGGTACTGTATTTATTTTAGACCAAACTTTTTGTCCTAATTACTTATTTTTAGGTGAAAATAAAATATTATCTACTGTAAAAACCATTGCTTATGCAAGTGGCTCTAAGTTTCCTAGTGGTGGAAAATGTACTGCTGGTTATTGTGTTTCTAATGAAAATGCTTCTTATTTAATGCAAAATATAGCCAAACATTTAGCCATTTGTAATAATGAAGCAACTGCATTTCAATATGAGGTCTTAGCTGCGCAATTGCCTTCTATGAACAAACGTATTGCAGATGCTTATCTAAACACAAGAGATTTTGTAAATTATATTAAAGCCGTTTTACCCAAAGCTAAAATTAATTTTGTTTCAGAAGAACTGGCAAAACAAGGCTTTATGCCTTCTGTTTTTTCTTTAGATTTACCTACAAAAGGAAATTCTGCAGCAGAAAAAGAAACCTATAAAAGAGCGTTAAATTTGAAATTAATCAATTTAATGATTTCTAGAATTCCAGATGAAAGTAAATTTTGTGTGAGTTATGGCCAATTGAAAGGTTGTTATTGGACCATACCTGCAACATCTACACAAGGTACTACTAAAGAAGGTGATAAAGATTATATTGTAAGAACATCTCTTTCTGCAAAATTAGATTTAGAATTGCACAAAAAAGTATTTTTAGAATTTGTAGAAAGTATGTGATAAAAGTAAAGTTGACAAACACATTTAAATCAAAAAGATGTAACTTCTTTGCTCAGTAAACAAATTATTTAAATTTTCTTTTTTTCAATCGATTAGGAATTACATATTTTAATTTAAAAATAATTCTGAAATGCACTTTACCTAATTACCTAAAATTTTCTTTAGGAATTGGATGATCTTCGTAAAAATCTTCGAATGTTTTGCTAGTTGTATACTTGTCTTTTAAAACTTTGTACACCATAATTAACACAAACAATTGCCCAATAACCGTCAAATAAAACACCCAACTAAAAGAAAAATTTAATGATGCCAAAACCGTTACAAAAAACAAAATTACTGTTGTAATGGCTATGTAGGTAAAAATAGAAACTTTCATAATTTAAAAATTTTGTTTAAAAATAATTAATATTAATTAAACAAAATTATTTTTAACACATTATAACAATTCGTATTTCACTTATTCAAAATAATTATTATCTTTAAATTATACTTTTTAATTTATGAAAACTGCAGAACAATGGTTTAATGAATACGCTATTAGTCATCAAAACGAAACCAACAAATTGGTACATTATATTTGTGTACCCATAATTTTCTTTAGTGTTGTTGGGTTTTTAGTGAGTATTCCTACAATTATTTTAGAAGAAAATTTTGGTCTTTATAATCCCATTTTTGAAAATTGGGCAGTGGTAGTTGGTCTTATAATTTCTTTATTTTACTTACAATTAGGTTTTTGGTATTTCTTAAATATGCTTTTTGTAATGCTTATTTGCATAGTTGGTAATTTTTGGTTGGGACACCACACGAATTTACTTTTTGCATCTATTGCTATTTTTGTTGTAGGTTGGATTGGTCAATTTTGGGGCCATAAAGTGGAAGGAAAAAAACCTTCTTTTATAAAAGATTTACAATTTTTATTGATAGGACCACTTTGGGTAATTCAAAAATTATTTAAAAAATAATTTTAATTTCTATGGAAAAGAAACCAGAAATTTCTTTTAATGATTTTTTAAAAGTTGATATTAGAATTGGCACTATTATTAGTGTAAATGATTTTGCAAAAGCTAAAAAACCAGCATATCAATTAAAAATTGATTTTGGCGCTTTGGGCATAAAAAAATCTAGCGCACAAATAACAAATTTATACACAAAAGAAGAACTTTTAAATCAACAAATAAGTGCCATTGTAAATTTTAAACCCAGACAAATAGCAAATTTTATGAGTGAAGTTTTGGTTTTGGGAATTTACAATACTGCAGGTAACGTGGTTTTACTTAAGCCTTCTAAACCTTGTAAAACTGGCGAAATAATAAGCTAAAGCATTACTTTATCTTCTTTTTTTTATTCTTTTTCTTTCGCATTTTTGCAAACATAGCTTTATACTCTTCTACATTTACTACGCTTTTTTTCTTTGTGGCTATTTCTAAAAAATCAAACTCTAATTTCGATTTTTGTGCAATTAATCTGCCATCTTCAAATGCACGTTGTAAAATTTGTTCTATTAAAAAATCTTCATTTACAACTGCAGGATTATAGGTGTCTTTTAAAGATAATTTAAACACATTGGCTGTGGTGTTGTACCAAAATGCTTTCCAACCATTTCTTACTGCCTTAATATTATCAAACGCAGTTTTACCTGTTTGTCTATGAATTAGTTTGATAAGCAAACGACCTTCTGTAGTCGTCATTTTTTTTATTTGGTCTGTAAACTCTCCTTCTACATATTTCTGTATTTGTTTGGTATACTTTTTCCTTTTTCTTTTGGATGAAATTTTAGTTAACCTATTATTTAAAGAATCTAACCTTTCAGATGCCAATTGTGCAAATGGATATGCTTTAAACACTTTTCTTTTAAACCACAAATAATAACGAATGTCTTTTTTAGAATTGAATTTTGGTTTTGGCAATAAGGTAATTTCTTTCAATTGAATAACCACAGAATCTCCTGGTTTTACAAAAATATAATCGTCTACATTGGTATTTGTTGGCAAAGAATCTGCCTCTTGCTTTTGCGAAAAAGCAAATGCCGATAAAAATAATAGCAATATGTAAATAATAGTTTTCAAAGGTTTTAAATGATTAGTTTTCTTAGGTTTTTAGAAACAAAATAAATGCCAAAATTCTATTTAACTGATTTTATTTACAAAATCTTGTTCAGAAATAATTGTTACGTCCAAATCTTGTGCCTTTGTTAATTTTGAAGGTCCCATGTTATCTCCTGCAACTATAAAATTGGTCTTTTTAGAGATTGAAGAACTTACTTTTCCACCATTATCTTCTATGGCTTTTTTCAATTCGTTTCTAGACATTTGATGAAAAACCCCAGAAACTACAAATATTTGTCCTTCTAATTTGTTGGTTTGATTTGCTAAACTTTCTGCAGAAACAGCCAATTGTACACCAACCGATTTTAGTCGGTTTATGAGATTTACGTTTCCTTCATCAGCAGAAAAATCAATAATACTTTGTGCAATTCTATCACCAATTTCATCTACATTGATTAATTCTTCAAAAGAAGCTGCCATTAAATTTTCTATAGATTTAAAATGTTTTGCTAATTTTTTAGCCACAGTTTCACCAACAAATCTAATTCCCAAAGCAAAAAGTACTTTTTCAAACGGAATTTCTTTTGATTTCTCTATTCCTAAAATCATGTTTTGAGCAGATTTTTCTGCCATACGTTCTAAAGGCACAATTTGTTCTACTTTTAAATCGTATAAATCTGCATAATTAGAAATTAAATTTTCTTTCCTTAACAAATCTACAGTTTCGCCACCTAAACCATCAATATCCATGGCTTTTCTAGAAATAAAATGCTGAATTCTACCTGTTATTTGTGGTGCACAACCAAATTCATTTTTACAATAATGTTTTGCATCTCCTGCTGTTCTAACCAATGCAGTATTACATTCAGGGCAATGAGTTGCATAAATTGTAGGTTTTGTATTTTCTGCTCTTTTAGAAAAATCTACTCCAATAATTTTGGGAATAATTTCTCCGCCTTTTTCTACAAAAACAGTATCATTTTCTCTAATATCTAATTTCTCAATTTGATCTGCATTGTGCAAAGAAGCGCGTTTTACAGTTGTTCCTGCCAATTGTACAGGATCTAAATTAGCTACAGGTGTTATTGCTCCTGTTCTGCCCACTTGATAAGTAATTTCTTTTAAAATAGTAGCAACTTGTGCTGCTTTAAATTTATAAGCAATTGCCCATCTTGGGGCTTTAGACGTATAACCTAATTCCTCTTGTTGCTGTAAATTATTTACTTTAATTACAATTCCGTCGGTTTCATAAGGTAAATCGTGTCTTTTGGCATCCCAATAATTTACAAATTCAAAAACTTCTGAAATAGATTTTGCTAATGTTATGGTTTTTGGCACTTTAAAACCCACTTTTCTAGCATTTTCTAAACTCTCAAAATGTGTTTTGTATTTGCGTTCTTCTGTAACTACTTGATACAATAAACAGTCTAAAGGTCTTTTGGCAACCTCTGTACTATCTTGTAATTTTAAACTACCACTTGCCGTATTTCTTGGGTTTCTGTACGCTTCTTCTCCTTTTGCCAATCGTTCTTGGTTCATTTTATTGAAACCATCTAAAGGCAAAATAATTTCTCCGCGCATTTCAAAATTTGAAACAAAATCTTTGGTAATTGTTAACGGAATTGACCGAATTGTTTTGATATTATTGGTAACTTCATCTCCTTGAAAGCCATCTCCTCTAGTAACTGCTTTTACAAACTGACCGTTTTGATACGTTAAATTTATAGAAGCTCCGTCAAATTTAAGTTCGCAAGTGTATTCTATTGCTGTGGTACCTAAAACTTTTTGAATTCTTTTTTCCCAATCTTGTAAATCTTCTTTAGAATACGAATTGTCTAAAGAATACATTCTGTTTTTGTGAACTAGTGTATTAAAATTTTTGGTTATGGTACCTCCTACTCTTTGAGTTGGTGAATTAGAATCGAAAAAAATAGGATTTTCTTGCTCTAACTTTTCTAATTCTTTTAATTTAATGTCAAAATCGAAATCTGAAATTGTAGCGTTATCTAACACATAATAGTTGTAATTGTGTGTATTTAATTCGTTACGAAGTTGTTCTATTTGTTGTTGAACATTCATAGGTTTCAAAAACTATTTTATAATTTTAACGTTAATTTTATTGCAACTATAATTTATAAAAATACTAAATTTTTAATGAATTTGTATTACAATTACTACGCTCTAACTGTGCCTGAAAAATGATTTACTTTTGAGTTGATAGGATTGCCAGAAGAACGTCTAAAACTTGCCAATTGACCTGTATGCCATAGTGCATCTGCAATTGGCCCATTTATAACATTAAAAAAAGGAATACTTAATTCGCCATCTTTTTTAACTGAAAATATGACCAAATCTTTAGTAGACTTTATAACATTACTTAGCGTTTCTATATTTAACAAAGTTTGTTTTCTTATTTCTAAAAAAGACATTTCTTCTTTTGTTTTTGTTTGTTTTACGGTAGTTTTTGTAAGTCTTAACATCATATTAGACAAATCGTAAATATGTGTAACTGTTGCTAAACAATCTCTTCCTTCTCCTTTGGGTTGGTATGCTAAATCTTCTGTTCTTAAACCTTCTGTTGCCCAATAATATCTAAATCCTAAACCATCTAACATTCTACCTACTGTATTTTGTGCGGTGTAATTTTCTTCCATTTCTGGAATTTGATAATAGGGTAGTTTGTCTTGTGCGTTCATACAAATAACTGAGAATAATAGGGTAAATATTGTAATTTTCATTGATGGATTATTAGAATAACAAAGTTAGCTTTTTCTAAAGTAATAAATTAGTTAGAAAAACAATTAAAACTTAAAATAGAAAATGAATTGGCAAACAATGCTAGCCCCGATTGCAGTGGTATCCTTTTATCTAAAACCTCAATTTCATTGAGGTTTTAGATAAAAGATATAACGAAAAGCGGGAAATAGCTTCTAAAAAAGTTAATTCAATTTTATAGAATCTATTTGTTTTTGTAGCTTTTTAATTTTTTCTAAATCTTTTACTTGTTTAGAAATTAGCTTAATAGAGTCTAAAACAGCACGATTGGTTTCTAAAATAGTTTTTTCTTTTTCGAAATAAATGTTTTGCGTTTCACTACTTCTCCAAGCCTCATTTAGTTGTTTGTAAACCTCTTCTTTCCAAGTGCTTGGTTTTTTTGCATCTATCCAAACTACATCTCTATATTCGCTATCTATTAAGGCCAAATCTGGCGTTGCAGAACCATCAAACTGTGCATTTTCTTTTTGAATTGCAGAAATTGTACCCAAGAAAAACATTCTTTTTCTGCCGGCAATTTCTTTAATATACGGTCTAAATTCTACGGGTTTGTTTACAGACCAATCGTACTCTTTACGAGATTCTATAACTTTTAAAGGCATTGCAGAAACGCCTGCATATCCTTCTTTTTTAGAGGCATGATCATAATAATACACCTTGTCTGAACCGTCTGCTGGTATAAAAACGCTAAAAGTTAAACTTGTTCTTTCCTTACCAACTGGCTCTAAACCAAACCAATGATACAAGCCATTGTAAGCGCCAATATTGGTGCTAGAAAAATTAAAATCGGTTACAAATGGTTGCTGATTTTGGTCGTTTGGTAAATTTGGAATTTTAACGGCTGTTTTCATTTTCCAAGGTAAAGGATCTGAAAAACCGGCTAAAAACTTTAAACTTTCAGCTTGCAAACGCGACACTTTTTCTGCCAATGTGTTTTGCCTTGTTAAATATTTGTGATTTTTCATCTCTGAAGGCGCAATGTAAGTTCCTTTACCAATGGCAATTCTTTCTAAATAATCTTTAAAATTATGCGCTCCGTTTTCTATAACCATAACACCACCAAAAGTTGGGTATGGAAAGAAAAAACCTTTCCATTTAATTAAGCTAACTACTTGCACCCAAGCACCTTTATCATTTTTCATATAATAGGTATCACTTGGTTCATAATTGAATAACATCCAAGGATTTAGGCGTTGCACAACTGCATTGTATGTATTTCTGCTAAACTTTAAAGATTCGCCAATAGAAAACGTAACTGGAATTCTATTTTCTGATGAAAAACGTGGAAATGGTGTGGTACTAGAAACCGAAAAAACTTCTTCTGTATTGTCTTTTAAACCTTGCCAATAATATTTTTCTGTGGGCTGTATGGCCATTGTCCATTGATTATGGTCTTCTATTCTTACCAAATGTGGTAAAGAAACGTCTTTTGTTTCTCCAACAGATTCATTTGCCATGGAAAAAATATTTCTTAGCGGTTGAATTCTTTCGTTTTGTGTGATTGGTAATTCTACAATTTCAACTTTTTGTAAATCGTTAAAAACATTGTAGGTTTTCATATAATCGTAAAACTTTAAACCAAAACCAACGTAATAAAGGATACCAAAAAAAGCAGTTAACACTAATAAAATACCAATTCTTTTACCTGTACTTACAGATTTTCTAAAGTTTCTTATTCCTAAAATTAAAACTAAAAGTACTAAGAGAGTTATAAATATAAATTTTCTAATAAATAATAATGCTGGCTGATAATCGTCTCTTAAAAAAAATAACAATCCTATTAAAATAATACTAAAAAGTACTACTCTTTTTTTTTGTTTTACACCTTTATTCCAGTAATTTTTTATCATAAATATAAGTTTGAAGCTTGGAGTGGGAAGTTTGAAGTTTGAAGTTTCCAACTCTTAATTATTATTTTCTTATTTTATTATTTTATTATTCTTTTTTAAACTTACCTCCATCTTACTCTTCCTGATTCCAACTTCACAGTTTATGCTACTTTAAAAAACCTTTGTCTTTTAAACGATCTCTTGCGCTTTTCTCTTGCTTTTTTGGTTTTTCTATCTCTTTTTGCGCCCTTTCTATTACCTCTGGTTCTTTTGTAGTTAAATCTTCTACAAAATCTTTACTTTTTTCTATAACATCTTTTAGTTTTCCTTCTAAAGAATCTGAGCTTTCTTCTATTATTACTGATGATTTAAAAATAAAACCTGCACAATACGTTCCTATTAAAGTACCAAAAATCATAGATGCAAAAAGTGATATTGTTGCCATATCTATTGGAATTAAAAAACGAGTGATTAAAACCACAACTAAAAATAATGATGTTATATACACCAATCTTAATAATAAGTTTTGCTGATAAACAAAACCTTTTTTGTTATCTGCTTTCATTTGTAATTCTTTAGAATTCATTAATTTATTAAAAAATCTATAAACAGCGTTTGTTTGAGATTCTCTCCAGTAAATTACTGCACCTAAAAGTATTGCTGCAATAAATGTAATTAGTTCTAGTGTCATGGTTTTGTTTTTAGTTGGAAGTTGGAAGTTTGAAGTATGAAGTTAGAAGTAAGGAGTGAGAAGTTTCTTACTCATATGTTCTGTAGTTTGAAGTTGGTTTATCATGATTTTTTATTGATGATTTATAATTAAAATTTTCTGGGTTTATTTTTTTTACTACAACTTGATACTTCAAACTTCTGACTATTATTTTATTTTATTTCTATAGGCAATTGTCATATTCATTAAATCGAAACCGTTTTTATAATGAATTTGGAAATCTTGTTTTGAAAGATAATTTCTTCTTATTGCTTTATGTAAACAAATAACAACTTCTGCTAAAGAACGAATAGAATACCCTAAAAACTTTCTATATTCTGCATTTGATTGTAATATTGAACCTTCAGAAATATTTAAAGCAACAGAATCTGAAGCTCTTCTTAACTGAGATGAAAGGTTGTAAATTTCTTCTTTTGGAAATTTTTTTGTGAGTAAATTCATATGTTCGCCCAAATCCATAGATTTCTGCCAAATAATTAAATTTTCAAATTTAAAACTCATTTTTTTCTTTTTCTAAATATACAATTTTTCTAACTTTTTTATCAAACTCCCAACTTTACTCTTCCATCTCCCAACTTCATACTTCCAACTTCCAACTCTTCCTCCTAAAACCCATTTTTAATGGTTTCAATTACCCAATCTTGTGTAGTATCTTCTAAAGACGCAAAGATGGAATAAAATCGTTCTTTGTTGTACCAATACAAAAACAACACATCTTTTGGCGCTATATTTACTAATAAACTCCAAATTAAATCTTGCTCATTTGCATTTAGAGAAGAGTGTGGTTTGTATAATGCATTTAGCATTTCTGTATGTAAAACCTCTTCTGGCTTTATATGTTTGGTGAGCTTTTGTTTTTCAAAAAAAATAGACAAGCCCATTACTTTTTTACGTGCTGTAACCTCTATTTTATTCAAATATTTTTTAAACAAAATAACATCTCCTAATATCTTTTTGGTAGGATGTAAACTTTCTTTCAGATGTTCTGCCAGCATAAATTGCTGAATTCTTTTATGACGTTTTTTGGTGATGGGTTCTTCTAAATCTAATTCTATTACATTGTAAGATTTTATTTTGTCTAACAATTCTCTGTGTGAAATATGATACATTAAAACATTATGAGTAGTGTCTTTAATAGCATCTTTATAAACGATTAAATCTTCAAAAACCAAAATAGGTATTGCTAAATCTTTAAGCAAATAAATACCGCCAAAAGCTTTTGTGTAAAAAGATTGTGTATTAAAAAGAACAGGTTCTAAATCTAAAGTTCTGGTTCTTAAATCGCCATATTTTTTTGCAGATTCTAATAATTTTTGATGAATTTTTTCATCAATAAAATTTTGATCTTTATTAAAGTCTTCAATTAATGCTAATTGATCTTGTTTTGCCTTTTTTAAATCATTTATTAAATGAAATTTAACCGTAATTTCTTTATACTTTAAAATATCTAAAGGTTCGTAAAAAGCATCTATTTTTTGATCAAAATCTAAACATAAAGCAGCATCTCTGGTAATGTTTTTTATTTTTTCTGCGTGTGTTTTAAAAACAATTTTTAGTAACTCTTTATCAAAAGAATGAAAAGGATTGTACAACGCAATTCCTTTTTGTTTTGGTGTAATTATAATTGCATGTGTATTTGCTTCTCCATTATTTAAATAAAATTTCTCTTGTTTTTCTTCTGCAATTTCTGGGCTCCACCCCATACCATCTATAGAAAAAGAAATTAATTTAGTTGGAGTAAAACCTAACTTTTGTAAACATTTATTGTAACGTTCTACCAATTTTCCGTTTACTAAAATTAGTTCGTTTCTGTATAAATTGGCTTGTTTTAGTTTATCCATTAAATTTACTTTTTACCACAAAACTGCCTGCTGCAGAGTCTCCAATTCGTTGATTATTTTTATTTATAAGCGCTACAATAATACCAATTAATAAGAAAAAATCTAAAAAACCTAAAAAGAATCTGCCAAATGCTTGCCCCAAATTTATCTGCTCATTTTTTTTATTTACTACGCGAATATCTAAAAAACGTTTTCCAATTGTTTGTCCCCAAATGCCTTCGCTAACAGGCCATAAAAATAGCATACAACAAAAAACAAATACTGCAGGTAAACCATCTAATTGATAACTAAATATACTTTCGCTACTCGTATCAAAAAATAGCCCCAAAACAAGACCTATTACATAGTAAATAAAAAAATCAATTAAAAAAGCTCCTATTCTTCTACCTACACTTGCCTTTTCAAATCTTTTATAATAATTTTCAAATTCTTCTAACATATAAATTCTAATGGTCTAATTATTTTAAATATACATTCTGCTTAAAGTCTTTCCAAAGGAAAGGACTTTATTTACGCAATTAAATTTTTAATTTTTAGATGATACCACAACATAATGGTTCTTGCATCTATTATTTCTTGATTTTCCTATCCTAAATCCTTTCCAAAGGAAAGGACTTTTCTTACTCGATTAAATTTTTAATTTTTAGATGATACAATAACATAATCGTTCTTACGTCTAAAATCTCTTGAGTTTCCTATCCTAAATCCTTTCCAAAGGAAAGGACTTTTCTTACTCGATTAAATTTTTAATTTTTAGATGATACAATAACATAATCGTTCTTACGTCTAAAATCTCTTGGGTTTCCTATCCTAAATCCTTTCCAAAGGAAAGGACTTTTTTTTACGCAATTAAATTTTTAATTTTTAGATGATACAATAACATAATGGTTCTTGCATCTATTATTTCTTGATTTTCTATCATTTGTAAAGCATCAAAAAAATCTGTTTCTATAACTTCTATTTCTTCACTTTCTGCTGCTAAACCTCCACCTTCATTTTCTAATTTATCTTCTTCCTTATAAGTTGCAATGTATAAATGTACTTGTTCTCTCATTAAACCTGGAGACAAAAAAACAGTACTTACTTTCTCAACTTCAGAAATAACATAACCTATTTCTTCTCTAGTTTCTCTAATAACACTTTTTTCTGGTGATTCATTTTTATCGATTGCACCACCAACAACCTCTATAGAAAAACCATTTTTTACACCTGCAACATACATGGGTATTCTTAACTGGTTAGACAAAACTACTTTTTTTGTTATTGGATTGTACAACAAAACTGCTACTCCGTCTGATTTTCCATAAACTTCATGCGTTAAACGTTCTGTTTTTCCGTTTTTAAAGGTAAAATCAAAACTGACTTGTTCTAATTTTGCCCAAATATTAGAAATAGTTTTAGAAACTACGTTATTTATTTTTTTACTGCTCACTATTAAAATTTTCTCTCGCTTTTAAATCGATATTCATTTGGTTTACTCTAGCATCTACTTTTCGCTTAAAATCTGTATCTGCAATAGTTGCCACATTATCTAAATAACGTACAACTTCTTGTCTTCTAATTTCAGAAAAATCTAAACCTTTCATATTGGCTTTCATTAATTCTTGCAACATGTTAAATTTAGTTTCATAATTTTTTTTGAAGTAAATTTCTGGGTTTTCAAACCAATTGGGTTCTAAATCAAAATCTGTTAATCGTAAAGAAATGGCAGATTGTATGTTTCTAACATCTCTAGATGAAAAGAAAGGAAATATCTGCTGAATTTCTTTGTACAAACTGGCAAAAAATAAATGCGAATTTGTTTTGTGCTGTTTTTCTGCTTTGTCATAAGCTTCTAAAACTCTTTCTTCTGATGGTTTTGCTACAGAACCTAAAACATCGCCCATACTTTTTGCCAATCCTTGATCTTTTAAAAACTTATAATTTTCTGGATTTTGCATATTCACAAAATCTGGCATGGTTTTCTCAAATTTCTTCCACCAAATATAATCTTGATCTATAAAATCGTTTTCTGTTCTTGCTCCATCAATCTTAAAACGTCCTTGCACTCTAGAAATAACAGCTTTGTCTAACATTTCTGGCAAATTGGTAAAAAGCCCTATGGATGAATTTCCATAATTAACAGCATAAGCACCTTCTGTATAACGCAAAAAGACACCAATAACTTCTTTAACTCCTGCAGAAACGCCTTGTGCTGTTCTTTCTTGTAAATTATTTTCTGCATCATCTATAGGTGCAAAAATTAATTTGGTTGGATCTTGCATTGGCTTCATCCATTCTACCATTTTTTCTGCAGAACCACCTTGAAAAGTGCTTATTAATGTATCTGGCATTGGATGAAACAAAAACGGAATATCTAAATTATCTGCATGCTCTTTTAAACGCGTTGCAATGGCTGCAATAAGCATAGATTTTCCTGTTCCTGGAATTCCATAACCCATAAAAACGGGCATAAAACCGCCTAATTCTTGAAACGGATTTTTCTTTGCATCAAAATCGTAACTTAACATACGTTCTGTTAATCTGCGTGCAAAATGTTTGGCATCTTTATTTCCTACAATTTGCTCAAACTGAATTTTATTAAACTCAATACTTTTCGCCGTTCCAGAAAAAACATTTTCCCAACCAGAAACTGCAAAATCGGTTTTTTCTAACTTGTAAGTTCTATCTGTAATGGTTTCTGTATATTCTAGAGTGCTTTTTCTAAGCTGAATTTCGTCTATAAAAGCTTCAAAATAAACCACTGTAAAATCAATAACATCTTTGTCTGTTTTTACAATATCTGGATGTCCTAAATATTTATCATAGTAAAACAAGGCACAGGCAATTCCTTTTAAAGGTGATGTAAAAGATACTTCTGGAATGCCTGCAAATTTCTGTTTCATTACAGATAAATCGTCTGAAGCATGTGGTTTTAAATCGAATAAAATCTTATAGGAAGTCGCAAATAATTGAAACGCAGTTGCTGTTTGTAATTTACTTTCGTAAGCTCTTTTTTCTGAATTATCTAAAGCCGATTTACGTTCATTTAAAGAAGATAAACCAGACGCATCATAATAAGAATCTTTTATCCATATACCTAAAGTAATACCTTCTTGTACAGCATATAAAGTCTGATTTAAAAAGACAGGAATAGCAATAGAATCTGGTAATAATCGTTTTTTTAATCCTAAAATAGTTTTGGAAACCGATGTAATTTCTACATTACTGCCATTATTTGCTCTAGACAAATACAGTAAAATAGAACTGTCCTTTGCATCATTATCTCTATTTTTTGCTCTATTACTTTGTTCCCATTGAATAGATTTTAAATAACCAGAAGCTTCATCGCGAAGCATGTCTAATTCGTTTTGTTTTATAGGGAAAGTTGAGTTATGTTGCATATTTGGTTTGCAGTTTTTAGTTTATAGTTGATGGTTTTAATCCTTTAATAAATTCAACTATTTATTTCTTTTTCTAATTTTTAAATTTTCTAAAACTAATAGATTTTAAAATCTTGAACTCTTTTAGCCTAAACTAAATTTTATCAATTTTTAAACTCGCCAATTCAATTGGTTCTTTAGCCAATTTATGTAAAACCTCTGGTGCTCTATTGTGTAATAATTGTATAATTCTGTGTGGTGCTAAAACATATTTTTGATGGATAACTTCGCTCCATTTTTGTAAGGTTTGTTTGGAGAAAAAACCACCTTCTGTAAACGTGTTTCCAGAAAAAACCTCATCAATTTTAAGAGATAAAGCATAACTTTCTAAAGGAATTTCTTTTCTTGCAATTCCACCTAAAATAGCATGTGTAATTTCGTTTTCGTCTTTTGCAAATACATTGTGAAATGGTCCTAAATCTATTCTTTTAATATGTTTTGGTTGAATTTTAGGTAATTTCCTATCAATATTATACGCCATGGTATCTAAAGGCATTTCTCTGTCTGCACTCTCTTTTAATGCTTGATAAATGTTTTCTTTCTCATCATTTATACGAGTTCCATCATAAGTAAAATACATAAAACAAATGTAAGGTCTGTTTGTAGAAACATCATAAAAGCTCCAACTGGTCATTAAATTACCATTTTTATGCTTTGGTGTTTCTATGATTTTCCCTTGCACAAATCTGTTAAAAATATATCTCTGATTTACAGATTGATAATAAATAATTGACGAAGCTTGAAAAAGCCTACTTCTTTTAACTTTTTGCTTTTTTCTTAACAGTGTGTCTAAAAATTCTTCCTTTAACGTTTCTGTATCTGTAAGCTTGTCTAAATATTGGTTTCTTAATTCTAAATCGTTAAACAAATACCTGAATTCTAAATAATTTGGGAAACCAGAATCTGTTAAATCTACTTTCATATTATCCTCTTCGTCATACATATATTTAATACGCATTGCTTCTATAGAATATAATAACAAATCTGAATATTGCTTAAAAAGAAGTAACTCTTGTTGTGTGCACAATTGCTCTTGTTGTACACTTACAATGAGTTCTTTTAATACAAAATCTACCATTTTATGGTAAAAAACGTATTGCTCTTTGGAGTCTAAAAGTGCAGAATCTAGAGGTGTTGTAATCATTATTAAAATTTAAGAATATCGTTTAGCGTTTTTTTTATGACTGATACTTTTTCCATAGGAATTTTACCAATCTTTTTATCTAGCCTAGTTTTAGAAACAGAACGCACATGAAAAGTGAGTACTTCTGATGTTTTTTCTAATCCGTTATTTTTATTTGGCTCTAAAATAAGATTGCCTTTATAGTTTTTGATACTTGTTGTTAAAGGACAAACAATAACCACTTGCAAATATGTATTTAACATATTACCACTTATAATTACTGCAGGTCTTCTACCACTTTGTTCGCTTCCCTTTGTTGGATTTAGATACAATTCCCAAATTTCACCTTGTTTCATTTTAGTTTAGATTGTTTACTTGATTAAAATAATCTTGTAAACCTTCTTCTGCAACTGCAAGAATGTCTTTATCTTCTGAAGCCATTTTATAAGATTGTATATAACTAGCTTTTTCTAACTGCTCTAAATACAATTCTAAAGCCTGCTGCATTAACTTATTTTTAGGAAGTTTTAATTCTTTTGCCAAATTAGATAATCTATCTAATAAATTATCTGGTAATGAAGACGTAAATGTTGCCATTTTATATTTATTTTTTACAAATATAATTTATATTTATTAAATGTATTTAAAAACAATAAAATAGTTTACTGATAATTAACCAGTTGGCAGTATTCAGTCCACAGTTGGCAGTCAGTTTGTGACTGAATACTGCCTACTGTAAACTGCTTACTTATTTAAGAAAGCAAATCATCATTAGAAGATTCTTTTTTTGGTGCTTCTGTAGGTTCATCATCATTACCTTTTGGCGCATTTGCATCTGCTTTGTAATAATCTTCAAAAATCTCTTTCATATCTATACCATATCTGTCTGCAAAGTTCTTTTGAATGTCTACATCTTTCTCACGGATTTCTTGTAAAGCCTCTGCATATGTGCTGTAAACGCCTGTCATAACTTTTTCGTGCACAGGAATATTGTCCATCATATCTTGTCTTGCTCTTGCACTTGCAGAATGCATAGAAGCCAAAGTTTCTCCAATATGCTCATCTGTTTTTACACCTAAATGTTCTAAAATAGCTGCAAATTCTTGATCTGTTCTTGCTTTTAATGCAACAATATAACCATCGTAATACTTTAATCTTTCTTCTGTATCACTCTTTAATTTTGCTCTATGTGTCTGTAAATTAGAACGTAAAGAAGTTAGTACTTTAATGGTTAAATTATGTTTGTGCACAAAACTATCTTTGGAAGCTGCCAACGTTGTGTAAGCGTTTTTTAAACCCTCTAATTCTTCTACTTTTTGCTCTATACTGGTTACCTTACCAATAGCTTCTGAATAAGCTGTAGATTGTTTGTCTGCAATTTCGTCTAACTCTTGTCTAGATTGCTTTAAAAGTGCATATTGCTCTTCCAATTTATCTTCTACTTCTTTCTTTTTTTCTAAGGCTTTTGTATGGTTTTTAGAAGCTTCTACAATTGCCGTTTTTAGTTTTTCTTCTACTTCTTTTATTTCTACTTCTCTATTTTTTAAACGATTTACTGCTGCTTGAGATTTAAAAGAAAGCTCACCCAATAATGTTTGCACATCTGCACTTTCTATACGCTGCTGAAACAAAGCTTTTGCTTTATTATCTGCTCCTGCTCTTAACTTTTCTGCGACTGCAAACTCAACCTCTTCTTTTGCTATTTTAGATTTACGTCCCCAAAGATTATTCCACCAAGTATCTGGTTTATTTTGGGCGTCTTCTAATTCAATTCTAGCTCTTTCTAAGCCTTTTTGCGCATCATCTATTACTTTTTGTTCTGCTTCATTTAAAGCCGAAAAACCCTCGAATTTAATACCAACTTCATCTTGATAATCTGTTAAATCTTTTATAGCATCTAATAAAGAAGACCTGTCTTTTTCTGCCATATCTACCACATCATCTAAAGTGGCGTTTAATATTTTTTGACGTTTTTCTGGATCTTCTTCTTGAGACAATTTAGATTTCATGGTGTCAATTGCTTTACCCCAATTTACGTCTACTTTTTCTGTTTTTTGTGTTGAGTTTGTTTCTAACAAATCAAATTCATCAGCCATATTAATTTAGTTTTTAAGTTGAATAATTTTTAAAGTCTAGCAATTTCGTTATTTTTTTTGAAAAAAAACAGTATTTACTTTAAATATATGTTGCAATTATTCGTTATTTGTTACAAATAATTAAAGATTTTTACAAAGAATTATCTAATCATATAAATTTCTTGTTATTTTTAATTAATTATTCCATAATATTAAATCGCATAATGTCTATATCTAAAACTACTTTTTTATTATCTATAGTTGCTTTTTTTTCAATTGTAAAAATAAATGCACAACTAAGTCAAAAGCATTTTATACCACCATTAACCTATGCAGATGAAGGTAGCTCTAGACCTAATGACCAATATATTTATATTTCTACACCAAGTTCACAAAATGTAAGTTACACAATTACACAAGTAGGCTCTAATGATGATATTACTGGAGTTGTCTCTAAAGACACACCTCAAGAAATTACTATTGGTAATGGTCCTAGTCAACTATTTGTAGCGCCTAACCAAACCAGCAATGTTCACAACGATAAAGGTTACATTGTAGAAGCCACAGGAGGACAAATTTACGTATCTATAAGAGTTAGAGCTGGTGGTAATAATTCGCAAGCAGGGGCTTTAGTTAGTAAAGGTTCTGCTGCTTTAGGTACTGTTTTTAGAGCAGGTATGTTTACTAACGAAAACCCACAATCTAACTATCTAAATTTTATTTCTGTAATGGCTACAGAAGACAATACTTTAGTTAACTTTTCTGATTTACCAACAGGAATTGCAATAGAAAACTTTAATGGTGGTGCAAATATACCAGACATTACTTTAAATGAAGGTGAAAGTTATATTGTTGCAACAAACGCAAATACAAATACTACAAATAGAGATGGTTTAATAGGAACTCTAATACAATCAAATAAGAATATAGTGGTAAATTCTGGTTCTGCAAATGGTAGTTTTGGCACTGGAGGTGCTAGAGATTATGGTTTAGACCAAATTGTAGATTTTAGTAAAGTTGGTACAGAATATATTTTTGTGAGAGGTAGTGGTACAGACCAATGGGAAAATGTTTTAATTGTTGCACATGAAGACGACACAGAAATTCGTGTGGAAAACAATGCTATTGATATTATAAATAGTGGAGAATTTAGAGTTATTGAAGGAGATCTATATTCTAACAATGATAATATGTATGTAGAAACATCTAAACCCGTATTTGCTTACCAAGGTATTGGTGGTTTAGGTAATAATGGGCAACCTAGTGAAGCAAATCAAGGAATGTTTTTTGTACCGCCTTTAAGCTGTGAAAGCAGAGGGAATGTAGACAATATTGCACAAATAGATAGAATTGGTGGTGGAACTTTTACGGGTGGTGTAACCATAGTAGCCAATAGTGATGCTACCATTTTAATTAATGGAAACCCTATAAATACTTTTAATCCAATTGGTCCAAACACAGTTACTGGAAACGCAGATTATGTAACTTACAAAGTAACAGGACTTACAGGTAATATTAGTGTAGAAAGTAGTGAAGAATTGTATTGTGCCTATTTTAATCAAAATGGTGCTGCTACTTCTGGAAGTTTTTATTCTGGGTTTTTAACAGCTCCAGAAATTAACTTTAATACTAGCGTTATGGCTTTGGGTAACTGCATACCAAATGTAACTTTAGAGGCTTCTAACACTACATTATTTGACAGTTTTAAATGGGAATATTTTAATGAAATCACAGGAATATGGGAAACGCGAAGTACAGCAAATGCATACACACCCATAGAAACAGAACCAGGTAGATATAGACTTGTAGGTAATATTATTTGTAACCCAGGTGAAGATTTTATTTCTACAGAAATCCCAGTAAGTATTTGTCCAGATGATTATGATGGAGATTTAATTATAGACAATTTAGACGTAGATTTAGACAACGATGGTATTTTAAATTGTGATGAATCTATTGGAGACGCAAATGTAAACCTTACAAATATTAATGCACCTGTAATTATATTTACAGATAATACTACCAACAACACAACTACAAGCATTTTTACTGCTTCAGAAAGCACTAACAATTTTACAGGAGACAACTTGGGTAATTTTCAATCTGTAATTACACCCGTTACAGATTCTAATTTAAGTTATCAATTAAATTTTGCACAAAATGTAAATATTAAATTTTCACAAAATACGGCTAACAATCATACCATTTCAGAAGGTGAATATTTTATTGTAAAAATTGGCCCAAACAATAAAAATATTACACTTTTAGATCCAGATGATCAATTGTTAGTAGACACTAATTTTGATAATGAATTTGAGAATAACATAACACAAATCTCTGCTTCAGAAATAAGATTTCAATATAAAGAAAATCTAAATGGTGCAGATGCTACTTTTCAATTTGTTGCCAATCAAGTAGATGAATTTAATTTTGAGCATCAATCTGTAAACTTAACCGCAAGTTCAACATTTAATGGTAATGTAAAACTTACATGTTTTTCTTTAGATTCTGACGGAGATGGTATAGAAAACATGTTAGATTTAGACTCAGATAATGACGGAATTCCAGATATTATAGAAGCTTCTGGGCTAGAAATAATACTTGTAGGAACAGACACCAATTTAGATGGTTTAGATGATGTTTTTACAACTACAAATAATTTAGATTCAGACGTAGATGGTATCCCTAATTATATAGATATTGATGCTGATAATGATGGAATTTTTGACACCACAGAAGCTGGCCATAATTTAGATTTAAATTTTGATGGTTTTATAGATAATGCAAATTCTTTAGTTGGCGCAAATGGTTTGGTAGATAATTTAGAAACCAATCCAGATGCAAAGGTTTTATCTTTAAATTATGTTGTTAGAAATACAGATGGCGATTTAGAACCAGATTTTACAGAATTAGATGCAGATAATGACAATTGTTTTGATACAAATGAAGCCGGCTTTACTGATGCAAATGATGATGGAATTTTAGATTCAACTGTGTTTACTGTTGATGCAAATGGAAAAGTTTTAAATAACTCAGATGGTTACACTAACCCAAATTCAAACTACACAACCTCTGCTCCTATTAATATTACCACACCTTTTACAGATGTTATTTTCTGCGAAGATGGCACAGACTCCATAGAAATTGAGACTACAGCAGATGGTTTTCAATGGGAGGTTTCTTTAGATAATGGAGCAACATTTAATACCATTACAAATAATGCTACCTATAATGGAGCAACTACGAACAGTTTGCAAATTACAAATACACCAATCGCTTTCAATAACCAACAATACCGTGTTGTATTAAATAGAACTGGCAACAGTTGTCCGTTTACTTCAAATGCAATTACACTGTTTATAAATCAAAAACCTGTTGTAGCTAGTGAGGTAGATTTGTTACAATGTGATAATGATTTAGATCAAATTTCTACAATAAATTTAACACAAGCAGAAAATTTTATTTCTACGGATGCTGCAAATCAAGATTTTGAATATTTTGAAACAGAAACACAAGCTATTGCTGGTAATGATGTAATTTCAGATCCATTAAGATATCCTGTAGACACTGCAGGAGAAGCATGGGTTAGAACAATTTCTAACGCTGGCTGCTTTGCTATTTCTAAAATTATTTTACAAGTAGATGCTTCTGATGATGTTGAATATAATAGAGAATTTGCTGGAGTATGTGATGATTTTTTACAAGCTGATGGAACAGATGGTCCATTAAATAATGACACGGATGGAATTACAAATTTTGATTTTAGTGAATCAAGAAACGAAATTCTTAATTTTTTCCCTGCAACTTTGCGCCCAAGCTTAACCGTAAGCTATTTTGAAACTCAAGAAGACAGAACAACTGTTATTAATGCAATTACAGATATTTCTAATTATAGAAATACAAATTTCCCTTCTAATAATGTAAGGCAAACTATATTTTTTAAAATTACCAATATAAACAACAATGCCTGTTCTGGAACTGGAGAACTTTTTTTAAGAACAATACCTGTACCCATGGCAACAACAGTATCTAATTTAGAATTATGTGATGATAACGAAGATGGAATGAACACCAATGGAATTGTGCAAAACTTTAATTTAGAAAACCAAACTACGGCTATTTTAGGGACACAAGATGCTGCAGATTTTACAGTAACCTATCATTTAACAGCTACAGATGCAAACACAGGCAAAGCTTCTATTGCTTCTCCTTTTGAAAATACAGTTGCCAATTCTCAAGAAATATTTGTAAGAGTTACTAATAATGTTACAGGCTGTTATACAAGTCAAACTTCTTTTAATGTAATTGTAAATCCTGTTCCTGTGGCTAATTTTGTTTCAGATTTAGAAGTTTGTGATGACAATTCTGATGGTTCTGCAAGAAATGGATTCTCGAAATCTATAGATTTAGAATCTCAAACAACTACTATTTTAGGAAATCAAGATCTTTCAAATCACACTGTAACTTATCATAGAAGTTTAGCAGATGCACAAAGTGGTAATTTGCCTTTAATGTCTCCTTATACTAATCTAGCACCAAACAGAGAAACCATATTTGTGCGTATTGTAAATAATACAACAGGCTGTGCCAATGGTATTTCTAATTTTGATGTTTTAGTAAATCCAGAACCTACTTTTAATCCTGTTTCTAATCTTTCTTTTTGTGATGATGCTATTGATGGCGATGATGCAAACGGAATTATTCAAAACATAGATTTAGACAGTCAAATTCCTGCGCTTTTAGGAAACGCTCAAGATCCAGACGATTTTATTGTTACCTTTCATAATTCACCTGCAAATGCATCTTCTGGTGCTGATGCTATTTTATCTCCTTATACAAACACCTTATCCACAGAAACCATTTTTGTAAGAATCCAAAATAAAGCAACTTTTTGTGTAAATGATGATGCTACTTTTGATGTTATTGTAAATCCATTGCCAGATTTTAGTGTAACATCGCCACAAATTGTGTGTTTAAATAATACTCCTTTAACGATTTCCGCAGAAAATCCTGGAGAAATTTATACTTATGAATGGACAGATATGGCTGGAAACGTTGTAGGAGATTCTCAAACTTTAGATGTTGTTGTTGGTGGAAATTACACAGTTACTGCAACAACCACAAACGGCACCAATTGTTCTAGAACAGAAATTATTTCTGTAAACGAATCAAACCCTGCTATTTTATTACCAGAATTTGTAACCGTTGTAGATGAAGGAAATAATATTGGTTCAGAAAATAATTTATCGGTAAATATAGATGTCATCAACAATAATTTAGGCATAGGAGATTATCAATTTGCTTTAAGAAACGATGATGATAATACCACAACACTTTTTCAAGACGAACCTATTTTTGAAAACTTAGCAGGTGGAATTTATACCATTATTGTAAATGATAAAAACGGTTGTTCGCCAGATACTACTTTACAAATATCTGTTTTACAGTTTCCTAAATTTTTTACGCCTAATGGCGATGGTGTAAATGATACTTGGGTAGTAAAAGGTGCAAACAAAGCTTTTTATCCAAATAGTAGTATAAATATCTTTAATAGATTTGGTAAGTTGGTAGCACAAATTCCGCTAGAATCTGGTGGCTGGAATGGTACTTTTAATGGCAAATTGCTATCTTCTGATGATTATTGGTATAACATCACCTTAATTCCTGCAGATACTAGCAAACCTACAATTCATAAAAAAGGTAATTTTTCTTTATTAAGAAGATAAATTATTAACAGATAAAAACCTCAATCAGAAAATAAAAATACAATTACAATCCGTATTTTTACAGTATGAATTTTAAACTTGTATCTGAATTTTCTCCAACTGGAGATCAACCCCAAGCTATTAAAGAACTCTCTGAAGCAATAAATAGTGGAGAAAAATACCAAACCTTATTAGGAGTTACTGGTTCTGGTAAAACTTTTACTGTTGCTAACGTGGTTAAAAATGTAAAAAAGCCAACCTTGGTTTTGGCACATAATAAAACCTTAGCAGCACAATTATATTCAGAATTTAAAAAGTTTTTTCCAGAAAATGCGGTTGAGTATTTTGTTTCTTATTATGATTACTACCAACCAGAAGCCTATATACCAGTTACAGGAACGTATATAGAAAAAGATTTATCTATTAATGAAGATATTGAACGTTTGCGATTAAGCACAACCTCTTCCCTACTTTCTGGCAGAAGAGATGTTTTGGTGGTTGCCTCTGTTTCTTGTTTGTATGGTATTGGAAATCCTACAGAATTTAAGAAAAACGTAATTCCTATTGAAGTTGGGCAACTAATTTCTAGAACGAAGTTTTTGCATCAATTGGTGCAAAGTTTATATTCTAGAACAGAACATGAAATTAAAAGCGGTACATTTAAAGTAAAAGGAGATGTAGTTACCATTTACCCATCTTATGGAGATAATGGCTATAGAGTTCACTTTTTTGGTGATGAAATTGAAGAAATAGAATTGTTCGATTTAGAGAGCAATGCCATTATAAACACTTTTGAAGAATTACACATTTATCCCGCAAACTTGTTTGTAACTTCTCCTGATGTTTTACAAAATGCAATTCATCAGATTCAAGAAGATATGATGAAACAGGTAGATTTTTTCAATGAAATTGGCAAACATTTAGAAGCAAAACGAATAAAAGAACGTACAGAATTCGATTTAGAAATGATACGTGAATTGGGTTATTGTTCTGGTATTGAAAATTATTCGAGATATTTAGATGGCAGAGAACCTGGTACAAGGCCTTTCTGTTTGTTAGATTATTTTCCAAATGATTACTTAATGGTGATTGATGAAAGCCATGTAACAGTGCCACAAACACATGCTATGTATGGTGGAGATAGAAGTAGAAAAGAAAATTTAGTAGAATACGGTTTTCGTTTACCTGCAGCAATGGACAATAGACCTTTAAAGTTCGATGAATTTGAAGTTATCCAAAATCAAACCATTTTTGTTTCTGCAACTCCCGCAGATTATGAATTACAAAAAACAGAAGGTGTTTTTGTAGAACAGGTAATTAGGCCCACAGGTTTGTTAGATCCACCAATTGAAGTAAGACCTAGTTTGAATCAAATAGATGATTTAATTGAAGAAATTCAATTGCGTGTAGAAAAAGATGAAAGAACTTTGGCTACAACACTTACCAAAAGAATGGCAGAAGAATTAACCAAATATCTTACAAGAGTAAATATTCGTTGTAGATACATTCATTCTGATGTTGATACTTTAGAACGTGTAGAAATTATGCAAGATTTGCGTAAAGGTTTGTTTGATGTTTTAATTGGTGTAAACTTATTACGAGAAGGTTTAGATTTACCAGAAGTATCTTTAGTTGCTATTTTAGATGCAGATAAAGAAGGTTTTTTAAGAAATGTAAAATCGTTAACACAAACTGTAGGTAGAGCTGCAAGAAATGTAAATGGTTTGGCTATAATGTATGCAGATAAAGTTACAGATAGCATGCAAAAAACCATGGATGAAACAGATCGTAGAAGAGAAAAACAGATAGCCTACAATACAAAACATAATATTACACCAACGCAAATCAACAAAAAAATAGAAGATACTTTAACAAAATCTGCAGTTTCTAGTTATCATTACGACAATGCGAAACAAGTAGCAGCAGAACAAGATTTGCAATATTTACCAAAAGAAGAAATTGAAAAACGCATAAGAGATACACGTAAAAAAATGGAAGCTGCCGCAAAATCTTTAGATTTTATTGAAGCTGCAAAATTAAGAGATGAAATTGCAGTTTTAAAAGAAAGTGTTTAAACATTTAAATTTTATCAAAAAAAAAAAGCTCAAGAACTAAATCTTGAGCTTTTAAATATCTATTTTTATAAAAGACTATCTTCTACTATAATTAGGAGATTCTTTAGTAATTGCAACATCATGTGGGTGACTTTCATTAATTCCGCTTGCGGTAATTCTAACAAATTGCCCAGTTTCTTTTAATGTAGCCACATCTTTTGCACCACAATAGCCCATTCCTGCGCGTAAACCACCAATAAATTGATGTATACTTTCAAAAAGATCTCCTTTATAAGGTACTCTACCTACAATACCTTCTGGTACTAATTTTTTAATATCTGCTTCTACATCTTGGAAATACCTGTCTTTAGAACCTTGTTTCATAGCTTCCACAGATCCCATACCACGATAAGATTTGAATTTTCTTCCTTCGTAAATAATTGTTTCTCCTGGAGATTCTTTTGTTCCAGCTAAAAGAGAACCTAACATTACAGAATCTGCACCAGCTGCAATTGCTTTTGGTATGTCTCCTGTATATCTAATTCCACCATCTGCAATTACAGGAACTCCACTACCTTTTATAGCAGCTGCAACTTCTAAAACCGCTGAAAACTGAGGAAAACCAACTCCTGCAACTACTCTGGTTGTACAAATAGAACCTGGTCCAATACCAACTTTTACAGCATCTGCACCTGCTTCAACTAAATATTTTGCAGCACTTGCAGTGGCAATATTTCCTACAACAACATCTAATTCTGGAAATTTAGCTTTTACTTGTTTTAAAACAGTTACCACACCTTTTGTATGGCCATGAGCTGTATCTATAATTACAGCATCTACGCCTGCATTAACTAGTGCTTCTGCCCTATCTGCAGCATCTGAAGTTACGCCTAACGCAGCTGCAACTCTTAATCTACCAAATGAATCTTTATTTGCAATTGGTTTCTGTGTAACCTTGGTAATATCTCTAAATGTAATTAAGCCTTTTAAAATATTATGATCATCAATAATTAAAAGTTTTTCTATTTTATGTTGCTGAAGAATTAACTCTGCATCTTTTAAAGAAGTTCCTACAGCAGCAGTTACCAAGTTTTCACTTGTCATAACTTCTACTATTGGTCTTTTGCTATCGTGTTCAAAACGTAAATCTCTGTTGGTAACAATTCCTTTTAAAATTCCTTTATCATCAACAATAGGTATTCCTCCAATACCATGCTCTCGCATATTTGCTTTGGCATCTAAAACTGTTGCTGTTAAAGGTAAAGTTACAGGATCTAAAATCATACCGGACTCTGCACGTTTTACTTTTCTAACTTCCTGAGCTTGTTGCTCAATTGTCATATTTTTGTGTAAAACACCAATACCACCTTCTCTTGCAATTGCAATAGCTAAGGCAGATTCTGTTACAGTATCCATTGCTGCAGAAGCAATTGGTACATTAATGGTAATATTTCTTGTAAATTTTGTTTGAATGCTAACTTCTCTTGGAAGTACTTCAGAAAAAGCGGGTACTAATAAAACGTCATCGTATGTTAGTCCTTCTCCTAAAATTTTATTTTCGTGTGCTGTCATGTGCAATTAAAGTCTAATTGCGTGCAAATTTACAATTATTAATTGAGTTAGAAGTAAATAAATAGTTAAGATATTTTATTGTACTTACTAGTCCAACAATAAGCACTAAAGTTTTTACCAGAAGCCACGCCATAAAAGAAAAACATACCAATAATTCCCTTTACAAAAAATAAGAATAAAATTGCCAGTTCGCCAAAGTTAGACATGTCTCCATAAAACAAATTTTTAGTTACAACTGTACCTAAAATACTGGCAAGTAAAACTGCAATAAGTAAATTTTCTACATTTTTAATAGCCCAAAACTTTGCTTTTCTTAAAGGATGTAAATCTGTACCCCATTTGTGTATCAAATAGTAGTATCCATTTCCCATTGGAGCAAATAATAATGGATCATCTGCTTCATTTAAAGTAAATAATTTAGAAGGTGCTATGATTTTAAAACCGTCTAAAACAGTATTGTGTTCTTTCTCTATAGCATTTATTTTAGAGATTACTTCTTGTGGATAATCTCCTTTAAAATATTTTGTATCTAAGAATCGTAAACGATAATCTACACATATTTTTTCTATCTGAGAAATATGAAAAATAGCGTCTGAAGAAACTTTATCAATATTAAAAGAATTTAAATTTCTCTGTATTGGTGATTTAGAAAGTCTTTCTAAAACCGAATTTTGTTGCACATCAATCTCATCAAAGATAGATTGTACCCAAGATAAAGTGTTATTAGAATTGGTTTGTTTGCTTCTAATTTCTATTAGTTTTTGCTGAATATCAATTGGTTGTAACATGTTTTCTAATTTTACCACTAAGATATAATAGAAATGCTTTTTTTCAAAATCATGTAAAGAATTTTAACTATTTGAAATGATTTTAAATAATAATTGTTATAATTTCACTTCTAAACCTACATAATAATTTCTTGGTGCAGAAGGTATAATACCTGGTCCTGGGTAACCTGTTGCTCTTCTTGTAAAGTATTTGGTATTCAAAAAATTATTTGCGCCACCTTCTAATTTTGCAAATTTATATTTGTATGCAATAGAAAAATCTGCAATAGAATAAGCAGGTATTTCTCCTACAATACCACTTATATCTCCAGAACCAGAGTTTTGTGCATCTGTAAACTGGCTAGATAAATAGGTGTATTGCAAGCTTGTGCTAAAATTTTTATAGCCAAATTTAAGTCCTGTTTTTAAATTTATATTGGGTACAAATTCCACTTGTTTCCCTAAAATACCATTGGTAATTGCTTGTGTATATTCAGAATTTATAAAAGAAGTATTTATAAAATAATTCAAGACAAAATCATTATTCATTTGTAAAACTTTCTTTAAATTAAAATCAAAAACAGATTCTAAACCTAAAATTCTTGCATCACCAATATTGGTTCTAAGTTGCCCTAAATTATTTACTGGCGGAATTTCAGTAAACAAAAAACCAATTCTGTTCTTGTAAAAAAGACCAAATAAATTTACATCATAAGATAAAAAATTATTCCAATTTCCTCTAACTCCAATATCTGTAGAAAAACCGTTTTCATCTTCTAAATTTACATCAACAGCATTAGACGGATTGATTATATTTAAATCTGAAAAAGTAATAGATCTATAATTTTGAGAAATATTGCCATAAAATTCTAAAGAAGTATTCTTTTTGTAACTAGTACCAATGCCTAATAAAACAAAAGAACGTTCTTTAACATCATCTACAAAATTTTCTATACTTCCTATTGGGTTTCCTGCAGCATCTTGGTTGGTAATAATTCCTAAACCATTACTTGCTGTCTTTATATACTCTACTCTTGCTCCTGGAGTTACCGATAATTTATCTGAAATATAAAATATATTTTCTCCAAAAAAAGCCAAATTTAAATTGGGATTTCTAAAATCTCCTTGTATTCTATAATCTGGAAAATCATTTATTGCAGAAGAAAAATTAGCATCTGCATCTGCAGAACCTGGTCCTTGAAAATCGCTATTATTTGCTTTATAAAACTTAGAACCAACTAAAAAAGTGGCTTTTTTATTGGCGATAACGTATTTTTTTAAAACTCTAGCTTCAAAACCAAAATTACTAAAATTACCAATTAATAATTCTCTTGCGCCACCTGGATCTGGTAAATCTACTCTTCTATTTCTAAAACCTACCGCTTTTCTAGACGCCTCTAATCCGAAGAAATTAAAAGAAAAATTAGTGTTTTGCGTAAGTTGATATTCCCATTTTAAATTATATAAAAACCAATCTACCTGAAACCAATTTCTTGCTCTGTTACTTTGCAAAGCGTTTTCATTAAAAGTTCTATCTGTTAAACCTCCTGCTTGTTGCGCCAAATAATCTAAATACGTAATTTCTGCAGAAAACGTATTTTTATCATTGGGTTTGTATGCCAAATGTGCAAATGCATTTTTAGACTCAAAATTAGAGTTGGGTCTAAAACCGTTTCCTTTTTTATAGTTGAAGTAAGAATAGTAAGAAAACTTTCCTTTAGTACCACTAACACTAGTAAAATTTGTAAACAAACCAAAACTACCTGCTGTATTTCTAGTAATAACTTCTAAAGGTTTTGTACTTGGTTTTTTAGTGATAAAATTAATGAGCCCACCAAACTGAGTACCATATTGTAAAGATGCTGCGCCTCTAACAATTTGTATTTCATCTAAACCTTCGCTTGCTGGTGTGTAGTAACTTTCTGGATATCCTAAAACGTCTGCACTAATATCATAACCATTTTGACGCGTATTAAAATTAGCAGTTCTATTGGGATCTAAACCTCTACCACCAATATTTAATTGCAAACCAGCATCATCATTCTGAAAAATATTTAAACCTGCAATTTGGTTGTAAATTTGTCTTGCATTATTAGAAGCTAAATTTGCTGCAGATTGATTTACCAAAACAACTTCTGTCTTTTTTCCTGCAAAAATTGCTGTGCCTTCTACATCTTTCAAACGTTTTAACTCAAAAACCTTTTCTTTTCTTGCTTTTAATTGAATTTCGCTTAAATTTTCAGAGAAATAAGATAAAGTAACCTTTAAATTGGCATATGCTTTTAATTGAACATACACATTTTTTAAGCGATAGTTTTCGACATAAAAAATTAAAGGAATTTCTTTTTTTGAAGTTGAAAAGCTAAACTTACCTAAAACACCTGTTTGACCTAATAAACCGCCATTTTCGTCGTAAATTTGAACCTTATTTATTGGTTTATTGGTTTCAGAAACTACAAAACCAGTAATTTTATATTGACTATAAATTGCAGCTTGAAAGCACAAAAAAAAGGCAATAATAATTTTATTTTTCATGTTTTAAATGCCTTTTATTTTTATTTCTGATTGAAACGGAACGATCCATTCTTTATGTTTAAAGGTTCTTTTAATTTTGTACAAATCTACAGTATTATTCACAAATCTTGTACTTAATCTGCCATTAAGTGCCACATAACTTTCTGCAAAAACAGCTACATTTTTATGGCCTTGTTTTGTAAAATGATCTCCTAAAAAATGCGCATATTCTAAGATAAAATCGGGCTGAAAACTCATTTGTTTTTCTTGAAAAGAAGTTAAGAAATCGCTATTATTTACCATAAAATAATTACCGGTTTCTAAATTTTTAATTTTAAAATTGGTGCTTCCTGCTTTTTCCATTAACATAACTCTCCAAGAAAAACGATAACCTTCTTCTGTCCAAAATAATTCTCCAGGATACAACAAGTAACGCCAAGGAAGTAAAAGCTGAATTGCAAAAAATAAGGTAAAAATTGGCACAAATATTTTTCTTTTATTTCTAGAAAAATTATAATTTTCTACTGATTTTATGTTTGTGTTTGCTGCAATTCTGTTAGAAAAAATAGTGGTTTTTAAATTGCCTTTTAAGATATATTTTTTAATAAAATGAATAATTTTCAAATGCAATTTGGCATCAAAAAAGATAAGTGCAGAAACAATCATTATATAAGGAAACATGCCAATTGGAAACAAAACTCTAGTAAAAACATGAAAGAAAATAACCACAAGAAAGGCTAAAAAACGAGTTCTTTTATACAGTAGTAAAAAAGGTATTGCCAAATCATACAACATACCAGACCAACTCATGGCAAAGTGAAACCAGTTTTGTTGTAATAAGTTTTCTCCAATAAAAGGTAAATCGTATTTAGAAGGCAACCAAATTTTTAAAGGTTGTGCTCTTAACAACCAATCTGAGTTTAATTTTGCCAAACCTGCATAAAAATAAACAATTGCTAAGAGTAATTTTATACTATCAATTGTCCATTTTGGTACATTTTTATATTGTTTTTTGTTGATGAAATTGTCTACAGAAAAAGTTGCGTTTGCGGGTAAAAAAATCATTAAAAAACTTAAAATACTAATAAAGTAATAATGATTTAAATAGGTGGTTTTGTCCATTAATTCTATATACGTAAATGATAGAAAAAAGGTAATTATTGCGATTCTATATTTAAATCCAATTGCTACAAAAATAGCAGCTAAACCACAAATTAAAAATAATAGATATGTGTAATTCCCCAATGGTTTTATCCACTCAAAACCATAATAAGAAAAATGAAATTCTGGTGCTAAATATAATTTTTCTATCCAACCATTTGCCCAAAAACGAATAATACTCGCAAACATCATCAACCCAAAAAACAAACGAAATACTGCTAAAGGAGCAGCGTTTGTTTGTTCTTTAAAGTTGTATTTTAATAGTTTTTTCTTCATAAAAAACCCAACTTATTTAAATAAATTGGGTGTTTTTTATATTAATCTCCATCTGAATCTCTGTAATCTACACTTACGTTTAAGGCTTGCAACATATCTAGTTTGAGTAGAATTACTGCTTTTTGCAGTTCGTCATAAGATTTTAACATTGCAGAATTATCAGTATTTACTTGTTCAGAAAAGTTTACATTAAGTGTATTAATTTGAGTATTAGCAAGTTCAAATTGGTTTTTTATGCTTGATGCTAAATCTCCTCTATTTAAGGCTTCTAAATATTGTGCAAAACTTGTAGTATTTGAATCACCTTTAAAAATTATTTTTACTGCAGACAAAGCTTCTAGTGCTAAATCTTTAGAATAAATTTTACTGTAATAACCTTCTACTTTTTCTGGTAAAGGTGTGCTAGAAAAAATACCTGCAGGTATGCCAAATTTACCAGCTCTTAAGCCTTTTTCGTAATAAAAAATATAATCGTTTATTAGTTTATTTACATTACTTGTGGCAGTATTAGCAGTACTTGTAACAAAAGAATCTCTATTAGATTTAAAATCTAAAACTACTTGTTCTGTTAACGTATTCATCTGGCTTAATACATCTAATAAATATTTAGCATAGTTATTTCCGTTTGGTGTTGATTCATACTTTGCAAGTATTGCTGTATCTGAATCTGCAACTCCAAATAATAAATAATCTAAAGCAGGAAAACCTTGTGCATCGTGATTATTTGAACTGTTTAAATCATAACTTCCAGTTGCTATATTGTTTTCAACATCAGAAACCGTTAATGGGTAAATATTCATGTAAAAAGAATACTCCAGTTCTTCTGCCTTCCCTAAATTAAACATTTCTATATGTTGCCAAGATTTATAGGCAACTAACCAAGAAGTTCTTAAATTTTCTAGGTTAGTTAAGGTTGGAGTGCTCGCAAATGTTGTCCCATCAGATTTTAAAGCATTCATTTTTGTACTAAAATCTTCGTAAGCAGGTAGTATAATATTATCTGTAATATTGGTTAACATGGCTTGCCTATCAAAATTATCTGTAACTGTAGGTTCTGGTTCTTCAGAAGAATTACATCCAACAAAAATGGAAACAGAAAGAAAAAGAATTGAAATTTTTTTAAACATTTGTAACGTTTTTTTTAATTAAAAATAAAATTAACTACCAGCTTGTGCTACAGTAAACTTAAATTTAGCTGCAATTGTAGCAGACATTTCATCTAAAGTTTCATTAGTAATATCCCAGAAACCATCACCTTGCATTAAAGTGCTTAAAAAACCATCTACTTCTGTTTTAGTAAAGTAAGGTATTGCTGTGTTGGGTTGTCTTGTAAATTGTAAGCTATAAATAAATCCAAAACCTTCAGATAAATCATGAAAAGCAGATGCTTTGTCATTTGCCAAAGTGTTTTTTGCTTGCTGTAAATAATAAACGGCTCTAATACCTATTAATTCAGAAATTTTTTCTCTAAGAATATTTGCTTGCTCGTCTCTAGTATTGTAATCTTTTGCTACGATGGCAGCTCTTCCTAATTTAAACGCATCATAAATTTCTTGTGGCATGCTATCAAAATCTGTATCGTTATTTAAACGATTTACGTATTTATTTAAATATTGATCTACATTTAAAACAGGCGCTGTTGCATCTGGTTCTTTGCCATATAAATAACCAAAAGCTTCATCCCAAAAATGCTCCATAGAAGTATAATTTTCACCATTTAACGTAACATTACCATTATTATCTGCAATATTACTAGCTTCATCTAAAACACTTGTACTTAAATAATTATTAAGTATTTGATCTACCATTAAACCACCAATTAAACCTTTTACAATGGCTTGGTCATACTCTAAACCTTTTGCGTTTATCCATCTAATTGGCCCACCACCAGCTTCTTGCAATTGTCCTGCAACTCCTTTTGCTGCATCTTGGTTCCAATTTGGATATACCTCATTTACTTGTCCTTCTATCCACGCATCAAAATCTGCCCTTATAATAGCTGCATCTGTTGTATTTGCAGAAAAATAATCTATAGAAGCTGCTACTTTACTTCTCACATTTTTAGAAGACGCGTTTAACTCTAAACTAGAAAAATTTTGTTCTCCTGCCGTGTGTGAAAATTTAGCATTTAAGGAAGCAACTGTTTCTGTTTCTGGTTTATTTAAAGCGGCTGCAAACTCGTCTGCCATTTGTATTCTAGTAGTTTGTCCACTAAAATTAACGGTAGTTTCTCCATTTCTCTCAAAACTGTAAGTTGCAGGTGCTACTGTATTAATTTCTTCATCTTTGGTACACGAAATAATTGTTGATACAATTGCTAAGGAAAGAATTACTTTTCTCATTTTTATTTAGATTAATTATAGATAATTTATTTGTTTTTTGGCAAATATACAACACAACTTTAATTAATCAAACCTTATTTAGAATAAATTAAAATAAAAATTTAAAACGGCTATAAAAGTTCCTATTTCTAAATTTTTCTAAGAATATTGCGCAAAACTCTTTTTTAAAACCTATTTTTAAGTTCTTAATAAATTTTAAATGTTTTTTTATGAGAACTAAGTTTTTCTACATATTAATTATTGTAATGAGTTTTACAAGTTGTAAATCGGCTAAAACAAGTCTTAATACTACTGCTCTTACTTATGCTAGTTTTAAAGAAAACCAGAAATCTTTTTTATCTTCTGATGGAAATATAAAATATATAGACAAAGGGAAAGGCAACGTAATTTTACTTTTACACGGTGTACCCTCTTCTTCTTGGCTCTATAGAAAAATGATTGATGAATTAGTTGCTGAAGGATTTAGAGTTATTGCGCCAGATATGTTAGGGTTTGGTAATAGTGATAATCCTGATGGTTATGATCTTTACAATGCGCATAATCATGGCAAAAGAATTCTAGAATTAATGAATGGTTTAAAAATAAATACTTGGACTCATATAACGCATGATGCAGGAGGTTTATGGACTTGGGAGCTATTGAAACAGGATAAAAAAAGAATAGAAAAATTAATTTTATTGAATACTATAATTTATGAAGAGGGTTTTAAGCCACCAATTAGAATGAAAAGAGGTTTTTTTGCGAAAACAAGTATGTGGATGTATAGAAATGGAATTACCACTAACCTATTGTTAAATGGTTTATTTAAAAGTGGATTAATGGAAAATAATCTTACAGAAAATGAAATTGAAGGTTACAAAATACCTTTAAGAGAAGGAAAAACAAAAGCAATGTATTATTTTTTTAGCAAAACCTGCAATGCGCTGCCAGATTATAGTAACCTTATCACAAGCTTAAACCTACCTGTTGTATTAATTTGGGGAAAATATGATAAAATGCTGCAAATTAATCCACAGAAAAATAAGTTAATAAAAGCGCTAAAAATAAAAGACGAAAACATTCATATTATTGAAGCAAAACATTTTATACAAGAGGAAAAACCGAAAGAAATTAATAAAATTATAGTCGATTTTTTAAAGGAGTAAGTTCCAAAATTTTTAAAAAACCTCTAACGCTTTATTATATGCACTCTCAAAACTCATTGGTTTTAAATTGGTATTTGCCTTTTGTGCAGTAAAATAAGACAATAATTTTTCTGTTGGCATATTCCCTGTTAATTCATCTTTTGCCATTGGGCAACCGCCATAACCCTTTATAGCACCATCAAAACGTAAACAACCTGCTTTAAAAGCGGCATCTACTTTTTCGAACCATTTATCTGGCGTGGTATGCAAGTGCGCGCCAAATTCTATGTTTGTGTATTGTGGAATTAAGTTTGAAAACAAATAATTAATAACCTCTGGCGTAGAATTACCAATAGTGTCTGAAAGTGACACAATTTTTACACCCATTTGAGCCAGTTTTTCTGTCCAATTACCAACAATATCAACATTCCAAGGATCTCCATAAGGATTTCCAAAACCCATAGATAAATAGGTAACTACTTGCTTGTTACTTTTACTAGCAATATTTAAAATTTCATCTAAAGTTTTTACAGACTCTGCAATTGTTTTGTGCGTATTACGCATTTGAAAATTTTCTGAAATTGAAAATGGATATCCTAAATAATCAATCTCTTCAAATTGAGAGGCATCATTTGCACCTCTTACATTAGCAATAATAGCTAACAGTTTACTTTGAGTGCTAGATAAATCTAACTTACTTAAAACTGCTGCAGTATCTCTCATTTGTGGTATTGCCTTAGGCGAAACGAAACTGCCAAAATCTATAGTATCAAAACCTACTTTTAATAACGAATTGATATACAATGCTTTTTTTTCTGTAGCAATAAAGTGTGTTTTTATTCCTTGCATTGCATCTCTAGGACATTCTATGATTTTTATATTCTTCATTATTTCAAAGATAACCAAACAAACGGATTTCTTAAAAAATTAAAATTGTTTATTCTCTACTTTTCAATACTTTTACGTGACCAATGAAACAGCCAAAATTAATTTTACTAACTATAGTTATTGCACAATTTTTTTGCACCTCTCTTTGGTTTGCAGGAAACGGAATAATTAATGATTTAATAGCTTCTTATAATTTAAAAAGTACAGATTTAGCACACCTTACTGTAGCTGTGCAATTTGGTTTTATAAGTGGTACTTTAAGTTTTGCATTATTTACAATTGCAGATCGTTTTTCGCCATCTAAAGTGTTTTTTATATGTGCTTTATTAGGTGCTTTATTCAATTTTGGTATTACATTTCACAACCAAACTATAATTACATTATTGATATTACGTTTTTTTACTGGTTTTTTCTTAGCAGGAATTTATCCTGTTGGAATGAAAATTGCTACCGATTATTTTAAAGAAGGTTTAGGCACCTCTTTGGGTTTTTTAGTAGGTGCTTTGGTTTTGGGCACTGCGTTGCCACATTTATTAAAAGATTTATTTACCAATTTTAGCTGGCAAACTATAGTAATTACTACTTCTAGTCTATCAATTTTTGGAGGTTTTTTAATGTTTTTATTAGTACCTAATGGTCCTTATAGAAAAAAAGCAAAAAAATTAAATTTGTCTGTTTGTTTCGATGTCTTTAAAAACATCAACTTTAAAAAAGCGGCATTTGGTTATTTTGGGCACATGTGGGAGCTTTATGCTTTTTGGGCGTTTGTACCCATAATTTTAGAAATTTATAGCAATAAACAACAAATAACAAATTTTAACATACCATTATTATCTTTTTTAATAATTGGTATTGGTAGCTTAGCTTGTGTTTTTGGTAGTTTTATTGCTAAAAAATACGGCACTAAAAAAACGGCATTTTATATATTATTGTTATCTTGTTTTTGCTGTTTAATCTCACCATTATTTTTTAGCATAAAAAATGAAATTATTTTTGTTTTATTTTTACTTTTTTGGGGCATGGTTGTTATTGCAGATTCTCCTTTACTGTCTACTCTAGTGGCTAAAAATGCACCTGAAAAAGATAGAGGTACTGCCTTAACTATAGTAAATTGTTTAGGATTTTCTATTACCATAATTAGCATACAACTAATTGGTTATTTAAAAATGCAACTTTCAGAAATCTATATATTTGTGTTTCTTGCAATAGGCCCTGTTTTGGGTTTAATTGCTTTACGTAAAAGTAAAGCTTAATTTAAAGCTGTTTTAATGATTTTAGTAAATTGGGCAGGTGTGTATGGCTTACCAATAACAGACTTAAAACCAATATTTTTGTAACGTTCTAAATCTTCTTTTGTGGTGTTTGCGGTTAAGGCTAAAAAAGGAATTGTTTTGTTATTATTAAAAAATTCTTGCTTTTTTTGTACCAATTGTTCTCCTGTGATATTTGGCATGTGTATGTCTAATAACACCAGATCAAAAACTTCTTTTTTTAACATATTAAAAGCCTCTAAACCATCTTTTACGAGGGTAAAATTTACTTTTTCTTTCTTTAAAATGTGTGCAACTATGGTTTGGTTTAAAAAATCATCATCTGCAACCAAAATACGTTTTCCTTCTAATTCAATTTCTTTAGGTATATCGTTTATAACAATCTCTTTATTGTTATAATTATCACTTTTCACTTTTAAAAAAGGTATGGTTACTGTAAAAGTGGTTCCAACATTTAGTTCGCTATTTACGGTTATTTTACCATTCATAGCTTTTAAAAGTCGTTTTACGATAGACAAACCTAAACCAGCTCCTCCAAAAACTCTATTATCGCTTTTTTTGTTTTGTGTGTACTCATCAAATATCTTAGAAGCCTGTTTTTCTGTCATTCCTCTTCCAGAATCAGCAACTAAAAACCCAATATGAACTTCTTCTTCGGTTTCCTGAACTACTTTTGCCTCTATTTTAATTTCTCCTTTTTCCGTAAATTTTAAAGCGTTAGAAAGTAAATTAGAAAGCACTTGGTTTAAACGAACATCATCTCCTAAAACCCATTCTGGTAAGTTTTTATGGTTGCTAAAAGATAAGCAAACATTATCGTTTTTATTTTGATAGTTATAGTTTTCAAAACAATTTTTTACAATATCTGCAATTTGTATTGGTTTGTTTTCTAAGCTTAATTTACCGGCTTCGATTCTAGATAAATCTAAAATATCATTTACAATAACTTTTAAATGTTCTCCAGAAAGTGATAAGAGTTTGCTGTATTCTTTAACTTTTACATTGATATCTTCTTCAGAAATCATTTTAGAATATCCTAAAATAACGTTTAGTGGGTTTCTAACTTCATGGCTCATCATTGCTAAAAAACGGGTTTTTTGTTCGTTAGCTTTGTCTGCAATTTTTCTAAGTTCCTCTAATTCTTTATTTTTCTGGTCTATTTCTCTTTTCAAAAAAAATAGATCGTTTCTATTTTGGTTTAGTTGATCTACAAACTTATAAACGCTTGTTCTGTTATGTATTAAAACAGTTACAGCATTTGCTTGCTTAAGCAACTCTATATCTACATTATATTCTTTATTTTTTGCAACAATAAGCATGCCTTCTAATAAAAACGGTGTATTTTTTTCTAAAGCCTCTAAGGTACCCAATAAAAAAGGGCAAACTTTATATATAGAATCTTGTATTTTGAATTCTTCTTTAACTAAATTACCTGCATCTATACTTATTATTTCCCCAGAAAACTGAGTTGTAATTTGTATAAAAATAGATGCAATATTCTTAGGTATCAAAATACTTTATTTTATGGCTTGTGATGCTAATTGTAAAAATGCGTCTGCTACATTATCATTTTCTTTAGCACTTGTAACTAAATCAATTGGTACAGTAATGGCATTTGTTACTGTTTTTAACTCTTCTGCTGTTAATAAATCTTTTTTATTTCCTACAATGGTAACTTCTTTTAGGTTGGATAATTGTTTTATAGAATCTAAAAACGCTTCTATATTATTATAGGTTTCTTCCCTGCTTAAATCAAAAACATACATTGCTGCACTTGCTCCTAAAAAATAAGCTTTTGGTATTTTTTCATCTTCGCTTGTACCTGCTACATCCCATATTAAAAGTTTTATATCTTTATTCTGATAAGAAACAATTTTAGAGCTTACTCTAACTCCAATGGTACTTATATAGTCTTCGGAAAATTCATTTAAAACAAAACGGCGAATTAAAGAAGTTTTACCAACTCCAAAATTACCAACCAATAAAACTTTTTTAGCTATCATTTGTAATATTCTATTTTTAAGCTATTAAATGTCTTTCAATCATTACATTTAACTTTGTTTCATCTTCTAAATATTTACGTTCTCTAAGAATAATTTCTGCTAAATTATTGGTATTATCTGCTAAGTTTTCTTTAAAATCTGTAGTTAAAACGCCAGAAGTGGCAATAGCAATGTAAATGGTTTTAAAATTTTTTATGGTCAACTGAAAATTATCAAACTTGATGTCTTCTAAATTCTGATTTTCTTTAGAGAACGCATCTTCTGCAAAAGATTTAATAGCTGTTAACATTCCAGAAACCATATCTTTATCTGCAATATCTCCCTTAGAATAACTACCAGAAAGCAAACCAGAATCTTTTTCAATAATAAAAACTTGTTCTATACTGGCTTCAAATACTTCTTGTAAAACATCTTCTGCATCTGTGTTTTTCCCTTTTATAAAACGTCTAAACATTTGTTTTACAGAAAACTTTTCTGAAATGGTTTTGTTAATTCTTTCAGACAGTTTTGTAATTTCACTAACAATTGCTTTTTTAATTAGTTTACCCATAATTGGGTATAAAGCATCTACAACTTCGTCCTGAGAATCTCTAATTTGAGTCTTTATAGTTTCTGTTATTGTACTTCCAAAATATTCTGGAAAATTTTGGCGAAGATCATTTATTTTACTATCTATAAGCGGATTTACTTTTTTTGATAGTTTTTCTCTTTGAACTATTTCTTCGCTAAGTGCTGTAAATTTTTCTCTATCGTCTTCTAAAAGCAATTCTTTTAAGAGCTCAAAACGATTGTCTTTAACAGTATTTACAGTTTTTTCTTTCATCTATTCTTGCAACATTTGTGCAATCTTTTCTAAAGCTTTACCTAATTTTCTACGATCTGTCTTTTCATCCTCTAAATCAGCAATTTTTTTATCCAAATCGTCATTTAAATCGGCTATTTTATGCTCCATTAAACTTTCTAAATCGGCTAATTTGTTTTCTAAATCCGTTACAGAATTACTTATTTTTTTCTCTGTATTATCTTCTAATGCTTTAATTCTATTAAAAACATCTTCAAATTCAGTGTTATATTGTTGAATATTTTCTCCAAAGATTAGATCTCTTACGGCCGCAATTCTGCTATCTACTTGCTGTTTATCTTCTTCAGGATTCTTTTTGTCGGACATGTTATACTATTTTTAAATAAATTTTATTTGGTTATGCGATTAATGTAACGCAAACCTAATTAAATTAAATGCTTGCATTATAAACAAATATACACTAAAATTTATTTTGTTAAAATTTAGATTTCTATTTTTAAGCCATCAAAAGCTAAAAACACATTTTTAGGTAGTATTTTAGAAACTTCTTTATGAAAACCAAGTTTATGACTAATATGTGTAAAATAAGCTTTTTTAGGTTTAATTTCTGCCACAAAATCTAAAGCTTCTTGCAAGTTAAAATGGGTAGGATGTTCTTGAATTCTTAAAGCATTTACTACTAAAACATCTAAATTTTTAAGTTTTTCCTTTTCTAACTTATCTATTGTTTTTAAATCTGTTAAATAAGCAACTCCTTTTATTCGGTAGCCTAAAATAGGTAAATTACCATGTTGTACTTGTATAGGAATCACTTCTAAATCATCAATTAAAAAAGGAACGTTTTCTACAATATTAGGTTGTACACTTGGTGCACCTGGATACCTGTTTTCTTTAGAAAATATATATTGAAAACGTTGTTCTAAACTTTGCAATGTTCTATCATTTAAAAAAATTGGCATTTCTCCAATTTTATAACAATAAGGTCTTAAATCATCTAAACCAGCTGTATGGTCTGCATGTTCATGTGTAAATAAAACACCGTTTACCAAATCTATATGTTCTCTAAGCATTTGTTGCCTAAAATCTGGTCCACAATCTATAACATAATTCTTTTCATTGTAAGAAATTAAAACTGAAGACCGCAAACGCTTGTCTTTTAAATCTGTAGACAAACATACAGGATCTTTACTAGCAATCATAGGTATTCCTTGAGATGTGCCTGTACCTAAAAAAGTAAGTTTTAACAGTTTTTTATCAATTTTCATTCAAACAAAAATAGTATAAAATTGACTGATTGCATAGTTATTACTTACATTTGTTAGAACTAATAAAAAACCTATTTTATGGCCATTTCTTTAAAAGGAGATCAAGAAATTAGTAGTGTACCAACTACAAAAAGTAAAGCACTTCGCATTAATTTAAATTCTGATATTTACGGAACGTTTGCAGAAATTGGTGCAGGACAAGAAACGGCAAGAAACTTTTTTAGATCTGGTGCTGCTTCTGGTACAATTGCAAAAGCAATGAGTGCTTATGATAAAGATTTTTCTGATGCTATTTATGGAACAGAATCTGACAATAGATATGTTACACAACCGCGTTTAAAGAAAATGTTGAGTCATGAGATTCATTTGATGGAAGACCGTTTAAGTAGAACAAAACATCCAGATAAATTGTTTTTTAGTTATGCAAACACAGTAACCACCATCGATTTTGCCAAGAAATTTAAAGGTCATGGTTGGGTTGGTATTCGTTTTCAATTAGATCCATTAGAAGATTACAATGAAATTATTTTACACCTCCGTTTTAAAGAAACAGACGCACGTTTACAACAAGAAACTTTAGGTATTTTAGGTGTAAACCTTATTTATGGTGCATTTTATTTAAATGACAATCCTAAAGAATTGGTAAAATCTTTTTATCATAATCTAAGTCAAGACCAATTAGAAATTGATATGATTAATTTCTCTGGACCACGCTTTATGTATGTAGACAATCGCTTAATGAGTTTACAATTGGTAAAAAACGGAATGACAAATGCCGTTATGTTTGGACCAGATGGTAACAATTTATTACCAGCACAAGTATTGTATAAAAAGAACATATTAGCTTTAAGAGGTAGTTTTAGACCTGTTACCAAGGTAAATATGGATATGTTTGACCAATCTAAAAAACTGTTTTTAGCAGAAAATAAGGTTAAAGAAGAAAAAACTCAAATTATTTTCGAAATTACTTTAAGTAACCTTACTGCTGAAGGTAAAATTAACGAAAGAGACTTTTTAGATAGAGCAGAATTGCTTTGTTCTTTAGGACAAAATGTAATGATTACCAGTTTTCAACAATACTTTAAATTGGTAGAATACTTTAGTGAATTTACCAAAGAAAGAATGGGACTTGCTATGGGAGTGCACAACCTAGTTCAAATTTTTGATGAAAAATATTATCGTAATTTAAGTGGTGGTATTTTAGAAGCCTTTGGTAAACTATTCTACAGAGATTTAAAAGTATACATGTACCCTTACCACGACCAAGATTCTGGAGAATATATTAATAGCGAAAACTTAAAAGTGCATCCAAGAATGAAAGAATTGTACAAATTCTTTAAAAACAATGGGCGTTTGGTTAATATTGACGATTTTAAAAAAGAAAATATGGATATTTTTTCTAGAACTGTCCTAAAAATGATTGTTAATGGAGAAAAAGGGTGGGAAGAAATGTTACCAGAAGGCATTCCTGAAATTATAAAACAAAAACGTTTATTTGGTTACTCTAGAACTAGAATAAAAAAATAGTAATTTATAATTAAACCTTTACCAAATAATTTTGTCTAACCTAAAAACAATTTCTTGATAGACGAAATTACTTTTATAGCACAACTTACCAACCCTAAAAGTAAAGAAAAAGCTTTTAGACAGCTAATAACGCAATATAAAGAACGTTTGTATTGGCACATTCGTAAAATTGTAATTTCTCATGATGATACAGATGATGTATTGCAAAATACATTTATAAAAATCTATAAAAACATCCATAAATTTAACGGAAAAAGTAAATTATTCTCTTGGATGTATAGAATTGCCACTAATGAAGCCATTACCTTTATTAATAAAAGAGCTAAAGAAAGAAACGTAGATATTACAGCAATAAATGAACAGTTGGCGGCAACTTTAGAAAGCGATGTATATTTTTCTGGTGATGAAATTCAGTTAATACTACAAAAAGCGATTGCAACTTTACCGCAAAAACAACAATTGGTTTTTAATATGAAATATTTTGATGAACTTAAGTACAACGAAATTTCTAATATTTTAGAAACCTCTGTTGGTGCATTAAAAGCCTCTTATTTTCATGCCGTTAAAAAAATAGAAAATTATATTAAAAATACCCAAAATTAAACTTTTTACAATAATTAGTGTCTAAAGAATAACATGGAAAACGAAATTAAAAATAGCGAAGATTATTTAAAATCTATTCTTAAAAAAGAAACAGGTTTTACAACTCCAGAAAATTATTTTTCTAAAGTGGAAGATAATATAGAAACCCTTATTTTTAAAGAAAAATTACCTACAAAAACTGGTTTTAAAGTTCCTGATGCTTATTTTAACACTATACAAGATACTATTTTAGACAACATTAAAATTGAAAAAGAAGTAAAAGTAATTTCTTTAAAACAACGTATTTTAAAATATAGTGCTATTGGTGTTGCAGCCACAATTGCACTATTTTTAAGTTTAAACTTTTTTAATACAACTGCTACCACAGCAGATTTTAACAAATTAGCGCAAACAGATATAGAAAATTGGATTGTAGAAAACTCCAGCGAATTTACCACAGAAGATTTTGCAACAATTTTAAATGAATCCATTTTAAACGAAGAAGAATTTGTTTTTACAGATTTAAAAAATGATGCTATAGAAGAATATATTATTAATACAGACAATACCTATTTATTAAACGAAAACTATTAAAATGAAAAAGCATATTTTAAGTATTGCCTTAATATTAGTTGCTTTTTTATCTTTTGCACAAGATAAAATACAAACTAAAGAAAAAATTAACTCCTTAAAAATTGCCTATTTAACAGAGCAATTGGCACTAACTTCTAGTGAAGCACAAAAGTTTTGGCCTGTATATAATAAACATACAGAAAAGCTAAACTACTTAAGAAACAAAGGAAGAGCAGAAATTAGAAAAAAACTAAATAACCCAGATGATTTAAGCAGTTTAAATGAAACTACAGCAGAAAAAATGGTATTGCTAAAATTAAAATTAGAGCAAGAAATGGTAAGCGAAAAAGAAAATTTTGTTAAAGAAGCTGCTCAGTTTTTACCTTATAAAAAAATATTAAAATTGCAATTAACAGAAAGAGAATTTGCCAGAAAACTAATGCGCAAATATGGTAGAGGAAGAAAACCTATAAAAAATTAAGTACTTACACACTTTACAATCAAAAAGCCATCTCAAAAGAGATGGCTTTTTTTACTAACTAATTCAAATAATTTACACAATGAAAACAGTTTACTAGGTTGCTTTCAATTAATAAACTTCAAACCTTATGCCAAAGTCTGTTTTGAATTAAATATTTTTTATAAATCTTGTGCATGCTTATGTGCTTTGTAAGAAGAACGCACTAACGCGCCACTTTCTACATACATAAAGCCCATTTCTAAGCCAAGTGTTTCATATTTCTTAAATTGATCTGGTGTAATAAACTCTTTAACCGGTAAATGCATTTTAGTAGGTTGCAAATATTGGCCAATGGTAATAATATCACAATTTACAGCGCGTAAATCTTTCATGGTTTGTATTACTTCCTCTTCCTTTTCTCCCAAACCTAACATTAAACCTGTTTTAGTTCGCATTCCGTTTTCCTTTAAATATTTTAAAACACCTAAACTTCTATCGTATTTTGCCTGTATTCTAACTTCTCTGGTTAATCTTCTAACAGTTTCCATATTATGTGAAACTACTTCTGGCGCAACTTCTATAATTCTGTCTATTTGTTTTGTGTTTCCTTGAAAATCTGGAATTAAAGTCTCTAATGTAGTAGTAGGATTTGCTCTACGAATTGCATCTACAGTTTCTGCCCAAATAATAGAACCTCCATCTTTTAAATCGTCTCTATCTACAGAAGTAATAACTGCATGTTTAATACTCATTATTTTAATAGAACGTGCAACTTTTTCTGGTTCGTCCCATTCTACCGTTTCTGGTCTTCCTGTTTTTACACCACAAAAACCACAAGAACGCGTACAAATATTTCCTAAAATCATAAAAGTGGCAGTACCTTCTCCCCAACATTCGCCCATATTTGGGCAACTTCCACTAGTACAAATGGTGTTTAATTTGTATTTGTCTACCAAACCTCTAAGTTCTGTATACTTTTTACCCACAGGTAATTTTACACGCAACCATTTTGGTTTTTTAGGTCTTTCTGGTAATACTGCAGATTCTATTGCCATTTTGTATTGTTTAATTTAGATTTACAAAGATACAAAGGAAAGTTTTAAATACTTGTTAAAAACAACATTTCAAAACCAAAAAAAAGAGCTGCTACCCTACTTTTAAATTAGATTTTATGCGTTAAAAACCCAAGAAAAATGTTTTGCTGTTATTATTTGTTGCTCCTCTTCAATATGTTTTTTAAATGCTTTAGCCACCATAGATAAATTTTTAGTTTTCAACCAAATTAAATTCCAATTGGTTTCTAATGGCAAATTTTTAACATCTAAAATCTGCAATTCGCCTGTTTGTAACTCATTTTTAATACCAATTATTGGCATAATAGAAATACCCAAACCAGCAATAATTGCTTGCTTTAATGCTTCATTAGATGTTAATTCTATCTTTTTATTTATTTGTACTTTATGTTTTACCAAAAAACGCTCCATAGCCAAACGTGTTGCAGAACCTTGCTCTCTAAAAATAAATACATTTTCATTTAAGTTTTTAATTGAAAGCCTATCTTTAGAAACAATAAAATCTTTATTCGCTACAAAATAAAGTTTGTTTTTCATGAGTTCTATACGATCTATATTTAGCTTTTTAGGAATGGTAGAAACCATTGCAAAATCACAATCGTTATTTTCTAAACTTCTAATAACAGCCATTTTGTTGGTTACGTCCATTGTTAAATCTATACGCTCATTTTGTTTCATAAAATCTGCTAAAAAAAAAGGCATTACATATTTTGCAGTAGAAACAATTGCAATTTTTAACTTTCCTGCCAATTCACCTTCAAACTGTGCAGATTTGTAATTTATTGCTGCAACTTGCTCTAAAATTTTAGCAGCTGTTTTAGAAATTTCTTCGCCAAATTCTGTAATGTATAATTTTCTACCAACCACCTCAAAAAGCGGTAAATTAAATTGGTCCTGAAAATTTTTTAACTGAATAGAAACCGCAGGTTGCGTTAAAAAAAGTTGCTCAGAAGCTTTGGTAACACTTTTAACTTCTGCTATTTTTCTAAATATTTCTAATTGATGTAAAGTATAATTCATAAAATATTTTTATGTAAAACATAATTCATATAAATGTAAAGATATTTATTTGTTTTGCTTGCTTAAAAACTACATTTTTAAAAACATTTTAACATCAAATAATTACTTATTTCAACATTTTTTAGTCAATTTAACAAAAGAAAAAACGCCAAATTCCTATAAATCATAAAAGTGCCGAATTAAAATATTCGCATTTTTTTTGATGATAAATGTAGTTCATAAAAAATATTTATGTATTACATAATAATTATAAATAAAAATAGATGAAATAAATAACATTTCTTTGTCCAAGATTAAAACAAACCAATAAACAAGTATTTCACCAAAAAACAACACATGGATTTACATTACTTAGTAGACAATTTAACAAACCCCGCTTTATTATTTTTCTTTTTAGGTTTAATTGCTGTTAATTTAAAAAGCGATTTAAAAATACCAGAAAATTCTTCTAAATTTATTTCTTTATACCTTTTATTAGCCATTGGTTTTAAAGGAGGACAAGAATTGGCACATAGCGAAATTACCTCAGAAATTATTGGCTCTCTATTTTTTGGAATTTTTTTAGCCTTAATAGTACCTATTTACTGCTACTTTATTTTAAGAATAAAACTTAGTGTAGAAAATTCTGGAGCAATTGCAGCCGCTTACGGTTCTGTAAGTGCCGTAACTTTTGTAACCACAATATCTTTTTTAGAACTCTCTAACATACCTTTTGGTGGGCACATGGTTGCAGTTATGGCTTTAATGGAAGCACCATCTATTATTGTAGGTGTGTTATTAATAGCCCTAAATAATAAAAACAAAAAAGATAAAATGTCTTTTAAAAAGGTTATTCACCATTCTTTAACCAACGGTTCTGTGGTTTTAATTATTGGTAGTTTATTTGTAGGCTATTTTACAAACGATTTACAAGCAGCTGGTATAAAACCTTTTACCACAGATATTTTTAAAGGCTTTTTAGCTGTTTTCTTATTAGATATGGGAATAACTAGCGGTGGCAAATTAAAAGCTTTAATTAAAAAAGGTTGGTTTACACTTTCTTTTGCCATTATAATTCCATTAATTAACGGTTGTTTGGTAGCCGTAATTAGCGGTTTATTTATAGAAGAAATTGGCAACAGATTATTAATGTCTATTTTAGCAGCAAGTGCTTCTTACATTGCAGTGCCAGCAGCCATGAAATTAGCTGCGCCCAAAGCAAATCCTGGTTTGTACATACCTATGGCGTTGGCAATTACATTTCCGTTTAACATTACGTTAGGAATGCCATTGTATTTAATGATTATAGAATCTTTTTAAAATAATATTTTGGGCGTTCCCAAGCAGAAAAAGCTTGGGCGCGCTTTTCGCACTCACTTTTTGTGCTAGAAAAAAGCACAAAAGAGTTCAAACAATTGCTACAATCGCTAACGCAGAAAATCTAGTAACTTTTGGCAAAACCATTAGCTATTAGATTTTCTGCGTTAGTGATTGCAATGGCATCCTTTTTATTGCCGATTTCATTTTGTATCTTTAAAAGCAAATAATTTATTTAATGTAAATTATTTTTTAAAAAAGACAAAATAATAAAAAGATATAATGGAAAGCACGACCTCGCATTTTTCTGCGAGGTAACGCCTAAAAAATAAATTATCTTTGTAATAGAACACATAACTATGAAATACGCAAAAAATATTTTAGAAACTATTGGCAATACGCCTTTGGTAAAATTAAATGTTTTAACCAAAGATTTGCCATGTTTGGTGCTGTCTAAATACGAAACTTTTAACCCAGGAAACTCAGTAAAAGATCGTATGGCATTGCAAATGATAGAAGATGCAGAGGCAGATGGCCGCTTAAAACCAGGCGGAACAATTATAGAGGGAACTTCTGGAAATACAGGAATGGGTTTGGCTTTGGCGGCAATTATAAAAGGTTATAAATGTATTTTTGTAATGGCAGACAAACAGTCTAAAGAAAAAATAGACATTTTACGTGCTGTTGGCGCAGAAGTTGTGGTTTGTCCAACAAACGTAGAACCAGATGATCCTAGATCTTATTACTCGGTTTCTAAACGTTTGGGAGAAGAAACACCCAACTCTTGGTATGTTAATCAATATGATAATCCTAGCAATTGTAAAGCGCATTTTTTAAGCACAGGACCAGAAATTTGGGAACAAACCGAAGGAAAAGTTACACATTTTGTAGTTGGTGTAGGAACTGGAGGTACCATTTCTGGCGTAGGAAGTTACCTAAAAATGAAAGCGAAACAAGAAGGCAAAACCGTTAAAGTTTGGGGAATTGATACCTATGGTTCTGTTTTTAAAAAATACCACGAAACAGGTATTTTTGACGAAAATGAAATTTATCCGTACATAACAGAAGGCATTGGTGAAGATATTTTACCAAAAAATGTAAATTTTGGAGTAATAGACGGTTTTACCAAAGTAACCGACAAAGATGCTGCTATTTACACGCAACGTTTGGCAAAAGAAGAAGGTATGTTTTTAGGAAATTCTGCTGGAGCTGCTGTAAAAGGTTTGTTGCAGTTAAAAGAGCATTTTACAAAAGACGATGTTGTGGTGGTTTTATTTCACGATCATGGAAGTAGATATGTTGGTAAAATGTTTAATAATGATTGGATGCGCGATAGAGGTTTTGTAGAAGAAGATATAAAAACAGCGGCAGATTTGGTAGCAAACCATAATGATAAACCATTATTGGCAGTACAAACAGAAGAATTGGTTTCTCATGCTATAGAACGTATGAAAAGCTTAAAAATATCTCAATTACCGGTAAAAGATGCCAACGGTTTTGTAGGTTCTTTAGACGAATCTGTTTTAATTCATCATTTTATGAATGATAGAAATATTGCAAATAAACCTATTAAACATATTATGGGTAAACCTTATCCTATAGTTTCTAAAACGGCTAAATTAGAAGCTATTTCTAAATTGATAAGTATAGAAAATCAGGCTGTTTTGGTAGATTTAGAAGATGGCAATTACCAAATAATTACAAAGTACGATATTATTAGTGCTATCTAAATTTGTTTTTTGCTAATTCTAATAGTTTATGGAATTTAGCTTTTGTTTTGTTTCTATAATTATCAAACTTATCTTTTAAAGGTGATCTATAATTTAAAAAACAATAATTGGTACAAACAGCATAGTTATAATAAGAAAAAAGAAAATTATTTAACTAACTGTATTGCTTTGTTATTTTTTAGATAAAATAACTTGTCTTCTTTTTTTGTAGGAAACTTATTACATTCTTAATTTTACAAAAGCTAAAGCAAATTTCTTAATATAAAAAAATAAAAAAGAGGCTTTAAAAGCCTCTTTTTGTTATTTAATTAGTGTCATACAAACGGTAAGTTCTGGTTTGTTAGCTGTAAAAGATGCTAACCAAATTTTTAATTCACTTACTTCATAGGGTAAAAGCCTTTTTAGTGCTTTATCTAATTCTCTACAAAATAATTCTGAATTAAAACTTACTTTCTGCAACACAGTTTTAGTGTATTCAAACATTGCTCTTGCCATAGTTTATTTTTTAACTAGATAACGTAAACAAATGGTTATTTAGTATTTAACATTTGTAAAAATAAACAAAAAACCACTAAATAGCTTTAGTGGTCTGTTAAAAAATGTTTAAAATATGTTAAGCTTATAAAGCATTTGCTTTTTCTATAAGTGCTAAAGCTTTTGCCTCTAAATCTGCACTAACTTGCTTAAAATGTGCTTTTTTGTTTTCTGCTTTTGCATGCACTTGTGCAATTAAAGCATCAAACGTTTCAATAGTTTCGTCTATTACTGCTTCGCCTTGTTTTCTATCTGCAGAACCCTGCATTTTTTCTGAAACGTAACTAATAATATCTCCTAAAGTATAATTAATGTCTTTTTTTAAATTTTTAATGCTTGCCATAATGTGTGTTTTTTTGAATGCACAAATTTAGTTTAAAATTTCAAAAGAGCGCTAAAACTTCTTTGATATTTGTTAACGTTACATAATCTGCATGGTCTAATTCTTGTTTAGAAACTTTCTCATGAATCCAAGTGGTATGAAAGGGAATATGTATTGCTGTTGCACCAATTTCTAATAAAGGTAGTACATCTGATTTTAAAGAATTGCCAATCATTAAAAATTGATTCGGTTTAATATCTAAATGCCCAATTAATTTTTGGTAGTCTTTGGCTTTCTTATTGCTCATTACTTCTATGTGATGAAAGTATTTAAGCAAGTTCGATTTTTCTAGTTTCTTTTCCTGATCTAACAAATCTCCTTTTGTGGCAACAATTAATTTGTATTTGCCTTGTAATTTTTGCAACACCTCTTCTACTCCATCTAATAAAACAATTGGTTTTGCCAACATTGCTTTCCCAATATTTAAAATTTTATTTATGGTAGTTTGTGGTAAATTATAATTAGATATTTCTAAAGCACATTCTACCATAGAAAGTACAAAACCTTTAATGCCATAACCATAAATGGATAAGTTTTTAATTTCGGTTTTAAATAATTCTTGATCTATTTTATTTTTGGTTTCATATTTAGAAAGTAATACTGCAAATTCTTCTTCTGCTTCTCTAAAATAGGTTTCGTTTACCCAAAGGGTATCATCTGCATCAAAAGCAATTACTTTTATCTGTGAAGGCATTTTTTACAGTTTTAAGTGTTGTTTTGCTTTTTCTAAATCTTCTGGTGTATCTATACCAACAGCCTCTACAGAAGTTTCTACCATTTTTATTTTTTTACCAATTTCTTGATAACGAATGGCTTCTATTTTTTCTGAAGCCTCTAAAGGCGTCATTGGTGTGTTATAAAAATCTAACAATGCTTGTTTTCTAAAAGCATAAACCCCTTTGTGCTTGTAATACTTTACATTTACATTTTGGTCTCTATGAAACGGAATTACACTTCTAGAAAAATAGATTGCCAAATTATTTACATCTGTAATTACTTTTACATTGTTAGGGTTTGCTATTTCTTCTGGATTGGTAATTTGTACTTTTAAGGAAGCTAAATCTACTTCTTTATTTTTGTCTTCTTTAAAAACAGTGATTAATTTTGCCAACGAGAGTTCGTCTATAAAAGGTTCATCTCCTTGTACATTAATTACAATATCTGCCGCTATATTTTGTACAGCTTCTGCAATTCTATCAGAACCACAATCGTGTTCTTTTTTACTCATTATAACATTTCCGCCTGCTTTTTCTATATTTTCTCTTATAATTTCAGAATCAGTAACAACGTAAACGGTATCAAATAAATTGGTATTTACAGAAGCTTCATAAGTTCTTTGAATTACTGTTTTACCTCCTAAATCTTTCATTAATTTACCAGGAAAACGGCTTGCACTGTATCGTGCAGGAATCATTGCTATAATTTTCATAAAAACATATTATCTAATCAAAGATAGTATTTCTCGGTTAGTTTTTGCCAAAATAAAATGTGCTTTAATTTCTTTAATATTATAAAAAACAGCAGTTTTATAATTTATTTAAGAGCTTTTAATAAGAATAGTTCTTAAATTTGTTTAACTATTAATTAAAAAAATTAAACAAAATGAAAAACGACCAAATTGTTGCCAAAAATGCATTGTATATTACCTTATTAATTGGAAGTTATTTTCTTTTATGTAAGTATTTAGGTGTAGCCGATAATCCATACCTACGTTTCTTAAATTTAGCTTTTGTATTTTTTGGAGTTCAAAATGCGATAAAAGAAAGTGTTTTAAAAAATGAAGAAACAAGTTATATAAATAATTTAGGAATAGGTATTAGAACAGCTGTAATTGCCGTATTATTATCTATTACTGGAGTTATTTTTTATATTGAATTGATGAACCCTAATTTTTTAGCGGTTATGAATAACTCTTTTCTAATTGGTGGTAATCTATCACTTGCAGAAGTTGTAATTACTTTATTAATAGAAGGTATGGCATCTTCTGTAATTAGTGCTTTTACTATAATGCAACTCTACAAAAACCCTGAAAAGATTAAGATAAAAGCTTAATACTACAATTTAAAAAAGGCTCCCGTTTGGGAGCCTTTTTTGTTATTTTAAAGATTTTAAACTTCCATTAATCGTTTGGATTTTTGCAAGTGTATCTGCCTCTTTTTTGCGTTCTAAAGCTATTACTTTTTCTGGTGCGTTTGCCACAAAGCGTTCGTTAGATAGTTTCTTTTGAATACCAATTAAAAAACCTTGTGCTCTTTTTAATTCGCCAGAAAGTTTTTCTATTTCTGCTTCAACATCTATGTTATCAATAGAAACTGGTACAAAATATTCATTAGATTTTACTCTAAAAGATGCACCCTCTACTTTTTCTTCTACTGTATTAATAACTGCCGTATTTGTTAATTTCTGTATTATGGCATCAAATTGTTTGGTGTTTTTTTCATTATCAATAACAAACAATTCTACTGCATCTTTAAAAGAGATGTTTTTATCTTTTCTAATGGTTCTAATTCCTGATATTATGCCAGTTGCAAATTCAAAATTTGTAATAATTTCAGCATCAAAATCTTTAACTACAGGATATTTTGCTATTATTAATGCTTCTTCTGCTGTTCTATCTGAAATATATTGCCAAATTTCTTCCGTTAAAAACGGCATAAATGGGTGCAATACTTTTAAGTTGTTTTCTAAAACTTCAATAATAGCGTTAAATGTAGTTTTGTCTATTGGTTGTTGATATGCAGGCTTTACAATTTCTAATAACCAAGACGAAAAATCGTCATTAATTAATTTATATATGGCCATTAATGCATCAGATAATCTGTATTTAGCATAATGGTCTTCTATTTCTGCTAACGTTTTTTGAAACTTTGCTTCATACCATTTTAAACCAATTTTAGAAGTTTCTGGCTGTGCTATGGTTTCGTCTACTTCCCAACCTTTTATCAAACGGAAAGCATTCCAAATTTTATTAGCAAAACCTTTACCTTGTTGGCATAAATCTTCGTCAAACAAAATATCATTTCCTGCAGGTGCACTTAATAATAAACCAACTCTTACACCATCTGCACCAAATTCTCTTATCAGTTTTAAGGCATCTGGAGAATTTCCTAAAGATTTAGACATTTTGCGGCGTTGCTTATCTCTTACTAAACCTGTTAAGTATACATTTTCAAATGGTTTTGCGGCTTTATATTCATAACCTGCAACAATCATACGTGCCACCCAGAAAAATAAAATATCTGGTCCTGTAACTAAGTCGTTTGTTGGATAATAATATTTAATTTCTTCGTTTTCTGGATTTCTAATTCCATCAAAAACAGACATTGGCCACAACCAAGAAGAAAACCATGTATCTAGTGCGTCTTCATCTTGACGTAAATCTTTGGTTGTTAGTTGTTGGTTGTTGGTTTTTTGTTTTGCAAGAATTAAAGCATCTGCGATGCTTTCTGCTACAACAAAATCTTCTTTTCCATCTCCATAGAAATAAGCAGGAATTTGTTGTCCCCACCAAAGTTGACGAGAAATATTCCAATCTCGCACGTTTTCCATCCAATGGCGATAGGTATTTTCGAACTTTTTAGGTACTAAGTTAATTTCAGCATCTTCTCCTAAAACAGCATCAATAGCAGGTTTTGCTAAATCTGTCATCTTTAAAAACCATTGATCTGATAATCTTGGTTCTATAACTGCCTTTGTTCTCTCTGATGTACCTACTTTATTGGTATGCACTTCTGTTTTAACTAAAACACCAATTTCTTCTAATTCTTTGGCAATTTCTTTTCTAACAACAAACCTATCTTTACCTTTATAATGTAATCCAAAAGAATTTAAAGAAGCGTCTTCATTAAAAATATCAATTACTTCTAAATTGTGTTTGTCTCCTAAATTCTTATCATTTTCATCATGTGCAGGCGTAACTTTTAAACAACCTGTTCCAAATTCTAGATCTACATATTCATCTTCTATAATAGGAATTATTCTATTACATAAAGGTACAATTGCTTTTTTACCTTTTAAATGTGTAAAACGCTCATCATTAGGATTGATACAAATTGCAGTATCACCAAAAATAGTTTCTGGACGCGTAGTTGCAATGGTTAATGTTTCTTCAGAACCTTCAATTTTATACTCCAAGTAATATAAATTACCTTGTCTTTCTTCATGAATTACTTCTTCATCAGAAAGTGTAGTTTTAGCTTCAGGATCCCAGTTTACCATTCTGTATCCTCTATAAATTAAACCTTTGTTGTATAAATCTACAAAAACTTTAATTACAGATTCAGACATTTCTGGATCCATGGTAAAAGCAGTTCTTTCCCAATCACAAGAAGCGCCTAGTTTTTTTAATTGCTCTAAAATAATTCCACCATATTCGTCTTTCCAATCAAAAGCGTGCTTTAGAAATTCTTCTCTAGTTAAATCACTTTTAGCAATACCTTGCTCTTTTAATTTGGCAACAACTTTGGCTTCTGTTGCAATAGATGCATGATCTGTACCAGGAACCCAACAAGCATTTTTACCTAATAATCTAGCTTTACGAACTAAAACATCTTGTATTGTATTATTTAACATATGCCCCATGTGTAAAACCCCAGTTACGTTTGGTGGCGGAATTACAATTGTATAAGGCTCTCTTTCATCTGGTGTAGAATGAAAATAATTGTTTTTCATCCAGTAATCGTACCATTTATCTTCTACTTTACTAGCATCATATTTAGATGGAATTGTCATACTTTGGTATCGTTTTTGATATTTAGTTAGCAAAAATACAATTATCTATTTTGTGGAGAAAATTAGAGGTTGATTTTTTAAAACAAAAAAATAACATTATTTTTACATCAAAATATTAAACATATGAAAGTTTTCGGTACATTTTTAGCATTTTTTTTTATTAGTTTTTCTATAAATTCTCAAGAATTTAAATTTGAAAAAGAAACCATTAATTATGGAAAAATTGCAAATGGCTCTAATGGCCAACGTACTTTTGTATTTACAAATGTTGGTGATGCTCCTATAATTATAACAAGTATTAAATCTTCTTGTGGTTGTACAGTGCCTAAAAAACCAGAAAAACCAATTATGCCAGGTGAAAAAGGAGAAATTAAAGTTTCTTATGATACCAAAAGAGTTGGCGGTTTTTCTAAACAAATTACCATTATGTCTAATGCTAAACAACCAAGAAAAATGGTTAAAATTAGAGGTTTTGTAGATAAACCTATTACGTTAGAAAAAGAAAAGAGCATGCTTAATGGAAATTAAATTCTTTGTTTTAAACGGAAATTAAACTTTTTTACAATACCATTTCTTTCAATTACAAGATTAACTTTTTTATTGTCTTTTTCTTGAAAGATTGCAATGATGTCACTTAACTTTAGTTCGTAAGATTTTTTATTATTAATTTTTAAAATGATGTCGTCTGGTAATAAGCCGGCATTGTCTGCAGGAGAATTTTTTAAAATAGCCTTAATTTTAAAAGAAGGTTTAAATTTGTAAGAATAACTTGTTACAAAATTTACCGCTTTATTACCACTTCCTACTTTATTATTGTAGCCATCTTTTGCTGCGTTATATTTTTTTTCTTTTACTAATTGTTTACCGTTATAAATAACATCTAAACCACTCATGTTGTATTGAAACCCTTTTTTAAAAGATTTATTTTTTTTCAACATTATTTTATTATTTCTATAATCTAACCATACTTTAAATCGTTTTAAAATATTGCCACCAATGCTGCCGTTTCTTTCTTCAAAAATTCTAGCATTTTTTGAAGCTATAGTGTCCAGAAAAGAAATTGTGGGTTTGTCTATTGTAAAGCTACCAATTTTTAGCTTTGGAATTCTACTTCTGTTGCCATAAATAGCGCCTGTTAAACCTTCACCTAAAATATCATTAAAAAATAATTTTGGTGTTTTTATGTTTGTTTTAGAATCTTCAAAAAGCCATAAAGCGTCACTGGCACCAGAGTCTATTAACATTTTTACTTTTGTAAATTTGCTGCCTATAGTATCTAATTGCACACTTACATCTAAATAAGGTTTCTTTCTAAACAATTGTATTGGTAAAATTTCGCACTTTTTGCATTTTTTAAGTTTGTATTTTTTAGAATTGTAAAATGTAATTCTTTTAGTTCTGTAATTAATTTTAACTATAAAGTCTCTAATTAAATTATACCCAATAATACCATTTATGGTAATACCCATTCTACTAGATAAATCAAAAAAATCTTTTACAATTACATAAACAGCTTCATTAGAACTTTTAATATTTTTAATTTTTAAGGTGTTTTTTGTAGAAAGTAATGCTGCTACAGGTTCTCCGTTTCCTAAACCTCTTAAAACTATTTTCTCTGTATTTAACAGCCCAATACTATCATTTTTAGTTAAATTAAAAATAATAGTTTTATTAACGCCAGAATCTAAAATAAAAGATAATTCTTTACCATTAACCGTTACAGGAATAACAATTAAATTATTTATTAACTGAAAAGAAACGGATTGTTTTTTTTGGGTTTTATCTAAAAAACTAAAATTATTCTGAGCAAAAATTCCGGAAAAAACATAGAGAAAAAGAACGGATAAAAAGATGTGTTTTTTGCTCAAAGGAAATATTTTTTTCGGTTATTAAAAATACAACATCTTCATTTATTTTATTTCATTTTTACAAAACTTTAACCTTTAAAGATTTAACAATTTCACAATAAAACCCAAAATATTTTCGCAAATTTGTAACTTCAATAAAAAAAGAAAAATATATGCCTAAAATATCTAAAAAAGGACAATTAATGCCAGCGTCTCCCATTAGAAAATTAGTTCCTTATGCAGAAGACGCAAAAAAAAGAGGGGTACATGTTTTTCATTTAAATATTGGACAACCAGATATTAAAACACCAAAAATTGCCTTAGATGCAGTAAAAAACAACAATATAAAAACCTTATCTTATGCTAGATCTGAAGGTTCTGAAACTTACAGAACTAAATTGGCTAAATATTACAAGAAAAATAATATAGACGTTAATCATAATAATATCATTGCAACAACAGGTGGTTCTGAAGCTTTATTTTTTACCATTGGTAGTATTACAGATCCTGGAGATGAAATTATAATTCCAGAACCTTTTTATGCAAATTACAATGGTTTTTCTACTGCTTCTGGTGTAAAAGTAGTGCCTGTAATTTCTAAAATTGAAGACAATTTTGCACTTCCAAAGATTGAAGAATTCGAGAAATTAATTTCCTCTAAAACAAAAGCAATTTTAATTTGTAGCCCAGGAAATCCAACAGGTTATTTATATTCTGATGAAGAAATAGAAAAACTAAAAGCAATTGTTTTAAAGCACGATTTATTTTTAATTGCAGATGAAGTGTATAGAGAATTTACATACGACGGTTTAAAACACACCTCTGTTTTATCTGTAAAAGGTATAGAAAACAATGCTATAGTTATAGATTCTGTTTCTAAAAGATATAGTATGTGTGGTGCAAGAATTGGTTGTATTGTTGCCAAAAATGAAGAATTTATTAAAACTGCTATAAAATTTGCACAAGCAAGATTAAGTCCGCCAACATACGCCTTATTAGCAAGTGAAGCTGCTTTAGATACGCCACAATCTTATTTTGATGATGTAATTGAAGAGTACGTAGAAAGAAGAAATACTTTAATTACAGCATTAGAAAAAATTAACGGTGTAAAAGTTGCGAAACCAAAAGGTGCTTTTTACTGTGTAGCAGAATTGCCTGTTAAAGATACAGACCATTTTGCACAGTGGATTCTAGAAAGTTTTCACGTAAATAATGAAACCGTAATGGTAGCGCCTGCAAGTGGTTTTTATTCTACCAAAGGAGAAGGAAAAAATCAAATAAGAATGGCTTATGTTTTAAATAAAAGCGATTTAGAACGTTCTGTAGAAATTTTAGCAGAAGCTTTAAAACAATACCCTAATTAATTGAAAATTTTAAAAAACATATCACTTAAAAAGTACAATACTTTTGGTATTGATGTTTCTGCAAAACGTTTTATTTCTATTACTTCTGTTTATGAATTGCAAGAGCTTTTAAAGATAGAAAAAGATATTTTTTTAATTTCTGGCGGCAGTAATATGTTACTTACAAAAGATATAGAAAAATTAGTTGTGCATATAGCTATTGAAGGTATTTCTATAGATAAAGAAGATGAAAATTGTGTACATTTAACAGTAAACGCAGGAGAAAATTGGCACGATTTTGTACTTTGGTGTGTAAATAATAATTTTGGTGGTATAGAAAATTTATCTTTAATTCCTGGTAATGTTGGTACTTGTCCTATACAAAATATTGGTGCTTATGGTGTAGAAGTAAAAGATACAATTACCAAAGTAGAAGCATTAGAGATAAAAACTGGTAAATTAGTTTCTTTTTCTAATACAGACTGTAAATTTGGTTATAGAGATTCTATTTTTAAAACTTCTCATAAAGGGAAATATATTTTAACAGCTGTAGGTTTTAAACTTACAAAACAAAAGCATTTGCTAAACACCTCTTATGGTGCTATTGAAACGCAATTAGCTTTAAATAATATTAAAAAACCAACTCTTAAAAATATTTCTGATGCTGTAATTGCTATTAGAAAATCTAAATTACCAGATCCTAAAGAAATTGGAAATAGTGGTAGTTTTTTTAAAAACCCTGTAATTTCTAAAGCATTATTTTTAGAAATTCAGAAAGAAAACCCAAATATTCCGAGTTACAAAATTTCTGAAACTGAAATTAAAGTTCCTGCTGGATGGCTAATAGAACAAGCTGGCTTTAAAGGAAAGCGTTTTGGAGCCTATGGTGTGCACGAAAAACAAGCTTTAGTTTTGGTAAATTATGGCAATGCAACAGGTTTAGAAATCTTTCAACTAGCGAAAAAAATACAAGCTGCTATTTTAAAACAATTTAAAATTTCTTTAGAAATTGAAGTAAATATTATTGCTTAAACATTGGCTTTAATTGGTTTAAAATATCAAAATTGAATAAAAACACCAATTTTATAAAGCGTAAAATCTTAAAAGATTATTCTTAATAAAAAATGCAGTTATTTTTAATAACTGCATTTTTTTTATTGTATTTATTATTACCCTTTTTATTTTGTCATTGTTACAACACGTTGAGGTAGTGGAGCCTCATAACCTGCATTAGCAAGAGCTTCTACAATTTTTTGTCTTGTATCCCAATATACATCCCAATAATTATTACAATTCGCATAAGGTAATGCCAATAATTCTATGCCATTAGCACCTAAATTGTGCACTGCAACTCTAGGAATTAATCCTTCTAATTTAAGTACGTTTATATCACTAATAAGTACATTTAAAACAATTTCTTTTGCTTTTTCAATATCTGCACCATATCTAATTCCAAAAGGCATATCTATCCTTAAGTTTCCTACTTTTGTTAAATTGGTAATTTTATTAGCCGTAATAGCTGAATTTGGTATAATTTCAGTTTCATTTTGAAAAGTTTCTATAATCGTTACAAAAACAGAAATTTCTTTTACAAAACCAAAAGCTCCGTTCGTTTTAATTAAGTCACCAACTTTAAAAGGTCTAAAAATTAATAACATTATACCAGAAGCTATATGCCCTAAAGAACCATTAAATGCAGCACCAATAGCTACACCTACACCTGCTAAAAGTGCAGCAAAAGATGCCATTGGTAAGCCCACAATACCTGCTATAGATATTATTAATAACAATTTAAGAATAAAGCCTAAAGTAGTTAGTAAAAATGGTTGTAAGGTTTCATCCATACGTCGCTTTTCTAATACTTTTGCAACCGCTTTCATTATTATTCTAACAATCCAAAGCCCAATTATTAATGCTGCTATTGCACCTATTAACTGTAAACCCCAATCTCCTAAACCAGAAGAAATGGAGTTAAAAAAATTTTTTAAAGAATCTGTTACTGTTTCCATAGTTTTTTTGATTATAATTTATTTCACATAATTAGGACACCATAAAATTAACAAAGTCACCTTAGCATTGTGGATATTATAAAACGTTGAAATTAAATCTTTACATAATCATCTATTTTTATCAAATTATTACTATTTAGTTTAGTTTTGGTAGTTTTGGCGTTTTTAGAATTCCAATAAAAATTTGCACAAGCAACACAAATTTGATTGAAAATATTACAAAAAATATCAGTTAAAAATTAAAATACCTCTGGTGTTGATATTTTTACAATACATTATATTTTTATTACTTTTTTTTATGAATTATAACTGTTGCTAAAAAAAGATTTTTTTCAATTTCTGAAGGAACTAATTTGTTGCTTATTAAAAGATAGAGAGCAAAAGCTTTAGAAAACTTTCAAATGTTTCATAAAACCATAACTACTCACTTCAAAAAGATTGAAATTTATATAAAGTTTGATGTAAATATTAAAAAGAAAAACCTACCAAATTAATGATAGGTTTTGTTTCATTAAAATAAAATCCCCCAAAATTATTTTAACTAATACATGTTTAGTTGTAATAATTTTTCAAAACTTACAAAAAATCTTAAATTTTTTAGAAATTTATTTTTTTTAACTTCTTTTTGTCCTTAAAACTCTCAATTCTTCATTCAAGACAAAACACTTTTAAGTAAAATTTATTTTCAATTTTTTGACAATTTACTATTTATATTAGTGGCTATTCAAGAAAATAGTTTTAATGTTTTTCTCTTGCCTGTTTTAATATCTTTAAAAAACTAATTTTTAAAGTTTACAAAAGTAAGAAGGTAAATATTCTTTAAACTTGGCTATGTCAAGTATAAAAGTATGCGTATAAATAATTGTTAAGTTTTTTTAAAAGAAAATAAGAATATGTATCTTTGCTTTACAATTATAATGTATGAAATTATTACTACTTACTTTAGGATTATTAGGTTTGGGCGTTGCTGGAATTGCAATTAAAATTTGGGCAAAAAAAGATGGCAAATTTGCGGGTACTTGTGCAAGTCAAAATCCAATGTTAAATAAAGAAGGAGAAAATTGTGGTTTTTGTGGAAAAACACCAGAGCAATATGCAGATTGTGCAGAACCACAACATAATTAATTCTTATTTTTAAATGATTTTACCTGTAGTTTTCTACGCCCTTGTGGTATTTGCAGGCATTCAAATTGTTTATTATCTATTTTTTACAACTTTTTTATTTACTGATAAAAAACCAAAAAATAGTACAAAAGAAATTCCTATTTCTGTAATTATTTGTGCTAAAAATGAAGCTCAAAATATTCAGCAATTCTTACCTTTTATTATTGAACAAAATTACAAAAACTTCGAAATTGTTCTAATAAATGATGCGTCTTCTGATGAGACTTTAGAGGTAATGGAAACTTTTAAAGCAGAAAATGCAAACATTAAAATTATAAATGTAAAAAATACTGAGGCCTTTTGGGGGAACAAAAAATATGCGTTAACGTTAGGAATTAAAGCTGCAAAACATGAGCATTTGTTGTTTACAGACGCAGATTGCAAACCCGTTTCTAAAAATTGGATTGCAAACATGACAAAAAATTTCTCTGATACTAAAACCATTATTTTAGGATATGGAAAATATAAAAAAGAAAAAACTTTAGTAAATTTATTTGTACGTTTTGAAACGTTGTTAACTGCCATACAGTATTTTAGTTATGCAAAACTAGGATCGCCTTATATGGCTGTTGGAAGAAATTTAGCCTACACAAAAACAGATTTTTTTAATGTAAAAGGTTTTATAAAACATATAAAAATAAAATCTGGAGATGATGATTTGTTTATACAAGATGCCGCTAATAAAAAAAATACTACAATTTGCACAAGGGCAAACAGTTATACAGCATCTTTAGCACCAACCTCTTTTAAAGCATGGTTTCAACAAAAAAGACGCCATATTTCTACCGCCAATTACTATAAAACCAAACATAAATTTTTACTTGGTTTATTTTTTATCACTAAAGTGTTGTTTTTAATTTTAGCTATATTTTCATTTTCTATTTATTCTTGGAAAATAATTTTACCAATTGTATTTACCTACTATTTCGTGCAATTTTTAGTGGTTGGTTTTTCAGCTAAAAAATTAAAAGAATCAAAAATTGTTTATTTTCTTCCTTTTTTAGAAATCGGTTTGTTGTTATTTCAATTTAGTATCTTTATCGCTAATTTGATTTCAAAACCCAATCATTGGAAATAAATAAAATTAAACTTCAAGAAAACATAACAAAAGCTAAAAATGGCAATCAAGCTGCTTTTAGATTTTTACTAAACTCATTTTGGGGAGCTGTTTACGGTTATCAACTTAAAAAAACCAAAAGTGAGAATGAAGCAGAAGACATTACCATACAAACATTTTCTAAAGCTTTTGATAAAATTAATACTTTTGATGACAAGTATGTTTTTAAAACTTGGTTAATAACCATTTCTAAAAATGTATTTATTGATTTATTACGTAAGAAAAATAGCTCTATTGCTTTTGAAACTACAAAAGAGCAAGAAGAAAAAGTTTTGTTAGTGGCAGATGAAAGCCCTACTCCAGAAGATAAAATTATTAGAGAGCAAAATTTGGCAAAATTATTAAGAGACATAAAACAACTAAAACCAAAATACCAAGAAGTAATTCAATTGCGTTACTTTCAAGAATTAAGTTATAAAGAAATCTCTGAGCATATAAACGAACCTATGAATAATGTAAAAGTTAAATTGCTTAGAGCAAAAAAATTACTTTCTGAAATTATTAAGAAGAATTAATTTCAAAATTTTATTTTAATACTAAAAATTTCTAAAAATATTTAGTTCTTGTAAATTTAGTAAGAATCAAAATTTTAAATTACAAAAAAACTGCTTTTTCTAAATTTTACAAGCAATGAAAAAATCTTTTTTACAATCTTTAGGTCCTGGATTATTATTTGCTGGTGCAGCAATTGGTGTATCTCATTTAGTGCAATCTACAAGAGCAGGCGCAGAATTTGGTTTTGGTTTAATTTGGGCACTTTTTTTAGTGCATCTTTTTAAATATCCGTTTTTTCAATTTGGCCCACGCTATGCAACAGCAACTGGAGAAACATTATTGGATGGCTATAACAAGTTAGGGAAAGGTGTTTTAATTACTTATTATATTATAAATTTTGCCACAATGTTTACTATTCAAGGAGCTGTAACTGTTGTTACTGCAGGTTTAGCAACACAACTTTTTGGCAGTTTTAATGTAGAAAACAATTTAGTTATCTGGTCTACAGTACTAATGTTAATTAGTCTTTTAATATTACTGATAGGAAAATATAAACTGTTAGACAATTTAATGAAGTATATAATTGCTATTTTAACAATAAGTACAGTTATAGCCGTTTTTATTGCATTATTTAATACAAAAGAGGCTTTTAATGTAACCCAAATTATACCCTCTGGCACAGCAGAGTTAACATTTTTAATCGCTTTTTTAGGCTGGATGCCTGCACCATTAGATGTTTCTATTTGGCATTCTATTTGGTCTATAGAAAAAGATAAAACTACAGTAACTAAAACAAAAACAAAAGACGCTATTACAGATTTTAATATAGGTTATATTAGTGCACTTTTTTTAGGAATCTGTTTTGTGCTTTTAGGCGCTTTAGTAATGTATAAATCTGGTGAAGCTTTTTCTAATAAAGGTAGCATTTTTGCACAACAACTAATTCAACTTTACACCAAAAACTTAGGTGATTTTTCTTACATATTTATTGCAGTAGCTGCCTTTATCACAATGTTTAGCACCACTATTACTACATTAGACGCATCGCCTAGAGCAATGAATAGAACTACAAAATTATTACTGAATAAAAAATTAAAATATGGGTATTGGTTTTGGATTCTTTTATTGTTTTCAGGAACGTTTTTAATTCTTAATTTCTTTTTGGCTAATATGGGCTTATTAGTAAAAATTGCTACCATATTATCCTTTTTAACAGCACCTTTTTATGCCATCTTAAACTTTATACTAATTTCTGGGAAACATACTCCAAAAGAACATCAACCTTCTGTACTACTTAAATTTATAAGTGTAATTGGCATTGTTTTTTTAATAGGATTTAGTATTTGGTTTTTATTTAGTTTTGAGTAAAATAAAGGCTTGTTTCTATTTTATAAGCTAGTTTTATGTTCGCGTAAATCAATCTAAAAAAAGGCTATAAAGATAATTTACTCCTTTTTAACAGTTATAATTTTCAATACATATCATACGAATGTTTATAAAAACAAAAAAGTGCAAATATTAAATATTTGCACTTTTTGATCTCGAAATCTTAATTAATTCTTTTAATTAAAATCTTTTCTAATTGAAATTATTATCTTCTAACTGTTCCTGTTAAAACAGCTAACGGTCCTGCTCCCATATCAATAACAGTATGGTTTGCTGCGCTAGCAGGTACCATGTGTGCTAAAGGTTTTAAAGCAAAAGGTGCTGGACTATTATCTGGACTTGGCTCTACAGAAATTACAACTGTTGCTCCTTTGATGTCTGTTGGAAAATCTACTCCTGCAGCACTACCCATTACAAAATCTTCTCCTGGATAACCTGGTCCATTACCACTTGTTCCTTTATAAATTGAAGTTGCAGCGTTTTCATCTGCACCAACTGGCGAGCTAAACACACCTGTACTTACTGGTGTACCATTTAAAACAACCCAACCTTCATATTTCCAACCTGCTGCTAAAGTTGGTAAACCTAAACCTGCAACTGCTGGTGGTGCATTAGAATTATCTAAAAACCAAACTCCACTAGCTTCATTAGAATCATCCATATCTGTAGGTGTAGCTAAAATATACTTTCCCCAAGACGCTCCAAGCGATTTAATATCTCCAGCTGCATCTACTACAATATTATCTGAATTTACACTTGCAGAGTTTCCAGAAAAAGCTCCTGCTAAAACTTTAGTTGCTGCTGGTGCAGGATCTGGATCTATTGTAGGTTCTATAGACAATACAAAATTTGTTGCATCTTCTAAATCATTAATATCTACTGTAAAAGTTTGTGGAAAAGTTACACTTGTAAAAGTTCCTGTACTTACAGGTGTCCCATCTACTATTAACCAACCTTCGTAAACAAAATCTGCTCCTAAAGTTTCTAGACCTGTAAAATCTACGGTTAAGTTACCTGTAGTTGGTACATTTTCTTCATTATCGCTACATGCTACAAAAAATGCTGTTAAAGCGAATACCATTGCTAAATTTAATACTTTTTTCATCTTATTACTATTTATATTTAATTGTTATTATTTTAATTTAATGTTGTAGACAAAATTAAAGGTTAAGATTGTCTTTAAATGTTAGCTAGCGAACACTTAGGCTATTTTTTGTAAAATTCTTAATTCTTTTCTGTTAAAATTGATGATACATTCTTCTTTTAACTCATTCATAAGTACATTTAAGTTAGATCTAGAAGTACCAATTAAAGAAGCTATATCTTTCTGAGTATAAGGATGAACGATTATTTTATCGCCAGTTTTTTCACAATCATAACCATACTCTTCACACAACTCTTTAGTAAATTCTAAAAAACGTGTTTTAGTGTCCTTAAATAAAATAAGTTGTAATCTGCGTTCTAACTTTTTAAAACGTAATCCTAAAAATTTATATATTTTTAAACTGAAAGTTTTGTTGTCTCGCATTAAATTATGCATCGTATCAATACCTATAGGACAAATAGATGTAGCATTATCTACAGATTGAGCAAACTCATTCCTCTTTTCTTCACCTAAAATTGCTTTCTCTCCAAATAATTCACCCTTAGTAAGTATTGCATTTACTACTTCCTCTCCTTCCTCTGTGTAATAACCAATTTTTACTTTTCCTTTTTGAATTAGAAAAACTTTATTTGCTGCATCCTCTACAAAATAAACATAGTCACTCTTTTTGTATGAATCAAAAGTGTGGCATTTTTGGTATTCTTTAAATTTATGAGGACAAAGCAGCTTGAATAAGTTTACATTATCAAAGAACCATATATTTTTCATGTTTTTATTTTGATTTAATACCTTTATAGTCTAACATAAAAACGATTACTTACAAAAAAACTCCTGAATTTCTTCAGGAGTTTTAATATTGTTTGGTTGAAAATAAAATTAAGCGTTTTGTTTTTTTATTAAATTTAAAGCAGAGCCTTCATGATACCATTTTATTTGTGCATCATTATACGTGTGATTCAGTTTAAGGGTATCTTTACTGTTATCTCTATGAATTACTTCTAAAATTAGTTGTTTATCTGGTGCAAATTCATGTAAATCTAAAAAGTTAAATGTGTCATCTTCTTGAATTAAGTCATAATCTGCTTCATTATCAAAAGTTAATCCTAACATCCCTTGTTTTTTAAGATTTGTTTCATGAATTCTTGCAAAAGATTTCACAATTACAGCAGCAACACCTAAATGCCTTGGTTGCATTGCAGCATGTTCTCTAGAAGAACCTTCACCATAGTTATGATCTCCAACTACTATAGATTTAATTCCTTCTTTTTTGTACGCTCTTTGCACGGCAGGTACGGCATCATAATCTCCCGTTAATTGATTTTTAACAAAGTTGGTTTTACTGTTAAATGCATTTACTGCACCAATTAAAGTATTGTTCGCAATGTTATCTAAATGCCCTCTAAAACGCAACCAAGGTCCTGCCATAGAAATATGATCTGTAGTACATTTTCCATCTGCCTTTATTAATAATTTTAAACCTTTTAATTCCGTTCCTAAAGGGGTAAAAGGTGTTAATAATTGTAATCTTTCAGAATCTTCTTTAACGGCTACTTCCACGTGACTTCCATCTTCTTCTGGTGCTAAATATCCATCATCTTTTACTTCAAAACCTTTTGGAGGTAATTCCCAACCTGTTGGTTCATCTAACATAACTTCTTCTCCGTTTTTGTTGATTAATTTGTCTGTAATAGGATTAAAATCTAAACGACCAGCAATAGTAACTGCAGCAACCATTTCTGGAGATGCTACAAAGGCGTGTGTATTTGGATTACCATCTGCCCTTTTTGCAAAATTTCTATTAAAAGAATGTATAATAGAGTTTTTTGGCGCATTTGCTGGATCTGAATATCTTGCCCATTGCCCAATACAAGGACCACAAGCATTTGTAAAAATAGTTGCATCTAATTTTTCAAAAATCTCTAAAATTCCATCTCTATCTGCTGTATATCTTACTTTTTCTGAACCTGGGTTTATACCAAATTCTGCTTTAATGCCTAGACCTTTATCTATAGCTTGTTGTGCAACTGATGCAGCTCTAGATAAATCTTCATAAGAAGAGTTTGTACAAGAACCTATTAAACCCCATTCTATTTTTAAAGGCCAATCGTTTTTATTGGCAATTGCAGTCATGTCTGCACCTGCTTTTGTAGACAAATCTGGCGTAAAAGGCCCATTTAATAATGGACTTAATTCAGATAAATTAATTTCTATAACCTGATCAAAATATTCTTCTGGATTTGCATATACTTCTGCATCACCTGTTAAGTAATTTTTTACTTTATTCGCAGCATCTGCAACATCGCTTCTATCTGTAGCTCTTAAATAACGCTCCATAGCATCATCATAACCAAATGTAGAAGTTGTAGCGCCAATTTCTGCTCCCATATTACAAATGGTGCCTTTTCCTGTACAAGACATGGAAGTTGCACCTGGTCCAAAATATTCTACAATAGCACCTGTACCACCTTTTACAGTTAAAATATCTGCAACTTTTAAAATAACATCTTTGGGAGCTGTCCAACCAGAAAGTTTACCTGTTAATTTTACTCCAATTAATTTGGGGAATTTCAACTCCCAAGCCATTCCTGCCATAACATCTACAGCATCTGCACCACCAACACCAATAGCAACCATTCCTAAACCACCAGCATTTACAGTATGTGAATCTGTACCAATCATCATACCTCCAGGAAAAGCATAATTTTCTAAAACTACTTGATGAATAATACCTGCACCTGGTTTCCAAAAGCCTAAACCATATTTGTTAGAAACCGATTCTAAAAAATTAAAAACTTCGTTACTTGTATTTAAGGCAGATTGTAAATCTGAACTTGCACCATTTTTAGCTTGAATTAAATGATCACAATGTGTTGTTGTAGGCACCGCAACTTTGCTTTTACCTGCTTGCATAAATTGTAATAATGCCATTTGTGCAGTTGCATCTTGTAAAGCTATTCTATCTGGCGCAAAATCTACATAATCCTTACCCCTAACAAAAGTCTTTGTTGGTTTGCCCTCCCAAAGATGGGCGTACAAAATTTTTTCTGCTAATGTTAATGGTTTACCTGTAATTTCACGTGCAGCATCAACACGTTTGGCAACGTCTGCGTACACTTTTTTTATCATGTCAATATCAAAAGCCATATAAATTATTTTAAAGATTAGGTTCTAAATTAAATAATTATTACCGATTCAAAAACTTTTTTATGTTAATAAACTCTTTTAATTCTTTAACTAATACTGAGTAATGCAAAAAAAGTAATTTATAAAAAAAGCCTGAGTATTTAACTCAGGCTTTTTATTTTATTAAGTTTACTGTTTTAAGCAACCACTAAATTTTTGCTAGAAGGCTTAAACTTAGTTAATACAATTCCTTCCACAGCAGCTTCATATTCTTCCATAGTTGGTGTTCTACCTAAAATAGAAGATAAAACTACTACAGGTGTAGATGATAATAAAGATTCTCCTTTTTTCTCTCCTGTATCTCTTACAACTCTTCCTTGAAATAAACGTGTAGAAGTTGCCATTACTGTATCTCCAGGTTCTGCTTTTTCTTGGTTACCCATACATAAGTTACAACCAGGACGTTCTAAATATAGCATGTTTTCATACTTTGTTCTTGCCAAACCTTTTGGTGCACTATCATCAAATTCAAAACCAGAATATTTTTGTAAAACTTCCCAATCTCCTTCTGCTTTTAACTCATCAACAATATTGTAAGTTGGTGGTGCAACTACTAAAGGTGCATTAAAAACTACTTTACCTTGTTGCTTTTCAATATTTTTTAGCATTTGTGCTAAAATTTGCATGTCTCCTTTATGAATCATACAAGATCCAATAAAACCTAAATCTACTTTTTTGGTTCCTCCATAATACGATAATGGTTGAATGTTGTCATGCGTATAACGCTTAGAAACATCTTCATTATTTACATCTGGATCTGCAATCATTGGCTCTACAATCTTGTCTAAATCGATTACAACATCTGCGTAATACTTAGCATCTGCATCTGGCTTTAAAGCAGATTTAGTTCCTGTTTTAATTTCTATGATACGTGTATTTGCTTTGTCTACTAATCCTTTTAAATCTTGCTTAGGATTATCCATTCCTTTATCAATCATAATTTGAATACGATCTCTAGAAATTTCTAATGATTCTATTAATGTTTCATCTTCAGAAATACAAATAGATGCCTTTGCTTTCATTTCTGCAGTCCAATCTGTAAATGTAAATGCTTGATCTGAAGTTAATGTACCAATATGTACTTCAATAATTTTACCTTGAAAAACATTTTCTCCATCAAACTGATTTAACATTTGTTGTTGTGTTGCATGAACTACATCACGGAAATCCATATAAGATTTCATTTCTCCTTTAAAGGTTACTTTTACTGATTCTGGTATAGGCATTGTAGCTTCACCAGTGGCTAAAGCTAAGGCAACTGTACCTGAATCTGCACCAAAAGCAACACCTTTTGCCATTCTTGTGTGAGAATCTCCACCAATAATAACATCCCAATCATCAACGGCAAGATCATTTAGTACTTTATGAATTACATCTGTCATTGCATGATATTTACCTTTTGGATCACGTGCAGTAACTAATCCAAAATCGTTCATAAATGACATTAACCTTGGTATATTTGCTTTTGACTTATCATCCCAAACAGAAGCGGTATGACAGCCCGATTGGTAACCACAATCTACAATAGGAGAAATAACTGTAGCAGCCATGTTTTCTAATTCTTGAGAAGTCATTAAACCAGTAGTATCTTGAGAACCTACAATGTTTACTTCTACTCTTACGTTAGAGCCTGCATGTAATGTTTTTCCTGGAGTAGTTCCTACTGCATTTCTATTAAAAATCTTCTCTACGGCAGTTAAACCTTGTCCTTCTATAGATACTTCTTTTGCAGCTGCATAAACTTGAGGAACATCAATACCCAATACTTTACATGCAAAAGTTTGTAACTTTTTACCAAAAACAACTGCGTAAGAACCTCCTGCTTTTATAAACTCCTTTTTTGGTGGCGTTAATGCTGTAGAAATATCTTTTAGCTCTTCAGTTCCTTTATATAATTTTTTAGTTTTTGTATTTATGGTAAGCACAGTACCTGTTGCAACAGAATATTCTTCTTTTAAAATTGCTTCTCCATCTTCATCTAAAACTGTGTTACCATTTTCATCTTTTTGTTTTACCCAGTTTTTTAAATCGATACCAATACCACCTGTTACACCAACAGTTGTTAAAAAAATTGGAGCAATACCATTTGTTCCTGCAATTACTGGCGCTATATTAATAAATGGTACGTATGGGCTAGATGGAATCCCTGTCCATAAAGCAACATTATTTACACCAGACATTCTAGAAGAACCCACTCCCATTGTTCCTTTATCTGCAATTAACATAACACGCTTATTTGGGTGTTTTTCTTTTAATGCCAATAGCTCTTGTTGCATTTCTTTATTATGCTCAAACATAGATTGTCCGTGTAATTCACGATCTGATCTTGAATGTGCATCTGCTCCTGGAGACAACAAATCTGTAGAAATATCTCCAATACCTGCAACAAACGTTACAATTTCTATTTCTTCATCTATTTCTGGTAATTTTGTAAAAAACTCTGCTTGCGCATAACTTTCAATGATATCTTTAGCAATAGTATTTCCTGATTTTAAAGCATTTTCTAAACGCTCCATATCTGCTTCATATAAGAAAACCTGAGTTTTTAATACTTTAGCTGCCTCTGCTGCAATGGCAGCATCATTTCCTAAAGCTAAATCTAACAGAACATTTATAGAAGGCCCACCTTTCATATGCGATAATTGCTCAAAAGCAAAAGTGGGTGAAATTTCTTTTACCGTTTCTTCTCCAAGTATAATTTCTTTTAAAAACTTAGCTTTTACACCTGCAGCGCTTGTTGTACCAGGCAAAATATTGTAAATAAAAAAGTTAAGAGAACCCTCTCTGTATTCATTATCTACATCTTTAATTTGTTCAATAAGTGCGCTTGTTAGTTCTGCACCATCAATTGGTTGTGGGTGAAGTCCTTGACCTTTTCTATCTTCTATTTGCTTAAGATAATCAGTATAAATGCTCATAAATGGAGTTTTTTTTATGTTTAATTTTTTGTATTGTTCATAAGGTTTCTTTCTAAGAATTCATAAAAACACATAAAAGCAAAACTACTATTTTTACTTAGATTTTGAAAGCTAAATAATAGAAAGCCTTAATTAATAGATAAAAAAAAACTATTCGCAAAATAACTGAGTAAAAGTGAATTATATAGCTATTTTTTTGAGAAAAATATAAAAAAAGCAGACTAATAAGCCGAATTCTGTTCCTTATTAAGGCTCTTATCATTTATCTAGTTCTAAAATTACTCTTAGAATCTATCTGCCTACCCTTTAGAATCGAGCGAGAAGCCCTCAAGTTCTAATATACATGGCATTGCACCTCATAGAGTTTACCTGGTTTCACTACAGCTTAACCTGTACATACTTTCTGCTGCACTTGTCCTCAACTTACGTTGGACGGATGTTATCCGCTATGATTCTCTGTGGTGTCCGGACTTTCCTTCACACAAAAGTGTGACGATAAGATAAGTCTGCTTAATTTTATATATTTTGCAAAATTACAATTTCTTTTATAAAAAAACCCACTCAAAAATTTGAGTGGGAAAATTGCTATGAAAAAGAAAAAGTGTTATCGATTTCTCAATAACAATACAAAGATATATCAAAAATTGATAGTATAAAATTTAATCATACAAATAATTGTTAATATTTTATTATTTTAACATACTTTTATGAAAACATATCTTTTACTTTTTCGAAAAATGATTTATCAGACTTATTAGGACTTGGTACAAAGTTGTCATCACTTTGCATTTTATCAAAAAATTGTCTTTGTTCTTTTGTTAATTCTTGAGGCGTCCAAACGTTAATATGAATTAAGAAATCTCCTGTTCCATATCTTTCTATGCTTGGTAAACCTTTTCCTTTTAAACGTAAAATTTTACCAGATTGTGTACCTGCATCAATCTTTATTTTCACCTTTCCTGTTACAGTTTCTACTTCTTTGCTAACTCCTAAAACGGCTTCAGAGAAATTTACATACAAATCATAATGTATGTTTGTACCTTCTCTTTTTAAGTTTTCGTGTTGAATTTCTTCAATTAACACCAATAAATCTCCTGAAATAGCATTTTTACCGGGTGCATCATTTCCTTTTCCGCCAACTTTTAGTTGTACACCTTCTGTAACACCAGCAGGAATATTAATAGGTACCGTTTCTTCTTTAATTATTAGACCTTGCGCATCTGCACCATTTGGTTTACTACTAATTATTTCTCCTGCACCAGAACATGTACTACAAGTTGTTGCAGTTTGCATTCTACCTAAAATAGTGTTGGTAACACGCATTTGTTGGCCAGAACCATTACAGGTTGTACAGGTTTTGTAACGCACACCATCTGCTTGTACTTTTCTACGCACTTTTACCTTTTTCTCTACTCCTTTGGCTATTTCTTCTAAGGTAAGTTTTACACGAATACGCATATTGGTTCCTTTAACTCTAGCTTGTCTTTGGCCACCACCAAAACCGCCACCAAAGCCACCACCACCAAAGCCGCCGCCGCCAAAAATATCTCCAAATTGGCTGAATATGTCATCCATATTCATACCGCCGCCGCCAAAACCGCCGCCACCTTGTGGACCGTCAAAAGCTGCATGACCGTATTGATCATAACGTGCTTTTTTATTATCGTCACTTAAAACTTCATAAGCTTCCGCTGCTTTTTTAAAGTTTTCTTCGGCAGTTTTATCATCTGGATTTTTGTCTGGATGATATTTAATTGCCATTTTTCTGTATGCTTTCTTAATTTCTGCTTGAGAAGCTGATTTAGAAATGCCTAATATTTCGTAAAAATCTTGTTTTGCCATGATTTAGTTTTTAGTGGTTAGTTTTTAGTTGTTAGTATGCAAATTTTGCAAACCAATAGCTAATTACTAAAGTCTAATTTATTGCCCTATTACCACTTTTGGATAACGAATTATTTTGTCTCCTAATTTATATCCTTTTTCTACACAGTCTATAATTTTACCTTTCATATCTTCTGATGGTGCAGGTATTTGTGTAATTGCTTCGTGTATTTCTGCATCAAAAGTATCGCCAGCATTGGTTTCTACTTTGGCTAAACCTTTTTGCTCTAAAGTGTTGTAAAATTTATTATAAATTAATAAAACACCTTTTCTTAATTCTTCTGCTTCTTTGTCTTCTTCTATATGTGACAAAGCGCGCTCAAAATCGTCTATAACTGGCAGTAAAGATGTCATAATTTCTTGTCCTGCTGTTTTAAATAATTCTACTCTTTCTCTAGAAGTTCTTTTTTTATAGTTTTCAAACTCTGCAAATAAACGTAAAAACTTATCTTTTTCTACTTGTACTAATTCTTCTGCAGTTGGTTCTTCTTTTACTTCTTCTACCTCAACCTCTTGATTTTCTTCAGTTTGAGGAGTTTCTTGTTCGTTTATAACTTCTTCTTCTTTGATTTCTTCTTTCTTACTCATTTCTACGTAATCGTTAAATTGTATGTTTTAATTAGTCAAATATGTTGCCAACAAAAAAAATAGTGTCAAACTGACACTATTTTTACATTTTTTATTACATCATTTAAAATCAATCCTTTTTTTTGGATGGCTTTGCGTGTTTACAGGTTTACATCTTTTAGTAAAACTATTTATTTTGCTTTCTTTTTTAGTGCTTTGAAATTGATTTTCTAACTTTTGAATTCAATTTTGTTGGCAAACAAGGTTAGCCCCGATTGAAGTGGCATCCTTTTATCTAAAACCTCAATGAAATTGAGGTTTTAGATAAAAGATATAACGGAAAGCGGGAAATAGCTTCTAATTAATTTAACATGCTTATTATAAATGTATTAATCTGCTATTCTTTCAATTTTTGCGCCTATAGATTTTAGTCTTGCTTCTATGTTTTCGTAACCTCTATCTATTTGTTCTATATTGTTTATTATTGATGTTCCTTTGGCTGATAAAGCTGCAATTAGTAGCGAAATTCCTGCTCTAATATCTGGCGATGTCATTTTAGTTGCCTTTAATTGCGATTGGAAATTGTGACCAATAACTGTTGCTCTATGTGGGTCGCACAAAATTACTTTTGCACCCATATCTATTAATTTATCAACAAAAAACAGACGACTTTCAAACATTTTTTGGTGTATTAAAACTGTACCTTTGGCTTGTGTTGCAATTACCAAAACAATGCTTAATAAATCTGGTGTAAATCCTGGCCAAGGTGCATCTGCTACTGTTAAAACGGAACCATCTATATAATTTTGAATTTCGTAAGATTCCTGTTCTGGAATGTAAATATCGTCTCCTCTTTTTTCTAGGTTGATTCCTAATTTTCTAAATACGTTTGGTATTTGGCCTAGGTTTTCCCAAGAAACGTTTTTTATGGTTAGTTCAGATTGCGTCATTACTGCAACACCAATCCACGAACCAATTTCTATCATGTCTGGTAAAACGGTGTGCTCACAACCGCCTAAAGCTTCTACACCTTCTATAATTAATAAATTAGAGCCAACACCAGAAATTTTTGCTCCCATGGCATTTAACATTTTAGACAATTGTTGAATGTAAGGTTCACAAGCGGCGTTGTATATTTTTGTGGTTCCTTTTGCTAAAACTGCTGCCATTAAAATGTTTGCAGTTCCTGTAACAGAAGCTTCATCTAATAACATTTCTACACCTGTTAACTGCTCTGCTTCAACTCCGTAAAAAGATTCTTCTTTATTGTAACGAAATTTTGCTCCTAAACGAATAAAACCTTCAAAATGAGTATCTAAACGTCTTCTTCCTATTTTATCTCCTCCTGGTCTTGGTATGTATCCTTTGCCAAAACGTGCTAATAAAGGCCCAACAATCATTATAGAACCTCTTAGAGAACTACCATCTTTTTTAAATGCTTGAGATTCTAAATAAGGTAGGTTTACTTCATCTGCTTGAAATGCATAAGAATTTTTACTTAATTTTTCTACTTTTACACCTAACTCGCCAAGAATAAAAATTAATTTATTTACATCTATAATATCTGGCACGTTATTTACCACTACTCTTTCTGGCGTTAATAAAACCGCACAAAGTATTTGCAAAACTTCATTTTTTGCACCTTGTGGTGTAATTGTTCCGTTTAATTTATGTCCGCCTTCTATTTTAAATGATGCCATATATTAGTATCTTTTTCTGTTTTTGTGTTGGTTATTATGGTGTGGTTTTTTGTGATTACTTTTAGAATAATTTTGGCCTTGTGAGTTTCTTTTCTTTAATAAATTTTTACTTTCTGAAAGTACTTCTTCTGAGTTTCTTAAATCTAATTTACCATCAGACAGGTCAAATAAATGGTTATAGATTACAGCATCATCTACGGTATCTTTGTTCCAATTTAAATAACATTTTTTCATGTGATTTGCAATGGTAAATACTAAAGCTTGTTTTTTTTCATCTTCTTCCCAACTTAAGGCAACATCTATCATGGTTTGGATGTTGTTGCCATAGTAACGATATCTGGAAGCAGATTTTGGATAAGCTAAACCTTCTGGTTTTTCTTGTAATTCTTCTTTTGAGGGAATAGGATATGGAGATTCTGCATCTAATTTAAAATCTGACATAATATACAACTGATCCCAAAGTTTGTGTTTAAAATCTGGTACATCTCTTAAATGTGGTTGTAAATTACCCATAACATCTACAATGGCTTTTGCCATTTTATCTCTTTCTTCTTTAGTTTCTAAAGCTACGCAATGGTTTACTAATTTTTGTATATGTCTGCCGTATTCTGGTATAATCATTAACGGTCTTTCTGAGTTGTATTCTAAATCGAATGTCATTTATGTAATTTTGTGAAGTTTTTAAATTTCTAATCAATTTTAGAAATTTTATGCGTTCTAAGCTGCTTTAGAACTGATAACTTATTTTTGTAGTTATTTTAGGTTGCAAAATAAATAATTAATATGAATTAAGAATTAAGAATTCGAAATTTATTACCCAATTACTTTTAATTTAGCAAATTGTAGTAATAATTTCTTTTTACCTGCAGTTGCAAATTGAATTTCTGCTTTTTTATCTGGCCCTTTACCTTCTAAACCAACCACAGTACCTTTACCAAACCTGTTGTGCTCTACAACATTACCTACTATAATTTCGCCATCAAAAAGATTCATTTTAGGTGAAACTTGCGATACTTTTTTTAAGTTTTTAGGAATGATAACTTCTTTCTTTTTTGCCAAATCACGTTCCATTTTTTTGCGTTGAATTGGTTTTTGAAAACGAATTCCTTTTGGTGCATCATCAAAAATAGATTTATCTACAAATCTATTAACTGAAGGTTCTGGTACTTTTGGTGTAATGTAATATAGAAATTGATCATCTATTTCTTCTAAAAACCTACTTGGTTCTGCATCTACTAATTTACCCCACCTGTAACGGGTTTGTGCATAGGTTAAATAGGCAACTTTTTCTGCTCTTGTTAAAGCAACATAAAACAATCTGCGCTCTTCTTCTAGCTCGCTTCTTGTATTCATACTCATGGCAGAAGGAAATAAATTTTCTTCTAAACCAACAATATAAACATAGGCATATTCTAAACCTTTAGATTGGTGAATGGTCATTAAAGAAACCGTAGGTTTGTCATCATTTTTTTCTGAATCGAAATCTGTTGCTAAGGCCACATCTTCTAGAAAAGATGTTAAAGAAGCATCTTCTCCTTGTTCTATTTTATCGGTTATAAAATCTTTAATTCCGTTTAAAAGTTCTTGTACGTTTTCTACTTTACTTACCGCTTCTGGTGTACCGTCTTTTTCTAAATCTTTAATTAAAAGGGTTTGTTTTACAACCAATTCTGCAATTTCGAATGCATTTTTAGTTTTGGCTTCAATCTGAAAGCGTAAAATCATGTTCATAAAATTCTGCAACTTATTTTTAGTTCCAGAGTTTATTTTGATGTCTAGTTTATCGATATATTTTACAATATCAAAAATAGATTTTTTGTAATTATTTGCTGCTATTGTTAACTTATCTATGGTTGTTGCGCCAATTCCTCTTGCAGGATAATTTATAATTCTTTTTAAAGCTTCCTCATCATTTGGATTAATTAAAATACGTAAATAAGACAAAATGTCTTTTATTTCTTTTCTTTGGTAGAAAGAAATTCCGCCATAGATTTTATAATCTATATTTTTTTTACGCAACGCATCTTCAATTGCTCTAGATTGAGAATTGGTTCTGTACAACACACAAAAATTGTCTGGCGTTAATTGATTGTTCATCATGTTTTCCCAGACAGACTGTGCCACAAAACGGCCTTCTTCTCCGTCTGAAATTGTGCGCATTACATTTATTGAATCTCCAGCATCATTACTAGTCCAAACTTCTTTATCTAACTTGGTTTTATTTTTGGCAATAACTGAATTTGCTGCATTCACAATATTGCTTGTAGATCTATAATTTTGTTCTAATTTAAAGGTTTTAACATCAGGATAATCTTTTTGAAAATTCAAAATATTTTGAATGTTGGCACCTCTAAAACTGTAAATACTTTGAGAATCATCACCAACCACACAAATGTTACCAAATTTATCTGCCAAAGCTCTTACAATAATGTATTGTGAGTGGTTTGTATCTTGATACTCGTCTACCATAATGTAACGAAAACGATCTTGATATTTTGCTAAAACATCTGGAAAACGGGCTAATAATTCATTGGTTCTTAACAATAAATCATCAAAATCCATTGCACCAGCTTTAAAACATCTGTCTACATATTCTTTATAAATATCGCCAACTTTTGGTCTGCTGGCGTGTAAATCTGCTTCTTGTAAATCTGAATTATTAAAGTAAGCTCTTACCGTAATTAAACTGTTTTTAAAAGATGATATTCTACCTAAAATTTGTTTGGGTTTGTACCGTTCTTTATCTAAACCCATTTCTTTAATAATAGCACCAATTAAACGTACAGAATCTTGAGTATCATAAATGGTAAAATTACTTGGAAAACCTAACTTGTCTGCCTCTGAACGTAAAATACGTGCAAAAACGGAGTGAAATGTGCCCATCCAAAGGTTTTTAGCTTCGCTTGCGCCTACTACAGATGCAATTCTTGCCTTCATTTCTTTAGCGGCTTTGTTAGTAAACGTTAACGATAGAATATTAAAAGAATCTACACCTTGCGTCATTAAATGCGCAATTCTATACGTTAACACTCGTGTTTTACCAGAACCTGCGCCTGCAATAATTATCATTGGACCATCTTTTTGTAAAACGGCTAATTTTTGAGGTTCATTTAAAGAATCTAAGTAATTGCTCAAGAGATATTTTTTTGTAGAATTTAAGGTACTAAATTAAGAACTCTCTTTTTATTTTTATGCTAAAAGTAGATATTTTATTCACAAGTTATTATCATATAAATTCGCCTTAAAACCCGAATTTTATAAAATTCGGCTTTTAACCCGAATTATTAAATATTCGGGTTAAGAGCCGAATAATTTTATTATATTTGTAAAACTAAATTAGTTTATGACAAGTATTATTACAGGAGATATTATAAATTCTAGAAATGTAGACACTCTTATTTGGATGCCTTTATTAAAAGAAACTTTTCAAGAAATAGGAACACCGCCAAAAACTTGGGAAATTTTTAGAGGAGATAGCTTTCAAGTTGAAATAACGCAACCTGAAAACGCGTTGTTTTTTGCTATAAAATTAAAAGCAATCTTAAAACAAATTAAAAATTTAGATGTAAGAATTGGAATTGGAATTGGTGATAAAACAGCAAATTACAAGCAGATAACAGAAGGAAACGGAGAAGCATTTATTTTTAGTGGAAAAGCGTTTGATACGCTTGTGAAAAAACAAAATTTAGCAATTTTGACGAATGATGAAAGCTTTAATATGCAAATAAACACCACATTAGCTTTGGGTTTGTTAATTATGGATAATTGGACCATAAATTCTGCAGAATTTGCTGTAAAATATTTAAATAATAAAGGTACTACCCAAAAAATATTAGCTAAAGAATTAAATATTTCTGAAAGTAGCGCCAGTGAAAGAAGAAAAAGAGCCGGTTTAGATGAAATTATGCAATTCGAAAAAATATATCGTAAAATGGTAATGCATAAAAAAATAAACGGATGCTACTCTTTATAAAACTTTTATTAGCACATATTATTGGCGATTTTGTTTTGCAACCTACAAAATGGGTTTTAGAAAAAGAAAAGAGGAAAATAAAATCTTTACACCTCTACTTTCATATTGCCATTCATACCATATTACTTTTGTGCTTGCTTAAATTTGATATAGAAAAATATGCTTTTGCTTTTGTATTCTTATTAATTTCTCATTTTTCTATTGATGTTGCAAAACTTTATTTTCAAAAGAAACATAATAAAAGAATTTGGTTTTTTACAGATCAAATATTACATATTTTTACTTTAGTAATAGCCACTTTATATTACCAAGACAAATTTGCTTTATCTTTAATTTTTAATGATAAAACCATACTTTTTTTAACGGCGCTATTTTTAATTACGCATGTAACTCCATTACTTATAAAAATAATTATTAGCCAATGGACACCAGAGAAAAAGAAAGAAAAAGATGCCTCTTTAGCCAAAGCAGGAAAGTATATTGGTATTTTAGAACGCTTGTTTATTTTTACTTTTATTGTAACTAATAATTGGCAAGCTATTGGTTTTTTATTAGCTGCAAAATCTGTTTTTAGATTTGGAGATTTAACAGCTTCTAAAGACAGAAAATTAACAGAATACATTTTAATTGGTACTTTGTTAAGTTTTGGATTGGCTATTTTAATAGGTATATTATATTCCCATCTAATAACGTTATTATAAATTATGGAAGATAAAATTTTAGAAAGTATTGCATACGTTTTACCTGCTGCAGTTACAGGTTTTGTAGCTTATTATATGTTTAACGGATTCATCAACAATAAAAATGAAGAAAAAAAACTAGCTATTTTAGCACAAAGAAAAAAAGAAGCTTTACCAACAAAATTACAAGCTAATGAAAGAATGTTGTTATTTTGTGATCGCATAAATCCTGTAAAAATGCTTATGCGCATTCAGCCAATTTCTGATAATACTCAAGATTATTTACAGTTGTTATTAGCAAATATAGAGCAGGAATATGAGCACAATTTGGTACAACAAATTTATATTTCTGATAAAACATGGATGGCTATTTTAGCCGCAAAAAACGCAGTAATTAATAAACTAAGGCAAGTTTCTGAATCTTCTAACTCTGCAAACGATTTAAGAGAAAATGTTTTGATAGATTACTCTAAATCTACACCACCCACAGAAACTGCTATAGATTTTATTAAAAGTGAAGTAAGAGCACTACTTTAAGCAAAAATTAAAAAGCCTTCTCTAAAAAAAGAGAAGGCTTTTTGATAAAGGTTTATAAAACAAGGGAAGTACTTTTAATCTGTGCAATTAAAACAGTAATCTAAACCCTAAATTATAATTTCTTCCACGAGTGGTAAAACCAGCTATTTCCTGAAAATCTTCATTAAAAATATTGGTTACACTTCCATAAAAAACAACGGTGTTTTCTAACAGGCTATGATTTATAAAAAAATCTACAAGACTGTAAGCATCCAAATCTACATTTCCAAAATCTTTGGTTTCATCAACAAATCTATAACTTAAAGAAGTAAATGTTTGTGGAGATAGATTGTAATCTGCCTTTAAAAAGAATTTATTCTGAGGTATTTTTAACAACAAATTCTCATCTCTGTCTATATAAGTGTAATTTGCTAAAAATCGTAATTTTTCATTGGCAGTATAAGAAATTTCAGTTTCTAAACCTCTTGCTAAAAAAGTTCCAAGATCGTTTACTGTTTGAAAAGTTGTTGGATCAAAACCAATTTTATTAGTTTCTTCTCTATAAAAATACGTTGCATTTATATTGATTTTACTACCTAAAGTTACATCAAAACCACCTTCAATAGTAATATCTTCTTCTGGTAACAACTCATTTACAGTTGGTAATTTTGTAAAAATTTCTGACAATGTTGGAGCCACAAAGGCAGTACTATAAGATGTAAAAACCTTAAAATCATTTTCCGAAATTTTAAAATTATAAGAAGGATTTACATTAAAAACCAAATTATTACCATATTCACTATGAATATTTAATCTAGTTCCTGCATTTAAATTAAAACCAAAATCAGAAAAATAATTAAAAGATACATAAGGATCGTAAAAATGTTGTTTTCCAGAACCTTCTTCTATTGTACTAAAAGATGTTCTTTGAATCATATCTTGAAATTGAGAAGTAAAACCTGCTAAAAAAGAAAATTGATTACTAAATTTATAATTATTATACACATCAAAACCATATACTTCTCCATAGAAAAAATCATTAGAAGGTAATTGGTCTCTGTCTATTTCTGTTAAAAAAGTTCTTATTTTTAATTCACCTTTATTGTAAGTATAATCTGCATTTACACCTACTCTTTTTTGAATGCTTTGCAAGTTATTATCTCTATCTGCAGGAATACTTGCAAAAGTTACAGGATCAAAATCAAAACCATCAAAATCTGTAGAAAACTCATCATAGCTAGACAATAAACCAATTTTTAATTTATTATTTATAGCATAATTAACTTTTAACAATACATTTTGTCTTGCAAACTTATCTTCTTCAAACGGCTGATTTCCTGTACTTTCAGCTGCAGACAAACCACTAGAACCATTGGCATTTAATGCTAATAAATAATCTACTTTACCTAAAGTTCCATTAAAATTAAAGTTTGTTGTAAATTCTTCTCCAGAAAATTTAGGATTCTTACTAGAAGAATTTGTGCTCACAGAAGTTGTAAAAGTTCCTCCAAAACTATTTTTTGATGCTTTCTTTAAAATAATATTTATAACACCAGTAGCAGCTCCAGAACCATATAATGTAGATGATGCTCCCTTTAAGATTTCTATACTTTCTATTTGATTAATATCTATTTGTCTTAAATCAAAATCACCATTAAAAGAAGAAGGGTCGTTTACATTTACACCATCTATTAAAATAGCCACCTGCCTATTTCGTCCTCCTCTAATATAGTATCCTAAATTTTGTCCTTTTGTACTAAAGTTACCATTAATTTCTACACCAGGAACATCGTTTAACAAATCTACAACCGTTCTTCCTAAATTATTCTGTATTGTTTCTTGTGTTATTTTGTACACAACTTTACCAATATTTTTTTTATTGGTTTTAAATTTTGTAGCAGTAACTACCACCTCATTTAACGTTTCTACGTTTTCTTTTTGCTGTTTTTTTTGTGCAAAAAGATTTGTGTTGACAAAATTACATGCCAATACACCAACAATTAATAATTGTTTTTTCATTTTTTTAATAAATTTGATTTACAATAAATCAGGTAAATTTCGTGTACAGAAAAATATTAGTACATAAACTTTTATCCCGAAAGTTTTTTTACTCTTGATTAATGGCAGGTCTCCTGACTTGTTTTTATGTTATTTGCCTTCCCATTTTTATGCTGAAGAAATTTTCAGAATTTTAAACAGTGGCTAAAGAATAAATAACATTCTCTTTGAGATACTGAAACGAGTTCAATAGTAACTTACAGTTGCGGGAACAGTTCTGGATTTTAACCAGATTCCCTTTTAATTTAATATAAATTGATGTTTATATTAAAACCAAAAATCGCAGCAAAGATATACTTTATTATAAATAATCTATGAAATAAAGGTTCTAATTTAATATCTTTAACCAGAATAATTTTTAAAATTTTATGAGAATAGAAAATGATTTAAAATTGGGCTTTAAAGATGTTATGATTCGCCCCAAAAGATCTACCTTAAAATCTAGATCGCAAGTAAATCTAGAGAGAGAATTTACCTTTTTACATAGTAATATTGTCTGGACAGGAATTCCAATAATGGCTGCAAACATGGACACTGTTGGTACTTTTGAAATGGCAGAGACATTAGCAAAACACAAATTATTTACAGCAATTCATAAACATTATTCCTTAGAAGAATGGCGAAATTTTGCATCAAATTCATCTAAAGAAATTTTAAACAACATTGCAGTAAGCACAGGAACAGGAAAAGAAGATTCGCAAAAAGTATCTCAGATTTTATTAGAATTTCCACAAATAAATTTTATTTGTGTAGATGTTGCTAACGGTTACTCAGAACATTTTGTGAATTTTGTTCAAGAAATGCGTAAAAATCATCCTAAAAAAGTAATTATTGCTGGTAATGTTGTTACAGGAGAAATGGTAGAAGAATTACTTTTGGCAGGTGCAGATATCATAAAAGTTGGTATTGGGCCAGGTTCTGTATGTACAACTCGATTAAAAACAGGTGTTGGATACCCACAATTATCTGCAATTATAGAGTGTGCGGATGCTGCTCATGGTATGGGTGGTCATATTATTTCTGATGGCGGCTGTAAAATTCCTGGAGATATAGCCAAAGCTTTTGGTGGAAGTGCAGATTTTGTAATGTTAGGTGGCATGCTAGCAGGACACACAGAAAGTGGTGGAAAATTAATAGAGAAAAACGGAGAAAAATTTAAAGCTTTTTACGGAATGAGTTCTGAAACTGCTATGAATAAACATGCTGGTGGCGTAGCAAACTATAGAGCCTCTGAAGGTAAAACTGTTGCAGTTCCATTTAAAGGAAATGCAGAAAACACTATAACAGATATTTTAGGTGGTATTAGATCTACATGCACTTATGTTGGTGCTAGTAGGCTAAAAGAATTAACAAAAAGAACTACTTTTATTAGGGTGCAAGAACAAGAAAATCAAATATATTCTTAATGAAAAGCTATAAAACTAATGTTTTATTTTTTTTATTATTTATAACTTTTTCTTGTAAGAAAGAGGTTAGTAAAGCTGATAAAAATAAAAAATCAAACACTAATATTAAATATGCCAAAGGTTTTAATATTGTAGAAGAAAATGGAAAAAAAAAGTTAATTATTAAAGCTGCTTATCAAAATTCTAATAAAGTTTTTGAATATCTAATTAAAAAGAAAAAAACGAAAACAAGTATTGAATCTAATTCCGAAATTATTAAAGTTCCCGTAAAGAGAATGGTGGTTACTTCTACAACTCATATTCCAATGCTAGAGTTGTTAAATGAAGAAAATTCAATAATTGGTTTTCCAAACTCAAAATACGTTTCGTCAGAAAAAACTAGGAAATTAATTGATGCTAAACAAATTAAAGAAATTGGTAAAGAAAGTTCTTTAAATACAGAAATACTGCTAGATTTAAAACCAGAACTAGTAGTTGGTTTTAGTGTTTCTTCTACAGACAAATCTTTAACAACCATTAAAAAAGCAGGGATTAATATAATTTACAACGGAGATTGGTTAGAAGAAACTCCTTTAGGCAAAGCAGAATGGATAAAGTTTTTTGGGGTTTTATTAGATAAAGAAAAAGAGGCTGATAGTATTTTTAACGCAATAGAACATCGATACCTTGCTACTAAAAAATTAGCTTTAAAAGCAAAAGAAATACCAACTGTGTTGTCTGGTAATTTGTTTAGTGATGTTTGGTATGCACCTGGAGGTAATAGTTTTATTGCCAACTATTTTAAAGATGCCAACACCAATTACATTTGGCAAAAATCTAAAAAATCTGGCAGTTTACCTTTAAGTATAGAAACTGTTTTAGACAAAGCAAAAAATGCTACTTATTGGATTGGTTGTGGTTTATATGAAACAAAAAAAGATATGCAAAACTCTAGCAAACAGTATCAAAATTTTAATGCTTATAAAACCAATGAGGTATATACTTATGCCAATAAAAAAGGAGCTATAGGAGGTTTATTATATTTTGAAACCTCTGCTATAAAACCTGATTTAATGCTAAAAGATATTTTAAAAATTACACATCCAGAATTATTACCAAATTATAAACTTACTTTTTTTGATAGAATAGAATAAGCTGTAATCAAAACAACATAAAACAAAAAACTCCAATTTAAATTGGAGTTTATAACATTTTTAAACAAGTAACTTTAAGAAGTTATTATTTGGGCAGTGTGTGCTTTTGTTTTTACTTTGGTAATAACATCTTCAATTACTCCGTTTTCATCAATAACAAATGTAGTTCTATGAATTCCGTCATATTCTTTGCCCATAAATTTCTTAGGGCCCCAAACCCCGAAAGCTTCAATAACTGCTTTATCTTCATCTGCTAAAAGAGGAAAAGGCAATTCATTTTTATTTATAAAGTTTTGTTGTCTTTTTGCAGAATCTGCACTAACACCTAAAACATCATAACCTTTGGCTAAAAAAGTTTGGTAATTGTCTCTTAAATCACACGCTTCTGCGGTACATCCTGGAGTACTTGCTTTCGGGTAAAAAAATAAAACCAACTTTTTACCTGCATAATCTGTAAGTTTAATTGTATTTCCTGCATTATCTTTTGCTTCAAACTTTGGAGCGTTATCTCCTATTTTAAGTGTTGTCATAAATTTTGTTTTAAAATTTAAAAGTACAAAGTTTATAAAGTTGAATAAAGCTTCTTTGAAAAAAGTAACTTTAAATTAACATTTTTAGAAGCTACTTTATAACTTTACAAATTATAAACTTTACAACTACCACAAAATGAACAAGCAAGAAAAAGTACAGTTTGTTATAGATAAATTAGAAGAATTGTATCCAGAAATACCAATTCCGCTAGATCACAAAGATCCGTATACTTTATTAATTGCCGTATTATTATCTGCCCAATGTACAGATGTTCGGGTAAATCAAATTACACCTTTATTATTCGCTAAAGCGGATAATCCTTTTGATATGGTAAAAATGACAGTAGAAGAAATTAAAGCAATTATAAGACCCTGTGGTTTATCGCCAATGAAAAGTAAAGGTATTTATGGCTTGTCTAAAATTTTAATTGAAAAATATAATGGAGAAGTTCCACAATCTTTTGAGGGTTTAGAAGAATTGCCTGCAGTTGGCCATAAAACAGCTAGTGTAGTTATGAGTCAAGCTTTTGGTGTACCCGCATTTCCTGTAGATACACATATACAACGTTTAATGTTTCGTTGGAATTTATCTAATGGAAAAAGTGTTGCACAAACCGAAAAAGATGCAAAACGCTTATTTCCTGAAGAATTATGGAATGATTTACACTTACAGATTATTTGGTATGGTAGAGAATATTCTCCTGCAAGAGGTTGGAATTTAGAGCATGATATTATTACAAAAACAATTGGTAGAAAATCTGTTTTAAATGATTACTACAAGAAAAAATAGGGTTATTAAAAAAAATTAAACGCAATGAAGCTAAGATTTTCAATGTGATATAAATTGACTTAGACAAAGGCCAAAAGTTGCAAATTTATTTTGCTAGGTAATATTAAACTTTCCCATAAATGAGCTCAACTTTCCCCTTTGGGGAAATGTCTGAAAAACAAAGGGGCTTTTAGTAAGGTTAAGATGAAATAAAAAAAGCCGCAACTTTCGTTACAGCTTTTTCCACTCTTAATTCAAATTCAATTCAATGAAATCTTTTGATTTAGTTTTTACAATAGTTAACGATTTAGAAAAATTAATCAAAAATTGAACTGTTTCTTGTTTGGGTTGCATCTGAATTCTAGATGACTTTTTGGAGTAAAGTTGCATCATATATTATATTTAAATTATTGGTTACTAAATTAATAACGATGCTTTTTTTACTTTATTATGAATTCACCAAAATAATATTATGTTTTTCTATTAATTTGCGCATATTAATTAAAGCATAACGCATTCTACCTAAAGCAGTATTAATACTAACTCCTGTATTTTCGCTAATTTCTTTAAAGCTCATATCTTTATACATACGCATTACCAAAACTTCTTTTTGTTCTTCTGGCAACTCATTTACAAGCTCTCTCACATTATCATGAATTTGCTCTTGTATAATTTGTTTTTCAGCATTTAAATTACCATCACCTAACACAGAAAAAATATCAAATTCGTCTGTATTTCTAAATTTAGGCATTCTATTATTTTTTCTAAAATAATCAATAACCAAATTATGCGAAATACGCATTACCCATGGTAAAAACTTACCTTCCTCATTATAATTTCCTTTTTTTAAAGTTTTAATTACCTTAATAAAAGTTTCCTGAAAAATATCTTCTGTAATATCTTTATCTTGTACTTTACTATAAATAAAGCTAAATAAACGTTGTTGGTGTTTGTGAATTAGTACAGATAAAGAGGCTTCTTTACCCTTTATATATTGACTAACAAGAATACTATCTATGTTTTTATTTTCGCGCATATGAATTACTTTATAAATTAGCTAGCCGCTAATTTTTGTATTATTTTTAATAATTTTTAAAGTAATTTTTAACTATATGCGTCTGTTTTTGTGTGGATTAATGATTACAAATATGAAGATTATTTTCTAATATTACAAATATTTAACAAAAAAAGATTTTTACAAATCTACAAATACGTGTTTTTTTTGGTAATTTTATCACTTATTATTTTGATACATGAAGACAGACATTTCGCAAGTTAATCCTAAAGAAAACATCATTATAAAAGGTGCAAAATTGCACAACTTAAAAAATATAGATGTTGTAATTCCTAGAAATAAATTAGTAGTAATTACAGGACTATCTGGCTCTGGCAAGTCTTCTTTAGCTTTTGATACGCTGTATGCAGAAGGGCAAAGGCGTTATGTAGAAAGTTTAAGTTCTTATGCACGCCAATTTTTAGGAAAATTAGACAAACCAAAGGTTGACTATATAAAAGGTATTGCACCTGCCATTGCTATTGAGCAAAAAGTAAATTCTACAAACCCAAGATCTACAGTAGGTACATCAACAGAAATTTACGATTATATAAAATTGTTATTTGCAAGAATTGGTAAAACCTACTCACCAATTTCTGGCAACGAAGTAAAAAAAGATACGGTTTCAGATGTTGTAAAGTTTGTGAAAAAGTTTGAAGACAAAACAAAACTACTTTTACTTGCACCAATTTCTATTGATAAAAACAGAGACTTAAAAACAGTTTTGCAAGTTTTAGAGCAGCAAGGTTACGCGCGTTTAAAATGGAGTAATAAAGTACATAGAATTACAAATTTCCCTTTAGAAAATTATAAAAACGAACCCTTGTTTTTAGTTGTAGATAGAATTGTAACTAAAAACGATGAAGATTTTTACAATAGATTGGCAGATGCAATACAAACTGCATTTTTTGAAGGAAAAGGAGTTTGTTTTATAGAGAATTTAGCAGATAATAACGTTTCAGAATTTAGTAATAAATTCGATTTAGATGGTATGTCTTTTCTTGAACCAAACACACATTTATTTAGCTTTAATAATCCTTATGGCGCATGCCCAACTTGCGAAGGCTATGGAAATGTAATAGGAATAGATGCAGATTTAGTAATACCAAACACAGGTTTATCTATTATGGAAGATGCAATTTTCCCTTTTAAAACACCGTCTTACGTTCATTACAAAGACGCTTTAATAGAAGTTGCCTATAAATTTGATATTCCTATTCACAAACCCTGGTTTCAATTAACAGAAAAACAAAAAGAGTTGGTTTGGTCTGGTAACAAATCTTTTAACGGAATAAACCATTTTTTTAGTGTTTTAGAAGAAAAAAGCTATAAAATACAGAATAGAGTTATGCTTTCTCGTTACAGAGGTAAAACAAAATGCATCACTTGTAATGGCAAACGTTTGCGAGAAGAAACCAATTACGTTAAAATAAATAACAAAAACATTTCAGACTTAGTGGCTTTACCATTAGATGAATTGGCCAATTTTTTCAAAAATTTAAAATTAGACAAATACCAAGAAAAAATAGGAAAACGATTATTAACAGAAATAAATAACAGATTACAGTTTTTAACCAATGTTGGTTTAAATTACTTAACCATCAACAGAACTTCCAACACACTTTCTGGTGGAGAAAGTCAGCGTATTAATTTGGCCACATCTTTAGGAAGTTCTCTGGTTGGTTCTATGTATATTTTAGATGAACCAAGTATTGGTTTGCACCCAAAAGATACAGAACGTTTAATTGGCGTTTTAAAAGATTTAAGAGATTTGGGCAACACTGTTGTTGTGGTAGAGCATGATGAAGATATTATGCGAGAAGCAGATTATATTATAGATATTGGCCCAGAAGCAGGTACTTTTGGTGGTAATGTAGTTGCAGAAGGTAATTTTGCAAAAATTTTACAATCAGAATCTTTAACCGCAAAATATTTAAACGAAGATTTAAAAATAGAAGTACCAACAAAACGCAGAACTTCAAAAAACAAAATAGAAATTATTGGCGCAAGAGAACACAATTTACAAAATATAGATGTTACAATTCCGCTAAACTGTTTAAGCGTAATTACAGGAGTTTCTGGCTCTGGTAAAAGTACATTAGTAAAAAAAATAGTATACCCAACAATGCAAAAAAAGCTAGTTGGTTATGGAGATAAAATTGGGCAACATACTAGTGTTAAAGGAGATTTTAACACCTTAAAAAACATAGAATTTATAGATCAAAACCCAATTGGGCGTTCTTCACGTTCTAACCCTGTTACCTATATTAAAGCCTATGATGATATTAGAGCTTTATTTGCCGCACAACAACTCGCAAAAGTTAGAAACTACAAACCCAAACATTTTTCTTTTAATGTAGAAGGCGGCAGATGCGAAACTTGCAAAGGCGAAGGTGAAGTTACCATAGAAATGCAATTTATGGCAGACGTGCATTTAGAATGTGACGTATGTAGCGGCAAACGCTTTAAAAAAGAAGTTTTAGAAATAAAATTTTATGAAAAAACCATAGATGATATTTTAAATTTAACCATAGATGATGCCGTTGCTTTTTTCAAAGAAAATTTAGTAACTAAAATTGCCAAAAAACTGCAACCCTTGCAAGATGTTGGTTTGGGTTATGTAACCTTGGGGCAATCCTCCTCTACCCTTTCTGGTGGCGAAGCACAACGTATAAAACTGGCTTCATTTTTAGTAAAAGGTACCACAAAAGACAAAACATTATTCATTTTTGACGAACCAACAACAGGTTTACATTTTCACGATATTAAAAAACTATTGGCAAGTTTTAATGCACTTATAGCCCGTGGCCACTCCATAATTGTAATTGAGCATAATATAGAACTTATTAAATGTGCAGATTATATTATAGATTTAGGTTTAGAAGGTGGTAAAAATGGCGGAAACCTAATATTTCAAGGCACACCAGAAGATTTGGCAAGAAACACCAAAAGTTATACCGCAAAATATTTGGCAGAAAAATTGGTTTTTTAATTTTTTTTGAAGCTATTTCCAGCTTTCAGCACTCGCTTTTTTTGTTTGAAAAAAACAAAAAAGAGCTCAAACAAATGCTTCAATC
>NZ_CANLXV010000002.1 GCF_947495205.1 uncultured Polaribacter sp. | reverse complement strand
ATTTCAGTACTTTAATTTACTAAAAATCTATCTTTTTTGCTAATAAAATCTATCTAAATATTAATCGAACTCGGGTTTGTAAAACAGGATAAAACAGGATGGTTAATTTAGGTCATCCAATTAACTTCGATTTGCATCAAAACACAAAACTTCAATGAAAAGACGTAACTTTTTACAACTTTCAGCTCTAGCAGGTGTTGGTTTAACATTACCAATGTCAGGATTATTAAATGCTTGTTCTAGTCATGCAGAACATTCCTTAGAATTTAAATACTTAATAAGTGGTTTGTTAAAAGATTGGAGTGATGGGATGTTAAAAGTACAAATCAACGATCCTTCTAATTTAGATATTCATGGAGCTTTGGGTTGCCCTTCTTGCTCTCATATTCATGGAAGATGTATGGATGCTGTGTATCCATTTTTATATATGGCAGATAAAACTGGCGATCAAAAATATGTAGAAGGAGCAAAATTGGTAATGCTTTGGGCAGAAAATAATGTTTCTCAAGAAAATGGAGCTTGGACCGTAATTAAAAATCCAAAATCTTGGAAAGGAATTACCGTTTTTGGTGCAATAGCTCTTGCAGAAGCATTACATTATCATGGTCATGTTTTAGACGATGCTACAAAACAAGCTTGGACAAAACGTTTAGAAAAAGCAGGTCAATATATTTATGACACATTTACAATAGATTTTACAAATATTAATTATCCAGGAACAGCAGTTTATGGATTAAACTTAATAGGCAACGTTTTAAATAGAGACGATTTTAAAGCGAAAAGTAAAAAATTAGCTGCTGAAGTAAAAGTATATTTTACAGAAAATGAAGGTTTACTATTTGGTGAATGTAAAAAGAGTTCTAGTAAGTTAAGCGAAAAAGGATTACATGGTGTAGATTTAGGTTATAATGTAGAAGAAACCTTGAATAGCTTGGTGATGTATGCGATTAAAGAAAAAGATGATGAATTATTACAAATCTTAACAAAATCGTTAAACAGTCATTTAGAATTTATGTTGCCAGATGGCGCTTGGGATAATAGTTGGGGTAACAGAATGTACAAATGGAGTTATTGGGGCAGTAGAACTTGTGATGGCAGTCAACCAGCATTTGGAATGATGGCAAACATCAATCCTGCATTTGGAACAGCAGCTGTAAAAAATACAGAATTATTGCAACGTTGCACAGCAGACGGATTAATTCATGGAGGTCCTGGGTTTATTGAGGCAGGAATTCCACCTTGTGTGCATCATACGTTTACACACGCAAAACCTTTGGCAGCATTGTTAGATCATTGGGATCATTTACCAGAAATAAATGCAAATACAAGTTTACCTAGAGCAACTGCAGATGGTGTAAAACATTTTAAAGATTTAGATGTGTATCTTTTTGCAAGAGGAGATTGGAGAGGAACTGTAAGTGCTTACGATGCAGAATATCATTATAAATACGATTATCGTCAAGCTTCAGGAGGTGCTTTGGGTGTTTTGTATCATAATAAAGTAGGATTATTATGTGCAGCAAGTATGGCAGAATATGCTTTGGTTGAAAAAAACAATCAACAAGTACAACCCAATAAAGACATTTGTTTAACACCTAGAATTGAAACCTTTAAAGATGATGTTTGGTATACAAATCTATACGATTTACCAGCAACAGTATCTTCAAAAGATGAAAATGGTAAGATTGAATTAATAGCAGACACAAAATTAAAAAATGTAGACAGAAAAGAAGTTACAGGAACTGCTGCTGCATTTGATATTGCATACAAGTGTTCTGCTGATAAAACTGAAATTAAAGTAACTACACAACAAGATATTATAACACAAACGGCTTTTGTGTTGCCAATAGTTTCGCCTTCAAGCGAAGTAGTAACAACAATTACTGAAAACAAAATTACCATTCAAAAGCCAGAAGGTTTGGTAACTATTGCAGCAAATGCTCCAATTAAAACCAAAGAAATGGAAGGAAAAAGAACCTTTAATATGGTGCCAGGAGTAGAAGCATTACCTTTAGAAGTATTTTTTGAAGAAGGGCAAAAAGAATTAAAAATAGCAATAGAAATTAGTTAATTTTTTTTTGCTTTTATATATTGATGCTTAAAAACCGGTTGTTTAGTGTTCTTAATTAAAATGACTCTAAACCAAGTTTTGCAAAGTATTTCCTTTAGTTTTTTACATATCTTAATCGTTTTTATTTTTAAAATAGAAGAATTTTGTTAAGAAAATAGCTGGGTTTATTTCTTTTTTAGGTGAAAGAATAAATCCGAGGCTTAACCATGATATTACAGGATAATTTTTCCTAGTCTTTACGGTACATTTATAAATCCTTTATACTTCATCAAATTTGTAAAGAAATTCTATGTTGTTGCCTGCAAAAAAGTGCAGAAAAGGCAAAAAATTACTCGAATTAAAAACCAAAACCTAAGTTGTGAAAAATAGCAGTCAACAAACCTTACTATTTTCTTTATTATTATTCATAAGTGTATCCTGTTTTGCTCAGCAAAAAGAAATTATTGATTTAGAAGAGCAATTCATCAATCCACCAAACTCAGCAAGACCTCAAACGTGGATGCACGCTTTAAATGGTAATATGTCTAAAGAAGGGCTTACCAAAGATTTAGAATCTTTGGCAGAAGTTGGAGTTGGAGGAATATTATTATTCAATATTGGCTATGGTATTCCAAGTGGAAACATAGAATACAATTCGCCAGAACATATTGCAATGCTTACACATGCAGCAAAAGAATCTGAACGCTTAGGATTAAATTTTGGAGTACACAATTGTGATGGATGGTCTGCAAGCGGCGGACCTTGGATTTCTCCAGAGCAATCTATGAAAATGGTGGTGCATAGTGAAACGATTGTAAATGGAGGTAAAGAAATTTCATTGCAATTGAAACAGCCAACGATTAGAAAAGACTATTACAAAGACATTGCAGTTTTAGCATATCCATCAATGCTATCAGAATTGGCAGACGATAATAACAAACCTACAATTTCGTCTTCAGATAAAGAACTAGATCTATCTGTTATTTCAGATGGAACAATTAATACGTTTACTACAATTCATGGTTCAAAAGAAAAACCAGGAAGTATTTTGTATTCCTATAAAAAACCTTTTCAATTAAAATCTTTAAGTATCAGCACAAATAGTAGAAGGCCAGCCATAAAAGTATATGTTTCTAATGATGGTAAAAATTTTACAGAAATTGATGCACCATACAAACGCAGACCCGGAAAAAAAGAATTCGATTTAACTAGAGTTTACGATGGTATTACTACCCAATACATTAAAATTGAAACGCCAGCAAAAAAGGTAGGGATCTATGAGATTGCTTTGTCTTCAACACAATTTATCGTAGATCAATTGGCAAGAAGATCTATGTCGAGGACAGATGCATCTAAACTTCAACCAGTAGGTAATCCAGCAGAAGGAATGGTTATCAACAAATCTCAAATCATCAATCTTACGGCTAATGTTGATGCTTCTGGAATGTTAAAAACCAAGCTACCAAAAGGAAATTGGACGGTTTTACGTTTTGGTTACACATCAACAGGTGCTTATAACAACCCTGCAACAGATTCTGGTAGAGGTTTAGAAGTAGATAAATACCACAAACCTTCTGTAAAAGTGCATTATGATGCGTTTACTAAAAAAGTAGTAAAAGCAGCAATGCCTTTAGCTCCAAATGCAATGCAATATGTAGAAATTGATAGTTATGAAATGGGAGGCCAAAATTGGACTTTTGATTATGATAAAATTTTTAAAGATAGATTTGGCTACGATCTAATTTCTTTTTTACCAATTTACGCAGGTCGTTTTGTAGAAAGTGCAGCAGCGTCAGAGGCTGTAACTTATGATATTAGAAAGTTGAATAGTGAGTTGATGGTAGAAAATTACTTTGGTTATTTTACAGAGTTAAGCCATAAAGATGGTATAAAAACCTACATAGAACCTTATGGAAATGGACCAATGGATAATTTAGCTACTGGTGGAAAAGCAGATATTCCTATGGGTGAATTTTGGACAATCCATCCTATTGATCAAGAAAAAACACCTCCAACAATTGTAAGTTCTGCTGTAAGTGCAGCGCATTTGTATGGTAAAAATATTATTTCTGCGGAATCTTTTACTGCTCCTTCTAAATTAAATTGGAAAGGGCATCCTGCTATGAATAAGAAATCTGGAGACCGTATTTGGACAATGGGTATCAACGAATTTATGTTTCATCGTTTTGCACATCAACCTAATACACATGTTGCTCCAGGAATGACAATGGGACCTTGGGGTTCTCATTTTGATAGAACCAATACTTGGTGGAAAAATGCTGGAAAATCTTGGTTTACTTATATGGCAAGAGGGCAAAATTTATTACGAAAAGGAAATCCTGTTTACGATTTTCTTGTTTTTCCTGGTGATGCTTCGCCAAATCCGGGTTTCAATCCAAAATTGCCATCACAAATAAAACATTTAACAACCAATAGTGAGGTGTTAATTAATAGAATTACTGTAGAAAAGGGATTGTTAAAATTACCCGAAGGAATTGAGTTTAAAGCATTAATTCTGGGTAATATTCAAAAGATTGAATTGCCAACACTACGTCGTTTAAAAGAATTATCTGATTTAGGAGCAACACTTATTGGAAAAAAACCTACAGCGCTAGCAGCTTATAAAATAACAAAAGCACAGCAAAAAGAATTCAATGCTTTAGTAAGTTATACTTGGGGTAAACCGACTACAATTACAACCATGAATTGGGATACTTTACTACCCAAATTAAATGTTACTGCAGATTTCACAATAAAAGGTAAAGAAACTGCAGATTTTATCCATAGAAAAACAACATCAGAAGATATTTATTTCTTTTATAATGAAGACGATGCTCCAAAAGTATTTGAATGTTCGTTTAATGTAAATGGTAAAATTCCTGAATTGTGGAACCCGATGACTGGAGAAATTACCAAATTGGCGCAATTTTCTAGTAAAAATGGCAAAACACAAGTGCCTATTTTCTTAGAAAACCAAGAATCAACCTTTGTAATATTTAGAGAATCAGTAAAAGAACTACCAGTGGTTGAAGTGAAACCTTCTAAAAATATTGAATATTTTTTTGATGCAAATGATAAGATTAAAGCAGAAGTAAAGGCAAATGGCAATTACCAAACAACGTTATCAAATGGAAAAAATATAGCAATAAAGGTTGATGATATACTAGCCCCAAAAACTTTAGAAGGAAGTTGGGAAGTGGAGTTTAAAAAAGAAAATGGCTACGAAGGTACGCACACGTTTTCTGAATTAACAGATTGGAAAGATCATCAGAATAAAAATATCAAGTATTATTCAGGAACTGCTATTTACAAAAAGACCTTTAAAATAAGTAGAAAATTACTTAAAAAAGACCGCAAGTTGTTTTTAGATTTAGGTAAAATAAGCGTTGCAGCTAGAGTTATTTTAAACGGTAAAGATTTGGGGGTTTCTTGGATTGCGCCTTATGAAATAGAGATTACAAAAGCAGCGAAATCAGGTAAAAACGAATTGATTATTGAAGTGACCAATCTTTGGACAAACCGATTAATTGGAGACGAAGCTTTACCAGATACAAGTGGGTATAGCAAACAAGCCAAACAAATGCCAGATTGGTTCACTAACAACAAACCTGCACCAGAAAGCGAAAGACATACGTTTACCGTATTTAATTTTTATAAGAGAGACAAAACCTTAATTTCTTCAGGACTTTTAGGGCCCGTGAGAATTAAATCAACAAAGCTTATTTTTTAACGTAAATAAGTTTGCATTAAACCTTTTAAAATGAAGTTAATAACAATTGCTTTTACAATTTTGAAGACTAAGACCATGAAAAGATTTTTTTTCAATTCTATTGGTATGAATTCTTCTTTGTTGTTTGTATTTGCATTACTAGCTTTTGCATCTTGTACAAATGAATCAGTTATTGTTAAGGATCTTAAATGTGAATATCGAATTAATCCTCTAGGAATAGACAATATTGCTCCAAGGTTAAGCTGGAAACTTATAGACGAAAATAAAACAAAAGGTCAAAAACAAACAGCATATCAAGTTTTAGTGGCAAGTAGCATTGCAAATCTTAATGATGATAATGGAGACTTGTGGGATTCTGGAAAAGCATCAACAAATAAGTCTGTAAACATTTTGTACGCTGGGAAAGAACTTATTTCTAATCAGAAATGTTATTGGAAAGTAAAAGTTTGGGATGTGAACGGAAAAGTTTCAAACTACAGCAAACCCGCTTTATTTTCTGTAGGATTACTAAAAGCTAGTGACTGGAAAGGAGATTGGATTCAGAAAAAAGATCAAGAAAAAACAGACCAAAATTGGTATAGAAAAACGTTTGAACTTTCGGAAACACCAACTTCTGGAATGGTACATTTGGCGTCTTATGGTTATCACGAATTGTACGTAAATGGAGAAAAAATTACGGATAATGTAATGAATCCAGTGTTGTCTTATATGAAAACGCGTATCCCATATTTAACCTATGATATTAAAGATAAATTAAAAAAAGGTAAAAATGTGATTGCAGTTTGGCATGCTGGAGGTTGGACACGTTGGAGAAGAATTAGAGAATTCAAAAATCCGCCTTTTATATTTAAAGCACAAGCAGCAATAAAAGCAGGAGAAAATACAATTGCAATAGTTTCTGATGCATCTTGGAAATGTAAAAACAGTTTAAGTAAATACATTGGTGGTTGGGATATTCAAGATTTTGGTGGAGAACTAATTGATGCCAGAAAATCTGATCCAAACTGGAATACAGCAGACTATGATGACAGCAGTTGGGAACAAGCAATCGTGTGGAAAGGAAAAACGGCTAAATATTTAAGTGCACAACGTGTAGAGCCGCAAGTGCGTTACCAAACGCTAAAACCAGTAGCAATTAAAGGTAATGGACCTTATGTTATAGATATGGGAAGAAACTATTCTGGTCAATTTGAAATTGATTTGAGAAACGGAAAAGAAGGCGATACCATTACTATAGAAATTAGCGATATAAAAGGCGTAACTTGCAATAAAAGTCAACGTAGCAAATATGTTTTTGATAAAACAGGAAAAGGGAAATTTGCCAATCGATTCAATTACGCTGGCGGAAGATGGTACACCATTTCAGGTTTAAATTACAAACCAGAACTAAAAGACATAAAAGGCTATGTGTTAACGAATGATAGAAAACGCATCAGTTCGTTTGAATGTTCTAACGAATTGCTCAATCAGATTTACGAAATAAACATCAATACCTTATTGGCAAATACTTTAGATGGTATTATGATGGATTGCCCACACAGAGAACGAAGAGGTTGGGGAGAAGTTACTGTGTCTGCAATGTATGGTGATGCTTTTCCTAATTTTGAAAGTGGTGCCTATATGGATCAATATATGCAATATATGCTAGATGCACAGTTTCCTGACGGACGAACACGTGCCATTGTAAACGAAGAAGATCGTCCTTTTTTAATGTGGCAAGCGAATAATCCACTAACCATTTGGGAAACCTACAGAACTTTTGGAGATATAAAAATTTTAGCAGATAATTATGAGTCTATGGAAAAGTGGATGGATTGGTTATTGAAAAATTCTAATTTTGAAACTGGTGGATCTTTAGTTGCAGGTGAAGAAGGAAAACGTGCTTTTCCTGGTTTAGGCGATTGGGCAACACCTCATGGTAACGATTTTACAAGCTGTAATGCACCTGATGCAGTACATTTTAACAACTGTTTGTATGCGTATATGTTAGCTATTGCAAAAAATATAGCAACCGAACTTGGCAAAAAACAAGACGCAACCAAATATGATGCAAGATTAAAGGTACAGAGAAATGCAACCCATAATAATAGCTATAATGTTACAACTGGAAATTATGGAACTGGTAGACAAGTAGACCAAGCTTTTGCACTATTTTCTGGGGTTACTCCAGCTTCCGAAAAAGAAAAAGTGTATAATAATTTGGTAGATAGAATGTTGTACAGTTTTCCATATTATGATGTGGGCAGTTCTGGGCAAGCCTTGTACACTCGTTATTTTATTGAATCTGGCGAACGTATGGATTTAATTTATGAAGTACTTACAGATAAAAGTCATCCTAGTTATGGGTATTTTATAGCACAAGGCGAAACCACTTGGCCAGAATTGTGGTCTAGTACTGGACCAAGTAGAATTCATACCTGTTATACAGGTATTGGTGGGTATTTTATTAAAGGTTTTGGTGGTATTCGTGTAGATCCAGAAAACTATGGTTTTCAAAAGTTTATCATAAAGCCAGCGTTGGTAGGCGATTTAACTTTTGCCAATACTTCGTTAGAATCCCTTTATGGAAACATTGTAAGCAATTGGACGAAGTCTGAAGATAGCGCAACTTTTCATTTTGAAATTCCAGAAAATACATCCGCAAAAATATACATACCAGCAACAAATGCTGATCAAGTTTTAGAAAACGGACAACCAATTTCTAAAGCAAACCACATAAAATATCTAGGAACAGAAAAAAGTGACGCAGTTGGGCAATACATCATTTTTGAAGTCGCATCTGGTGTTTATGATTTTACTTCAAATGAATTACCGAAAAAAGCGTATCCAAAACCACAATACAGAGGAACAAATGTAGCACTTACAGCAAGAGCTAGTGCTTCTTCTATGTATTTTACAGATGCTCAAAACCCAGGTTTTGAAGCGTTCAGAACCAATGATAACGATGAGGCTAGCAAATGGATAGCTCGTAAGAAAAATGATCAATGGTTAGAAATGGAATGGATGCAACCTCAAAAAATAAATAAAGTAGTTATTAACGAGTTGGGTGAAAATATAAGCAATTATAAAATTCAATATTGGAATGGAAGTACTTGGGTTGATATTGCATCAGGAAACAAATGTGGGAAAAATAAAACAATAGTATTTGATGCAGTTACTGCAAAAAAATGCCGTTTATACATTGTTTCAGCATTGAATCCTGCATCCATTAGTGAATTTGAAATACATAATTTATCAGAATAAAACAGTTTACAAATGAAAAATAAGTTAAAGTCAATCTTTAATGGCATTATAGTTTTAGTTTTCATAAGTCTAATAAGTAGTTGTAGTGCTAATCTTTCAACAGCGCCTTCAGATCTTAGATGCGAATATCGCGTAAATCCTTTGGGAATAGACAACACAAGCCCAAGATTAAGCTGGAAATTGAAACAAGAAAATCCTGAAAGAGGACAAAAACAGACGGCATATCAAATATTGGTTGCAAGTAGTTTAGACAATTTAAAAAGTAATAATGGCGATGTTTGGGATTCTGGCAAAGTAGATTCCAATCAGTCTGTAAACGTAACCTATCAAGGTAATGAACTAGCTTCTGCAAAACAGTATTTCTGGAAAGTAAAGGTTTGGGATAAAGACGGAGTTGCATCAAACTGGAGTGATTTTGGGAGATTTTCTATGGGATTACTCAAAAAATCGGATTGGAAAGGCGATTGGATTTTAAAATCCGATCAGAAAAAAACCGACCACAACTGGTACAGAAAAAAGGTAACACTTTCAGACAAAGCAGAATCTGCATTTGTTTTTGTTGGATCTTTTGGGTATCACGAATTGTACGTAAATGGAGAAAAAATTACGGAGAATGTAATGAATCCTGTTTCTACCTATATGAAGAAAAGAATTGCGTATTTAACTTATGATATTTCAGATAAACTAAAAAAAGGAGATAACGTTATTGCCATTTGGCACGCTGCAGGTTGGGCTCGTTGGCGACGCATTAGAGAATACAGAAACATCCCTTTTGTGTTTAAAGCGCAAGCAGAAATCGTATCAGGAGGAGAAAATATTACCCTAAAAACAGATACAAGTTGGAAAACCAAAAAGAGTTATACATCTTATTACGGTGATTGGGATATTTTACGTTTTGGAGGCGAAACCATAGATGACCGTAAACGAGAAGATGATTGGAATACAGTAGCTTATAATGATAGCAATTGGATGAATGCCAGTGTGTACAATCACAAAGAATTAAACGCTAAAATACCAGATGGCAACAACATCAGTTTTGCATTAAATAGCAGAAAAGATAGAGAAGTACGTGCATTATATAGTCCTATTAGAGCTACTTTAAGCGCACAAATGGTAGAGCCTCAGGTAAAATTTAAAGAAATAAAAGCCATTGGAGTTGATAAAAATGAAGACGGAACGTACAGAATTGATATGGGCGAAAACTACACTGGTTTTTTCGAAATGGATCTGTATAAAGGACAAGAAGGCGATTCTATTTTGTTTGAAATAAGCGATCAAACAGAAACAACCACAAGCTGGAACCAAAAGAGTAAATACATTTATGGGAAATCTGGAAAAGGAAAATTTAAAAATCGTTTTAATGTTGCAGGTGGAAGATGGGTTACCGTTTATGGATTAAAATATAAACCTAAAATAGAAGACGCAAAAGGATATGTGATTACCAATGATAGAAGACAGGTAAGTAAGTTTAGCTCATCAAACGAACAACTCAATCAAATTTATCAAATCAACTTAAACACGTATTTAGCGAATACTATGGATGGACTTTTGGTAGATTGTCCACATCGTGAAAGACGTGGTTGGGGAGAAGTTACTGTAGCTGCAATGTATGGTGATGCCTTGCCAAATTTTGAAAGTGGTGCGTATATGGATCAATATTTGCAGTACACTAGAGATGCACAATTATCAGACGGTCAAACGAGAGCTGTTTTAAATGAAGAAGACCGTCCGTTTTTAATGTGGAAAGCCAATAGCCCATTAACTGTTTGGGAAACTTATAGAATGTTAGGTGATAAAAAAGTGTTATTAGACAATTATAAATCGATGCAAAAATGGATGACTTGGTTGTATGAACATTCAAATGCTAATACTGATGGAGCTTTAAAAATAGGAGAACAAGGAAAAAGAGAAATGCCAGGTTTAGGAGATTGGTGTACTCCAAGAGGTAATTTTTGGACTAGTAGTAATTCTCCAGACGCTGCACATTTTAACAATTGTGTGTATGCGTTTATGTTGGAAAATGCAATGCAAATTGCAGAGACTTTGGGCAAAACTGAGGATGCTAAAACCTATGCAGAAAGATTAAAAGTGCAACAAGAGGCCACTCATAAATTGTCTTACAATCCAGAAACTGGTAAGTATTTAAAGGGTTATCAAGTAGATCAAGCCTTTGCTTTATTATCTGGTGTAACGCCTTTATCTGAAAAAGAAAAAGTAGAAGATGTTTTGGTAGATAATATATTGTATAAATTTCCATATTACGACACAGGAAGTTCTGGGCAAGCATTATACACGCGTTATTTTACAGAATCTGGTGAACGTATGGATTTAATTTACGAGTTGCTACAAGACAAACACCACCCAAGTTATGGCTACTTTTTAGAGCAAGGTAAAACGGTTTGGCCAGAACGTTGGTCTGCTATAGGTAACAGCCAAATACATACTTGTTATACAGGAATTGGAGGTTATTTTATCAAAGGTTTTGGAGGGATTCGTCCAAATTCAGAGCAATTAGGCATGCAAAATATGATGATTAAACCAGCTCCTGTCGGAGATTTAACCTTTGCAAATACTGAATACGAATCGATGTATGGAAATGTGGTTGTCAATTGGAAAAAAGAAGGAAAAGGCGCAACATTTCATATTGAAATTCCTGTAAATACAAGTGCAAAAGTGTATTTACCAGCAACAAGTAAAGATGAAATTCAAGAAAGTAGTGTATTGGCTGAAAATGCAGAAGGCATTACTTTTGTAGGAACAGAAAAAAGCAAAGCTGTTGGCAATTACGTAATTTACAATGTTACTTCTGGAATATATGATTTTAAAGTTGATGAAATGCTAAAAACACAATTTCCAGCACCTTTAGAAGATATTAAAAATCTAGCAAAATTAGGTAGAATGAATGCCTCATCGATGTTTATTCAAACTGAAAAATTACCCGTTTTTGAAGCCTTTAGAGTAAATGATGAAGACGAAGCAACACGTTGGTTGGCAACAGAAACTAAAAATCAATATTTGGAGGTAGAATGGGTGAAACCACAAACTTTTAATCAAGTTGTTGTAGATGAATTTGAGGAGAATATCACTTCTTATAAACTACAATATTGGGAAAATGAGGGTTGGAAAGATATTGTAAAAGGAAGGGGTTGTGGGGCAAATAAAATGCATCAATTTGATGCGGTGCAAGCTACAAAATGCAGGCTTTTAATTATAGATGCAAAACAAGCGCCGTCTATTAAAGAAATTAAAATTTTTAATAATAATGGTAACAAATAATAACTGATAAATCATGAAGAATAAAGACTTCTTAAACAGAAAAATTAGAAAAAGAGGCATTTTAGTATCTCTATTTATTCTCTTAGCAATGTCAATAACTTCTGTAAATGCACAGTCTCAGTGGATTTGGCAGCAACAAGATGGTCCTGCTAATACATGGATGGCGTTTAGAAAAACTATCAATCTGAGCACAGTACCATCACAAGCAATGGTAAATATTGCTGTTGATAGTAAATATTGGTTATGGATTAACGGAGAAATGGTATTATTTGAAGGAGGTTTAGCCAGAGGAGCTGCACCAAATACCACGTATTATGATCCAGTAGATTTTGCACCTTATTTAAAAGAAGGAGAAAATACGATAGCTATTTTGGCTTGGTATTGGGGGCGCACACGTAAATCTCATTTAGATAGTGGTAAAGGTGGTTTGTTTGTTGCTGCAGATTGGAACGCAGATTTAAATACAAATACTTCTTGGAAAATGAAATTACACCCCGCTTATGATCCAAATAGTGGTGGAGGTGGAGCAGATAACAGAATTACACCTTATAGTGTAAAATTTGATGCTCGAAATGCACTAGGAGATTGGACAGATAATGCTTGGTATTTAGAAGGTTATGATGATAGTAACTGGGATACACCAATAGAAAAAGGAGGCATTAATAGCCAACCTTGGGGCAATTTGGTAGAACGTGCTATACCGCAGTGGAATGATAGAGGATTAACAGATTACCCATCTATGACAGTAAACGGAGCAGCAATTCAGCTTCCTTACACAAATAATACAGGGTCTAATAAAACCATAATAGCAAAACTTCCATTCAACCAACAAATTACGCCTTACATAAAGTTGAATGCTACTGCTGGAAAAACTGTTGTTATGGATACTGATAACAACTTCCACTTATTGAAATCAACCTATATTTCTAAAAGCGGTGTTCAAGAATTTGAGGGTTATACCTGGTTTAATGGTCATGTTGTAGAATACATAATTCCTTCAGGAGTAGAAGTACAAGAACTTAAATATCGTTGGACAGGTTTAGGGGAAATGACAGGTAATTTTGAGAGTGATAATGAATTTTATAATCGTTTATGGTGGATGGCTCGTAACACTTTATATATCTGTGCAAGAGATGGTTATATGGATTGTCCTGATAGAGAACGTGCATTATGGATTGGAGATGTTGGTGATCAAACAGGAGCTATTTTTTATACTTTAGATGAAGCTGGAAGAAAATTATTGAAAAAAGCAATAGACAACACTATAAATTATCGTAGAGGAGATATTATAGAAGGTTTAACACCAGGATTTGGTAGTTTTCAAACAAAAACTGCTGAATTTGCAGGGCAAAGTCTTCAATTTATTGATAACGTAGTATGGCAATATTATTACAATACAGGTGATAAAGAGACCATAGAAAATGCATATCCTGCTATACTAACGTATTTAGGATTATGGAATATGGCTTCAGATGGCCTGCCAGAAAACAGAAGAGGTGGTGTAAATTGGACAGATTGGGGTAGTGATCGTGATTCAGACGCAATAAGAGCTACATGGTATTATATCGCATTAAAAGCGGCAAAAAAAATGGCTGTTGTACTAGGTAAAAATCAAGATATACCATGGTATGATAACAGAATTAATAGTATAGAGCAAAACTATGTAAAAAAATATTGGAGAGGCAATAGTTATAATACTGCAGGTAATCCAATCGAAGAACGTGTAAGTTCTCTTGCAGTTGTAGCAGGTTTAGCAGACGAAAGTCATTATGAAACTTTAGTAGATGAAGTTTTATTTCCAGTTAGAAAATCAAGTCCACATTTTGAATGGTTGGCAGAAGAGGCGTTAATGCAATTAGGAGAAACCGAAAAAGCATTAACTAGAATGAGAGAGGTGTATGATTTTCAAGTTGACAACCCTAACTTAACAACTTTATACGAACGTTTTGAGAGCGATCCTAATAGTAATCCAGGTACACCAAACCATGCTTGGAATGCACCCAACTATATATTATCTCGTTATATTACAGGTATTAAAGCTACAGAAGTGGCTTGGGCATCTTACGAAGTATGTCCAACATTAGCTAGTTTTAGATCATTTGAAACTACAGTACCTTCTGTTAAAGGAGATATATTGGTCGAGGTTACCTCTGGTAAAAATAATTTTAATTTGAAATTAGAATCGCCAGAAAATACAAAAGCGGTTGTAGGAATACCAAAAACAAATACAGAAATTTTTGAAGTAACCGTTGGTGGAGATACCGTTTGGAAAGATGGAGCATTTGTATCGGGCGTTGCAGGAATTTCTTTCAATGGCGAAGATGAATCTTTTTTAAGATTTAATGTAAATCCTGGTGTTTGGGAGTTTAATGCCAGTGTATTTGTTGACTACAATCCTGAAATTTCATTTACAACGCCAACGGATGGTGCTATATTTGAGAAGGCAGATAATGATGTAACTATTGAATTGGATGCTACTGATGATGAAGGTATTGAAAAAGTAGAATTGTTTTTAGACGATGAGCTTATCGCTACAAAGACAGATGGTCCTTTTAATTTTTCTTCTTCAGATACGCCTGCTTTGTCAAACTTAGAAGGTGGAAATTATGAATTAACAGCGAAAGTAACAGATACAGATGGTAAAAGTACGGAAACAAGTATAACCATTAGTATACTAGACAAAGCTGGTATTTTTACCAACAAACTGTTGTTTTATTTACCTTTAGAAGAAAATGGTAATGACGAAAGTGGTAATGGTAATGATGCAACTATAGGTTCTGCTGTAACCTACGATGATGCAAAATTTGGCAAAGGAGGCGTGTTTAGTTTTACAGAAGGTTCTTATCTTACATCTGTAGACAAAGTTTTCGAATACAGTTCTGAAACCGCTTATACCATAGCGTTTTGGTTAAAAGTATCTGATTATACAAAACGTGGAGATATTATACAAGCTACAAATGGGCGTACTTTATTATATTCTAATGGAACTGATTTAAGCTTTAGATCTTCGCATCAAAAAAAGTCGATTTCTTTTAATGTAGATAATAATGAAAAAGACGATTGGTTTCATGTTGCCTTAGTTATAGACCAAAGAGAAGGACAAAGAGGGCATAAGTTTTATGTAAATGGAGAGCAACGAGGAAGTATTGCTCAATATGATGAATTTGAAACGGGTAAACCAAAAGCAATAGGTAGATTAATTTTTGGATCATTTTCAAACTCGCGAGTTGTACGAAATTTTACAGGAATGTTAGATGAAGTGTATTTGTTTGATGACGCACTTTCTGAAACTGAAATTAATGAAGTAATGAATATTGAAAATATTCAACAGTTTCTAAATAGTCTTAGTGTTACAGAAAATAAATTTGAACTAAGTAACATAAAATTATATCCAAATCCAGCTACTCAACTACTTAACATCTCAGGTGCAGAAATGCTTAGTGCAAAGGTGTACGATTTATCTGGAAGAATGATAAAATCATCAAACATAAGTAACAACACATTAGATGTTTCATCTTTTGGAAATGGTTTATATATTATCGAAATGAAGGATAGAAATGGAAATGCATACATGTCAAAATTTATCAAACAATAGCATACAAATCAATAAGAAAATGACAAAAAAAAATAGAACTAACTTAGGCATATTATTCTTTCTTGCAATAATTTTTTTAACGCCTATTACATTATTTGCCAGTGCTCCTAACTGGCAAAATGCCCAATGGATTTGGCAACAAGAAGATGGACCTACTAATACTTGGATGAGTTTTAGAAAAACGATTGCTGTAGATGAGATTCCAGAAATTGTTGAAGCGCACATAAGCGTAGACAGCAAGTTTTGGTTGTGGATTAATGGTGAAATGGTGCTTTTTGAAGGTGGCCTTTCAAGAGGGCCAAGTCAGGCAGGAAAATGGAACAGGAAGAAAAAAATAACGCCAACCAATTCTTGGTACGAAACAGTTAATATTCAACCTTATTTAAAAAAAGGAAAAAACACAATAGCCATTTTAGCTTGGTATTGGGGGCGAGAAACTCATAAAGGTACCCATATAGATAGTGGAAAAGGCGGTTTATTATTTTCGGCTCAAATAGGAGATCAAAAATTAGTTTCTAACAAAAGTTGGAAAGCAAAACAGCATCCAGGATATAACCACACAATTGCACCTGCTAGTAGATCATTAGTGCAATATTCTGTTCAGTTTAACGCGCAAAACGCAATGAATGATTGGACTGAAAACGCTTGGTATATGTCTAATTTTGACGATAGCAATTGGTCAAAAGCTACAGAAAAAGGAAATGCAGGTGTAGCACCTTGGTACAACTTAGAGCCTAACATTGTACCTCAATTAATCAATCATGGTTTACAGAATTACAAAAATCATGACGATTTGCAATTTCCATTTACAAGTAAAGGAAAAACCATTAAATGTAAATTACCTTTTAATAAGCAAATTACACCTTATTTAGAAGTAGAAGCCAAAGCAGGTGATACCATTTTTGTAACAACAGATAACCGATTAAACAAAATTACGGCAACTTATATTACAAAAGCAGGAACCCAGAAATTCGAGAGTTTTTCATGGATGAATGGTAATGAAATACGTTACACTATTCCAGAAGGTGTTAAAGTAAAAGCCTTAAAATACCGTTGGATGAGCGTAGGTGAAATGGCGGGTAAATTTGAAATAGACGATCCTTTTTACAATCGTTTATGGTGGATGGGAAATAACACCTTGTTTGTGTGTGCCCGTGACAACTTTATGGATTGCCCAGATAGAGAACGTGCATTATGGATTGGAGATGTAGCAGACCAAACAGGATATTTGTTCTATGCCATGGATAATGCAGGAAGACAACTGCTTAAAAAAGCAATTTTACAAACTACGGCATTTAGTGAAAATGATGTTTTAGGAGCTTTAGGACCACTTAGAGTTCGTGAATTAGTTACGCAAAGTTTACAATTTATTGCGCAATGTATTTGGCCTTATTATTTAAATACTGGCGATTTAGAAACTTTAGAGCACGCTTATCCTTACGCCTATAATTATCTAAAATTATTTCCAATGCAAGAGAATGGCTTGCCAGAATATCGCATTAAGAAAAGTCCAGATGCTTGGGATTGGGCAGATTGGGGTGTGAAAAACACCATTGATAAAGAACCAATTCAGGCGGCATTTTATTATTTAGCTTTAAAAGAAGCAAAAAAAATGGCTGAGGTTCTGGGAAAAACAGAAGATATTATTTGGTATACTAAAAGAATGGAAACTATGAAACCTGCATTTGAAAATGTATATTGGAAAAACGGATTTTACAGTAGTGATGCTCAAAATTTAAAAGATGATAGGGCTAATGCCATAGCTTTAGTTTCTGGTATTGCTAATCCAAAGTTTTATAACCAAGTGGTAGATAATGTTTTAATACCAAACCGTTTTTCTAGTCCGCATTTTGAATGGGTGGTAGAAGAAGCCATGTGTATTGCAGATAGACACAAAGCATCTTTGGCAAGAATGAAAGACCAGTACCAAAGTCAGGTAGATAAAAAATCGATGTCTACTTTATATGAAATGTTTCCAAGAGGCGGCAGTTACAACCATGCTTGGAATGGTTCTAATAAAATTCTTTCAAAATATATTGCGGGTGTTGCGCCAACTAAAGCTGCTTGGAGCGAATATGAAATTATGCCAAAATTACTTCATATAAAACAACTAAAGAAAACGATTCCAACGGTAAAAGGGCAAATAAAATTAGCAATAGTTTCTAGTGATGTTGCATATCAATTAGATTTAGATTCGCCAAAACAAACCACTGCCATTATTGGAATTCCTAAAAATAATAAAGTAATCCAAAAGGTTTTTGTAAACAACAGATGTGTCTGGAATAAAGGGAAAAATAAAAAATCGTTGAAAGGATTTGCGTTTGATAGCGAAACTAAAGATTTTTTAAAGTTTAAAGCACAATCTGGTACCTGGAAAATCAATGCCTCATATAAATAATTGCATAACATAATTATGAAAAAAATAGTAACACTTATTTGTTTATTTCTGTTTTTAACAGGCTGTAAGAATTCACAAAATTATAATGATATTCAATCTGGTTTTGTGAACCCAACACCAGATAACAATTTATGGTGTTACTGGTATTGGATTAATGACGACATTTCTAAAGAAGGGATTACCAAAGATTTAGAGGTGATGAAAAAAGCAGGTATTGGTGGTGCTTTAATTGGTAACATCAATCCTGCTCGTAAAGACGGTAAAGTACCCATGCTAAGTGAAGATTGGTGGTCTCATATGGTACACGCCGTAGTTGAAGGAAAACGAATTGGTGTAGATATTGGCGTTTTTAATTGCCCTGGTTGGAGTCAAAGTGGTGGCCCCTGGGTAGATGCTGAAAAAGCGATGCGCTATTTAACCTTTAGTGAAACGAAAGTTAAAGGCGGAAAGCTAGTTAATATTCAACTGAAACAACCTATCAATAAATTTCAAGATACGCACACATTAGCTTTTAAAGCGCTTCCTGAAGAAGATAAAAGTATTCAACATATTTCTACAAAAGTAACAAATAATTACAATTTAAATGTTAGTGGTTTAATTGATGGAAACATCAATACTGATATTAGTTTTGTACCCGAAAAGGAAAAAGCATTAGAAATAACCTTTACAATGGAGGATGTGATTACAGCACGTTCTATTGCTATAGTACCTAGCAAACCATTTACTTGTAACGTAACGTTATCTGCTACAATTAACGGTAAAGAAAAAGTAATCAAAAAGTTTCCCTTCAATCGTATTAGAATGACACCAAATGTGGGGCCTATAAAAAAGGGTGCTTATGCCACAGATTTACCAGATGTAAAAGCAAAACAGTTCAAATTGAAATTTACTGATTTTAGAATTGTTAGAAATGGAGGTTATGGTATTGCAGATATCAACATTTCAGAAGCTCCAGTTTTAGAGAAATATATAGAAAAACAGTTGGGTAAAATGCACACATCTCCTAAACCCAATTGGAATACCTATATATTTAAAAAGCAAGATGAATTACAATCAGAAAATTTAAGTATAAACCCTGATGAAATTATTGATATTAGCGATAAAATTGATGAAAATGGACATTTAAAATGGAATGCTCCAAAAGGTAATTGGACTATTTTAAGATTAGGGATGACACCTACAGGAACCAAAAATGCGCCTGCTGCACCACAAGGTGTAGGTTACGAAATTGATAAAATGAATAGCGAACTGGTGCAATATCACTTCGATAATTTTGTGGGCGAATTGCTAAAGAGAATTCCAGAAGAAAGCAAACCTGCTTTTAAATATGTAATTGCAGACAGTTACGAAATGGGTTCTCAAAACTGGACCGATAATTATGAAGTAAAATTTAAAGAAAAATACGGTTACAACCCTGTAAAATATTTACCAGTTCTTTCAGGTAGAATTGTAGGAAGTGTTGACGAATCAGAGCGTTTTCTTTGGGATTTAAGACGAACTATTGCAGATGATGTGGCGTATGAATACGTTGGTGCCTTAAAAAAAGCAAGTAATAAACACAACCTTAAAACTTGGTTAGAAAACTACGGTCATTGGGGGTTTCCTGGAGAATTTATGATGTATGGAGGTCAATCTGATTTAATTGCTGGCGAGTTTTGGAACGAAGGCACTTTAGGAAATATTGAATGTAAAGCCTCTTCATCTACAGCACATACTTACGGAAAACCCATAACTTCTGCAGAAGCATTTACATCTGCCAGAAAAACCTATTTAAGACATCCTGCAATGCTAAAAAAACGAGGAGACTGGGCATTAACAGAAGGCATCAATCATTTTGTCTTACATTTGTACATTCAACAGCCAGATGATAGCCGAAAACCAGGAATGAACGCTTGGTTTGGTACAGAATTTAATCGTCATAATACGTGGTTCCGTCAAGCGGATACTTATTTTGATTATTTGCGTCGCTGTCAATATTTATTACAACAAGGAAAATATGTAGCTGATGTGTGCTATTTTATTGGAGAAGGTGCTCCAATAATGACAGGTGGAAGAGTTCCTGAAATTCCTAAAGGTTATTCTTATGATTACATTAATGCTGAGGTTATTTTAAACAGATTATCCGTAAAAGACGGACGTTTTGTATTGCCAGATGGCATGTCTTACAAAGTAATGGTGTTGCCTCCATTTAAAACAATGCGACCAGAATTATTGCAGAAGATAGAGAGTTTAGTAGCACAAGGTGGAATAATTTTAGGGCAGAAACCAGAAAAATCACCAAGTTTAGAAAATTATCCATCAAGTGACGATATCGTCAAAACTATCGCCAACAAAATGTGGGATGGGAATTACGAACAAGGCAAAATGACCAAACAATACGGACAAGGAAAACTATTTGATGGTTACGAACTAACAGAAGTTTTTTCAGATTTAAACCTAACAAAAGATGTTGCCATTGCTGATGATGCACCAGTATTATGGACGCATAGAAATACATCAGAAATGGATGTGTATTTTATCACTAACCAAAGTAATAAGGAAATAGAAATAGCTTCAGTATTTAGGGTCAATAAAAAATTAAAACCACAATTGTGGGATGCAGTTTCAGGAGAAATCAGAGCATTGCCTGATTTTGAAATTACTGAAACAGGGATAAAAATCCCTTTAAAATTAAAGGCTACTCAGAGTTGGTTTGTTGTATTTGCTAAAGAAAATAAATCATTAGCAAAACCAATGAATTCCAAAAATTTTCCAAGTTTTGAAAAGATAACTGAGTTAAAAGAGTCGTTTACTGTAGATTTTTTAAACAAAGAAATTGGTCCAAAAGAGCCTGTTTTTTTTAGTGCTTTAGAAGATTGGTCAATCTCACAAAATGAACAAATAAAACATTATTCTGGTTCTGCAAATTATACCACAACCTTTAATGTGGATAAACTTCCAAAAAATCAAGAAGTTTATATCAACTTAGGCAAACTTTCTGTAATGGCTAAAGTAAAATTGAATGGAAAAGATTTAGGAGGTGTTTGGATAGCACCTTATCGTTTAAACATATCAAAAGCGATACAAAAAGGAGAAAACCAATTAGAAATTGAAGTAGTTAACCTTTGGAGAAACCAATTAATTAAAGATAAACAAAGACCAGAAGAAGCAAAATATACTTGGTTGGTAACTGATGATATTAAGCCTGAATCTAACTTACAACCTTCAGGATTGTTAGGGCCAGTGGTAGTTGAGTTTATAAAATACTAGTGAATTCTAATTTTTAAAGAACTACAGAAAAAATATTTTAAAAAGTAAATTAAATATGAATATTTGGGGTAAAGTAATTGTTTTTGGATTGATTTTATGCAGTGCATACTCCTGTAAAACCGAGCTAAAAAAAGAAATGGAAAAAACCAAACCCAATTTGCTCTTCATTTTTGCAGACCAATATCGCCAAGCTTCATTAGGGTTTTTAAAAGAAGATCCTGTGCATACGCCCAATTTAGATCAATTGGCAAAGGAAGGTGTGTTTTTTAGTGAAGCCGTAGCAAACAATCCGTTGTGTAGCCCATATAGAGCTATGTTAATGACGGGTCGTTATCCAATTTCAACAGGAGTTGTAGAAAATTGTAATTCTCAAAGAACAGCTTTGGGTAATTTTTTAAAGAAAGATGAAATTTGTTTTTCAGATGTTTTAGTAGAAAATGGTTACAGCGCAGGTTATGTGGGTAAATGGCATTTAGATGGTCCAGAGCCAACACCACCAGACGTAAAACGTGTTTGGGATACCTGGTGTCCGCCAGATCGAAGACATGGATTTTCTTTTTGGTATGCTTATGGCACGCATAATAGGCATAATAGCCCGTATTATTGGACCACCAATGGTGGAGAAAATGATAAAGTCTATCCCAAACAATGGTCTGCAGAACATGAGGCTGATGTTATTGTCGATTACCTGAAAAACGAGGAAAACCAAAGAAAAGCCGAGGAACCTTTCGCCTTATTTTGGTCTATAAACCCACCACATACGCCATTTAAACAAGTGCCAGAACGTTACAGAAAACGTTATGAAGGTATGACTCATAAAGACGTTTTAAATAGACCAAATGTGCAATTTAATGATAACTATGATTTAAAAAGAGGCGATCATGGTGTAGAAAAACGATTAGACCAAGCTACAGATTATTTTGCATCAGTAAATGGAGTTGATGATCAAATAGGACGTGTGATTGCAAAACTAAAAGAAGCAGGATTGTATGAAAATACCATTATTGTGTTTTCTGCAGATCATGGAGAAATGTTAGGAAGTCAAGGTTTAATGCATAAAAATGTATGGTTTAATGAGGCTTATAAAATTCCTTTAATTGTGCATTATCCAAAAAAGGTAAAACCAAAAAAAGATGATATTTTATTAAGTGTGCCTGATTATATGCCAACAATTTTAGGTTTAATGGGATTGGAAGATAAAATACCAAACGCGGTTGATGGTAAAAATTTTGTAGATGTATTTTTTGATAAACCCGTAAATCGTCCAGAAAAACAATTGTATTTTGGAGGAAAAAGTTTTGCTTCTAATGGAGATGCTAGAGGTTTTAGAACGAAAGACTACACCTATGCTGTTGTAAAACACGAAAATGGCGAAAAGTTTCATTATTTATATCATGATGCAGAAGATCCTTATCAAATGAAAAATATTTGGGGAGAAAATCCAACTTTAGATAATAAAATGAAAACAGAGTTGGCAGAATTACTAACTTCTATGAATGATTCTTGGTAAAAAAATATGAAAACAAATAGACGCCAGTTTATAAAAAGCATGTCAGCTCTTGGAGTTATGGGCGTTTCATATCCATTATTATCCGCTTGCGGAACTAAAAATGGAAATGAATATTTAAACGAAAAAATTACAAAAATCGAAATATTTCGATATGATATTAACATACCTCGTTATTTTTCTTGGGGAACTTGGCACAATCGTCAGCATTTATTTATAAAAATATCATCAGGAAATTTTTATGGTTGGACAGAAACACCAGCCTCAAAAAATAATCCAGATTTTAAACCTACAGCTTGGGTTAACTATTTAAAGCAATTTAAAGGATTAACGATAGGTGAAGCGCAAAAAATATTGGCATCAGAACAAGTTTTGGGTTCTAAACGATCTCTAAAAATGTTAGAATCTTTAGATATGGCGCTTTTAGATCTATCAGGCCGATTGCAAAACAAATCTGCTGTTGAATTACTAGGTTTAAGAGGAACTAAATCAGTACCAGGATTGTATTGTATTCTAGATAAGGACGAGAAAAAAGTTAGAGAAGAAGCAGAAAAAAGTATCGAACAAAATCTTGCACATCATCTAAAATTTAAAATGTATGGTGATGAAAAAGTAGATATGAAATTACTTAAAACGATTAGAGGCGTTTTAGGTGATGAAGCTGTAGTAATTTCAGATGTAAATAAAGGCTATAAAAAGTGGAAATCATTAGATCAATTAAAAGGTATTTTAAATCGTCTTAGTGCTAATGGTTTAAATGCAATAGAGGATCCTGCAAATTTAAAAACAAAGCAATGGATACAATTGCAAGAAATGGTTGGCGATTTAACTTTAATTCCAGATGCGCCAATGCGTCCTGCTTGGAAAGGAATTAAAACGATGCAAAAAGGTATGGGACACATTTACAATTTGCATCCATCTACGATGGGAAGTTTAACCCATACAGCAAAATTAGCGCATAAAGTAAAGGAAATAGGTGCAAAAGTAATGATTGGTGACGATAGTTTAGTTGGGCCTGCATGTTCTGCGTGGCAACAAATTGCAATTGGCGTTGGAGCCACTTGGGTAGAAGCGATTGAGAAAAAAGAAGATTCTAAACTGTATCTAGAATGCTTGCAAAGTACTGCCACTAAAAAAGACGCTAACGGTTATTATTCTTATCAACCAAAACCTGGTTTTGGTGTGGAATTAGACACCAATCGATTAAAAAAAGTAAGTGCATTGTATATAGAAGTTTAACGTAACTATAAATTTTTAAAAGATTGATGAACACGATAAAAAACATAATAATGATAGTTAAAAAAATAGATTCTATTTTTTTCGTTTTGTTATTTTTTTTCTTTCTGATGAATTGTCAAAAAGAAAAAATTGTTCAAAATCCTAATGTACTGCTTATTTGTGTAGATGACCTTCGTCCAGAATTAAAGAGTTTTGGAGCAGATTATATTAGCTCACCTAATATTGATGCTTTAGCGGAAAAAGGAATTAAATTCCAAAAACATTTTGTAAACTCGCCAAGTTGTGGTCCATCAAGATATACCTTATTAACAGGGCAGTATGGACCAGCTGGAAACAATGCACTGTTTAGTAGAGCAAAAAAAATAAAAAAAGGCACTCAAAAAGTAGATAAAAGTATCCCAGAGTGGTTTAGAACATCTGGCTATACAACGGTTTCCGTTGGAAAAGTGTCTCATCATCCTGGAGGTAGAGGAGGAAAAAATTGGAATGATAGTACAAAAGTAGAAATGCCCAATGCGTGGGATAAGCATTTGATGCCAGTTGCAGAATGGGAACACCCACGAGGAATGATGCATGGATTGGCTAATGGTGAAATCCGAGTGAAATCAGGCAGTATGGATGTTTTTCAAACAATAGAGGGAGATGACAACATTTATCCAGATGGAGCAATTACAGATGAAGCTGTGAAACAATTAGGAGCACTTGCCAGTAATAAAGAAAAACCATTTTTTCTTGCTGTCGGAATTATTAAACCACACCTGCCTTTTGGTGCGCCAAAAACATATTATGATAGGTATGATGGTGTTGACTTACCCGAAATAAAACACCCTAAAAAACCAAAAGGAAGAACAACATGGCATGGATCTGGTGAATTTATGAAATACAAGCGTTGGGGTAAAAACCCTAATAAAGATGCTGATTTTGCGAATGAGGTTCGTCGTCATTATGCTGCGTGTGTAAGTTATGCTGATGCCCAAGTAGGTAAAATTCTTGCAGCATTAAAAAAAACAGGAGCAGATAAAAACACTATTGTGGTACTTTGGGGAGACCATGGTTGGCATCTTGGAGAACATGCGATTTGGGGTAAACATAGTTTGTTTGAGGAATCGTTACATGCTCCTTTAATAATTCATTACCCAGGAATGAAACATGAAGGGACGAATACAGATGCAATTGTAGAAACAGTCGATATTTTTCCAACATTATGTGATTTAGCAGAAATTGAAACCCCTGATTATGCTCATGGTGCGTCTCTAAAACAAATATTAGTAGAGCCGAATGCTAAAGGTCACTATGCTGTATCTTACAACAATAAAGCTTCAACTATCAGAACTTCAACACATAGAATGACACTACATAAGGATGGGTTTGTAGAATTATATAATCACACAGCAAGAGAAAAAGAAACAAAGAATATAGCTGAAGAACACCCAGAATTAGTTAAAGAGTTAAAAGTGAAGTTAAGTACTAAGTTAAAACTAAAATAAAAATAAATAGAATAATGATAAAAGTAGGATTATTTGGTATTGGCTTAGATACCTATTGGCCACAGTTTGAAGGACTGTTAGAACGTTTAGAAGGTTACCAACAACAAATTGCTACTAAAATGGAAAGTTTTGGTGCTGAGGTTGTAAATGTTGGATTGGTAGATTCTCCTGTGGTTGCAAGGGAAAAAGCGGAGGTGCTAAAAAAAGAAGACGTAGATATCTTGTTTTTATATATCTCAACGTATGCTTTGTCATCAACAGTATTACCAGTTGTGCAAAAAGTAAAATGTCCTGTGGTTATTTTAAACATACAGCCAGTTGCTGCTATAGATTATGAAAGTTTTAATGCGTTGGGCGATCGTGGAAAAATGACGGGTGAGTGGTTAGCGCATTGTCAGGCGTGTTCTGTTCCAGAATTTGCGAATGTATTTAATCGTGCAGGAATGGACTACGAATTTGTAACAGGATATTTAGGTGAACAATTTGTTTGGGACGAAATTGAGGATTGGATTGATGCGACGAAAGTAGCTTCTGTAATGCAAAATAACAGATTAGGTGTACTAGGACATTATTATGCTGGCATGTTAGATGTATACTCCGATTTAACCAAACAATCTGCTGCTTTTGGTACACACATAGAAATTGTAGAAATGTGTGAAGTAAAAAAGTACAGAGATGCTGTAACTAGTGTTGAAATTGATGAAAAATTAGAAGAATTTAAAAATACGTTTGAAGTGCTTGATGCTTGTGAAGATGAAGAATTAATTCGCGCAGCAAAAACATCAATAGCTCTAGATAAATTGGTAGGAAATCACGATTTAGGTTCTTTAGCGTATTATTATGAAGGTGAAAATGCCAATGAATATGAAAATATTGTAACCTCTGTTATTGCAGGAAATACCTTATTAACAGGAAAAAATGTGCCCGTTGCAGGAGAATATGAAGTAAAAAATGCACAAGCCATGAAAATTATGGATGCTTTTGGTGTTGGTGGTTCATTCTCTGAGTTTTATGCGATGGATTTTAACGATGATATCGTTATGCTAGGTCATGATGGACCTGCACATTTTGCGATAGCAGAAGGCAATGTTCAATTAGTGCCATTACCAGTCTATCATGGAAAACCGGGAAAAGGGTTGTCTATTCAAATGACAGTGAAGCATGGTCCTGTAACACTCTTGTCTGTTGTTGAAGGTAAAGATGATGTGTTTTTATTAGTTGCAGAAGGCGAATCTGTAGAAGGACCTGTGTTACAGATAGGAAATACAAATAGTCGTTATCGATTTTCAATAGGAGCAAGAAATTTTATGAACGAATGGTCTAAACAAGGGCCATCTCATCATTGTGCTATTGGTGTTGGTCATATTGCCAATAAAATAGAAAAATTAGGAAATATTTTAAATTTACGAGTGGTTAAAATTTGTTAGTTTTTTAACCAACAACCAACAACCAACAACCAACAACCAACAACCAACAAAAAGTAATAAATAACAAAATTATGCAAGCAATTTTAGGCGTATTATTTCATTCATTAGGCGGTGTAGCAGCTGGTAGTTTTTACATGCCTTATAACAAAGTAAAAGGTTGGGCTTGGGAAAGCTATTGGATGGTTGGTGGTGTAATGTCTTGGTTAATTGTACCGCCAATTGCAGCATATTTAACGGTGCCTGGTTTTATAGATATTATAGCATCAAGCTCTAGTGCTATTTTAAGTTTTACGTTTTTAATGGGCTTACTTTGGGGAGTTGGTGGTTTGTCTTATGGTTTAGGCGTTCGTTATTTAGGAATGTCTCTAGGAAACTCTGTTGTTTTAGGTTTTTGTGCTGCTTTTGGTGCTATTGTTCCATCAATTTACTATAATTTTAATCCAGAAGAAGGTAAAACTTCATTTACAGAGATGTTATCTTCTGCAGGAGGACAAGTAGTTTTATTAGGTGTTTTAGTTTGTTTGTTGGGTATTGCACTTTCAGGAAAGGCAGGCATGATGAAAGAAAAAGAACTATCTGATGAAGAGAAAAAAGAAAGTGTTTTAGAATTTAATCTTACAAAAGGATTAATTGTCGCTGTAATTTCAGGTATTTTAAGTTCATTTTTTAGCTTTGGTATAGAAGGAGGGAAGCCACTTGCAGATGCTGCAGTAGCTGCTGGTTATGATCATTTATTTGCTAATAACGTTACTTTTGTAGTAATTCTCTGGGGTGGTTTAACAACCAACTTAATTTGGACTATCTTTTTAAGTATTAAAAATAAATCATATAAAGATTTTACAAACAAAAATACGCCAATTGGTAAAAATATATTGTTTTCTGCATTTGCAGGAACTATCTGGTTTTTACAGTTTTTCTTTTATGGAATGGGAGAAAGTAAATTAGGCAATGGCGCTAGCTCTTGGATTTTGCATATGTCTACCATTATTTTAACGGCCAATTTATGGGGAATCTACAGAAAGGAATGGAAAGGCGTTGCTAAAAAAACTAAATGGACAATTACAGCTGGTATTGTGGTAATACTTTTATCTGTTGTTTTAGTAGGTATTGGCAATTCTTTATAAATTAAAAAAGCTACCTGAAATATTCAATTATATAATTTGAAATAATTGATATGAGTTTTTGTAAAGAGATTGCAATAAAATAATTTCTAAGTTTTAGAACTTTCATAAAATAAAAGAGACCGCCTATACAGACAGCCTCTTTTTATTACTGGAAATTAAAATACTTTTAATTTGTTCTACATAATTGTACATTTCTAATTCTAATTTGAAATCTATCATCACTACAGGTATCACAAGCTTCATAAGCGCCATAGCGAGTTGTAGCTCCTTCTGTAGTGTATGTATGTTCTAAAGTTCTACTTCTGGTATTTCCTCCTCCAGATATAGTTACAGTAGATTCTGCAAGTTGCATACTAGAATTGTCATACCCAGTTTTACAAGATAAAGTATATCGAATTCCTTGTGTAATATTTCTTAAAAATGTAGTTGTTCTAGTTCCTCCACCATTACTTCCAGTCACAAAAGGATTTGTAGATTCACTAATTTCAGCAGTATAAATTTCTCTACCTAGACGATCTCGTCTATTTGCCTTTTTAATGTATAATAGAAAAACGGCACTTCTAGCAGTTCTTCCTTTTCTAAGTCCTTCTTTAATTTCGCCTTCGGCATGCACTTGTGCAATGCAAGTACGCCCACTACTTACCTCGTCTACTATAAATTCATAGTTTAAAGTGGTAGATTTATTACTACCTCTATTTACTCGGTTAAAAAAGCGTTCTACACGTGTTCTTGTTCCATCAAACCTATCAGTAGATCCTGTTAAACGGTACCTACCAAATCCACCACCTACATTAGCATATCCTCCAAATGAAGCTGATGATCTACAATCTAACGTACCGATGTTATTAGGACTAGAAGAATCATTACATCCGCTTACTTGACCACTAGCTGCACTTGGACCTAAATTAGGGAAGCTAGTTTCGCTACAGGTAGTTCGCGCCAATAATTCAGCAGGTGTCAATTCTGTTTTTTCTAGTTGCGTGTTTTCTAATTCTAGACTCTGGTTTTCTATAAGTTCTTCTTCATTAGAACATGAGGTTGCAATTAAAAGTGTAAATACTACACTTATTTTCATAAAAGTTGTTATTATTTTCTTCATGATTAATAAAATTAATTTGTTAATGACCTAAAATTAGTGCCTCGTTAAAATATTACTATCCTGTACTATCCTGATATTTATGTTAATTTTGATAATAATTATGTTAAAATAACATACTTTAATTTCAGATAATAATTAGAAATTAAAATAGATTTCCAGTTTATTATTTTGGGTATTTTACCAGTTGCACTATCTATAAGCAATGCATCAAAAAATAGTGTAGCACTTAGAATACATATTTAAAAAAGGTTTTACTTTTTCTTTGATTGTATTTAAAAAGACATACTATGGTAGCTATTTTAAAATTAAAATACTTGAAAGATTACGATAGTGTTTTGCCAGTTTATGAGTTACGCATTCGAATTTTTCAAATCACAAAAAGCTGTCTTAATTATAAGACAGCCATTTTTGTGAATTTTATTTAATCTTGAAAATCATGCTTAACATCACTCCATTCAATATTTGCTTCTCCATTATGACATCTGTATGCACCAAATCTTATTTTAGCATCTCTACCTGTTTGGAATTTTTGCACACCATCAATTGTTACTTTAGTATTTGGTACATCAAAGGTGTGTACTTCACTATTGTTGATTTCAATTTTAACATATTGCTTAGTGGAAGTGCTAAAGCCATTGGTCATTTTTAATTTGAACCTCTGGTTTTTTGCTACGTTTGCAAGTTTTTTCATTTCTCTTCCCGTATTACTTGAACCACCACGTGCTTTTATTTGTTCTGCCCATAGGTCAACTGTTCCATTACCTCTATCTTTAGCCACAATTAATAAAATAGCAGGATCTGGAGATCCAATAGTTCTATTATAATGTTTACCCTTGGCTTGAATAATGTAAGTACCTCTTTGATCTCTTGGATCATTAAAACCAAAAGTTCCACTATTTCTGCCTCCTACACGTTTTACGTTTACATAACCTTCAACACTTACAAAATTACCTTGTTTTCTATCTACTTTTCTTGTTGTGCGTTCAATTCTAGGTTGAAGAGGAGAATCGAATTTATTACTTCCTGATTTTAGTCTATAAATTCCTCTATTACCACTTTGGCTGTAGTTGTAACCACATGTTCTATCATCTAGAAATTTTATTACATCTACATTTCTACCATTAACTGCCGTTTTGGAAATTACATCAGTACCTGCACCAACATCAGTAGACTCATATTGGCGATAATATTGGCCGTCTGATCTACGCGGATTGTCACAGGTTCCACTTAAACTTTTAGGACTTTGTTTTTTGGCAGATAAATCGCTACTATCTTCTGTTATTGAAGATTCATTGCTCATATTTTCCAAATCCTCATTTTGAGAACAAGAGTAAGATATAATTAGAGAAAAAAGAAAAATACCCGTAATGGCACTAATTTTTAAATTTTTTAATTGTTTTTTCATTTTAATGTTTATTTGTAGTTGAGTTTAAATTTTGTTGAGGTTTTTGCGCAAAAAACTCTTAATTTTTTGCCAAATTCTTAATATACAGAATATCTTCTATCCTGTTCTATCCTGTTTTTAATGATAATATAGAGTATATTTGTGTTAATTTAACATATGTAAATATGACTTTTAACTACGGTTTACATTATAACAGCAAATGCTACTTAGTTGTTTTAACTATTAGTATTTACTCTGTAAACATGAGACTACAGGATAACACCTTGCAAAATTTCAAGTAATTTCATCAATTATTTATTAAACTAAACTTTTAAAATGATAAAAAAACAAGCGCTACTTTTATTAATAATTTTGGCTATATTTTCTGTAGCATGCCAAAAAGATTCGTCATCAAAAAAAACAGTTTCTTTTAAAAATTTATTGGTAAATAGCAAACAAAACCCATCAACTATAGAAAGTAAACAGCCTTTATTTTCTTGGATTGTAGCTGCTGAAGGATTTGATAAATCGCAATCAGCATATCACATTTTAGTGGCATCAAAAGAAGATAAATTGAATGAAAATGATGCGGATATTTGGAATTCTAATAAAACAAAAAGTAAGAAGTCTGCTTTCGTTAAATATCAAGGAAAACCTTTAAAAGCAATTCAAAAATACTTTTGGAAGGTAAAAATTTGGGATGAAAAAGGAGCTCCTTCAAAATGGTCTGATAATCAAGAATTCACAATGGGTTTGATTGATAAAAAGAACTGGGGCGATGCTAAATGGATTAGCCTTAATAAAGATACCAGAACTTCTCCTTACCAATTTAGAAATTATAAAACAGGTAGAATGAAAGATTTACCTGCAAAAAAAGTAAATGGTTTTGCAGCTAGTTATTTTAGAAACGAACTTAAAATTGATAAAAAAGTAGCAAATGCACAGGTATATATTTGTGGTTTAGGTTATTATGAGTTGTTTTTAAATGGAGAAAAAGTAGGCGATCATGTCTTAGATCCTGCACCTTCTAATTATGATAAACAGGCTTATTACGTAAATTATGATATTACAAAAGAACTACAATCTGGCAAAAATGCCTTCGGAATTATTTTAGGAAATGGCTTTTACGGACAAGATATTTCTTGGAAAAGAGACCCAGAATCTGAAAAAGATATGGCGTATGGCCCACCAACTGTAAAGTTTTTATTAAAGTTAAATTATGAAGATGGCACTTCATTAGATTTTTATACAGACAAAAATTGGAAAGAAAGTACGGGACCAATCGTTTTTAATAATATTTATGGTGGAGACACGTATGATGCGCGTTACGAAATAGGAAAATGGAATACTGTTGGTTATAATGATAGTTCTTGGAGAAATTCAAAAGAAATATCACCAAGATTAAAGAAAATTAGCGCAAGTCAAATTCCACCAATTAAGAAATTGCAAGAATTAGCACCTCAAAAAGTGTTTAAAGGTGCAGATGGAGAATGGATTGTAGATTTTGGACAAAATATTGCAGGTTGGGTAAAATTAAATGTTGAAGGAAAAAAAGGACAACTCATAGATGTAATTACCACAGAGGCTTTGTTAACAAACGGAAAAGATATTTTTAAAGGCTCTACAGGTGGTGGCGCAAATGGAATGACACAGATTTATAAATACATTTGTAAAGGTGAAGGTGTAGAATCTTGGGAACCAAAATTTAGTTATCATGGTTTTAGATATGCAAAAATTACAGGAATTTCTAGAAAACCAGATGCTGCCATGATTAAAGCAGTTTTGGTAGCTACAGACATAAAAGAAACAGGAAGTTTTACGTCTTCTGATGCATTATTAAACAAAATGCACAGTATTAGTAAATGGACAATTGTAGATAATGTTCATGGAATTCCAGAAGATTGTCCGCACAGAGAAAAATGTGGTTGGTTAGGAGATGCACATGCGTTTTGTGAGTACGCTTTGTATAATTATGATATGTATGATTTTTATAAAAAATACATGGAAGATATTAAAACACAAATGCGCCCAATAAAAGGGCATAATAATCCAGAATTAAAGTTTCAAGTACCTACCATGATTGCTCCAGGTAAAAGAACATCAACTTATGCAAAGATAGATTGGGGAGTTGCTACAATGTATTTACCATGGTATAATTATAAATTTTATGGTGATGATGAAATTGTAAAAGAGTATTATGAACCTATGAAAGGTTTAACAGATTTTTACTTGAATTTTAAAGGAGAAAACGGAATTATGCAAGATGGTATGGGAGATTGGTGTCCGCCACTTTGGGACAGAAGAAAGAACCCAAGTGCTATGGAATGTGATCCAATAATTTCTGCAAATGCGTATTTCTATGATATTTTAGGTGTTATGGAAACTTTTGCCAAAATGAATAATGATGCTGTTTATGAAGCAAAAATGAAACAAGAAAAAGAAGCCTTGTTAAAGGCTTTTAACAAAGAGTTTTTGGTTGATATTCCTAACACCAAACACAAATGGTATCAAAGTCAAACAGCAACAGTACAAGCTTTACAATTTGGTATGGTTCCAAAAGCAGCAATTGAAACAGTTGTAAATGGTTTGGTACATAATATAGTTAATGTAAAAGAAGGTCATCATTCCACAGGAATTCATGGAAACAGATATATTTATACCGTTTTGTCTCAATATGGTAAAGCAGATTTAGCATATCAAATTTTAACAACTCCAGATTTTCCAAGTCAAACATATGTAATGAATTCAGGATTTACCACATGGCCAGAGCGCCAGTTTATTTGGGAAGATTTAGAAGGACCAACAAACTCCTTAAATCACCCAATGCACAGTGGTTTTGCTGCTTATTTCTTTGAATCTTTAGGCGGAATAAAATCATCTTTAGAAAAACCAGGTTTTCAATTATTTACGGTAAATCCAGAGTTTTCTCCTAAAATCACCAATACTAAAGTTACAGTGCCAACACCTTATGGAAATATTAAAAACAATTGGAAACTTCAAAATAATAAATTAATTATGAATCTTGAAGTACCTTTTAACACAAAAGCTAAAATTATTTTAAATCAAAAAGAATTGGAAACTTTACAAATAAACGATGCTTCTTTTGGTGATAAAAAAGAGATGATTTTAGGTTCTGGAAACTACAAAATATCTTACCAGAAATTCTAAAATAAAACCTTACAGAACAGGATGGCACAACGCGAAAAAAGTACTAATTTTCCAAAAAAATAATTTCAATACAATTTAAAATGAAATCTAAATTTACATATACTTTTTTCTTGTTGTTTTTAACTTCAATCAGTTTTTATGCTCAAACTGTAGCATGTAATGGTACGCTACCTTTTGAAGAGAAAGACGGTATTTTAACTATAGAAATGGAATCTGGTATTTTGCCAACTGGGTCTAATTGGGAAATTGGTAGTGAGCCAGATCCAAATTTAGAAGGAGCTACTATTAATTATATTTTTTGGAATGGTGCAGAGTCTTTTAGCAGACTTTCTGGATCACCCATAACGTACAACATAAAAATTAACAATCCAGGTACTTACAGACTTGCATGGCGTGGTCGTATAGGAAAAGGTACTTCTGGAGGAGAGCACAATGATGCTTGGTTACGCATAGAAGCAGATGATTTTTATGCTACAAAACAAAGCAGTGCAACTGCTACACCTGCTTTAGAACCAAAACCTAATTGTACCAACAATCCAGATAGAGATTGTCCTGAAGGTAGCAGTACAAATGGATATTTTAAAGCTTTTATGAACAGACACCCGGTAAATCTTCCTGTAGAAAGTCGTTGGGGTTTTGTAACCAACACAAATGATGGAAATTCTTTTAGATTTATTTGGGCAACTTTTAATACTCCTGGGAATTATGCTATAATCGTAGATGCAAGATCAAATTCTTTTTTTATGGATAAAATGGTTTTAAGAAGAAGTAATGTGTCAGATTCAGTTGCACAAAATTTAAATAATACAGAATCTTCATGTTTTGATGCTTCTTTATCTACAGAAAATCTTAATATAAATGAAGTAGCTATTTATCCTAATCCTACTTCAGGGAAAATTCAAATTACTAATTTGCCTTTAAACACCAAGTTAACAATTAGAAACATTTTAGGAGCTAAAGTACGTGAGATAAATGTAAAATCAGCATCTGAAAGTATTGATATAAGCGACTTAAATGAAGGTGTGTATTTTTTATCTAACAATGATCAAAACAATGGTTTTGTAAAAAAAATAATCAAGATATAAATTACTAAAATAAAAGTGTTTCAGCATTTTAAAGTACTAATCTTATTAATTCCATTTCTTTTTTTTAATTGTAAAAAAGAAGCTATTAGTAAGCATAGAAAACCCAATGTACTTTTTATTTTAGTTGATGATTTAGGTTATCATGATTTAGCAGTAACAGGCAGCACTTTCTATGAAACACCAAATATAAATAAGCTAGCTACACAAAGTACACAGTTTATGCAAGGTTATGCAGCTAGTAGGGTTTGTAGCCCTTCTAGAGCTAGTATTTTAACAGGTAAGTTTACTGCGCGCCATGGAATTACAGATTGGATAGGTGCAAAAACAGGAGAAAACTGGAGAAAAAGAAACAGATTTGATAAAATGTTACCTGCCAATTATGTACAATCTTTGGCTAAGGAAGAGGTAACAATTGCAGAAACTTTTCAAAAAAATAATTACACTACTTTTTTTGCAGGAAAATGGCACTTAGGAAACAAAGGTTCATATCCAGAAGACCATGGTTTTGATATTAATAAAGGAGGTTATCATAGAGGAGGACCATCCGCAGGTTTTTTCGCGCCTTTTAACAATCCAAAGCTAAAGGATAATCAAAAAGGAGAAAACTTAACCATTCGTTTGGCAAAAGAAACCGCTGAATTTATTCATCAACAAAAAGATAGCACATTTTTTGCTTTTTTGTCTTTTTACGCAGTGCATGCACCCATACAAACCACAGAAACCAAGTGGAACAAATACAGAGATAAAGCAGAGCGTTTAGGAATTGCCAATTCTGGTTTTAAAATGGAACGTGTTTTACCAGTAAGGCAAGTACAAGACAATCCTATTTACGCAGGTTTGGTAGCAACTGTAGATGATGCAGTTGGTATTGTTTTAAAAGCCTTAAAGGATAATAATCTCGATAAAAATACCATTGTAGTTTTTACTTCAGATAATGGAGGCGTAGCTTCTGGAGATAATTATGCCACTAGTAATTTGCCTTTAAGAGGCGGTAAAGGTTATCAATGGGAAGGTGGTATTAGAGCTCCTTTTTTTATGAAAGTTCCTTGGTTAAAAAATAAAGTAAATGCATTAGATTTCCCTGTAATTAGTACAGATTTTTATCCTACACTTTTAGATTTGGCAAACATTCCTTTACAACCAGAACAACATAAAGATGGCATAAGTTTAAAACCGCTTTTAGAAGGAAAAGAAATTGATAATAACAGGCCTTTGTTTTGGCATTATCCACATTATGGCAATCAAGGCGGCGAACCTTCGTCTATTATTCAACAAAATGGTTGGAAATTAATTCATTATTGGGAAGATAATCGTCAGGAATTATATAGACTACCATCCACAGAACATGATAAATTGAATGTAAGTCAAAAGCATCCGACAATTGTAAAACAATTAAGTAGCACCTTATTTTCTTGGTTAAAAGAGGTAAATGCAAAATATCCAAAAAAGGACAAAACATTTGATAGTATTCAACATCATAAAAGACGTTTAAACATCAAAAATAATAAGTGGAAATCTCTTGAAAAAAACAGGTTAAAAGTATTATCTAAAGATTTTAAACCCAATGAGAATTGGTGGAAAAGCAAAATTACTAAAGATTAAAAGATGAAAAAGAAAGTGCTGATACTATCAATTATTGTGTTTTCTATCTTAGGATTTTATTTTTTTATTCAATCAAATTTTAAAAATTCTTCTGTTTCATCAAGTTTGAATAAAAAACTTGAAAGTAAATGGAATGGGACTAAAAATATTAGTAGAATTAATGATTCTAATGAAGAAATATTATTTAAAAATATTGATATTTTAGTTACTTATAAAGGAAAGAAAATTGGAGATACAAACACAAAAAATCCTTTAATTATTGATTTGAGTGATGATAATATTAAGATCAATAATAGCCTTTTTTCAAAGTCTTGCAATGCAGATTTTACAAAAAAAATTAAACAAAGTTTTAAATCAAATACAGCTTTAACATCTATAAAGACAAATGTTACAGGAAAAATAATTTATACTGTTACTTATGAAATTAATGGTTATACTAATGCTGCTGAAGCCGAAGAAACTTTTATAAATTTAATTATGAAAGATATTTATACCAATGCCAAGAGTAGTATTAAATTTGGAATTCCTGAAATAAAGCCTGTTAAATTACCAAACCAAAAAGAAGTCAAATTAAAGCCGAAAAGTTTGATTAAATTATAAAATTTCAAAATTAATTTAATCTTAATACACAGTATATTTAAGTAGAGGTAAAAAAGAGAAATAAACATTAAAAAAACAACAATGAGAAGAATTCAATATTTAACCTTATATGTATTATCAGCTTGTTTTATCGTCTGCTTTTTAGCTTGTGAAAATAAAAACGATAATGACTTTACACCTATTTTTAATGGTGAAAACCTAGAAGGTTGGAGTGGAGATAAAACGTATTGGTCTGTAAAAGATGGTATTTTAATTGGAGAGGTTACCCCAGAAACTATTTTAAAAAGCAACTCTTTTGTGATTTATGAAAAAGAGCAACCTGCTAATTTTGAATTAAAATTGGCCTATAGAATTTCAAAATCTGGAAATAGTGGCGTAAATTACAGAAGTGAAAAGATTAAAAATAAGCCTTTTGCTTTAAGAGGTTATCAATCTGATATTGATGGTAAAAAACGATTTGTAGGACAAAATTACGAAGAGAAAAAGCGTACTACGCTAGCTTACATTGGCGAAAAAGTTATTATTGAAACAATGCCAGATAGCATACCAACTTCAAATATTAGAAAAAACGTAAAAAGAAACTGTTGGCAAACCAGAAGTGTAGTAAATTCTTTAGGAAACAAAAAAGAATTAAAAGCGGTTATTAAAGATAATGATTGGAACAACATGCATTTAATAGTAAAAGATAACCTAATGCAGCACTATGTAAATGGTGTTTTAATGAGTGAAGTTAAAGATTTGGATGAAATAAATAGGTCTAATAAAGGTTTTATTGGTGTTCAAGTTCATGTGGGGCCACCAATGAAGGTGGAGTATAAAAACATCCTACTAAAAAAACTGAAGTAACCAAAATATATTTTATTCTCTAAGGATGATTTAGACACTAAACTAACAAGTGTGTTGGTTTTAAAAACTCAGGATTAATAAATCCTGAGTTTTTATTTTTAAGAATTTTCGGGTGCTAAAACTTTTTTAAAAGTTGCAATTAATTGTATTTGAGAAACAATTGTAAAACCCAAAAAATGCTACAATATACTTTTTTAATGATAAGATTTAAAATATGCTTTTGAAGAATTAGTAGTAATTTCTGTGTTTTTGAAGATTAATTTATCGCCTTCACCTATGTAAATACTTTGTAAGGTTTTGTTTTCATTTAAAGTAATAACCGCATAAGATCCTTTAAAATAAATGTCTTTATTTTTAAAAACTTGGTTTTTAGATTGCGTAATTACATATTGAAATAAATGTGCATTAGGAGTTTTACTTTCTATCACTAATCCTTTATAAATACCATTTTGCTCTAATTTTACAACTGATTGTATGGTTGGTTTTTCTTTTTCATTATAAGGCTCATAAACTACTACAAATGGGTTTTTCCAAGCCTCTCCATGATTTCTTATTACAAGTGTTGGTGTTGGCAATTTATCATAAGGTTTTGGAGCCTTAAAAGTGTGTGGTGCCTTTACTTTGGTGTACGTTCTGTTTTGAAAACCTGGCATATGCAATTGCATAAACAAATCATCTCCTTTTAACTTTTTTACATTAAAAGTAGCTTTTACAGTATTAGCATATGCTTTAGAAGTTTTTACATCTTTAAAAAAGTGCCATCCTGGATTTCTATAAGATCTTCTTGTCCATTTTAAACGAGCACTTTCCATGTATCTATTTGGTGTCTTTTTTAGCTTTAAATCTTCGTTAGAAAAAACTAGTTTATCACCAATGTTATGATACAAATAATCATGATATTCATTTGGTAATTTAGATTTAGAACGAAATACATCAACATAATAACCAGTTGTTGGCGATGTTCTAATTAAGCCTAAAGTTCTTTCTTGAGTTGCTTCTGCTTTATCTCCACCAGTATCTTCAAAACTAGTTTGACTGAAAGAAAAGTTTGGTGCAACCCCTTTTTCCCCAACTTTAGGTTCTACTGAAATCAACTGAACCGTGTTCATTCCTAAATTTACCCAACCTCCTTCACCTTGTGAAGCTCCGTTTACAATTACTGCATTATGTGCAGCAAATATTCTGGAGTAATTTTCATGAATATCTTTGCCGTATTTACCATTTCCATTATCTACTCCTAAAACTTGTCCTTCTCCGTACAACTCTATGTTCATACCTTCTGCATGACCATGTACCATGGCTGCTCCACCAACAAAACCCATTAAACCATCTTTAGGGTTTTTTGTACTGCTTATGTTTCTTTGCATTACAATACCTGCATGGTATACTCTGTCTGTTCTTGGCAGTTGTATGGCAACTGGTTTTTCATCAACAGTATTGTGCCAAAATAAGGCCTCTATTTCATTTCTTTTGTATTTCCCTTTTTGGATTGCATTTTTTAAAAGTGATCCAATTTCTTGTGTAATTTCTTCTAAATTATACATTTTTGCCAAGGTATATGCATTGTCAAAAGCTTTGTAAGGTGCGCTTCCTTTTCTTTTTCCATCTCCCCATCTTACAATTTCGTTATTTGGATATACAAAATAATCTAACCTTGGTAAAGCAAATAAAATGTTTTGGTATTGTTTTGCTAAATTTAAATCAGGATTATACCTGCTTATAACCAGCATTAATTTGGTTAAAATTGATGTAGAATGATTTAAATAACCCGATGTTTCTGGCCAAATATTGCCTTTATTTTTAAAATTTTTTGCCATTACGTTTAGGGCGTCTTGGTTTTCTGTGTTTTCCGTTAAAAAATAAGACAATAATTTTTCGCGTTCATTTTTATCATCCATAGCCAAAGCATTATAGACCAAACTTGGTGCTTCTAAAACGGAATGATTAGAACCAGTATGCCCATAATTTATAGTAATATCTGCATAAGTTCTGCATACGTTTTGAAGTTCATCAATAGGAAAAGATACTTTTTTATTTTGAATGATATCAAATGCATTTCCTCCATTTTTAAGATAATTTGCCACAAAATCATAAACTAACGGAACTTTATAACCAATTACACGCACTTCTCTAAAACCATCATAAGGAAATAACCAACCACCTCTACCATGCCAATCTGATAATTTGGATTTCTGCACAGATTTTACAAAAGAATACAAAATACTACTTGCCATATACGCGTATTTTTCATCTTGCGTAATAAAATACATTGTGCCACAATCTATACCGATTTGCAAATAGTTAATTAGCGCTGCTGCTGGAGCCCATTCTTTATCCGTAGCATTGTCTAAGTTTTTATGTTTTCCGTTTTCTACATGATCTGTTTTCAAAAAAGGAGGGAAGTCGTTTTCTTTTCCTTCTAGCCAATTAAAAGGCAGATTTTTAAGGTATTTTTTTGGGCTTTGGTAAAAATCATCGATTTGTAAATCTGTTTTTTCTTTTAGATTTTTATAAATTTTAGATGCCCAAGGTGCTGTTTTAATTTTATCTAAAACTGTTTGTCTTTCTGAAGCCTTTACTAAAATAAAAGGACGTTCTACTTTTTGACCATACGTTCTTCCATAAAAAGAAATGGCTATGAATAGCAGTAACGTTATGTTGTTTTTTATAAAATTCATAGTTGTTTTATTTCAAAAAATCTTTTCCCCATTTTGTTCTTAATTCTAAAGCAAGTGCTTTTACTTTTTCTTTGTAGGCTGGTTTTTCTGCTAAATTATCTAATTCTAATGGATCCGTTTTATGGTCAAACAACATTCTGGCATAAGCAATACCATCATCTTTTGTCCATTCTGTATAAAATAAATCGCCTTTAATTAAAGTTACAGCATCTTTAAATTTACTAACTGCCCAATCTTTTTGAGAACTTTCTCCGTTAATAATTGGTACAAAACTTTTACCTTCTACTGTGTTTGGAACTTCTAAGCCAACCAATTCGGCTAAACTAGGATACACGTCTATATACTCTGTAATAGCTTCTGTTTTTGTTCCTTTTGTTTTTCCAGGAACTTTAATAACTAAAGGAGTTCTTAAAGCAGTTTCAAAAGTTACATGCTTGCTCCATAACTTGTGGTCTCCTAAATTCCAACCATGATCTCCCCAAAGAATTACAATAGTGTCGTCTTCTAATTCTAAACGTTTTAATTCATCTAAAACCAAACCAATTTGGGCATCAACATAACTTACACAGGCATAATAACCGTGAATTAATTCTTTTGCTAAATCTTCAGGTAAATCTCCTTTTTTAGGAATTGTTGCATATTTTCGTAGTTCTCCAAAATTATGAAAGGCTGCTTTAGGAGTTGTTTTAGGTTGTTGATAACTTACAGGAAGTTCAATTTCATTTCTATCATACAAATCCCAATATTTTTTTGGCGCATTAAAAGGCAAATGTGGTTTTACAACTCCCATTGTTAAAAAGAAGGGTTGGTTAGATTGTTTTAGCTTTTGTAAATCTTTTATTACTTTTAGAGCTAACTTTCCATCTAAATAAGTAGAGTCTGCTGTTGCTGCATTTTCAGTTGGCATTCCTCTACCTTGTTTTTTACGAAATTCAAAACCTTTTTCTGTAGCGTATCTCCAACGTCTTGCAGGTTGCCAAATCTCATTCCAAGCATTTTTATCATCATTTTTATGATGATAAATTTTTCCGTTAGAAATGGTGGTGTATCCGTTTTGTTTTAATAATTGTGGAAGTGAAATTCCATTAGGATAATCTTCATCCTTTTTTGTATTATGGTCTATAAATCTATTTCTTGTTGGTCTTGCACCTGTAAGCAAGCTTGCTCTTGATGCACCACAAACAGGGATGTTGCAATACGCCTTGTTAAACACCAAACTTTGTGAAGCTAATTTGTCTAAATTTGGAGATTTAATGTGTTTTGCCCCATAAAAATTAAGTTCAGGTCGCAAATCATCAACAGCAATAAATAAGATGTTTTTTGGTTTGTGATCTGCTGTATGTATAGCTTCTTTTTTTTGAACTTTACAAGCGGTAAAAAGAATTAAGAAACCAATGAAATAGAGGTAAATTTTACTCATTCAAATATTTTTTAACTTCATTTAATTTAGGATAAGGTACTTTTTTTCCATTTTTAACCCAAGTTCCTGTTGGAGCGTTTTTTGTTTTTAACCAAGCTAACATATCAGCATTCATTTTTAGAGCAATTTCCATTTCTGCTGAAGTAGGGTTTTCTAAAATATTTCTTTTTTCAAAAATATCTTTAGTGATGTTATACATTTCAAACTCGTTTGCTTCGTAAAAATAAAAAAGTTTGTAATATTCGTCTTCAATTCTTTTTTGAATTAATGTTGATGGGGAAAATCTTTCGTCCATATATCCTGGTAAATGCCAAAATAAATTCTCTCTTGAAATTCTTTTTTCTTCACCCGTTAAAATTTTTGCAAAAGATGCACCATCATATTTAGGTGTGCTTCCATCTTTCTTTTTTAGTGAAGTAATATCCACGCCTGTTAATGCTGCTAAGGTTGGTAAAAAATCAATACAATGTACTGCTTGATTGGTTACTGATTTTTCTTTTATCACATTTGGAAATCTAAAAATTAATGGTACTCTAATTCCGCCTTCAGTCAAGTTTCCTTTTTTACCTTTTAAAGGTGTGTTGTTAAATAGACCTCCATTATCAGAATAAAAAATAAAAATGGTATTATTAGTAATATCGTCTTCATTATTACCATCTCCATTAGGATCTTTTAAAGCATTGTTTATTTTTCCGACATTTTGGTCTAACAATTCAATCATAGAGGCATATTCTGCAATTCTTGGTTTTAAGCCCCTTTTCAGATACTTTTGTGTTAAATCTTTTCTGCCAGTAACATCTGAATGTACAGCGTGAAATGGCACATACAAAAAGAATGGATTTTTAGCATTTGCATTTTCTTGAATATAATCTACAGAAAAATCTCCAATAGCATCTGTAAGGTGTTTTGGAGTTCCTTTTAAAAGCGATATATCTCCTTGATTTTTATAAGGTTTTAAGACGGTGTTGATGTATTCTTCATCATAGGGATTTGCATATTTATCTACAAATTCTGAATTAAAGGTCCATCCTTTTTTATCAGAATTCAACGCTAAATAAAAAGATTTTGTTCTTTTTCCGTTAATGGGTGCTGCTATAATATGGTGAATATCTGCTGGTAAATCAATGCCATAATCGCCCTTTAAAGGATGTGGTGTTCCATGACTTTTGCCTACTAAAGCAGTTCGATATCCTTTTGTTTTTAATACATCAAAAATATTAATTCCATCTTCTGCAATAACCTTTTTTTGCTTAAATGGTTCTATGAGTACATTAGGAAATCCTTTGGTTCTTTTGTCTTGTCTTTTTAGTGAACCTACATTATAGACCTGATTATCTACTCCTGTTGCATATTGACCACTAATTAATGCTGCCCTTGATGGTGCACAATTTTGGTTGGTATAGGCATTGGTAAAAGACATTCCTTGAGAGGCTAATTTGTCTATAACAGGAGTTTCATATGTTTTAGAACCTTTGTTGCCATTTGTACTACCAGTGCTTACGTCTGCCCAACCTAAATCATCTGCAAATATGAATACGATATTTGGCTTTTTTTGATTTGTTTCTTTTTTCTCTGGTTTTGATGAGCTACAACCTAATAAAAAGAATGTCAAAAAAATGACTTTTAATATTTTATACACTTCATTCATTTTTCTTTTAATACAATAATTTGCTAAAACTATTCTTAATCTTTAAAATATACATTCCTTTTGAAAAATTAGAAATATCAATTGTTTTTCCATTTCCAGAAAGTAATTTAGCACCATTAATGTTGTAAACTTCCCAGTTTTGATTTGTTGTGTTTTTTAGATTAAAAACGCCATTGTTACTTGGGTTTGGATACACTACAAAAGCATCTTTTACTTGATTTTCAACTACGGATAAACTTTTTTGCACAAATACAGCTTTAATATTTACATCTGAATTTACAGTAAGTGTTAATGGGTTTTCTGTACTTTCTATATCTCCTGTCCAGCCTGTAAACTCCCAATCGCTATTTGCAATAGCATTTAAATTAAATACTTGTCCGTTAAAAGAGGTGCCACTTTTGTAATTTATTAAACCATTACCTTCTTTTGTAATGTTTACATCAAAAATTTCGGCATTTGCTTTTGGTTTAAATTCAATTTTATCAAAAACCATACTACCTGTATTTACTCTTTCATACACTTTAAACTCTTTAATAATACCTTGCCATTGAGACCAATTTGTTAAGTCTACATTTATAGTATGCCATTGGTTGTCATTAGGAATTGTAATCTTTAATCTACCAGAAGCAAATTGAGTACCAGGTATATTTGCTGCCATTTGAATGCTAGAAGCGGCTGTGTTATTTTTAACAACTAACTCTAAAGTACCATACAAATCTGAGTTGATATTTAAATTTGTGTTTGCAGCCATAGGAAATGCAAATCCGTTAGAAAAATTTAACGTTAATTTGTCATCTTCTGTATTTACATTCATTCCAGTACTAACAGCTGTCCATGGAGAAAAATCTTCTGAAGTTGTCCAAACCACAGTTGCAGGCGTAATGGTTTGTGTAAAATAATCTTCTGTTCTAAATTCAAATTTTTGAAAAGCAAAAGAAGCAATTTCTGTATTAGTATTTATCATTGAACCTGCTTTTCCATCGGTTTTGGCAGTAGTTGTTATACTTTTCCAGTTGCTAAATTCATGCGGATTTGGGTTTTCATAAGCCTCATAAGCCGCAAAACCAGCTTCTGTTAAAATTCTGTCTGGGCTTCCTTTAGCATCAAAACCATTTTTTACAAATCTTGAATTATTTATTAAGAAATTTTGAAGTTTGTTGTTGGTTTTATCATAAGAAATACTTCTATAATACAAAGTGGTTTCTTCTGGTAAAGTAGATGCGAAAAACAAATTTACCGTCTCCTTTTCTCTATAAATTAAAGAATTGTTGTTGTAATTATAAATTAAAACATCATATTCTGCAACATCTTCTTTTTTTGCAAAAAATGCATCGATATCATTTGTAGCTATTTTTGGATTACCAGAAATAGTTGTTGTGTAAAGCATTTTATCATCCATTGCATTTAGCATACTAATTGCTGGTGGGTCTTGTGAACCTGTTCTATTACCCCATCTGTAAATTAAATCTAAGCCTTTGTTTTTATTCTTATAATAAATGTTAGAAAAATAGAGTTCTACAATTTCTGCATGCGAAGTTTCGGCATTAATAAAACCTCTATCATCTGCGCCATCTATTGTGGTTATAGTTGCGTATTCCATAAGATCTATGGTTGCATTGGCATTCCATTTTGGGTGGTTTACTAAATCTGCGAACAATTTGTTATACTTTTCTTTCATATTACGCAAACCACTATGGCCTAAAATTACATAATCTGAAACCCCCCAAAAGTCATATTGCAAATTATTATCTGCAGCATATTCAATTAAATCGGCAGCAAAAGAGGCAAAAGGTTCTCCTTTATAATTTAAAACAGTACCATTTTTAAATAGAAAATCTGGAGCTCTAGTATGTAAACCTATTTTTGCATTTGGTAAAACTGCTCTTACAGCTTTTTCTGTATTTTCAAAATGTTCTATAAACTCTTGTTTGGTACCAAACCAATGATCTGGAGTTTCAATTTCTGAACCCACTCTAAAACGCCAAGACAAAACCTTTTCTTCGCCATAGGTATCAACCAACTTGGTTATTAAAGCTTTTATATAATCGTGATAAGCTTGTTTGTCTTTTGGTGGTAAAGAATTTCCATAAATGGATATTTGCTCATCTTCTCTAAAATTTACATTATCTCTAGTGCCTGTTGGAATAAACGTATAACCATGTTGAAAGGCCCATGAAGGTTGGTCTAATACAATTTGATGAATTTCTGTTTGAGAATTGATAATTTTATCTAACCTGTCTAGTAAAGGTTGAAATCGATATACGTATGTATTGTTAATAGAATCGTATAAACAGGTATCAAAATCTAAATCTTTTACATTTTTACCATTAACTGTTTTTTTGATACCACCAATCATTCTAACGGTATTCATTTTAAGACCAGGACGAACGTTTGAACCATTTGTTGGACTAATTCTGTTAGCTATTGACCAAATATTGTGTATTGGTGTATTTTTTTGATTATCATCTGTAAAATCTGTTGACAATGTTACTTGGCCTGTTATAGAAGATAAACTGCATATATATAAAAGAAATACGAAACTGTATTTTATTAATTTTTTGGATAACATATATTTTAATTTTTCGTTAAAAATTTTGTGTAATATATGTGAAATTACTTTTTTTTTTGATAAAAAGTATCCTGAGGTGTCTGAACATCAGCACGTAAAAAATGTAATTTTTAAAATTGGTTTTCAATAATTAGCTGTTTTACAGCTTGAATTCCATTTTTAGCAAAATCTTAATGTGTAATATTTAGCGTATTTACAATTACTAAATCCAACAAAACATCAACTTCTCATTTTATAATATTTGCAGTTATATATTTCAATTAATGCATAGTTTTAATTACAATTATCTATCTGCGCCAATTACTTCTACGGGTTTCTTTTCTTCACCATTTACACGTGCTTTTTGCTCAACAAAATAAGGCTGAAAGGTATAAGAAGATTCTTCATCCCAAATCATATTTACTTTTGGTAGTAACCCTTTCATTTTTTCTATTTGAGCAGTATATTTTGGGTTTTTCGCTTCATTATTCCATTCATTAGGATCAGAAGTATGATCGTAGAATTCTTCAGTACCATCCTCATAACTAATGTATCTGTAATTATTAATTTTTACAGCGTGGTTATTCATCCCAAATGTTGTAATTGCATAAGTATTCTCTGTAATTTCATCACTTTGCATCATATTTACTAAACTTTTTCCTTCATTTTTATTGTTGGCAGACAAACCACTCAATTCTAATAAAGTAGGGTAAATAGATAACATTTCTACAGGAGCATTTATTTTTTTTCCTTTAGGTAAATTAGGTCCAGCAAACATTAATGGAGCTTTTGTAGCTGTTTCCCAAAGTGCGTGTTTTGCAAAAGTTCCTTTTTCGCCTAATCTGTATCCATGATCAGACCATAAAACAATAACGGTATTGTTTGCATGTTTGCTACTTTCTAAAGCATCTAAAACTCTACCTAACTCATAATCTACATAACTAATACAGGCCAAATAAGCTTGCACAATTTTTTTCCATTCGCCACTTTCTTTAGCCCATTCTGTAGAAGGCATCATAGGTAAATCGTTAATATGCAAACCTATTTGAGGAATATCATTTAAATCATCTGATTTATAAGGTGGTGTTTGAATGTCTTCTAAGGGATACAAATCGAACCATTTTTGAGGTACGTATAAAGGTACATGGACACGCAAAAAACCAAGTGCCATAAAAAAGGGTTTGTCATAATTTCTTTTTAACCTTTCTGCAACCCAATTTACAGATTTATGGTCTGGCATTAAGGTGTCATTTTCTGGAAAAGCTCCCCAATCTGTGCTCGTTCTACCATATTTCCCTTTATTTTCTTTTGATTTTGATGTTCCAAAACCATCCCATACAATTCGTTCTTTAGGATATGGTCCAAAACCTTTAACACGTCCACCAGATTCATTAAAAACGCTATCAGGTGCATGAATGTGAAATAACTTTCCAATTCCCATGGTGTGATAGCCATTTTGCTCAAAATATTCTGGTAAAAAGGTAATGTCTTTTGTGGCTGGATTTTCTGGTCTTCTTATTTTATTGTCTGGTGTCATTCCATAAATACCAGTGGTTGACGGGCGTAAACCTGTCATTATAGAAGCTCTTGAAGGACCACAAAGAGGTGCTTGAACATGGGCATTGGTAAAGGTTACCCCCATTTTTGCTAATCTATCAAAATTAGGTGTTTTTACATTAGAGAAATTTGTAATAGGACTAATCCAATTATTTAAATCATCAACAGCAATAAAAAGCACATTGGGTTTTGCGGATTTTACTTCTTCTTTTTTATCGGTTTTACAAGCACTTAATACAAATATGCTTGTTAATGCAAGGAAATATATTTTTTTCATAATGTATTACTTTGATCTAAAGGCTTTAATTTTTTCTTGTAAATCTTTTACAATTTCCGGGTTTTGATTTGCAATATTATTCTTTTCAAAAGGATCTTTATCAATATTAAACAACTGAATTACCTCATTTTTCTTTCTTACAGAATCTGGAACAATGATTTTATAAGGAGGAAAAATTGCCATATTGTAAAACATACTATTTTCAATACTTTCAAAATCATGTGCATATACTTCACCAAAAACACCTTTTCGTTCGCTTAATGCTTTTTCATTTAAAACATTAATTCCTGGTAGGTTTCCTGGTTTTTCAATATCTAATAATTCCAATACAGTAGGCACCATATCTATACTGCTTGTAATGGTTTTTGTATCCATTTTTGGTGTTATTTTACCTGCCCATTTGTACATTATTGGCGTACGAATTCCTAAATCATAAGGTGCACGTTTTGATGTTTTTAAATAACCACTTTTATTAGGGTCTTGTTTCCATCCATTATCACATACATATACAAACAGAGTGTTTTTTGTTAAACCCTTATCATCAATTAAATCAAATAAGTCGCCACAAGTTTCATCAAACCACTCGCACATTGCCCAATATTTTGCTAGGTATTTAGAATCGGTTTTCTTTTTATATTTTTCATATAAACGCTTTGGTGGTGTATGTGGTTTATGAGGTAAAAACGGTGCATACCATAAAAAGAAAGGTTTTTTCTCTTTAAGCGATAAATTTAAATAACTATTAATGGTATCAAGACCTTTTCTTGCTATTTCTAAACCATAATCGCCATGTCTTCCTCCTCTTTTTGGATTTCCATGTGTCATTCCATAATCAAAACCACCAACTTTATGGTTTCCATGCCACCATTTTCCTGTTTGGAATGATAAGTACCCTTTTTCCTTTAACAAATCTGGCAATGTAGTTTGTTTTTCAAAAGCCTTAATAATAGGTTTATATGCTTCGTTTCTGTTTTTTCTACTTTCCTTCTTATCTTTTAGTTTTTTATAAACATAATCGTTACCTAAAATACCATGATCTTTTGGGTATAAACCAGTAATTATTGTTGCCAATGATGGGGAACATAAAGGTGTTGGCACATAACTTCTTGTAAACGTTAAACTCTCCTTTGCAAATTGATCTAACCTTGGCGTTTCAATATTTTCATCGCCCATAAAACTGTAATCTGTCCAAGATTGATCATCAGAAAGAATAAATACAATATTTGGTTGATTTTGAACTTTTGTTGAAGCAGCTTCAGTTTCTTTTTTAGTTCCTTTTCCGCAAGAAATTAATATGCTTGCTGCAACTATTGCTAAAGTTAGTTTTTTACTAATTTTCATTTTAAATTCTATTTTTTAGTTAGATTTATAGTCGGTTTATCAAATACGGTTTCTTCTTTATTTCTTTGAATTGGGCCATGATCACCCAATAAATACATTTTTCTAAAATCTGTTCCTTTTACTTTTTCGCCTACAATTATTCTTGCATCAGGATGTGGATTGTCTATAAGCGTAGATATTACAAATCCTGAGTTTTTTCGTTCTAAAAAAACCTTTTCTTTCTGAAACGAATTTCCACCATCAAAACTATCCCATCTGCTAATTTCTCCAACATCATTGCTAGTTTCGCTTTCTAGATAAATGCTAACTTTTGTTGCTGATGTTACTTCTATATCTCCATTTCCTCTTGGTAGATTTGAGTTTTTGCTTTGTAGCCAAGTATTTCCATCCCATCTAAAATGTTGTAAACGTTTAGGACCACTTCTTTTTGCTCCTACATCTGGCCCAACCAACATACATACTTGTGGGTTTCCATTTGAATCAACATCAGCTATTCCTTGAAAAGTCCAATCACTAGGTATTTTTTTAACCAGAGTTTTTTGGTCTGCCATTTCTTTGGTTAAAGGCATTTCTAAAAGTTCATTTTTAACATTTTTCCATTCTTTTGCTTTGGTATCAAAAACCATATAATACACATTATGTCTTTCTGGTATATGCCCACGTGCGTCTTGTGCGTTTTTGTTATCTCTACAAATATGGTAATCAAATGCTACAATAATATTATCTCCATTACCTTTACTCACCCAAGGATACCAAGAATCTTCTGCTTCAATCTCAGTTCTTCTTTTGTGTTTTAAAAACGAAACCGGTTCATCAAAAGTAACACCATTGTCTGTAGATTTTTGATACACCCAATTGCTTCTATGCGCTCCATGTCTATAAAATAGGTAAATATCTCCATTGTCCATTTTTACAAACTGACTGTAAGTACCAAATAATGAAATGTTATCTAGTGTTTCCCACTCAGAAATATCGAAAGGTTTTTTAGAAACAGCATGTAAATTTTTTCCATAACTATAATTTCCTAAAGGATTTTCGCCATGTTTACGCATTCCTCCATGACCGCCAAATGCAATATGAATATAGCCTGCATCGTCAATTAACAATGCTGGTTTACCATGATTGTCTATATTCTTTTTACGGTTTGGCTCTTTTCCCATTTCACTAACACCAGCTTTAAATGGTCCTTTCCATTCTTTGGTTTTATGATTGTAGGATGCCACATAAGGGTCTTCTAAAGGACCTTGATACGCCACATACGTAATCCCTTTGTGATAAACACCAGAAGGATGTTGCACAATAGCTACTGCATTCCCAAAACCATTATCAGCAAAATAATCTACTTTTTTTTCTGAATTTTTATTGTTTGAAACATCCTTTTTTGTGGCATTACAACCAAATAATAAAAAGCATAAACTTATTTTGAGTAGATTTTGTTTTGTAATCATTATTCGATTTTTAATACTTTATTAATATTGATTTGTACTGGTCCTAATAAACCAGATGTTAACAACGCATCATTTTTACTCCAATGTTTCCAAGAAGAAAAAGTTGTGCGTTTAGATGGACGTTTTGTATTATTTAACAACCAATCTGGTAATTTTTTTATTTTATTTCCTTTACGTTCATAATCTAAAGGTAACTTTTCATCACCAATTAATCTGTTTGGCCACAAGTTGGTAACTTTTATGGTGACTGTGTTTTTTCCTTTTACTAGAAAGTCGCTAATATTTGTTCTAAAAGGAGTTTTCCATAAAGTACTTACTTTTTTTCCATTGATGCTTACTTCTGCAATAACAGCAACACTTCCTAAATCTAGTTCTAAACTATTTTCTGGTTGTAACAATTCATCAGAAATTATAAACTCTTTTTTGTAAGATGCAGTTCCAGAAAAATGCTGAATATTTTCATCTTTATGATGAGACCAAGATATTAATTCGTTAAATTTTACAATCTCCGGGTTTTCTTTTTTATGCGGAAAAGTTACCTCCCAAGAATTGGATAAATCAATGGGTTTTGGTAGGGCTTTTATTGCTACAGTTTTTGTTTCTCCTGAAACATTACTGTAGGTTAGTTTTCCTGCAGCAGGTGTTATCCATTTGATAGCGTTATTTTCGTAAACTAATTTTGGTTTTGTTTTATCTTTTGATAATTTTAAAATCTGATTTTTAGGAACATAAATAGTTCTTTCTTCACCATCTGTAACAAACGTAATTTTTAAAGCTATTTTATTTCCTGCAGGTATTTTATTATCAATTAATTTATTGGTAACAGCAATATTATATTTTCCAGAAGCTACTTGTTTTTGTATCTCTTTTGTGATGTCATACGTTTTGTAATTCTCAGGAATTCCCTTAGTTTCTCCTTTAAATTTTCCAAAAACAGCTTTCAATACTTCTAATTTTTTATTGCCTGCATCTATTTTAATATGTTCTCGTTCTTCAGCAACTAATTGCTTTTTTGTAGCTCCAATTAAATATTCCATTCGAAACTCTTTTTTATAGCCCATTGCAGGATCGCAATCGCAAAAAGCACGCGACATTTTAAAATCTAATTTCCCGTTTTTTATGGTGCTATTAACTTTGTCTGTAATATCAATTAAACCTTCTTGTAAAAATGTACCATATTCAGCTTTTACAATTTCTAAGTTAGCTAACGGTGCTACTTTTTGTTTTTCTAATTCCATTTTAGCAGTTACCAAATGGTTTTTATTTGAAGGTTTTTTAAAGATGATAAATACAGATTCTTCAGTTCCCAAATGCAAAGGCACTGTGGTAGTACCATCTTCATTTTCTTTAAAAACAACAGCATCTTCAATGGTTCCTTTTTCTGAATTCCAAAGTTCAGGTTGTTTTCCAGCAACTCTAAAACGTACTGTAACATCTCTAGCTTCTTTTCTGGTGTTTGCCATAAAATAAATATCAGCTTTTGCTGTTTTTCTATGGATGAAACTCAGGTCTGTTTTATCGCTACTTTCAACTTTAATATCGGGTATTTTTTCGCTTAAAACAGTTTCAATTAAAACATCTTTTACCAAACCAGAAGTCCATAATGCTTCAACTTCATTTTTAACAATAGCATCATTATTTGGGTAATTTGTTAAACTTGGCGATTTCGATGGTTTTTTACCAATAACTTTTGCGCCACCAGCAACCAATTCTTTTACTTTTTCTAAAGTTTCTGGTTTTATCAAATCAGATTCTGGTAATACTAAAATGTTGTATGTATTTCCTACGGAAGAATAAATAACACCATCTTTAACGGTTAAATCTTTTAATTTATTTGCTCCAATTAAATCATAATCGAATCCTAATTTTTTAATTTGTGGCATTAAAAAAGCAGTATTTGGTGATGATTCTCCTGTAAACACTAAAACATCAGCTACATTTTTACCTTGTTGCAGCAAAAATTGAGAGCGAGCAATATAATCTAAAAATGATTTTCCTTGATTCCACCAAGTATTATTTCTATTAAGATCATAACCATGATAACTTAAAGCCATACCAGGAGCAACATCCCAAGGTTGATGTACATAAGAATGAAATATAAAACGACTAATTCCTTGCGCCCAAGCTTGGTCTCCAATTGATTTTATAGTTGCTGGGTGTTTGATCCAACCACCAATTCCTGTAAATGCTTCTGCACCAACAATAGCACTGCCATTTAAATGTGCAATAGAAGAAACAAATTTTGCAGAATCAAAAAACGGGTAACCACCACTCCAAAACTCACACATTACAATGTCTCCTGTGGCACCAACTTGCATATTATCAAAAGGCCCCCAATAAGGTTCTACAGAAAACTGCATTCCGTTTTTATGACATAAATCTGCAAAATATGCGTAGTAATTTTCGGAAATTAAATCGCCAATGGTTCTTCTAAAATCCCACAAAAAACGTTCTGATATTTCTCCACTTTCTACATAATAACCAGCTAACGTTGGTAAATAAGCGGTTAAATCATAACCTCTTAAACTCTCAAATTGCGTTTCAAAACCAGTCGTCCAGTTGGTGGTTTCTACTTCATAACTATCAATTAAACAATTATTTACAGTTGTTCCTATTAAATCGCCTAACTTGTCAATTATAGGTTGTACGCCACCTTTCCAATAGGCATCAACTGCTGTTTTACTCATTTTATCTACTTCTAAACCTCTAGCTTCTGGTGGTGCAGGACGATTTTGAGTTCCAATTGGTGTGTGTCCAAATCTTAAAATAACGAATTCTCCAACTGGAGCTTTCCATTCTAAGATTCCTTGTTCAGATACTTTAGAAGTTACATCAATAACCGTTTCTTTTGAAATAATTGATTCTTGTGGAATCACTTTAGTATCTGGTAATAAATGATTTCGAATACGTTCTGACAATATTTTATAATCTAAACCTTCTATTTTTTGAGTTGCTTTGGGTTTTGGAAATGCTAAAACTGCAATGTCTTTATAGTATTCATATTTTGTTTGAGGTTTTGGTAATTGTACTTTAATTTCTTTTCCGCCTTTAATATTTAATTCACTAAAAACTACGGTTTGCATCGCGTTTTCTTCAGTAACCCAAGGCCCACCAGAAGAAGACCAACCTGCGCTGTTGTGAAATGCCAATTCTAAATCCAAACGTTTGGCTTCTTCCGCAGAAAATTTAAATAAGTCTAGCCAATCTTTACTTAAATATTTAGCAGGTCCTTGTGGAAAACCCAAATGCACATTAAACAATTGTGCTTCTTGAATACCAACAGCTTTCATAGCTTCCAAATCTTTTGTAATGCCAGATTTAGATACGTTTCCACTAATCCAATGCCACCATGTTCTGGCTTTTGCTGCGTTTGGCGGATTTTTAAATCCTTCTTCTAAAGTTAAAGTTTGCGTATCTTTTTCTGAAGATGGATTGCATCCTAAAAATAAAAATAGTAGAATTAAAACGGCTATATTTTTCATTGTATAGTTATTGTTTTTTTATAATTTTTGATGCTGAAATTGTTACAGGACCTAATAAACCTGATGGCAATAATGCATCTGTTGGTTTTTGAAAAGAATACGCACTAAATGTTTTGCGTGGTCCTTCTGGTAGTGGTTGGTTATCTCTAAACCACTTTGGCATTTTTTTAAACTTGCCTCTAAATTCAGAATCGCCAAAACCTGGGCTTCCTCTTTTTACATTGTATCCTGTTTGGTTGGGTAATTTTTCATCGCCAATTAAACGGTTTGTCCATTGGTTGGTCACCTGAACCTCTAGTGTATTTTCACCTTCTTTTAAAGCAGTTGTAACCTTTAAATTATGAGGTGCTAGCCAACTTACACCAACATCTTTTCCGTTTACAATTACTTTAGCAATTACATTTACTTTGCCTAAATTAATTTGAAATTGTCTATCAGATTGCAACATATCTTTTTCTATATTGAATGTTGTTTTATACATTGCTGTACCAGAATAATGTTTAATTTCATCTACTTTGCTGGTTGTCCAATCAAACAATTCATCTGTTTGTAAAGTAGCTTTATAAAAGTCTTCTGCTCTAAAATTGATTTCCCAATTGCCTTTAATTTCAACAGAGTTAGAAATATCGTTTACATTAATGTTCCAGTTTTCTGAATTGTTTACCAGTACTGAATAATTTCCGTTTTCATAAACTTCAGCTTGTAATTCATCATGATCATTTAAACTAAATATTGGTTTAGCTGCATTGTTAGATTTTTCATAAACAACTTTTGGTCGCTTTTTATCTTCCTCTTTAAATACTACAAAAACAGATTGTTGTGGCTGCATTTTAATAGCAATATCTGTTCTTCCGTTTTTAGTAGTATATTCAACTAATTTGGTAATCTCTCCTGTTTCTGCATTCCAAAGTTCAGGTACTTTTCCATCAATTAAAAAACTACAATTCAAGGTTTCAACTTCAGTTAAATTATGATTATACACAAAATAAATATCTTCATTTTCCGTACGTCTGTGGTAGAAATTAAAATCAGGTTGTCCGTCAACTATTAAATCTTTCTGAATTTCATTTTCTTTCAATATTTGTTCCCAATCGCCTGAGCTATACGATTTTTTACTAGCCCAAATTTCTTTTACTAAAGATTCAAATTCAGCTTGCATCTCTTTAGTTATGTGGTAACCTCCTAATTTTTTAGGTTTTTTACCAACAATTAAAGCGCCTTGTTTAGATAATTTAAGAATTCCTCTTAAAGTTTCTAAATTGATAACATCATTTCTTTGTAAAGACAATGCATTATAAGTAATACCATTTGGTAATTTTAATTTTCCATTTTCAACTTTTAAACGATTGATAATCACATCAGCATTTACACAATCGTATTTATAAGCAGCTGGAAGTTTTGGACGCATTTGGTTGGCGTGAATTACGTGACTTGGTGCTTTATCGCCAACAAAAACCAATACATCTAACACAGGATTTCCTTGACGTAATAGATACGATCCTCTTGCTAAATAATTGAACCATTCAGGTCCTGCATTGTCCCACCAAGTCTGAGTTCTATCAATATGAGATCCTACAAAACTCATACTCATTCCAGGTTTTACGTGCGTATTGGATTGATGTGCAAAACGATGAAACATATATTCGTTAATTCCGTTTGTCCACTCGTAATCTCCTTTTTGTTTGGCTAACGCCGGATGAAAACCCCAATTTAGTTTGGTACTTGTAAAAGCTTCTGCAGAAATTACATTTTTACCATAAATATGGCCAGCAGATACTGCTGCACGTTTGTGTTTATTCGGTTTTCCTAACCAAAATTCTCCCATTGGGATATCTGCACTTCTACCTGCATCTAAACTGTTAAAAGGTCCTACAAATCCGTAAGGTTCTACATAAGAAATTAAACCATCTTTATGACATAATTCTGTAAAATAATCAAAATAATTGGTCACCATTAAGTCACTTACCAATTGTTTCATATCCCAAAAAACAGCTTCAATTGTTTCGTTGTTTTCTATGTATTTCCCTGCATACATTAATAAAAACGGTGTAAAATCATACCCAAATCTTTTTTCGAAGATTTGCTCCATATCATCTGTCCAGTTTTGTGGCCCAACTTCATAACTGTCAATTTCTACATATTGCAAAGCATTTGGTGCATCAATTTTTGCCTGTTTTATCAATTTACCAACAAAGGCATCATAATGAATTTTTAAGGCTTTTTTACTGAATTTATCTACTTCAAGTCCAGTACCTTCATCAGATGCAGGTTCATTTGTTGCACCAGATGCAGTAAAACCAAAACGCATAATGGTCCAATTTCCTTTTGGTAATTTTGCGTTTAATACACCATCACTATTCATTTTATCAGTTAAAACAATAATATCTTCTTTTTTGATGTATGTACTTTTATCAGGATTTCCAATAGATCTTCTACGTTTTCTGTAAGATGTAAATTCTAGCTTATTACCTAAAGTTTGATTTGCAGAAAGTTGCATTTCGTAAATTCCTGTATCTAATTCTGTTACGATTCTAAAATAACGTGCTGTAATAGGTTTAAAATGTTCTTCAAAATAACATTCGTCTTTCCCAATACGTTCTTCATTGGGTTTGTGAGCCAAAGTAAAATTTACACCATCATCTGATTTTAATAATTTTAAACGCCCTTTTCGTTTGTTGATAAACACAGACATAGAACGAATTGTATGAGGTTTTCCATAATCGTATTGCACCCATTTGTTTGCTTTTAAATCGGCATGCGTATTGGTTTGATGGTCTGTTGCCAAAGCTGTTTTAAATGCTTTATCTGAAGAAGTTATAATAGGTTGTACACGATTGTCTATCAATTCGTTTTTTAAAGATGGGTAGGCAACCACAGCAATATCTTTATAAAAATTATGTCTTGTTGGTGGTTGTGGTAATTTTAGCTGTATTTGTTTACCTCCTTCTGTAATAACTTGACTATTCACCACAACTTTCATTGCGTTTTCTGGGGTTACCCAAGGTCCTCCACTAGACGTCCAACCATCACAATTATGCACTCCAAAACTCAAGCCTAGTTTTTCGCATTCTTTAGCTGCATGCGTTAAAATATCTCTGTGTTCTTGTGAGTTGTATTTTACATCGCCTTCTGGCAAACCCATAGAAACGTTAAAAACCAAAACGCCACCAATTCCTGCTTCTTTAATAGCTTTTAAATCTTTGGTAAAGCCTTCTTTTGATGCATTTCCACTATTAATATGATACCAAGTTCTAGGTTTTGAAGTTTGTGGTGGGTTTTGAAAACCCGCTTCTAAATTGATTTCTTTTTCTGAATTGCTATTCGTGTTTTCGTTTTGACACGAAACTAAAATTGACACGAAACAAATTAAATATATAAGTACTTTTTTCATTTTTTTCTAATTTTTATCTAACGCTACTTGTACCGTTTTTCCTGAATAATTTCCTTGAGGTAAATTGACTATAAACTGGGTTTTTCCATTATTAAAGTTACTATGCTGTGTATTATATTTTCCATGAATTGTAATCTTTATATTTTTTAGTTTGTGTGAAGGGTCGCTTACGGCTAACATTAATTGATTTGTTTTTTCTTCCATTAAAACAACACAAGGTTTATCTACACGAATACCACCTTTAATTTCTGATGTTCCTTTTTTATAAAAGACAATTCCTGCTTGTTTCTTGTCTAAACTTTCTACAGATTGCTGTTGATCTGTATTCACTATTTTAAAAGGATTGCTTTTATGCAAACGCAGCATTTTATCTTGAGTTGTATTTGGCACTAACATGTAATTATAGCTTTTGTTTTTTGGTTGAGAACCATGATTGAACCATAATTTAAAAATATGTTCTGTGAGTATTACTGGTCTGTAACGTTTTGCCACCTTATTCCAACTGCCTTCTAAAATGTTTGTAGAGAAATTGATATTTCCGCCTTTTGGAAATAGATATCCAATGCTATCGTGCAAAATCCAATTTGGTTGTAGTGCTTTTCCGTTTCTGAAATTGGTTTGTATCTTATCATTTTTAGCAACAATAACGTTACCTTTTAAAAAGGATTGGTTTATGGCTGTGGTTACAAGATCATCTGTATTTGCTGAAATATCGCTCCCTAAACACACAATTTTGTCATCAAATAGAAACCAAGATTTTTTGGCTTTTAATCCATCTCGATTGTAATCCATCACAGCAATGCCGTTTTTGCCATTACTAACACCACCAACAAAAGTGCTATTGGTTTTAAAGGCTTTGAACTTGATGATTGGAAGTGGTTTTTTATCTTGAATTATAGTAGTGCCAGGTAATTTTTTCCAATCCCAAAAAGGAAACACATTTTCGTATTCTTTTCCGTTTTTAGATAAAAGTGCAACACCATCACCCATATAATAACCTTGCACATTTTCTTGATTTACAGACTCTGTTCCAACCACTCGTTGAGAACTCATTTTAACCGAAAAATAAAAATCTTTTCTTCTGTGCACCTGAAAATCTGATTTCCAAAAGTGTTTATTACCTGATAAGGTTTTTGAGTATAAAGCAATAGTATAAGCCTCTGTAAATTCTTTATCTAAAACCTTCATTTTTTGAATACATTCTTTTAAACGATTCGCTTTTTGAAGTTGTTCATTGGGAAAAAGCTGTCTTCCACAAGCATTTGTGTCGTAGCTATTGTTGTACAATATCCATTGTTGTCCTTTTAAAACGATGTTTCTAAGAAATTGAATCTTATCTTTTTCAAATTGAAAAGGTGTATTGTCTAAAAAAGTGTAGGTCTTTATCATATCTTCTAAATACGACAAACCATAATTACCAAATTGTAATTGAGCACCATGCTCATGATACGACCAATCTGGTTTTACACCAACACCTTTTGCTATTTTTAATTCGCTTTGAATGGCTTTACTTGCAATGGCTACTGAATCTTGTTTTCTTAGCAACAAAGAGCGTAGCATCACATTATTAGACAACCATACTTTATTTTGACCAGACATTTTTATTTTGGCGCGATGTAACAATATTTTTGCTTTATCAAGCTGTTTTTTAGACAACTCGTTTTCCATTAAAAACAATGTTGGCAACAAAAATTCTGGAACACCAATATGTTGGTCGTGCCAATTGGTGCTTAAAAAATCGTTCTCTAACCAGTAATTTAATCCTTTATGAATTTTTTCTGAAAGGTTTTTATCCTGATAATATTTAGAGGATTCATTTTTATAACTAATTGCTAAATATTGTACATATTTCAAATGATCCTTAACAGGCCAATCACTTCTTATTTTATTGGTATAATCAATTGTAGAAAATGAGCCATCTTCTTTTAAATCTGATAAAAATTCTGCTATTCTAAAATCCTCTATTTTTTGATTTTGATAATATTCCAAGACATTCTTATGAAACTTATCTAAGCCTTTTGGATAAGAAACAGGTACTTCTTTTCTACCATTTGAGCTATTACAACTAATGATGGTAAGTAATATTAAAAAAAGGAAGTTTCTTTGTAACCTCATAGCAGATTATCGCCTATTTTTTTAGGTATTATATTAATGTTTAGGCGTATTTCTTTGGTTTATAATTTGGATTGCTTCATCAAAAGCATCTTCTTTAAATAGTTTATGAGCCTTTTTTAGATCTTTAATTAATTTTTCTTCAGAAGACTTTTTATCTTTAATTTGTTTGAAAGGCCATTCTTTTTTATTGGTTACATAAGGCAACATAAATTCGTAGCCTTTTTTTATACTTCTACCATCTTTTGAAGTTTCATTCCAAAGGTTTACGCCAACTTGTTGACCTAATGCTGCCAATTCTAAAAATGCGTGTAAATTCATTACTGAATAAGAAAAAGATTTTGTTCTCGCTAATTCAAGAGGCTGACTTCCATCAGGTTCAATTTGACTAAAAATTCTAGCTTTTGTGGTTGTAGACAAATAGTTTTTAACTTCTTCAATTTTATTTAGATATCTTAAAATACTTAGCAATTGAACATCATAATGTGTAGCGTGGTTGTTTTTTCTGGTGGATTCTTCTATACCTAATTTGCTATTTTTTAACCAATTGCTGTAATCAGTAAACCAATTATGCATTCCTTTTTCTGTTTTTTTATCGAGCAAATTGTTGGATTTTGCTAATTCTAAAAATTGTAAAACTGCTGTTAAGCCGCCAAATTCAATAATTCCAAAACACCTACCTTCTGATTTACCAGGAACGTATTGCCCAAAATTTACATTAGGGTTCATTTTAGTTTCATCATTTAAAAACCAAGCATTAATAAGGGCTAAATTTTTAATAGCATATTTATTGTTATTACTAATTTTATATGCTTTAGTTAATGTTTTTACAGCAGCTATAAATTTATTTTTCTCTGTATAATCTGTAAAATTATTTCGAGTTTCAGGGTTTATTTCACCATCTTTTCTAATGTATGGTAAACTATCTGACGTATTTGGATTTGGCCACCAATACGGGCCAATACTCATATAATCGTGTTTGCTTTTACTTGGAGGTACACCTGTTTTATGAACTACAGAAAATGGATTTATATTTAATAATAAATCTGCATTTTGAATTATTTGATTATCTTTTTTAGTATTATTTTGAGCATCTGAACAGCTAGTGATACCAATAAAAAAAACAACTATTAACTTGATGTAAAATGATACTGTTTTACTCATAAAAATAATTTAAAATATTAATCAATAAACAATTCATCAATATAAGGGCCACTTTTTCCTGTGGTTTCAATTCTTATACTATTTGCACCCGCTTTTAATCTTAAAATTGCAGGAACAAATTTCCATTCTTTTTCCCATCCACCTGTTGGTTTAAATTCTAAAGTCCTAACATATTCATCATTTAAATACAATTTCATAGGATGCAATGCGCCTTTATTATTGTGCATATATCTAAAACGCATGCTGTAATCGCCTTCTTCGCCATCATTTTCTTGATAGAATTCTACAGATCCTTCTTTACCTTTAAAATCTACAAAACCAGTTCCTTTAAAACGTCTTGCTGCTCTGCTTGCAGTTGCACTTCCTTTTAAAATACCCTCTTCCGCAGAAATATTAATTCCTCTACCAATCCACATATCTTTAGAGTGTTCATCACCCCAAAATAAACCTTCACTTTTACCAAAAGTTTCTTCTAGTGTTAGCACAACTTTTCCGTTTTGTTTGATAATGGCTTTTACGGTAGTATTATCTTGAATTTCAAAAGCGCCTTTGTAAAGCATTCCTTTTGTTTCAGGATTTTCTCCATTTGTGGTATATAAAACTTCTAAATTTGATGCTTTTAATGTTCCAAAAACCGCAAATTGTTTGGTTGCTATGGTTATTTTATTAGAAAGAAATAACGCTTTATCTCCTAAAATTGAAGCTGTAATTACAGCTGCATTTTTAGCATTAGGTTGTTCTCTTAAAAACAATCTTGTTTTACCAAAAAACAAGGCTCTATAATCTGATTTTGTTCTACTTGTAGGATCAATAGGATTTCCATTTTCCATAGAAATCTTTTTTACATCACCCTGAATAGTATAATAGATTTTATTTTCTCCATAAGGATACAAATTGTCATTTGCATCTAAACTTTCTGAAGTAATAATGTAACTTGTTGTAAAAGAATCTTCAGCCTCTAATTTTTGGATGCTTGTTTTTAATTTTGATGGTTGTTTACTTGTACTAAACGAAGTTCGCTTTACTTCTTTGCCATTAATATAAGCGACTGCTTCTAACTTTCCTTCCTCATAAGGAACCATCCATTCACATTGCATTTCGTTCCAAACGGATCCTGGTTTGTCTTTTCCTAAAGACTTTCCGTTTAAAAACAATTCTACTTCCTCTGCATTTGAATATACCCAAACAGGAATAACGGTTCCTTTTTTCATTCTTGGATGCGACCAATGTGGCAACATATGAATCATAGGTTCTTTTGTCCATTGACTTTGGTAGAAATAGAATAAATCCTTTTTAAAACCTGCAACATCTAAAGCACCGCCCATAAATAAATTGAAAGGTAAACCACCATGCACCAAACCAGCTTCTCCATAATAATCGAAACCTGTCCATCTAAAATGACCACTATGCCAAGGATTGTCTCGCATAACTTCCCAATATTTTCTAGCAGAAACTCTTACAGTTGCATTGTCATAAGACGAATTGAAACTTTGTTTTCTATTTCTCCATTTTTTAGGATTGATGCCTTCGTAAAAAAAGATTTCTTTTTCTGTTAAATTTGGTAATTCATACGTTCCTGGTAATTCGTTATCTCTCCACCAAGTTTGTGTTCTGTAATAACCTCTGGTTTGCCAAGTATGTGGCGCTTCTGTAGAAATAAATGGTTTTTCTAATTCTTTTTGATTTTTACTATCTATAAAAGATTTGGTTTCAGAACCTCCATTTACACCTTGAATATCCATATCTTCTGGATTTCCTGCGCCTGATGTAAACAAACGTGTTGGATCTAGTTGTTTTCCAAACTTCACCAATTCTGATCCTATGGGGCTATGTGTTTCATTTCCTAAGCTCCAAACAAAAATACTTGGATGGTTTCTGTCTCTTGTAATCCATTCTGTTACATCACGTTTCCACCATTGGTCAAAAGCTTGTTTGCCGTAATCTTGAGGTGCTTTTTTGTGCCAACCGTCAAAAATTTCATCCATTACCAACAAACCAATTTCATCACAAATATCATAAAACATTGGTGGCGTAGGATTGTGTGAAGGACGAATGGCATTAATGCCCATGTCTTTTAAACTTTGTAATTTCCAACGTAACATGGGCTTTGTCCAAGCACCACCAACTGGACCACCTTCCCAATGTTCGCAAACACCTTTTAATTTTACATTTTCTCCATTCAACCAAAAACCAGTTGCTGTTTCCCATTTTACGGTTTTAAAACCAAAAGTGGTTTCAATTTCATCAATAACTTTTTTTCCTTTTAAAATTTGAGTAACCGCTTTGTAAACATTTGGAGTTTCTGGACTCCATAATTGAGGATTTTTAACTTCTAATTGATACGTAGGATTTGAAGCTGTTATTTTCTCGCAGTTACTTGTCAATTCTTTTCCTTTAGCAGAAAATAATTTTACCTCATATTTTAATCCTTTTAATTTTCCGTTGATTTCTGCATCAATAACAACCGTTGCTTTTTCTTTTGAAATTGAAGGTGTTTTTATAAAAATTGAATTGGGTTTAAAATGCGTTGGATGTACCTCTGTTAATTTTACTTGCGCGTAAATTCCACAAGGGTGATACCAACGTGCAGAAGGTTCTAAAGAATTATCAACACGAACGGCAATGGTGTTTTTCCCTTCCTTTAAAAATTTTGAAATATTGTATCTAAAACTGATGTAACCATAGGGTCTTTTGCCTAAGTGATGGCCATTTATCCAGACTTCAGAATTCATATAAACGCCATCAAAATTGATGTAGGTGATTTTAGAAAGACTTTCTTTTTTTATGTTGAATTGTTTTCTGTACCAACCAATTCCACCATCATGATAACCACCACCTTGACCTTGATCTCCACCTTTTCTTACGCCTTTTTCAAAAGACCAATCGTGTGGTACGTTTAATTTTTGCCAACTAGAATCATCAAAATTTTCTTTTGAAAATGTGGGATTGTCTTCTAAAATAAACTGCCAATTGTTATTAAAATTAGTTGCTACGCGTTGGCTGTTAATTGAAAATATAATTGAAAAATATAGTAGAAAAAAGGCGGAACTTTTCATTAGTTTATAGGCTTGTTTGGTGTAAAACAAACATAATATTTTTTAACCTATAACTAATCCTGTAGTGTTATGTATAAACTATACCACTGTTTTAGATATTCTTACCTGAAAATTTACTTGAGAATTCAGAAGGTGTAAGGCCGTATTTTTTCTTAAAGCATTGGCTAAAATATTTTGGTCTTTTAAAACCAACTTTATGGCTAACTTCTGCAATGGTTAATTTGTCTAATTCTAATAATTTAGAAGCGTGTTTTAGTCTTATTTCTTGAATAAAATCGTTTGGAGTTGCGTTTGCCCAAGCTTTAACTTTTGTAAATAACATAGAACGACTTACGCCTAAATCTTCAGAAAACTGTGCAATATTAAAATCGGGATTGGCAATATTGTCTTTTACAATTTCAAATGCTTTTTCTAATAGTTTTTGGTCTAAAGAAGTTAAAGAAATATCTAAAGTTTCAAAACTAGTATTAGACATAAATTTGTTTTTTAAGCTAAGTTTAGAGTCTAAAATGTTTTTAATTTTTAGCGTAAATTCTTTGATATTAAATGGTTTTGTTATGTAATCATCTGCACCACTTTCTAAACCTTCAAATTTATAGATTAAAGACGTTCTAGAGGTTAATAAAATTACAGGAATATGGCTTGTGGCAATGTTTGTTTTTATTTTAGAGCACAATTCTGTACCTACCATTTCTGGCATAACTACATCGCTAACAATTAAATCTGGTAAATGCTTGGTGGCAAGATTAAAAGCTTCTTTTCCATTTTTGGCTTGTAAAATGTTATAGTTTTCTTTTAAAATTTCTTTCATAAAAGATCTTAAAACAGTGTTGTCTTCTACAATAAGTATGGTGTGCTTTTCTGTTTCTAGTATTAAATTTTTAACCGGTTTATTTTTATCATATTTTGGTAAATTTATTTGCGTGATGTATTGCGAAACGTCATCACTTTTTTTGAAATTTGGTATGATTTCTTTTTCAGATAAATGTGCTGTGCCCATTTTTAAACTTACTGTAAATTTTGCACCAATAGGGGTTATGTTTTCTACAGAAATATCTCCATGATGTAATTTTACTATATTTTTGGCAATAGATAAACCAATTCCCGTTCCTTTTACATGGTTGGCATTGGTTTGTTTATGCACTGCAACTTCAAAAAAACGATCAAATATTTTATCTATAAATTCTTCAGAAATACCTACACCAGAATCTTCAACTGTAATGATTACGTTTTCATTTTGTTGGCTAATTTTCACAAATATATTTCCACCATTTTTAGTGTAACGAAAAGCGTTAGATATTAAGTTATAAAAAACACGCTCTAGTTTATAACGATCATAATACATCAAAATTTCTTCTTCTGAAGTTATGTATTTATAGTTGTAATTACCGTCTTTGGCATGTTCTGAAAATGATAAAAATATTTCATGTAAAAACTTAACAATATTACCTTCTGCAGCGGCTAGTTCAAACTGATTACTTTCTAATTTTCTAAAATCCATTAATCTATTAATAAGTCTCAAAAGATGATTGGTGCTACTCTCTATAATTTTTAGTTTTTTATAGATTTCACTTGGGCCAGAATAGTCTGAAAGTATTTTTTGAAGAGGTGCTGTGATTAGTGTTAATGGTGTTCTAAATTCATGAGAAATATTGGTGAAAAATTCTAGCTTAACTTTGTTTAATTCTTCATTTTTTTTGTTGGCAATATATTCTAACTTCAACTTATCTTTTAACCTTGCTTTAGATTGAATAAACCAAGAAATACTATATAATGTAATAAAGAGTAATAGTACATAAATAGTGTAAGCCCACCAAGTTTTCCATGGAGCTGGGTTTATAATGATGTCTATATTTGTAGGCCTGTTGTTCCAAACATTATCATGATTTGCTCCTTTTACTTGAAAGGTGTAATTGCCTGCGCTTTGTAATGTAAAATAAGCTTCTGTTTGCTTGGTGTAAGTCCAAGAATTATCTAAGCCTTTTAAACGATATGCATATTTATTGCCTTTAGAGTTTATGTAATTGGGTAGGGCATAGCTAATAGAAAAATTAGAGTTGTTATAATCTAACTCTAAAGCATCTGTGTAATTTAAGTTTCTAGATAAGATCATATCATCTGTATCTATATTTACTTCTTTGTTTTTTATTTTTAATTGAGATAAAACAACCTTGGGTACGTCTATACTTTTAACTATATTTTCAGAATTAAAGGTGGTTACGCCAAATAAATCTCCAAAATAAAATTGTTTTCCAATTTTTAAACTGGAATTTGGTCTAAAATTGTTATTGGCTAAGATATTATTATTGTAGGCAAAACTTTTGCTTGTATTACTGTTATATCTTACAATACCAATATCTGTACTTAGCCATAATACTCCTTTTTTTCCTTCTAAGATGGAATGTACTGATGTAAATTTATTTCGAGTAGGAAAGTTTACAATCTTTGTTTCGTTACCTGTTATTTTGTACAAACCTCTGGTGGTGGTTCCTATCCAGATCACATTATTAGAATCTTTAAAAACTGCACTTACGTTATAGGTTATTAATGGTCTGTTTTTAAAGTAATTTTTAATTTTGGCTACACCTTTTTCATCTATTTTTATGGTAGAAACGCCACCAATACCTCCAGCAATTATGTTATCATCAGCATCAATAAAAATAGATTTCATAATGTTAGAAGCTATTTTATTTCTATAAAATTGTCTTATTCTTTGTGTTTCACAATTGTATCGTATTATACCCAAGCCAGTTGCGCCAATAATTAAATTGTTTTTGGCGTCTTTCTTAATATCATTTATTATCGAGTTTTTTAAAAGCGCTCTTAAAGGTTTAGAAATAATATTAGGACGTATTTTTTTCAACTTTACATCATAAACAATAATCCCTTTGTTTTCGGTGCCAATAAATAAGAGGTTGTCAGAATTGTTGTAATACAACGTTTTAATAGGATGTGTTCTGTTTTTTTTAGTACTTTTTATTTTAAATATTTCAGAAACATTACCTTTTTTATCAAAAACATTTACAACACCTGTTTCTGTAGCAAAGTATATATTTTGTTCTTTGTCTGTAACAATACTATTGGTAATGTTATTATTTAATTTTTTGTTTTTAAAGTGCAGGAAGTTTTGGTAAGATTTGTCCCAAGTAATTACTCCTCCATTTTGTGTGCCCAACCACATTAGTCCGTTTTTATCTTTGTAAATAGTTCTTATATAATTTTGAATGGTGCTATAGTTGTCAACATTATTTTCTTTTATAAGAGTGGTTTGGTTATTTGAATCAATAATATAAAGACCACTTGTGGTAGCTATCCATAAATTTTTATTATTATCTAATTCTAAATCTCTTACATCTAAGTTTTTTGGAATATTTATTTCTTTAGGGTGTTCAAATTTTTCTGTTTTTGTATTAAAATGTAACAACCCATTGTATTTTGTGCCTAAAGCAATAATTTCTGAAGAAACTTGTAAAATACTGTTAATGTGTAGTTTATTTGTTTTGTTGTTTAAATGATATTCACTTGTAATAAATTTATTATTTTTATCTCTATCTACTTTTACAAGGCCATTGTTTGTAGCCAACCATATAACATAATTGTTGTCTCTGTAAATATCATTTATAGCTCTAGTACCTTTTTTAGGGTTTTTGGTTAAGAATCTTTTAAATCTTTTTGTGCTTTTGTTGTAGATGGAAACTCCGTTTGCAGTACCAAACCAAATATTTCCTCTGTGCATTTCTAAGCTACAAATAATTAAACTATTGCTTAATGAAAATTTATTTGAAGCTCTTCTATAAAACCGCTTAAAGCTATTATTTTTAGGATCAAATCTGTTTAAACCATTAAAAGTACCAGCCCAAATAATGCCGTCTTTATCAATAAGAATATTAGATACATCACTATTGCTTATGCTAAATTTATCTTTTGGGTTATTTCTGTAAATGGTAAATTCTTTACCATTGTATTTGTTTAATCCATTGCTTGTAGCAAACCAAATCTGCCCAAATTTATCTTCTTGTATAGCTGTTATGGTATTGTGTGAAAGACCATCTGAGATATTAATATTCTTAAAATTATACCTACTTAATTGAGCAGATATCAATTTTGTGAATAACAGCAGTATAAGTAAAAATATTTTTTGTTTCATTGAAAGTATATTTCAGCTGCAGATTTTTTAGCTCTTCGAAGGTAAAAAAAATACATTTGTCTGAAAACTAAATTTTATTAAAAAAAATAAGGAAGTCTATAGCAGACTTCCTTACTTAAATAAACTATATATTAAACGTAATTTATAGTGATGCTCTGTCTATAAAATTTACTGGAATTTTTATTTTTTCTTTCTTTTTCTGCAAAATCAATTGAGCAGCTTCTTTTCCCATAGATAAAAAGTTGGTGGTAATTACAGTAATACCTAACAATTGTTTTAAAGGATTGTCGTTGTAAGAAATTACACCTATTTCTTTACCTAAAGTAAAACTACTTCTTTTAACTTTATTTACAATTTTTACCAAATCATCATCTTCTATGGTAATAAATAAACTGTTATTATTTATTTCAGTTTGATCTGTTATTTCCTCTAAAATTTCAAATTCGAAATTATTTTGGACACAGAATTTTTTAAAACCTGTTAATATTTTTGAAGGATATGGGTAAAATGTAGCTTTAGGATAGACCAAATGTATTTTTTTGTACTTACTTACTTTGTCTATACCAATTTGCAAAGCTGCTATAATATCTTGTTCAAAATCTTGCGTTACTTCTATAAAATCTCCTGAAATTTCGGTTTCTTTATTATCTAAAATTACTAGATTATCTTTAGGTAATTCATTTATAGCTTTAAGCACTTTGTCTGTACTTGTTTTATGCAAAAGGTTATCCGTTCTAAAATGAGGAATAATGGCATAATAATTATAAGCAGTTTTATGCTTGTTAATTAGTTCTAAAAAAAGTGATTCGTCACAATGATAACTATGTAAATCTACATGAAAGTTATCTCCAACTTCTTTTACAAAAGCGTTATATACTTCCATTTTAAACAAACTTAATTTGTTTACTAGAAAAAGAATATTTGGTTTAAACGTTATTTGATTTTGAGCAACGTAGGTACCTTTACCGTGCACAGAAACTAAAACTTTTTGTTTTTTTAATACGCTATATGCTCTTTCTACAGTATCTCTAGAAAGGTAAAAATCTTTACTTAATTTATTAATTGAAGGTATTTTATCACCAATTTTTATATTGCCCGTGGTTATATTGTTAATTATAGAATCTATAATTTGCATATATTTGGGCACCATAGAGGTAGTGTCTACTTTTATAAAATCAACCATAATATTAGTCTTTAAAATCTTAACATAAAAGTAAAGAATATAAAGATATTAAAAATCTGAATTATGGTCACAAAAAGTTTTTTAACATTTTTATATGTTAAATTGATATTAATACTAAAAAATTACCTTTTCCTAGGCTGGTCGTTTTGTAAAAAAGGTTTGTCTCTAGGAAATTGTTTCTCTAGAAGTTCTTTCATTTTAACTTCTACTTTTTTATGTTTTTTGTTGCCAGAAAGGTTTGTAAAAGACAATACGTTTTTTTTGTGTTCGTATAACTCTGCTTCTAAAATTTCATGAGTTACAGCATTTCTCCATTCTATATAACGCCATTTTCCATCTGTTGCAGTAACGCCCATAATTTTTTTACCTCTTGCGTAAACACTAGTTGCAATCTTATCGCCTTTTTTATTCGGTTTGTTTATAATTGGTAAAATACTTTTACCATCAGATTTTGGTGCTTCTAGTCCGCACAAATCCACCAACGTTGGAAAGATATCTACATTTTCTACCAATGCATTTGAAGTTTTGCCAGTTTTTCTTTTTTTGTAATTACTTTCTCTACTTATAATTAAAGGCACTCTTACATCTATTTCTGCATTAGAATGTTTACACCAAGCACCATATTCGCCAATTTTATATCCATGATCGCTCATAAAAATAACCATGGTATTTTTACGTAAATCTAATGCTTCTAAAGTTTGCATAACTTTACCCACTTGAGCATCTATAAAACTTACAGAAGCGTGGTAACCGTGTATTAACGTTCTTGTTAATTCATCATCTAAATCTCCTTCTTTAGGAATACCATGATAACCTTTTAACTCGCCCCATTTACTTAATGCCAAACGATACATACCTTCTGGTTTATTTCTTGATGGAATTTTAAATTTACTTTTATCGTGTAAATCCCAATATTTTTTAGGAGCATTAAACGGTAAATGCGGTTTGCTTAAACCTACAAACATTAAAAATTTATCATCTTTAATTTTATGTAATGTTTCTATAGCGTATTTTGATACTCGTCCGTCTTTATAAGCTTCATCGGCAACATCTGCATCCTCATAAGCTGGTCCTTTTTTATAGGTTCCTTCTTTTTTAAGTTGATTTATTAACGCTATATTTTCTGGCTTTACGTAACTATTGGGTTCTTTTGCAAAGTAATTGGTCCATTCTTTTTTATCATCTGTACTATGATGATATACTTTGCCAATACTAACCGTTTTGTAGCCATTTTTCTTGAATAATTGTGGCATGGAAACGACTGCTTTGTTTATTTTACGAAGTGGTGTAAAAATACTGTAAACGCCTAAAGTTTCTGGTCTTAAACCGGTTAAAGTACTCATTCTAGAAGGAGCACAAATTGCTTGTTGTACATACGCTTTGTTAAACAAAACACCATCTTTTGCCAATTTATCTATGTTTGGTGTAATTGCTGTTTCACTTCCATAACAACCTAATTCTGCTCGTAAATCATCAACATAAAAAATTAAAACATTTGGTTTTTCTTCTTGAGAAAAAGTGTTTGCAATACAAAAAGTAATGCAAAATAATACTAGTACTTTTTTCATCTTAAATAATTTAGTTTAAAGTTTTTTTGGTGATTGTACTTGGCCTTTTCCATCATTCCAACTCCAAAAATCTATAGCTCTTCGTTTTTCATCAAATTTATAGCCCCATTTTTCCATATAATATGCTCTTGGTCTTACTTCGTCTCCAATTTTTTGCAATTGCTTGTGCAATTTTGATTCTAAATCATTTTGAATATTTATAAATTCAGGTTTACCCAATAAATTATTTTGCTGAAAAGGGTCATTAACATTATCATAAAACATACTTGGTCCTTTTGGTGTAACCACATAGGTATATTGTTTGGTTCTAATACCTCTATAAGGTTGGTCTTTATAATTAGCTCCAAAAGGCGCTATAAGCATTACTAATGCAGCTCTATCTGCATTTGGATCAGGGTTTTTTATTAACGCTGCTAAGTTTTCTCCTTCAATATCTTTTGGAATTGAAGTGTTGGTTAATCCTAATAAAGAAGGTAAAATATCTGGAGTTGTTAAAGGCGCATTTACAATCTTACCTTTATTATTATTAATTTTTGGGTATCTAATTAAAAAAGGAACGCGTATAGACTCATCCCAGGCCAATTGTTTTACAAAAGGTTTTACGCCATGAGCTCCCATCATTTCTCCATGATCTGCAGAAAAAACAATAATGGTGTTTTCTAACAATCCTAGTTCTTTTATTTTTTTGATTACATTTCCAATAGCCTCATCTGTTGCTGTTGCGTGTGCATAATAACCTTGTAATTCTTTACGTGCTCTTTCTTTAAAATTGTCTGAAATATTAGGATTTAATGTCAACGATTCTGGCGGATACATATCCTTATATTTCTTGGGCGCAGAACCATGAGGATAATGTGGTGTTGCAATAGAAATTACAGCTAAAAACGGATTTTTATCCTTAGCATGTTGTTCTAAATATTTATTTGCATCTTCTGTAATTGCAAATGGAGAATATTTATCCCAAATTTTTAATGTTGTATTTTCATTATCATAATATGGCATTTTTGTGTAGTTATGAGAACATTCTAAAGCTCTCCAAAAATCAAAACCTTGCCTTCTTTCTTTTGGAATATAAGTTGAACGACCATGACCATCTAAATGCCACTTGCCCCAATATGCTGTATTGTAACCTTCCTTTTTAAAGATTTCTGCCATAGTTTCTTCTGACGCAGGTAAATGAATGTCATTTAAAAACATACCTGTTGTAGTTGGGAATTTTCCTGTAAATAAAGCAGCTCTATGAGGTGTACATACTGGAGTTACAGAAACTGTATTGGTGAAATTTACAGATTCTTTTGCAAAAGCATCTAAATTTGGTGTTTTTACATCTGGGTTACCTGCATAACCTAATGCTGAACCTCTCCATTGGTCTGTAAGAATGTAAACTATATTTGGTTTTTTTAAAGCAGTTTTTACATTTTCTGCTGTAGCTTCTGAATTTGTTCCTTTTTTGCAACTTGAAAAAGCAACTATAATAATTAAAATAACTATCGAAAATAATTTGGTTTTCATGTTTTAGATGGATTGTCTCTTGGTTTGTTAATTGATTATTTTTACTCCTTCTTCAGTGGTATGTATTTTTTTATAGCGTAGTTATACTAGGCAATATTTCTGCGTTAAATCTTGTCAATAGACCATTTCTGTTGATGAAAACGCGCGATAACCATCCATAGAATTGTGGATTGTTGCGTTTTCCATATCAAGAGAAGTGTACATCCAAACTTTTCCGTCTTTCCAAACATGAGCAGAAGGATCTGCCGTTCGAATATGACGAATTACAGGATTGTTTATTACACTATCTTTCTGTTTTTGTTCTTTTGCTAACGTTTTTTTTTGCGGTTTGCAACTCATCAAAAAAAGAACAAAAAATAAAGGTAAGATTATGACTAGTTTTTTATGCATAATATTTTATAACAAGGTGTAATTCTATTTTTTACCTTCAATAAAATTTAAAAGTATGTTTTTAACATCGCTAACAGTACCTTGTTTTAAACCTTTGTTTACATTAGCGCCAGTAATCCAATATAAAAGCATTCCTGCATCAGAACAGTCCCATTTTCCTTTTTGAAATTTCACAACATCATCTACTTCTGCCATTTTACCATATACCCAAACTTGCTGTAGTCTTTTGTCTTTATGATCTCTAGCCCAGTCCCATTGATTAATAGGAACTTTTAGCTTAATGTTTTGATCTGGAATTCTAACTTCTTCTACACCAAAATCTAGTATTTGTTGCCAAGTGTAAAAGTCTCCAGCATCATCATTTGCTGGATGGTGTGTAATTACTTTTACATATTTGTGTTTTTTCTTAGAACTTTTATCTAATGCAAAACCTATAATATCTGGTTCTCCAGCTTCAATAATCCAAAGTGGGTCTTCTGCGGAAGAAGCATTAATTGCTCTTGCCAAATCTTTTACGGTTTCTTTTTGGTTCCATTTGGCATCTAAAAACTTAAGGTTATTAAAACCTCCCCATCTTCTTGCAGTAACATCGCAAACACTTTGCATTAATGCATGACGTTCTATTTCTGCTTTTTCAGAAATTCTTTTTACACGCACCAAATCGCAACTATGGGAATAATGTACCAATTTACTTGCTAAACCTGTAGCACGCAATAAGGCTAAAGAAACTGCTGTGCCACCTAAATCATCTGGATCTGGAGAGTTACCATCTGCTACAACTGCAATACGCCCTTTAGGAGCATCAATTACAGGAGCTCTATTTTGTGCTACTTTTAAAGTACCTTCAAACGGAGTTTTAATTACTCTTTGGCCTATACCAACAGGTACAAACACAATACCAGACCAACGCGCTCTTGCCCATTCTTTACCATCTGCACTGCCTATTTTGGCAATTACGGTAATTTTATCTCCTTTTTTAAATTTTATATTTTTCCATAATTTATTATTTCTTTCTCCTTCTTCAAATACATCTTTGGTTAATGGTGGTGTAAAAGTGCCTAATTCTTTATTGTTGATTAAGACTTTAAATTCAGATTGCCCATCATTTTCACCAACGGCTACGAAAACCATATCATAATTCCCACTTTTAAACGGAAATGGAGTAGTGGCCTGTGCTTCTTTTTGTTTGTTTGGGTTTATTCCTAACCATTTTCCGCCAGCGTGTTTGTAAAATCCTGTTCCTTTAATAGGAAAATCTGCAATTGGTAAGGTTTTGTTTTCTAAAAGTGAAGCGCCAATTTGCTTATAATAAGATTTTAAAGGCCAAAGCGTTGTTGTTTTTTCGCCTAAATCTTTTGGTTTGTAGCTACTGTCTTTTGTTAAAATAAATTTATCAAACTCAAAACCATCTTCTCGCATACTAAATTGTATATCGTGCAAACCTTTTTTATCTATGTCTAAATAAATTTGTTGTGGTATGCCACAATGTTCTTCTTTTGTTCTTTGTTTGCTTTCCCAAGTCCATTTATTTTTTCCTTGGCACCATTGCATACGTTTTCCGTTTTCTGGCCAATTTCCATTGAGACCAACATGCAAACCATTATCTTCACTTCCAGTGCTAAAAGCACGAACCCAAACATAATAACGTCCAGGATTTGTTATTCTAACTTTATAATGTAAAACACCTAGCTCACCAGCTTTATTAGAAAAGTTTTCTCCTGGAACTAATTTATCTGTGTGAGTTACTCTGCTATCTGGTAATATTTCTATGTATGTGCCATTACTTGCATTTGCATGATTAGATTTATCTTTATCTGGGCCAACTTTAGTTTGAGCATTTTTAGCGGTAATGTACCATTGCCTAACAGCTGTTTTACTTTGTTTGTAAAAGTATTCTGCTTCTACAGAAACCATACCTTTATTTTCCATAAAAACCACATCTTTATTGGCAATAGGCGCGTTTAGTTGTACTACTTGCGCATTTAAAAATGAACTGATTACCAAAAGAACCAATACAAGGAATTTAATTTTCATTATTTAATTATTTAATTTTTGATTGAAAAGAATATTGACCTGGTTGTACTTCTAATTCGAAAGCGTTTTTACCTGAATTTAACAATTTCACATGCTTGTTCGCTTTAAAAGTTATTCCGTTTAAAAGTAAATCTTGCGTTGTATCTGCAGGAACAGTTACAATTGCAGCCGTATTTGTAGGAATGGTAACATTTAATTGAAATATGTTTCCTTCTATTTTCCAAGAAGATTTAACCTTGCCATAAGGTACATTTACACTGGCAGCTGCAGAAGTTAGTGGAGCTTTAGGAATTGGTGCTATTCTAATTTTTTTATAACCAGCTTCTAAAGGCGCAATTCCACCAATACGCTCATAAATCCATTCGCCAATAGCTCCATATGCGTAATGATTTAAACTGTTCATTTTTTGCGGATTAAATCCTTCTGCTTTGCTATAACTATTCCAACGTTCCCAAATAGTACTTGCACCTTGGTTTATAGAATAAAACCAAGATGGATAGGTTTCATTAAATAGTAATTTATACATTAAATCTATTTCGCCTGTTTGATCTAAAACTTCGGATAATAAAGGTGTTCCTAAAAAACCTGTACGCAAGTGGTTGTCTGCTTCTGCTATTTTTCTTAGCAAATGTTTTTTTGCATTTGGTTTGTTTTCTTCAGATAACAAACCAAAAGCTAATCCTAATAAATACGAAGTTTGTGTTTCTGTAACTCCTTTTGTTTTGCCGTTTTCAAAGAATTTATTTTCAAAAGATTTGGCTACGGTTTTATACAAAGTATTGTATTTTTCAAACTCAGCTGTTTTGCCCAAAACTTTTGCTGTTTTTGCAGTTAAGTTTGCTGAATGTGCAAAAAATGCAGTACCTATTAAAGATTTTGATGTGTCGCCTCTATTGTCTCCATTTTCTGGCAATGGCTGCAACCAATCTGCAAAAAAGCCCATTTTAGAAATGTAATTTTTAGAACTTTTTTCATGATAGGCAACCCATCCTTTCATCATTTTAAAATTATCTTCAAGAATTTTTTTATCGCCTGTTCTGTAGTAAATTTTCCAAGGAATAATAGTAGCTACATCACCCCAACCAGCACTTACTTTGTTGTTAAATAATACGTCTGGTACAACCCAAGGAATACCACCATTATCAAATTGAGATTCTCTAACACTTTGCAACCAACTTGCCCAGAATTTATATACATCTGCATTAAAGATAGATGTTGGTCCAAAAACTTGTGCATCTCCTGTCCAGCCCATTCTTTCATCACGTTGTGGGCAATCTGTTGGAATATCAAAAAAATTACCTCGTAAACCCCAAACAATGTTGCTTTGTAGTTGATTTAATTTTTCATTTGATGATGTAAATGTTCCGTTTTTTTCAAAATTAGAATATTGTACCAAACCTGTAACCCAATCTTTAGTAGGTTCTTTAGAAGTATCAAAACCACTTAATTCTACATATCTAAAACCGTGAAATGTAAATTTTGGCATATACTCAATAACTCCATCTTCTTTTGCTGTGTAGTAATTTGTAGACAATGCACCTCTATAGTTTTCTGTATAAAAAGAACCATCTGCAGCTAACATTTCTGCAAATCTAATTTTTAGTGTTTGCCCTTTTTTCATGGGTACTTTTATAAAAGGGACACCTACCATGTTTTGTTCTAAATCAAAAATTACAGCACCATTTTTTTTAAAAACTTTTTGTGTTGCTAATTTTATTTTAGATTTTACAGTTGTATGTCTTTTTGGTTCTAAACGAATTGTATTTTTAATAGGAAAAGTGTTAACAGAAGCCCAATTATTATCATTAAAACTAGCTGTTTGCCAATTTGGCATTTCTAAATTGGCATCATACGTTTCTCCATCATAAATTTCTGAAAGACGAATTGGACCATTTGTTGTTGCTTTCCAAGAATCATCAGAAAGTATTGTTTTCTTAGAACCATCTTTCATGGTAATTTCTAATTGTGCTAAAACTTTTGGAGTTTCTGTATCTATCCAATAAGATTTCATCCAACCTAATCTTCCAGAATGCCAACCTGCCGCCAATTCTATACCAATTGTGTTTGCACCAGTTGTTATTAGATTGCTTACATTGTAGGTAATAGTTTCTAAGCGTTTTTTGTAAGGTGTGTAGCCTGGTGGCATTACATCATCACTCACATCTTCGCCATTTATGGCAACATCAAAAACACCTTTTGCTGTAATATATAATCTTGCAGCAATTGCTTCTTTAGTTATTTTAAAGTTTTTTCTTAAATATTGTGGTCTATGTACAATATTATTTTGGCTACCCATAACCTTTTCTTTTTTGGTATCTAAGCCAATCCAATTTGCTTGCCAATCAGAATTTTTTAGTAATCCCAGTTCAAAATGATTGATATCACTCCAAAAAGAAGCTTCTTTGTCTTGATTCCAATACTTTACTTGCCAGTATACTTTTTGACGTGATTCTAATTCTTTTCCTTGATATTTGATCCAGGTAGATTGGTTTGTTTCTTGTTTTTTAGAATTCCACAAATCTGGGTTGTTAGGTAACAAATCTGGTTTTGTTGCAGCTACAATTTGATATGCAGATTGACTTTTATTATTTTCTGAAGCTGGTAATTTCCAGGAAAATGTAGGTGTTGCATTATAAAAACCTAATGGGTTTTTGAAGCCTTCTGAGATTGTTAAATCATTTGCTTTTTTTAAAGTTTCTTTTTGATCACAAGAAGACATGCTAAAAAACACAAGACTTAAAAGTACTACTAAAAATAATTTTTGTTTCCGTTTATTATCCATTAGTTTATAATTTAATTTGATAGCTATAAGTACCAGCATTTACAATTTTTACATCATTTTTATTATTCTTGGATGTTTTTGGTAAATGAATTTCTGCTGTTGTATTTGGAGGAATCGTTGCCTCTAAATAAAATACATTATTTTCAATTTTCCAAGAAGAAGATGCTTTTCCATAAGGTGTGTTTACACTTGCTTCTGCAGCAGTTAGTGGTTGATTAGGAATTGGTGCAATTTTAATTTTCTTATAACCTGGTTCTAAAGAAGATAAACCTGCAATACGCTCATACATCCACTGGCCAACAGCTCCATAAGCATAATGATTTAAACTGTTCATACTTTGTGGATTGTAGCCATCTGCTTTACTATAACTATTCCAACGTTCCCACATTGTGGTTGCTCCTTGATTTATAGAGTAAAACCAAGAAGGGTAGGTTTCTTTAAACAAGATTTTATACATCAATTCAATCTCGCCCATATCATCTAAAACTTTAGGTAAAATTGGTGTTCCTAAAAACCCTGTTCCTAAATGATTGTCTGCATTTTTAATAGTTTCCAACAAGTGTTTTTGCGCTTTTATTTTGGTTGCTGGTTGTAATAAATCAAAATAAATGGCTAATAAATAACTGGTTTGTGTTTGAGTTCTGTTTTGATACTTTCCGTTTTTATCGAAAAACTTGTTTTCAAAAGCTAAAGCGATTTCTTTATATAAGTTTTTGTATTTTTTTTCATCATCAACATTACCTAAAACGCCAGCAATTTTAGATACTAAATGAGCTGAATGTGCAAAATAAGCAGTATTTACAAAACTTCCTGGTGTATCACCTCTATTTCCCATTTTTCCACTTTTTTTAGGAAATGGTTGCAGCCAATCTCTAAAAGAATGTATGGTTGGTATGTAATTATTTGATTTAGATTGGTAATAACCTACCCATTTTTTAGCCATTTCAAAATTTTCTTCCAAGACTCTTTTATCTCCTGTAATATTGTAAATATCCCAAGGAATAATTACGCAGGCGTCTCCCCAGCCAGAACTTGCTCTGTTATTTTGAAGCACATCTGGAATAATAAAAGGTACCAAACCATTTTTGTGTTCAGATTGTGTTTCGCGCATACTTTGCAACCAAGCTGTCCAAAAAGCATGCATTTTAAAATTATACATTGCCGTTGGCGAAATAACTTGTGCATCTCCTGTCCACCCTAAACGTTCGTCTCTTTGTGGGCAATCTGTAGGAATGTCTAATAAATTATCTCGTAAACCCCAAGTAATATTACTTTGTAGTTGATTTAATTTCTCGTGAGAAGAACTAAATGTACCGTTTACATCAAATTCAGAGTGTTGTACCAAACCTTTTACCCAATTTTTATTTGGTTTTACAGCAGCATCAAAACCTGATAATTGGATATATTGAAAACCATGAAAGGTAAATTTTGGTGTATATTCTATAACGCCATCTTTTGCAGCAATATAATAATCTGTAGATTTTGCAGAACGATAATTTTTGGTGTAAAAAGTGCCATCAGCTAATAACATTTCAGAAAAACGAATGGTTAAAGTGTCTCCTTTTTTCATAGGAACAGTTACTTTGGGTACACCCACCATATTTTGTTTTAAATTAAAAACTACTGCTTTTTTAGTAGCTGAAACTATTTCTGCATCTTCTAAAACAACCATTTGTTTTACAGTTGTATGACGTTTTGGTTCTAATTTTACACTATCTGCAATGGCTTCTATTTCTGCGTTTTTCCAAGAAGCATCTTCAAAGTTAGCTGTATTCCAATTTGGTATTTCTAAGTTGGCATCATAAACTTCGCCATCATACAAGCTTGCCAATCTAATTGGGCCATTGGTGGTTCCTTTCCACGTTTCATCAGAAATAATTGTTTTTTTAGAACCGTCTTTTAAAGTAACTTCTAATTGACATAAAACTTTAGGCGATGCAAAGTTTTCATAAACCGCTTTTCCTCTGCTTATTCTCCCAGAGTGCCAACCTGAAGCTAATGCTACTGAGACCGCATTTTTTCCTTGAGATAGGAGGTGAGTAACATCATAAGTTAATGTTTCAATTCGCTTATTATATGGTGTCCAACCTGGTGTTAATACATCGTCACTAATGTCTTTTCCATTCAAATGCACATCAAAAACACCTTTTGAGGTAATGTATAATCTTGCTGATTTTATATCTGATGATAAATCAAATCCTTTTCTTAAATATTGTGGCCTGTGCATTAAAAATTTACGCACACCTTTTATACTATCTTTTGCTGTATCTAATCCTGTCCACTTTGCATTCCAATCTGAGTTTTTTAATAAACCTAATTCAAAGTGATTGACATTACTCCACGCAGAAGCATTGTTGTTTTGATTCCAAAAACGTACTTGCCAAAATACTTTTTGACGAGAGTTTAGTGTTTCTCCTTTATAGTTGATAAAAGTTGATTGTGCACTTTCTTGTTTTTTAGAATCCCATAAATCGGCATTATCTGGCAATAAATCTTTAGAAGAGGCCACTACAATTTGATATGCAGATTGTGACATTACGTTTTCTGAAACTGGCAATTGCCAAGAAAAAGTTGGTTTTGGATTGTAAAAACCAATCGGATTTTTAAAACCTTCTGAAAGTGTTAATTCTTTTGGTTTTTGAATATTTTCTTGAGAACAAGACAACATCACTAGAAAAAAAGAAAAAATGGATAGATAAAAAAAAAGAGATTTGCGCATTATTAATAACTATTAGATTAATATATAATTACGCAATCTCTTTTATTTTTCAAAAAAAACCATCCTGCTGTATCTCGATTATTAAGTGTTTTTTAAATTACTGTTATAGCACAAGAAATTTCTGTTATTCCTTTAGGGAAAGAGAGTAATAATGGTAAAACTTCCATACCTGGTACTTGATTAAAAATACGTTCCTTTTCCATTTCTTTAATTTGTATGGCAACATTAGAAGTTATTTTAACAACACCTTCTTTTTTATGAATTTCTAAACTATTTGCTGATGATTGTACCACCTTTTCTCCAGTTTTAGAAATAATTGGCAATACTAACGTATCTCCATTTGCTGCTATACTTGTTCTTTTTGCTTTTATAGTTGTAGACTCGTTATCAAAAATATAATTCAATTGAAATTCAGAATCGTTAGCAACAACTTCTTTTTCTCTATTGGTTAGGTTTGTTGCTACATTAAAGTTGATAATTCCATCTTTGTCTGTAAAACTTGCTTTAGCTTTTAAATCGTGAATATTGGTGTACCAAATATCATTTACAAAACGTTCTACTCTTGGTGTAATACAAAAGTCTATTCCTGGTTGTGGTTGTTGATTATTTGGCTCTACCATTAAATATTCTGCCATACTTGCTGTAAACAAAGGGCCAACTTTATTGTGCCACAAAACATTTAAAGCACCTCCAGTACCTGCAACTGAGTATTTTTTCTTCCAAATTTGATCATAAGTAGAGACTGTACTTTTCCAAGGACCTCTTGCACCTAACCAAACATCTAGTTCTGGAAAATGTTTTACACCATCATTAGTACTTCTTGGCACAGAAGTTTCTTTAGTAACCGATTTTGTAGCCTCTAAATTATCTAGCACAAAAGCTAAATTTTTTGCATGAGAAAAGGTATGATGCATACAAGGTTTTACGCCATGAGATTCATAATGTAAACCACCTGCTAAAAGGCCGTTTACTGTGCAACGTGCTAACAATTCTGTACTTAAAAAAGCTGCTGTACCCAAGGCTGGATTTCTATCTGCCATTAGTGCAAACGCAGGCTGACAACCATCTGTAGTTCTGCTGCCCCAATAAGACCATTTGTTTTGTCGGGTTCCAAAGCTATTGTCCCAAGCGCCATCTGGCAACATAAATTCTAAATGCCCATTCATAGATTCTGTAAGCAAGTCTAAAAGTTTTTCATCTTTTTTTAAGATAGCATATTGCACAACACCATTTAAAGTTTCCTCTACATTATAACCAATATCAATTGGATATAAACCTTTTGCACTTTTATCATTATCTGGTTTATCTTCTCCAAAAATTAATTTATTAGGTGCTGTTAAATAATCTGGAATTAACGCAGCAAACTCATCACTTCTTTTGATGTATTTTTCTTCGTTAAAATAAGTTCCTAAAAAGTACAAGGCGTATACTGCAGTAAAACGATAGTTGATATGACTAAAATGCATATCAAAACGATTGTACACAAACTCAATAGCTTCTTTTAATCTGGCATCCCATTTTGCTTTGTCTTCTTTAGATAATATATGACCATGATGATGCAACGCTTCACCTAAAGCAATGGCTCCAAAAACAGTAATTCCGTTCCAAGATTTTGGGTTGATGTCATTGGTCCAACTTCCTTTTGGGCCATCAACATTTACAGACCAATCTAACAATTTTAATGCAGCATCTAAATATTTTTGTTCTCCTGTTGCATCTGCCATATACATAAATGGATACACAGCATCGTTTGCACGACCGTGCACAGTTTCACAAGCATGACAATATAATGTTCCGTTTGTAACAGGGTCATTTGCATCATTTACTTGATCGCGAATCATAGCATCACACCAAGTTTTTAAAAGATCAAAAGACTGTTTTTGAAATGCAGTTAAATCTTCTAGGTTAATGGCTTTGTGATGATTTGAAGTACAAGAATGTAAAGGCAAAAAAAGCCCTAAACTACTTAATGCAGAAAGTTGAACAAAAGAACGTCTTTTCATAAGTTTGGTGTATGCGATATATTAAAGTCTCTAAAATACTTTCTCTTTTTTTGAACTGTATCCTGTGCTATACCGCAAAAAAAATCATCCTACTTAAAAAATAGGATGATGATTATTAAAGTGAAGCACTTTTTTATTCTATAATTAATTTCTTATTGATTACTTTTTGATTATCACCAATAATTCTTACCAAATATACACCAGATTTAAATCGGTTATTAGTATTTATTAAAACGCTTTCTTCTGATGACACTGTTTTGTAAACTTCCTTTCCAAGGATATCATAAATTTGCACAGATGTTTTTGTTAAACCTTTAAAAGATAAAGTAAAGTTATTTTTTGCTGGATTTGGATAAATAGCTACTGAGTATAATTCAATTTTTTCGTCGGCAATACTTAATGGTGCTTCATTGGCCAACTCTAAAAACCATTTACTTCTGGCATCATTTATATCTGCAACAATGTTATAAAAACTATCATCATCTTGATGGTATAAAAAGTTGTTGCCATCTTTAACATTAAATCTATAAACATCTTCAGTTTCTATGTAATTAGATGTCCAAACTTTATCCACATCGCTGTTTGGTGAAGGTCTGCCTGTACTTATTATAGTATTTCCTGCTCCAGAACCTGCACCTCTTAAAACTCCATTTACTTCACTATCTATATTGTAGTATTCTTTATCTCCAATATTTGTTTTAACAAATTTCCAATGCAAAGAATCATCGTTAGCAACATAATCACTTTCCTCTACGCTAGATCCAGAAGATTTTAAATATTTTCCTGTTGCAACGTTTTTAAATCGGTAAACTTTACCATTTATAGCTGTAGGATCAAAAACTAGTGCGTTAACAGTTATTTCTGAAGAAGAAACTGTTTCATTGTTATTATTATACGCTACTGCTTGAATGGTATGTTCACCTTCCATACTTGGCGTCCAACTTACAGCGTATGGCTTGGTAGTATCTTCATTAAAAGCAGTGTCATTTATTTTAAATACTACTTTTGTTATACCTACATTATCATCAAAAGCATTTGCTGAAATTTGAACTGCTTTGTCTACATAATAATTTTGACCATTAAAAGGTGATGTTAATGTAACTCTTAATGGTTCTTGTACTACATCTAAATCTATAACCTGAAGATACAAAGGCATTGCATTACCAGATTTTTTTTCCATTAAGTAATAGTACAATTTTCCATTGTTTATATATGCTCTACCATGATCCCAGCTTTTGCCGGTTCTTGCTTCATATACAGTACTAAAGCTATTTGTGCCTCCTGCTGCTTTTTGAACAAAAACTCTATTATTTTTTAAGCCGATAATATAAACACTATTTCCAGAGGTGTAAATTCTGCTTCCGCCAGCAAAATCTTCTGAAGTAATAAAATGTGATGCTCCTGAAGGTTTGTAGGTATGCAGCGTTTTGGTTACATTATTTTGTAAATCTCTAACTTTACTAATTATATGCACGTCATCATTTTCTGTAACTGTCCAATCAAAATCACCAACTATATTAACTTTACTGGTTTGTGTAGTTTGCACATAATCTCCAGGTTCCATTATTTTTATTTTATCCGCATCAAAAAGAGGTAAAGAAAATGGTTGTCCATCATGAGATTTCCAATTATCTGCCCCAGATTGATTGTCTGAATACGCATAATATACACCATTCTGATATTGATATTTATCGTTATTATTTGCAGATCTTCTTTGGAAACCAATTCTAATTTTTCCGTTTACATATTTCATATTACCATAAAGACCCCAATTGTGCGTAATTCCTGGTTGACTTCTGGCATTTAATACATTAAAATGAGTAAAATTAGACCACGTTGATGTATCTGCATCATATTTAGAGAACTTATACGCTCCATTATTATTACCACCTTCTCTTAAATACACAAATAAATCTCCAGAATCGTTTTGAAAAAACTGAGGATACGTTAATGCAGCATATTTAGAATATTCTTCTGCTGGAAACCCTGGTCTGCCGCTATTTAAACTTAAATGTTTGTAACCACCACTGCTATTTTTAACAAATTTATCTAAAGTAAATTCTGAATCTGGCAAAGAAACCGTATTCTTAACAGAATAAGAATATCTAAAATAATCTTGACTTAAACTACCGTTAGAAGGTCTTGTTCTGCTATAGGCATGCATGTCATATACCATATGAATTGTTCCATCTAAAGGGCTAACTTCTAAACCAATAGTATTGTGAGATTCTCCAATCCAAGGTTTGTTTTGAAAACCTGTGTGCCTGTGAGGAAACTCTATCGTAGCTTTTGTACCTGTAACTGTGTTGTAACGTGTAAGCATTACATGACGATCTTCTTCACCACCTCTATACCATGTCATAAAAACATAATCGCCAGAAGTTTTAATGCAATCTCCATGGGCTGAAATATTTCTACCAAAATAAAAGTCATAAGAACTGGTATTTCCATCATTTGTATCAAATTTAGAACCACTTCTAACTTTACTTCCATTAAAATGTAAGCCAAAATCGGTAATTTTCACTTCCTTTTCTAAGGTTACTTGAGAAAAAGTAAATAATGCTAAAAAAAGAAAAATAGCAGTGGTAAAGGTGTTTTTATAATGCATATTATGATTATTTTTTAAAAAACTTTGAGTATCGTAAAGTTAACCATAAATAAGCTAATAAACCATCTTGTTATGTCCTGTTAGAAATTAAAGGTTTCTAAAACAGATAGTTTTAGTTTTTTTAAAAATCTTAAGGCATATAAAAAACTTCTTCTAAAGGTATAGAAACAGGAGAGTTGTCTGGATTTACTTCCATAATATCTGCCATAAAATCCCACCATTTTTTTACAATTTCTTTGGATGCCAAGTCTTGCGAGCCACCATCTCCAGATACTTTTTGAAATGCAAAAAGTGTATTGGTTTCTTCGTCTAAAAAAATGGAATATTCACTAACTCCGTTTTCTTTAAGTAATTTTTTAAGTTCTGGCCAAAGTTCATTGTGACGTTTTGTATACGCTTCTTTTTGTCCAGGATTCAATTTCATTTTAAAGGCTAGTCTTTGCATGGTATTGTTTTTTGTGCTAAAATAACTATTTTATATTTTTATAAAGATGTTTATTGTTTTTGTGTTGATTTGTTTCTGCTTTAAAATTAAAAAAGCTATAAATATCAACTTAATTCTTTAAGCTTTTAAATATTTTTAAAAGCTATATTTTTTTCTTGTTGAGTTTTTTTTCAAATTTTTTATACTAAAGAATTTTTTCTATGCTAACATAAAACAGTAGTTCCTGGAACAAAAAAAATCATTCTATCTTTTTAAAGATAGAATGATTTATAATAAATACTTTATGTGTTTACTAAAAAATTATTGCTTTACAATTTTTTTAGTAAATGAACTGCTTTCTCCAACCAATTCAACAATGTATAAACCAGAAGCTAGGTTGTTTACATTAATACTTACGTTGTTTTGATTATCTATTTTTCTAGATAACATTTTACCACCTAAAATAGAGTAAACGTTTACTTTGTTTATTTTAGAAGTTTCACCACTAATATTTAAGAAATTATTTACTGGGTTACTAATAGTAAAAGCATCTGCACTAAAGCTTTTAACACTTGCTGTAGGTAAATCTCTTACAAAATGGTAATCAATTACATCTATTCCTCCACCATCAAACTGTACAAGGTCACCCGCTGCAGATGGAATTACACCATATCTTGAGTTCTTTAGAGCATCACCTGCCTGTACAAACAATGCATTGTTTACAGCGCCTGCTGGATTAGATCCTGCTGCATCAGGATCACCATTTGCATCTACTTTAGCTTTTCTTCTTTGAAACTGATCTAAACCAGACCAATCTGCTTCTTCAACCTCTTTAGGAAGTCTTTGTTCCACAGTTAGCGTAACATTTGGATAATCTGCTACAGTAGTTGGATCTATACACATAGTCCAAACATTACCCCCAACATTTGCTGTTATTTCCATTAAACCAGCAGCGGCTGGTGTTCTATGACCTACTATAGCAAACTCTTGAGTTGATGCATCACCTGTTGTTATTTCTTCTGCCCATTTTAATGAAACTGGGGTTGTGGTTCCATCAATTGTCATAAATAAAGTAGTACCTCTTGCCCCTATTCTATAAATAGCATCTTTAGTCCATAATATAGCTTGCGCCTGAGTAGCTGATGCTATAAAAAGTACAGCAACAAATAAAGTTAATTTAAGTAATTGTTTTTTCATAATTTTATGTTTTATAATTGTTAATATTTTGCCAAGATAGTTAAAATAATGTAATCAAAGCATCCTGTACAATCCTGAATTTATAAAAAAAAATGACATATTCTTTCATGAAAAGAATATGTCATTTTTAAAAGTTTAATTATTTTGAACTATTCTTTTATCACTTTTTGAGTAAAAGAACCATTGTCTCCAGTTAATTTTACTAAATACATACCACTAGATAAACCAGTAACATCAATATCTAAACTAGACTGTGCAGTAACTTTTTTTGTTAATACTTGCTGACCAAGTAAAGAAAATACTGAAACTTGTTTTACGTTATCTGTGATTCCTTTAATACTTAATGTATTATTAATTGGATTTGCAATAGAAAGAGAACTCACATCAAATTGTTTGTTGCTTAAAACTTTTTCTCCTGTTTCAGTTTCAAAAACAAATTGCTCTATTCTTGGTCTAGAACCTGTTAAATCTCCTAAATTTACATCATGAAAATTTAACCATTCATAATTTGTATCAGGCATAATTGCTCTGTTACCGTTTGTTTCTAAACCGATAGTAGCAACATTAATTAGCTGGTAAGATGTTTCATTTGCATCGCTTGATGCTGCAACAACAATAAATTTAGCCAAATCATCGTCAAACGGAAAACCATTTCCTCTAAGTCTAGATCTACTTGATGATTGACCTATTTCATTTAATTCTAAAACACCATTTCCACTTCCTTCTTCTTCAAATTTACTTACAATATTGTAAACTTGCCACATTTGACCAGATTCAGCAGGATATTCTGCCATTTGTTCACCTAACTCAACAAAAGCAAAAAGTTGAAGATCTGGGGTATCTGTATTTAATAATGTTAAATTTAAAGAGTTTTGTCCAGGTCTAACTGTTGGGTATACGAATTGGCCAGCAAAAGGTGCTGTTTTACCAGTATTATATTCGTCTGGTGATGCTAATGCTGTTCTTAATCTGTAAAAAGTTTTTGATTCAAAATCTACTTGTGCATACGCTTGAAAAGCAAAAGCACATAAAGCTAAAACTATTAAATTTTTAAAAGTAATTTTTTTCATAATTCTATATTTTATATGTTAGACCTTAAATTTAATGGTAAAAACAAGTATGTGTATCCTGTACTGTACTGTATATCTTTTAGTTGAAAGATAGTTTTTTAATAATTTTTTTATCAGTTTTTAAGATGTATAAACCTTTTGGAGACCCTGATAGATCTATTAATACTCCTTTTCCTTCTGCTATTTTACTTCCTAAAATAGAATATACCGTCCAATTAGTAGATTTACTTAAATTGAAAATGCCATTTTTACTGGGTATTGGATAAACATTTAAATTGTTTTTTGAAGTCGTTACTTCATCTATAGACAAAGTTTCTACATTAAAAATTTGTGAAATTTTATTAACGGATAATGGTGGTAGTGTAATTGATCCTGAGCCTTCTTTTACAATTTCTAATTGATTGCTATTGTAAGGAACGCTATTAACCAAACCTAAGTTATTAAATATTAAAGCCTCGTGTTTAAATTCTTTAGTATAATTAGTTCCATTAAAATTTAGTTGAAAACTTACAGGTTTATCGGTTAGATTTACAGCTATAACTTTTGTTTCTCCAGCGTCATTTGTAGTTGCTCTTGCATTTACAGCATTTACTGAACCTCTAGCAACTGTTAATTTAGAGGAAGCTGTAATTGTGCTTTGTAACATAGTAGCGTCTCTGTAAACGTCTTGTATAATTTCATATGTTGATAAATAACCTCTTTTTCTTAAGGGATAAACGGGTTGTCTTTTACTATCTACAACTACCATTGCATTTAAAACACGATTAAAACTAAACCAATTTGCTCTTTCATAAATATCTTGATTTTCTGCCATAAACATAAATACATCTGCCATTCCTAAACAGGCTCCTCCATGTACATTGCTTCCTGCAGAAACGCCCCATTCTGTTAACCAAACAGGTTTTCCTGGGGCAAAACTTCTTACCCAATTTACGTCTTCTGCTAATTCTAATTTAGCTGTTAACAAAGCGCTATAAGCACTATTGCTTTCTCCAGGAACATCTGGATCTGCACCTAGGTATTTATGAATTGTAATGGCATCAAAAAAATTACCATCACCTTTTACAGTATTGTTATAATCTTGGTGACTTCTTCTCCAACTTAATGGTAATGATAGTTTAATATCTGGGAATTCTGCTTTTAAAGCTGTAGAAACTTCTGTAGCTGCTGCCAAATACATTTCTGGTGTTGCTGTTCTTAAGGCTCTTTGTCCTCTCCAAAAATGCTCGTTTCCTAATTCTATCGCTTTAACTTCTAAGCCTAAGCCCATATCTTTTTTAGCTCTAGCAACACTGCTTGCTCCGTCATCAAAATTAATGGTATACGTCCACATCATATCATAACCTTTGCCGCCTGTTCTATTTTTCTTTCGGGTATTTAATGCAGCAATACCATTTATATGTCCTCTTACAAATTTAACGAAGTTATTTAATACGGCTTGATGATTTCTATTGTCATAACTATCTTGCTGATAACCGTCTGTTTTCCAATCGTAAAAATTTGCCCAAACTCCATGAGGAAAACGTATAGTTACTGGGTTTACCAATTCTAAAAAATCTTTTTGAGTATTCGTATTAAACCCTTCTATATTATAACCAATCAATTTATTGTTAAACACTTCTTTTTCAGATGTGTTTACATCTAAAGTTGCTGTAATTGTATTTGGTAAATTAAACGGGTACTCTTGCGCGTTTGTTGCACAAACAAGTACGCTACAAAATATGCTAAAAATTATTAATTTGTTTGTCATAAAAAAATATTTAATGTATTTCCAAGATACTGTAATTATAGGTCATTAACATCCTGTAGAGTACTGATTGGATATGTTAAAATTGATACAATAAATTGGTTACAGATAAACGGGCTTAAAAAAAGCCTCAAGATATTTTATCTAGAGGCTTTTTTTAAGTATTGTAAGAAGTATTTAAATTAATTTACCTTCCTTAATTTTACGCCACTTAATCTTGTTTTACCTTTTAAGGCTTTAAAATCAACAGTAATTCCATTTTCATCATCCACAGAAATTAAAAAACGTTTGGTTACGCCTCTATCATCTCCAAACTGAGCTTTTAAATTTAAGTTAGACCAAATGGTTTTACCATTTACTAAAATATCCATACTATTATCTTCTTTAGATTTTAATTCGGCTAAAGCTAAAGATAGCTCATAAGTACCTTTAGGTACATCAAACTTATAGGCTTCTATTCCTATTAATTGTGTTTGATAAATAGGATCGTTTTCTGTTCCTTTTACACTAACATCTGTACCAATAGTATTTCTTCTTTTGCTTGGGTGTCTTAACAATTCGCCACCAACATAACCAAAACTACCTTTAGTATAAGCTTGATCTGGCATCCACAAATAATCTACATTATGAGATTCTATAAAGTAACAAGTAGAGCCAATGTTTACAGCAATTTCTTTAAACGGATTGCTTTTGCTTTTTAAATTTTTAGGTTGTAGCGTAAATTCTATGTTTGCAAAATCTTTTAGTGTTTTACCATCTTTATTAGAAACCACTTCAATTAAATTTTCACCATGTTGTAATGGCACATTAAAAGTTGTTGTTGCAAAATCAAATTGTTGTTTTCCGAGTGATTTTCCGTTTACGAATAACTCTACGTCTTTACCATTACCAACAACAACAATAGGTTGTGTTGCAACATTACCACCTTGATTATCTGCAATACCAGCTCTTTTTACCCAAGATTTAGAAGCAATTGCTAAAAATGGCGTTTTCTTTAATAAAGCTTGGTATAAATAATAAGCATCTTTTTTCTTTCTAGTTGCAGAAACCAAACCTTTATTATTAATATGAGGTACAGCATCTTTACGATGTTCTACTTGAAAATCTGCATAATTCCATACGTTTGCTCCAACAATTTCTGGCATGTCTAAAATTGTTTTCATGTATGCTTTATGCAAATCAAATTGATATTCTACACTAAAATCGAATCGAGTAGGATTGTAAGAACGAATTCTTGGATCTGCTCCACCACCATATTCACTTAAAATAAATGGTTTGTCTGGGTCTAAAGCTAAAGAACGTTCTACTAAACTTCTTAAGTTTTTATCAATATCTTCCAATTCTTCTACATACCAACCATAATATTTGTTATACCCAATAATATCTGTTAAACGAATTCCAAAACCATCTTGGTAAGCTGGTTCTCTAAAAAATACAGAATATGAACTTCTAGTTTTGTCTTCTTCTTTAATTGTTTTTGCTAAAGCCTGGTGTGTTTTTACAAAATGCTTTACATAATCTTTTCCTAATTTTTCTGGAGCTTTCATTGTGGTTTCGTTTCCTAAATTCCAAGCTACAATTGCAGGGTTGTTATAGTTAAAACGAATAGCTTCTTTAAGCATTTTAATGGTGTTTTGTTTACCAGCTTCATTAGCTGCTGCTTTGTCTACAAAAGGAATTTCTAGAGTAGCTACAAATCCCATTTTATTACACATTTCTAAAATTGCAGGGTCTTGTGGATAATGGGCAATTCTTAAAAAATTAATTCCCATTTCTTTTAATAATTTCATGTCATTTCTATGAATTTCATCGCTAACTGCATTAGCTTTGCCATAAAAATCTTGATGTCTATTAGTACCTAGTAATTTTGTAGGTTTTCCGTTGATAAAAAAACCTTTTTTAGCATCAAAACGAAACCATCTTAATCCTATAGGATTTTCAATTCTATCATAAATAAGCCCTTTTTTATCTACAATTTCTGTAATTAATTTATATAAATATGGGTTTTCTGGAGACCATAATTTTGGGTTTTCAACAGAAAAATCGCTAAAAACATCTTTACCAAATTTAGTTTTGGTTTTTACTTCTTTTACCAGGTTGTTATTGGCATCAAACAAAGATTGTTTTACATAATAGGTACCTTTTTTTGGTCTAACCAATTTAGATTCTACAGATACTTTTGCCGATGTTGCAGAAACTTCTGGAGTTCTAATAAAAATTGCATTTGCTCCTAGGTTTGCTACATCAAAGTGAACTGGTTTGGTAATAATTAAATGTAAATCTCTATAAATACCTCCATAGAAAGAGAAATCTGCGGCTTGTGGTACAATTTCATCATTATGTTCATTGTCTACTTTGATCGCAATTTCATTTTTACCCGCTTTTAAGGCAGCTGTAATATCTCTTGCAAAAGAGGTGTAACCACCAATATGGTCTTCTCCAACAGGTTTTCCGTTTACAAATAAAGAAGTTACTTGGTTTACGCCTTCAAAAAATAAAAATACTTGTTGATTCTTATATATTTGTGGGATTTCCATTGTTTTTTTATACCAAGCTTCTCCTCTGTAATAACCATCTTCATCATCTAAAATATCTTCTGTGTTCCAAGAATGAGGAATAGTTACTGTTTCCCAATCTACTGTTGTTGCAGGAGAAAAAGGTGTTTTAATTTCACCTTTGTAAAAATGCCATGCATCGTTTATGGTTTCTACATGCCTTACTTGTTGTGCATATAGTGCTCCAAAATGAGCCATCAATAAAAAAACTGCTATTTTTTTCATTTTAAAATATTTAATTTAGTTCGTGTTTATTTAGTTTTGAAAGATATATCAACCTCATATTTTAAAAAAGAAAATACTGCTAAATCTTTATTAAATACTAGGGTAGATTTGTTTTTGGAATCTCCTTTAGTAATGGTCTCTTTCCATTTAGACCAAGACACCTTGTTTTCTTTTTTATTGTACGTAGCTACTCTATATTTAAGTTTTGTTTTTGGTGCTACATTTAAAGTTGCGCTAATTTTTAGTGTTTCTTTGTTTACAGCCTTTGGATTTGAACTATAATTGTACACCAAAATATTGTATTGATTTTTAAGAGTATCTTTTGCAAAAATGGCATCTATATAATTGGCTGCTGTTTTTGATTTACCTTGTTTTGTGCTTTTAAAATAGGTGTTGCCTTGCATTGCTAACAACAATTTACTCGCTGGTGCATATGAAGAGCCATTGCCCCATTGAAATACATTTTGCATATTGTTTTGGTAAAACATTTTCATTAATCCAAGCATAAATGAATTTTGATGTGCATCTGGTGCTTTTTCAAAAGCATTACCTGCTTTGCTTAATTTTTTTATTAAAGAATATTCGTGCATTTCTAGTTTTGCCTTAGGATTCCATTCTGGTATATCTTTAATTACTGCAAAATCTTTTGCGTAAACTTGGTTAAAATTTGTTCTTGATGCTTGTTGATAAAAAGGGTAATAAGAAACCCCAACAAAATCGTAATGTGCTTTGTTGGTTTTTGCCCATTTTACAAAATCTGTACCCCAAGCTTTTTTAGAAGATCCCCAAAGAAAATGAGTACCAACTTTTGCTTTTGGAAATATAGTATGTATTGCATTTACAGAGGTTTTGTAAAACTTAAAAAACTGCTCTTTTGTACCAGACCAATGCGTTGGTGTGCCTATTTCTCTACCAATATTAAATTGTATGTTTTGTATTTTATCTTCTCCATAAGTAGTTACAAGAAATTGCATTACTTTTTTTAGATAGTTTCCCCAAGCTTTATAATCTCTTGGTGGTTCTGCGTTTCCGTAAGTTGCTACTTTTAAAGAATCACCAACTAATTTTCCTTTTGAATTTCTTTGAAATGCCCAAGAAGGATTGTCTAATACAATTTGGTGAATTGCTTGCCCTTTGCTTAGAATACCGTCTAACTGTTTTTTTAGTAAGCTAAAATCTGTATAGAATTTTTTAGATTTAGCATCCCATTTGTAAGAATCTTTACTTATGTCTGCAACACCTTTTTTAGCAATACCTCCCAAAGGTCTAACAATACAGAATTTAGCATTTTTATTATTTGTAGGATTTACTCCATTAATAGGTGTAATTCTATTGTACACATTTAAGTGATAAGGCATTATTTGTTTGGCATTGGTAGCATCTGTAAAATCTGTTTTTAATACAATTTGTGCTTTTGAAACCCAAGAAAATCCGAATGAAAACAATACGATTAATAAGATTTTTTTCAAATTTATATACATTTTTATATTTTATCGTTATTTAAAAATTGCTCTTTTAAAATTTATATTTCAAAAAGGGTTTAAAAATTTCGAATTCCAGGTGTTATTTTAATATGATAATTTGCCTTGTCTTTTCCCCATTTTAAGATGGTTAATTTTTGGGTTGTTGTATCCCAAATAAAATCTGCAGGATTAGCATTTGTGCAAACCATCATAATTTTATTTAGAAACGTCAAGTGCTATTTGTTCACTTGGTACATAACCAATTCTGTGCGCTTTTACTATTAATTTACTATTGGGCTTTATGGTAAAAGGAGTGGTGTATACTTGCCAACTTTTAGCTTTTGGGTCTGTTTTGTAGCCAATAGAAGCGCCTTTAGTAGCACAACTAATGGTAACTTTAGCATTATTTATGTTTACAATAGGAGCTAACGTAACTGGTTTTGTTTTGCTCCCATTCCATAATTTTGCTACTAATTCTTTTTCTGCTAAATTAGGATTATCACCTATTTCTTTTAACCATCTGTTCATTTCAGCACTTAATTCTGCTAATTTTTCTTGATATTCAGGTTTTTCTGCTAAATTATTCAATTCAAAAGGGTCATTAATGCAATCAAATAATTCTTCTTTTGGTTTTTTATCTCTAAACCATTGTTGTTGTGCATCAGTTAATTTGCCTTCTTCTTTCAATCGCAGTAATTCTTGCATTGTTGGTATTCTTTCTCTGTAAGTAACAGGTAAATAATATCCTTGTTCTGGTTTGTAGTTTCTTATGTATTTAAATTGATGGTCTTTTACTGCTCTAATAGCATCTGTAAAACCATCAAACCTATCTGCTGCTGCATGTATATATTTGCGTTCTTCTGCTTTGTATTTTCCTAAAAATGCTTTTCCTTGAAAATAATCAGCTGGTTTTTGATTGCTTAATGAAAGTAATGTAGGTGCAAAATCAGTAAAACTTAATAACTGCTCATTTTTAGTACCCGCATTTTTTTTATTTGGAAAACGAATAATCATTGGTGTTTTTAAACCTGAATCGTAAATTAGTCTTTTTTCTCTTGGCATTGGTCCACCATGATCGCCATAAAACATTACAATAGTGTTTTCTAATAAACCATCATCTTCTAATTGCTTTAAAACAGCACCAACTTGTTTGTCCATTTCTGCAATATTATTGTAGAGTTTCCAAAGGTCTCTTTGGGTTACTGCGTTGTTTGGTAAATATGGTGGTACTTTAAATTTAGTGTCTTTTGATAAATGAACCGGAGTTTCTGCTTCTGTCATTCTGTTGTTTGCATGAGATTTTCCTTTATTTTTCCAATTATAAGATCTATCTCCAGCATAATAATGTCTTGTTTCTATTTCCCTAAATCCATAAGGTTCAAATAAACCAGATTCATGTGTGTCTGTAAAATTAAATACGGCAAAAAAGGGTTGTTCTTTTGCTCTGTTTTTCCAATGTGCATAAGGGCTGCTTTCATCCCAAGCTGTAACAGGCGCTCTAAATTGATAATCTTCTTTATAATTATTTGTACAATAATAACCTTGTTTACGCAATGTTTCACTTACCATTTTAACGTATTCAGGAGGCACTGCACCATATTTTGGTACGCCAGTTACTTCACTGTAAGATGTAGTACGCATATGATTTGCTCCAATACTAGACGGATACATACCTGTTGCAATTGCAGCTCTACTTGGTGCACAAACTCCAGATGTTGAGTATAAATTTGGGTAAATTACACCTTCACTAGCCAACCTGCTTAAATTAGGAGTAACAATAGTAGAATCTCCAAAAGAAGGGATATAATGACCCATGTCTTCTGTAACCAGCCATAAAATGTTTGGTTGCTTCTCCTCATTTTTTTCTTTTTTTGAAGTTTGGCAATTAAACAAAAGAATTAAGCAAAATAATAAGATAAGAGGATACTGTAATTTTTTAATTGACATATGAAAACTTTTATAGGTAAAGACTTGTATCAAAATTAGTAGAAAGTAGCTTTAAAAGAATCCTGTACTGTTATGCGGCTTTATACAATACACTTTATCAATTTAAAAGTAATAAAAATAGAAAAGCTAAAGAATTATTAAAAAGCACTTATAATTTATAACAAGTGTGCGCAAAACGTTATTTTTATACAAACAAAAAAAACGTTTTTTTGAAACTTGTAAAATTCACAAAAAAAGGGATTTACTGCATACCTGGAAAATTTTATTTAGATCCTTGGTATCCTGTAGATTATGCAATTATTTCTCATGGTCATGCAGATCATTCAAGATGGGGAAATAAGCATTATTTATGCCATAATGATTCTAAAGCCATTATAAAACACAGATTAGGACAAGATATTTCTATTGAAAGTCTAGCATATAATGAACCTAAAAATATAAACGGAGTTCAAGTTTCATTTTTTCCTGCGGGTCATATTATTGGCGCTGCTCAAATTAGATTAGAATATAAGGGGTATGTAGTTGTTTTTTCTGGCGATTATAAAACACAATCAGATTTTTTAACCACACCTTTTGAGCCTGTAAAATGCCATACATTTATTACAGAAAGTACCTTTGGTTTGCCAGTTTATAAATGGAAAACAGAGCAAGAATTACAAACAGAAATTCAGGATTGGGTTTTTAAAAATCAACAAAATAATAGAACCAGTGTTTTTTTAGGGTATAGTTTAGGTAAAGCTCAAAGAATGATGAGTTTGTTAGCTGGTGTAGATGATATTTATGTGCACAATGCAATTAATCATTTAAATAATGCTATTGTAAATTCTGGAATTAATTTACCCAAAACAACCTTACTAACACCAGATTTTAAAAAGGCAGATATTCAGAATAAAATCATCATTTTGCCACCTGCACTTTTGGGTTCTAAAATGTTAAAAAGAATACCAAATGCAGCTACTGCAATTTGCTCTGGTTGGATGCATATTCGTGGTAACAGACGTTGGAAAGGCGTAGATGCAGGTTTTGCGGTTAGTGACCATGCAGATTGGGACGGACTTTTACAAGCAGTAAAAGCTACAGAGGCCGAAAAAGTATATGTAACGCACGGTTCACAAGCTGTGTTTTCTAAATATTTAAATGAAATTGGCATAGAAGCACACGAATTAAAAACCGAATTTGGAGATGAGGAAATGGCGAAAGAAGCAGCAGATAAAAAAGAAACTGCATAATTATGAAAGACTTTTCTAACCTAATTAGCGCAATTGAAATCACCAATAAAACCAATGCAAAAATAGATGCTTTGGTTAATTATTTTAAAACAGCACCAGACAAAGATAAATTGTGGTTAATTGCTTTGTTTACAGGAAAAAGACCAAGCAGGCCTGTAAAATCTAATTTAATGAAAAGCTGGGTCATGGAAATTACGCAACTTCCAGAATGGTTGTTTTTAGAAAGCTATTCATCAGTGGGAGATTTAGGAGAAACCATTGCACTTTTATTACCAAATCCACAAAATACAATTGAAAAACCACTGCATATTTGGGTTGAGGAGCTCATCAACCTAAAACCAAAAACAGACGAAGAAAAAAAAGCCTATGTTTTAAAAGCTTGGAATGGTTTGCAATCTCAAGAAAGATTAATTTTTAACAAACTAATTGGCGGTAGTTTTAGAGTTGGCGTTTCTAAAAAAAACTTGGTAAATGCATTGGCAAAATTATCAGGAATTGATGCCAACCAACTGATGCATAGTATTATTGGTAATTGGACACCAAATTCCATTTCTTTTGCAGATTTGATAAATGGCACACATATAAATTATGATAATTCTAAACCTTATCCGTTTTGTCTTGCCTATGCTCTAGAAAAAGAATTATCAGATTTAGGTAATGAAAAAGATTGGCAAGTAGAGTATAAATGGGATGGAATTCGTGGACAAATCATCAAAAGAAAAGAAGAGGTTTTTATTTGGAGTAGAGGAGAAGAATTGGTTACCCAACAGTTTCCAGAATTGGTAACAGCCATTGCAAAATTAAAAGGCAATTTTGTAATTGATGGCGAAATATTAGCCATAAAAGATAGTGCTGTTTTGCTTTTTAACGATTTACAAAAACGTTTGAATAGAAAAAATGTAACTAAAAAATTATTAGAAGAAGTACCTGTTGGTTTTTATGTGTATGATATTTTAGAGTTAGATGAAGTTGATTTGAGAACACAATCTATGCAAGAAAGACGCATGCTATTAGAAACATTATTTCAACAAAACAAAAATGATATTTTGCATTTATCAGAAATTATCAATTTTACAAATTGGAACGAGTTAGATGCATTAAGAAACCATGCCAGAAGTTTTAATTCTGAAGGTTTAATGTTGAAGAAAAAAACATCTTTATATCATGTAGGAAGAAAAAAGGGCGAATGGTGGAAATGGAAAGTAGATCCTTTAACTATTGATGTAGTTATGATTTACGCTCAAAAAGGAAGTGGAAGAAGAAGTTCTAAATACACAGATTATACCTTTGCCGTTAAAAATAATGATACATTGGTAACAGTTGCCAAAGCATATTCTGGTTTAACCGATAAAGAAATTACAGAAATCTCTAAATGGGTAAATAAAAATGCCATTGAAAAATTTGGACCTGTAAGAACTGTAAAACCAGCATTAGTTTTTGAGATTGCTTTTGAAGGCATTGCCTATAGTAAAAGACACAAAAGCGGAGTTGCCTTACGTTTTCCAAGAATAAAACGCTGGCGAAGAGACAAAACTGTAAAAGATATTGATACCATTGAGAGTGTAAAAGCATTAATTCAAACAAGTTAAAAAAAAGTTCATTGCGAACAGAGTGAAGCAACAACCTGTTAATTCAATAAGCAGATTGCTTCGTAGCTCGCAATGACGTTAGTTCTAAAAACCAAAAACCACCAACCACAAACCACCATTGAGCAACTTTAAACAAACCCAAGGTTATCAAATCATTCAAAATTGGATGCAAGAAAAAGGGCAAACCCCTTTTAGTTTTCAAGCGCAAACTTGGGAACGTTACCACAATAATTTTAGTGGAATGGTAGTGGCACCAACAGGTTTTGGTAAAACATTTTCTGTTTTTTTAGCCGTTGTGATCGATTATTTAAATCAACCAGAAAAATACAAAAAAGGCTTAAAATTAATTTGGATTAGTCCTTTGCGTTCATTGGCAAAAGATTTGGCAAAAGCCATGGCAACTGCTGTAGAAGAAATTGGTTTAGATTGGGAAGTAGCTGTTAGAAATGGAGATACACCCACCAACATCCGCAGAAAACAAGAACGTTTAATGCCAGATGTTTTGTTAACCACACCAGAAACTTTGCATTTGTTGTTTTCTCAAAAAAGAAATTCGCGTTGGTTTAAAAACGTAAACTGTATTGCTGTAGATGAATGGCACGAATTGTTAGGTTCTAAACGTGGAGTTTTAACAGAAATTGCAATTGCTAGAATTCGAAATTTATCAAACAAAACTAGAATTTGGGGCATTTCTGCAACTATTGGCAACTTAGAAGAAGCTAAAAATGTGCTAATTCCTTATCCTTTAAAAACTACCATGATTCGTGCCAAAGAAAAGAAGAAAATCAACATAACTTCTTTATTGCCAGATCAAGTAGAAGAGTTGTCTTGGGCAGGTCATTTAGGAAAAACAATGAGTTCTAAAATTATTCCTATTATTTATGAAAACACCACCACTTTAATTTTTACAAATACCAGAAATCAGAGCGAATTATGGTATCAGATTCTAATTGAAGAAGAGCCAGATTTAATTGGGCAAATTGCCATACATCATGGTTCTATAGACAAAGTACAGCGTAATTTTATAGAAGATGCCATTTCAAACGGATTGTTAAAAGCGGTAGTTTGTACATCTTCTTTAGATTTGGGTGTAGATTTTAAACCTGTAGATTGTGTGATACAAATTGGTTCTGCAAAAGGTATTGCATGCTTTATGCAAAGATCTGGTAGAAGTGGGCATTCACCTTTTGAAACCTCTAAAATGTATGCAGTACCCACACATTCTTTGCAATTAATAGAAGTTGCAGCTGTAAAAGAAGCTGTAAAACAAAACCAGATTGAAGCTAGAGCGCCAATGGTGCTAACGTATGATGTTTTGGTGCAGTTTCTAGTAACTTTAGCCGTTGGCGAAGGTTTTAAAGGAGATGAAACTTTTAAAATGTTGCAAGAAGTTCATGCGTTTCAGTATTTAACTTTAGAAGAATTTAATTGGTGTATTCATTTTATTACCAAAGGTGGAAAAACTTTGCACGCGTATGAGGAATTTCACAAAGTAGTTTTAGATGAAGAAGATGGTTTGTATAAAGTAAAAAGTAGACGAATTGCAATGATGCATAGAATGAATATTGGCGTTATTGTGAGTGAAGTTATGTTATACGTAAAATTCTTTTCTGGCGGTTATATTGGCATGATAGAAGAGTTTTTTATATCGAAATTAAAAAAAGGAGATGCTTTTATATTAGGAGGAATAGTTTTAGAAGTGAAACAAATAAAAGATATGACTGTTTTGGTAAAACGAAGCAAAAAAAAGAAAGCCATTACACCAAGTTGGTTGGGAGGTAGATTGCCTTTAACATCTTATTTAACTCATTTTTTACGACTAAAATTAAGTGATGCATTAACGCCAAATAATAGAGAAAAAGAGTTGAAATTTTTGCACCCATTATTAAAAAGACAAGAGCAAAACTCACATATACCAAAACACGATGAATTTTTGGTAGAAATGATAGAAACCAAAGAAGGTTTTCATCTATTTGCTTACCCTTTTGAAGGTAGATTGGTGCACGAAATTATGGCATCTTTAATTGCATATAGAATTAGCCAAATAAAAAAGTTAACCTTTACAATTGCCATGAATGATTATGGTTTTGAGTTGTTAAGCGATCAAGAAATTCCTTTAAATGAAGCAAATATTGTAGCAATTTTTTCTAAAGAAAATCTAATAAAAGACGTCACTGCAAGTATAAACGCTAGCGAAATGGCATCAAGAAAATTTAGAGATATTGCTGTGGTTGCTGGTTTGGTAATTCAAACGCAACCGGGTAATAGAAAAACCAGCAAAAGCCTGCAATCTTCATCTGGTTTAATATTTAGAGTTTTAAATGATCATGAACCTAATAATTTATTACTAAAACAAGCGTATAATGAAGTTTTTGATTATGAGTTAGAAAAAGTACGACTGCAAAAAGCATTTCAACGTATTTCTGAAAGTAAAATTATTTTGAAAAAAGCCAAGAATTTTACACCTTTGAGCTTTCCATTAAAAGTAGACAGTTTAAGAGGAACCATGTCTAATGAAGATTTAAGTAAGCGCATTGAACGCATACAAAAGCAAGCGTTAAAAGCCTAAAAAAAAATGCAATCTTTAACTATAGTTACTAAAGAAATTATACTAAAAAATGAAATTTTACAAGTTACCAATCAGCGTGTTTTATATTGGGAAACTCAAAAAAGTTTAATTTTAAGTGATTTGCATATTGGTAAAGCTGCGCATTTTCAAAAAAGTGGTATTCCAATTCCTACAGCTGTTTTAACCACAGATTTAGAACGTTTAAAACAATTAATACTACATTTTAAAGCAGAAAATTTAATTGTTGTGGGCGATTTATTTCACGCGGGATACAACAAAGATTTAGATGAATTTAAAATGTGGCTTCAGCAATTTAGTAATTTAAAATTGCAATTGATAAAAGGAAACCACGATCGTTTATCTAATTGTATTTATAAGCAGTTTGATATTGAAGTTTTTAGTTCAGAATTAAATATTAAGAATTTAAAATTTGTACATGATAATGTTGAAGAAATAGAAGGTGTTTTTACTATTTCTGGGCATATTCATCCAGGAGTTTTTATTAAAGGTAGAGGCAAACAACGCATAAAGTTACCTTGTTTTCAAATGAATAAAAATCGGTTGATTTTGCCTGCTTTTAGTTTGTTTACAGGTTTAAATACAAGAAATTCAATTAAAAACTGCAAAAATTACGCTTTTACAGAAAATACTATATTTGTATTGTAATTGATACTTATGAAATTTACAATATTTTTTACGCTCTTTGTAATGCTATTTTCTTCTTGTAAAAAAAGTAAGGATACCATTAAAACATGGCAGTTTGTAAGTGGCAGTAATAACTCTAAACCCATAGAAAGGCATGAAGCTGCATTTGTTTCTGTTAAAGATAAATTTTATTTACTAGGAGGAAGAAAAATTAAGCCAGTAAGCATTTATAATACCCAGACAAAAGAGTGGACAATTGGAGCAAAACCACCAGTAGAAATGCATCATTTTCAGCCGGTAGTTTATAATAATGAGGTTTATGTAATAGGAGCATTCACCGGTAAATATCCGCTAGAAACACCAATAGAAGCAATTTATGTGTATAATCCTGAATTAGATGCTTGGAGAATAGAAGGAAAAATACCAAAAGAGCGTTTAAGAGGTGCTACAGGTAATTGTATTGTAGGAGATATTGTTTATATAAGTTGTGGTATTAAAAATGGGCATACATCTGATCATAAAAACTGGTTAGATGCTTATAATTTAAAAACTAAAACTTGGTCTATTTTACCAGATGCACCAAGGTCTAGAGATCATTTTCAAGCAGTAGAAAATAATGGAAACATTTATCTTTTAGGAGGTAGGTTGTCTAAAGCGCCTAAAAATACTTTTTCTGAAACCATTGCAGAGGTTGATGTGTACAATATAAAACTGCAAGAATGGCTTACGTTAAATACTACTATTCCAACAGAAAGAGCAGGTGCAATGTCTGTTTTGTATGAAGACTATATTTTAGTTATTGGAGGAGAATCTAGTCGTCAAAAAACAGCACATAATGATGTTGAAGGTTTGCATACCAAGTCTTTGGAATGGAAAATTTTTCCATCATTAAAACAAGGCAGGCATGGTTCTGGCGCAATTTTGTTTGACAATTCTATTTATGTAGCTTCTGGATCTGGGCAAATTGGCGGTAAGCCAGAATTAAAAACTATGGAACGATGGAAATAATAGTTACTGTTGTAAAAAGCGTTTTAAATCTTCATAAGAACTCGTCTTAATAGCTACTTTATTATTGTTTATTACTTTTTGTATTTGTGGCGGAATAGCAACTTTTACAGGTAAAGTTTCTTCAACCACATCTAAAAATTTAACAGGATGTGCAGTTTCTAAAAACACACCATATTCGTTTTCGTTTAAGTTGTATTTTTCTAATCCTAAATAACCAACAGCTCCATGAGGATCTGCAACATAGCCAGAATTTTTATGAATTTCTTTCATTTTAGCACGCGTAGCATCATCAGAAAAACTAAAAGAAGAAAACGCATTTTTTAAAGTTTCTAAATCGTTATTAAACAATTCTCTAATTCTAATAAAATTACTTGGGTTACCCACATCCATTGCGTTAGAAATAGTTGCTTTAGATTTTTTAGGTGTGTAAACACCGTCTTTTAAGAAATTAGGTACAGTATCATTTACATTAGTAGAAGCTACAAAATGTTTCACAGGTAAGCCTAATTTTTGAGCCATAATTCCTGCACAAATATTACCAAAATTGCCACTTGGCACAGAAAATACAATTTCTTTATTTAGTTTTTTTAATTGCTTGTATGCAAAGAAAAAATAAAACATTTGTGGTAGCCAACGTGCAACATTAATAGAATTTGCAGAGGTTAAGGTTTTGGTAATTTCTTCATCTAAAAAAGCAGTTTTTACCATATCTTGGCAATCGTCAAAAACACCATCTACTTCTAAAGCAGTAATATTTTGCCCTAAAGTTGTTAGTTGTTTTTCTTGAATATCACTTACTTTTCCTGACGGATATAAAATAACAACATTAATACCTTTTGCGCCTAAAAAGCCGTTTGCAACAGCACCACCAGTATCTCCAGAAGTAGCTACTAAAACGGTAACTTCTTCCTTGTTTTTTTTGTTAAAGTACTCTAAACATTGTGCCATAAATTTGGCGCCAACATCTTTAAAAGCCATGGTTGGTCCATGAAACAGTTCTAAGGTTCCTATATTTTCTGATACGGGAACTACGGGAAAATCAAAAGTAAGTGTGTTTGCAATAATATCTTTTAATTTTTCCGTTGGAATTTCATCACCTACAAACTGTTTTATGGCTTCATAAGCAATTTCATTGTTAGTGTAATTCTCTATATTTTCAATAAAATCTTTAGATAAAGGAGTAATATTTTCTGGGAAATAAATTCCTCTGTCTTTAGCCAAACCTTCTACAACTGCATTTTTAAAAGTTGTTTTTGGCGATTTATGATGTAAACTATAGTAGTTCATAATTTTGTTTTTTGCATTTGGTTTGTAGTTTTTAGTATTGGTTAAAACCAACTATCAAAAACAATAAACCAACAACTATTTTATTCTAATATTTTTACTCCTGCTGCATTTACTTTAGAAGTAAATAAGGTAAAATTTATATTTGTTTTTTTGTACGTTTCGTTTATAGCTTTGTATACTTTTTGCGCGGTTTCTTTGCCTTCACACAAAGCGTAAATGGTTGGGCCAGAACCAGAAATTCCTGCGCCTAAAGCACCTGCTTTTACAGCACTGTTTTTAACTTCGTCAAAAAACGGAATTAAAGCTTTTCTGGCAGGTTCTGCAACCAAATCTACTAAAGAATTGCTAATTAACTCGTAATTATCTGTATACAAGCCACTAACCAAACCACCTACATTTGCCCATTGTGTAATGGCGTTTTTTAACGGAATTTCTGTTGGTAAAACTTCTCTAGCGTCTTTTGTTTTTATTTCTACTTGTGGATGAATGGCAACTACGCTTAAATCTTTAGGAACTGGTAATTTTATAATTTCTAAAGGTTCGTAACTTCTAACCAATACAAAACCACCATAAATGGCTGCAGCAACATTGTCTGCAATTGGGGTTCCACAAGCTACTTCTTCGCCAAACATGGCAAATTTGGTAAGCTCTAGTTCAGAATATAGATTTCCTAAAAGCTGGTTTGCGCCAAAAGCAGCGCCAGAAGCACTTGCTGCAGAACTTCCTAAACCACTTCCAGGAGAAAAACCTTTGTGAATGGTTAATGCAATTCCGAAATCTGCATTTGCATCTAATAGCATTTTTTTAACCACAGCACTTGCTGCATTTTCATCTATATTGTAGGTTAAATTTGCACCCGTAATATTTGTTATTTTTACTCCTTTTTCTGCAGTCTTGGTAAAGGTCATTTCATCGCCAACGGCATCTACAGCAAAACCCATAGAATCAAATCCGCAAGAAACATTAGCAACAGTTGCCGGAGAAAATATTTTTAAATAATCCATTTTTTCAGTTTGCATTTGACAGTCTTCAGTTTGCAGTCAGTCTGTTTGTGACTGCTTACTTATTAGCAATTCTAATTACATCTGCAAAAATACCAGAAGCAGTTACATCTGCACCAGCACCAGCACCTTTTATAATTAAAGGATTTTCTGGGTATCTGTCTGTAAAAAATAAGACAATATTATCACTTCCTTCTAAATTGTAAAACGGGTGATTTGAGGCAATGTGTTGTAATCCAACATTTGCTTTTCCATCTACAAATTCAGCAACATATTTTAACCTACAATCTTTGTCATTTGCAGCTTTAAATATCTGTTGAAAGTGTGCTTCATTTTTAGTTAAAGAAGCATAAAAATCATCATTATTAGTTGTGTTTAAACTTTCTTCTGTTAAAAAAGAATTGTTTGCTATGTCTTCTAATTCTAATTGATAACCACTTTCTCTTGCTAAAATTAAAATTTTACGAGCAACATCTATACCGCTTAAATCTATTTTAGGATCTGGTTCTGTAAAACCTTCTTTTTGTGCTTGTGCTACAACATCATGAAACGTTGCGTTTTCATTAAAATTATTAAAAACAAAGTTTAAACTACCAGACAATACTGCCTGAATTTTATGCACTCTATCACCAGAATTTATTAAATTTTTAAGCGTATCAATTATAGGTAAACCTGCACCAACATTAGTTTCAAATAAGAAATCGGCATTGTATTTTCTAGAAACTTCTTTTAAGGTTTTATAATTTGAATAATTAGAAGCACACGCAATTTTATTACAAGTAACTACAGAAATGCTATCTCTTAAATATTTTTCATAAACTTCAGAAACTGCTTGATTTGCTGTGTTGTCTATAAAAACACTATTTCTATGGTTTGCTTTTTTAACTTCGTTGTAAAAATTATCTAAACTTGTTGGTTCTCCATTTTCTAAAGCTTCTTTCCAGTTTTTTAAATCGATTCCAGAATTGTTAAAAACCATTTTTCTGGAATTAGAAAGACCAATTACTCTAATTTTAAGCTTTAGGTTTTCTTTTAAAAATCTTTTTTGTTGCTCTAATTGAGCTAAAAAGCGTTCGCCAACATTACCAACACCAGTTACAAAAAGATTTAATTGTTTTGTTTTTTCTTCAAAAAACTGCTCGTGTAAAGTGTTTAATGCTTTTTTTGCATCGAATTTATTAATTACTGCAGAAATATTTTTTTCTGAAGAACCTTGTGCAATTGCTCTAACATTTACGTTGTTTTTACCTAAGGCGCTAAACATTTGTCCGCTTAAACCTTGGTAGTTTTTCATGCTTTCTCCAACCACAGCAATAATTGCCAAGTTATTTTCTACTTGTATTGGTTGTATTTTTTTTCTATCAATTTCTATATGAAACGTCTCGTTTAAAAGTGCTTGCGCTTTGGTAGCATCGTTTTCATAAACACCAACACAAATAGAGTGTTCTGATGAAGCTTGCGTAATAAAAACTACATTTATTTTTGCTACTGAAAGTGTTGCAAATAAACGCTTAGAAAAACCTGGAATTCCAATCATTCCACCGCCTTCTAACGTAATTAAGCTAATATCTTCTATATGTGATATTCCTTTAACTTCGTTATTGTTTTTAGGATTTTTACAAATTAAAGTACCAACATTTTCTGGTTCAAAAGTATTTTTAATACGAATAGGAATTTCTTTTCTTAAAGCAGGTTGAATTGTTGGAGGATACAAAACTTTTGCACCAAAGTGCGATAATTCCATAGCCTCTTCATAAGAAATTTCTGAAATAGCATAGGCTTGTTTTACAACTCTAGGATTTGCAGTAAACATACCAGGAACGTCTGTCCAAATTTGTAATTCGCTTGTGTTTAAAGCGGCTGCATAAATGGCAGCAGTATAATCAGAGCCTCCTCTTCCTAAAGTAGTTGTTTCTCCTTTGCTGTTCGCAGAAATAAAACCTCCTAAAAGTGTAACTTGGTGTTTATTTTCTTTAAAAAATAACTTAATATTTTTGTTTGAAGTTTCAAAGTCTACTTGTGCGTTTAGAAAATCATCATTTGTAAGAATTAATGTTCTACTTTCTTTATGTGTAGCGTCTAAAGTTTCTTTAGCTGCGTTTGCTATAATATAAGACGATAATCTTTCGCCAAAACTAGAAATTTTAGCCAAAGTTTTGTTTGACAATTCTTGTAGTAAAAAAACACCTTCGTAAATAGAATATAAATTATCAAATAAACTAGTTACTTTGTCTATAATAATTGTTTTGTTATTTGTAATTAACTCTTCTATAATTTGATTGTGTAAATCTTCAATTTCTGAAAGATTTTCTTTTGCTTTTTTAATATCGCTTAAAGCTAAATTAGCTCCTGACAATAAATTATTGGTAGTTTTACCAAATGCTGAAACTACAACTGCAACTTTTTCATTTTGAGCTGCATTAGCAACAATTGCTAATACTTTTTTTATGTTTTCTGAATTTGCGACAGATGAACCGCCAAATTTTAATACTTTCATTTTGTTTGAAATAAAATAATGAAAATTAATGTTTTATAATGCTTTTTTCGATTGTATCGAAATTGTTTTACCTGAGTTTGTATAATATAGAGAACCCCTAAAGGGTAATTGTAGAAGTACGTGTATTATTTCCCATAGCGATTGCAACCACAGTTGTGGTTTGTATATTTTTTATGTTTGTTTTAGAAAAATGCACAAAGCAAAAGTAGTAGTATTAATTAAAATACGTTTATGTATTAAAGATTTTTTTTATTTTAGTTTTAACTTCTGTTAAATTCATAAAATAAAATACATTATTTTATTTAAATTTAATTATTTTGCTAATAATTTTGTTTTTTCTTTAATAATTAATGCAATTGGTTTGTTCTGTATTTTACTCTCTAACCAAGATAGTATGTCTAGATATAAAAAAGCTCTTTTTTCATAAGGATGGTTTTCGAAAATTTTAAGTTTTGCATGAATTTTTTTAAATTCTCCCTTAATTTCATGAGGAAAAACATCACTTAAATCTCTAATAGAGGCTAAAAACACTTTTTGTACTTCTTGCAGGTTTTCCATTTTTAATAGAAATTTATAAGTATCTATAAATTGTCTTTCTAAATCGTAATCTAACCCACATTCGTAATGCGCAATTAAATTTAAAATTCTTGCAAAACATTGTAAATCTTCTGCAGAACTTAAGTTTTTAGATTTTATAATTTTCTGAAGATAGAAAATGCATTCTTTGTTTTTATCCATGCCAAAATATAAACATGCTATTTTATAGTACAACATTACTATGTAGTGGTTGTCTAGTCTATTTTTGTATACTTCAATTTTTGCATTAATAATTTCTACTAAATATTCACCTTCTATAAAATTACCTTCTAAAAAGTGTAAATGTAATTTGTTAGCATATAAGTATTGGAATATTAATAACTCTGTGTTGGTGTTTAACGGAATACTTTTTGCTTCAATATTTTGTTCAAATAAGGCCAACTCTTTTTTAAACGTAGTTACTTTTTTAACTAAAAAAGAGGCTTCTAATAAATAATTAATTCCTTTTAAATAAAAAACAGGATGTAGTATAATTAGTTTGTTGTTTTCTTTAAATAAATTAACCCACTTGCTAGCGTATTTATAGCTTTGTAAAAAATCTTGAACTAAAAAACTATGCCAAAGGTTGGCTTTAAATAACCACAAACGCTCGCGAGAACCAAGTTTGTTATAATTGTATTTTGGTAATCTTTCTGCAAAATATTTGTTTACAAATTCTAGCTCTTTTTCATTTTTCACATAGCCGTTTTGTAATAGATGGCTGTATAATTGCAGTGATAAATTAGAAAGTTTACTGGCAATAACATTTTGCTGGCTTAATTCTTTGGCTTGCACAGAAAGTTGATCTGCTCTATTGCTTAAACTCCTAGTAATATATTGTGTTTCTATAACTTTTTCTAATTCTACAATTTCATAAGCTATGTTTTTTTCTTCATTATCTAAAGCCATGTTTTTAGCTTTTTCTAACAATTTTAAACTTTGTTTGTATAATCCTTTTTGATACAATACTGTAGCAAAATCTAATTGTTCTCTAATTTGAATTCTAACGTTTTTATGCGCAGGATTTAAACGTAAACTAATTAAAATTTGTTTGTATAAATGTGCTTTTAAATTAGATAATTGTTGTTTAGAAACAATACCACTGCCAATAATAACCTTTTCATCATAAGTTTTTAATTTTTCTAAAAACTTAAAAAGAGAGAAAAACTTGGCATCAACATTACCACCAAGTCTGCCTACATATAGGTTAAATTGCCTTTTTTCTGATTTAGTTAAAGACTTAATTAGCACAAAAAGGGCATCATTTTGTTGGTTGGCGGATGTAATGATTTTACTCATATAATATTGTTATTCAGTATTTTATATATTTCGTGAATCTCTTAGGAATCGTGAATTTATGCAACTTCATAAATATAAGCAAATCACAATACATATATTTGATATATAATATAGAAATCATGCAAAATAATCAAGTACAAATTTTCGACACAACTTTAAGAGACGGTGAGCAAGTCCCTGGTTGTAAATTAGATACAAAACAGAAATTAGTTATTGCAGAACGTTTAGATTTATTAGGTGTAAATGTTATTGAAGCTGGTTTTCCTGTATCTAGTCCTGGAGATTTTAATTCGGTTTCAGAAATTGCTAAAATAGTTAAAAATGCATCCGTTTGTGGTTTAACTAGAGCTGTAGAAAACGATATTAAAGTAGCTGCAGAAGCTTTAAAATTTGCTAAGCATCCAAGAATTCATACAGGTATTGGTACAAGTGATTCTCATATAAAATATAAATTTAAATCTTCTAGAGATGCCGTTATAGAAAGAGCTGTTAAAGCAGTTTCTTATGCAAAATCTTTTGTAGAAGATATAGAGTTTTACGCAGAAGATGCAGGTAGAACAGATAATGCTTATTTAGCTAAAGTGTGCGAAGCTGTAATAAAAGCAGGTGCTACTGTGTTAAATATTCCAGATACAACAGGTTATTGTTTGCCAGAAGAATATGGGGCAAAAATTAAATATTTACGTGAAAATGTAAAAGGAATTGATAATGTAATACTTTCTTGTCATTGTCATAATGATTTGGGTATGGCTACAGCCAACTCTATTTCTGGTGTTATTAATGGTGCTCGTCAAATAGAATGTACCATAAACGGTATTGGTGAAAGAGCAGGTAATACAGCTTTAGAAGAAGTAGTAATGGTGTTAAAGCAACATCCTTATTTAAATTTAGAAACTTCTATAAATACAAAGTTATTATATGATACCTCTATTATGGTAAGAGAAAGTATGGGTATGCCTGTACAGCCTAATAAAGCTATTGTTGGGGCAAATGCATTTGCCCACAGTTCTGGAATTCATCAAGACGGAGTTATAAAAAACAGGGAAACTTATGAAATTATGGATCCTGAAGATGTTGGAGTAACAGAGAGTGCAATTGTTTTAACAGCTAGAAGTGGTAGAGCAGCTTTGGCGTATAGAGCTAAGAAAATAGGTTACGAACTTACAAAGGTACAATTAGATAGTGCGTATAAAACTTTTTTAGAAACTGCAGATAAGCAAAAAGAAGTTAAGGATGATGATATTCATCAAATTATGAAAAAAGTAAGTGAAAGTTCTAAAATAACAATGATTTAATTGTTCTTTGGTTAGAATACTATAAAATATCTATTATATTTTTAAAAGATGAAATATAAAATAGCTGTAATTCCAGGAGATGGTATTGGTCCAGAAGTAACCAACCAAGCAAAAAAAGCTTTAGATGCTGTTGCAGAAATGTACAATCATATTTTCTTATATGAAGAAGCGCAATTAGGTACTGCACCTATAGAAACAGAAGGTAATCCCTTGCCAGAAAAAACAATTGAGGTTTGTAAAAATGCAGACGCTATTTTATTTGGTGCAATAGGAGATCCAAAATACGATCAAGATCCATCTTTAAGAATAAGACCAGAACAAGGTTTGTTAACTTTAAGAAAAGAACTAGATTTATACTGCAATATAAACCCTGTTAAAGTATTTAGTCAGCTTATTAAAAACTCTCCTTTAAAAAGAGAAATTGTAAAAGGTACAGATATAGTTGTTTTTAGAGAATTAACAGGTGGTAGCTATTTTGGTAAGAAAGAGTTAAGTGAAGATGGGGAAATTGCAACCGATATTTCTACATATAGTGTGCATCAAATAACGCGTATTACACACCGTGCCTTTAAAGCTGCACAAGGCAGAAGGAAAAAAGTAACTTTAATAGATAAATCTAATGTGTTAGAAACTTCACGTTTGTGGAGAAAAACAGTTACAGAAATTGCTAAAACATATAAAGATGTAAAATTAGAGTATTTGTATGCAGATAATGCTTCAAAAAAACTAATTTTGCAACCCACTAAATTTGATGTAATTCTTACAGATAATTTGTTTGGAGATTTGTTTTCTGATGAGTTAGCAGTAATTTCTGGGTCAATAGGAGTTTTGGCTTCTTCTTCTTTTGGAGAAGAAAATGCAATTTTTACGCCAGTACATGGAACTTATCCAGAAGCAGTTGGTAAAGATATAGCAAACCCACTAGCATCTATTTTATCAGCAGCCATGTTATTAGAGCATTTAGGCTTAACTGAAGAGGCAGATGCTATAGAAAGAGCCGTAGAAAAATCTTTAGATTTAAATATTACCACAGAAGATATTAAAGGTAAAAATAAATATCCTGCAAAAACATCTAAAGTAGGAGATTTTATAGCAGATTACATCTTAAATCAAGAAGATAGTAATTTAAATTTTATAAACATGCATGCTGGTCAAAGTACCATAATTTAAAAAAAACAATACGTTTGTATTCATGAAACAACAAATATTACATATAACTTTAAACGCAATTGTCAAGGTAACGATTACCTATTGATATGGAAGCTGTCTTTTTAGAATTTGTAAAGAAACCTTCCTTTAATTTGGAAGTTTTTTTTTGAATTTATTTTAAGGATTGAGTATCATAATAATATAATGTTAATCACCTGTAAATAAGTTAGTTATATATTTTTTGTAAGGCATGAGTGTAAAGAGTCAGATTGCATTTAATGCAAAGAAATTAGAGAAATAGAATAATTTAGTCAACAATTTGAAGAATTTAATAGATGGAATTAAATAAACATAGCAAAAGATTAACACAAGATGAATCGCAGCCAGCGTCTCAAGCCATGCTATATGCAGCAGGATTAACAGATGATGATATGCGAAAAGCCCAAATTGGTATTGCCAGTACAGGCTATGATGGTAATCCTTGTAATATGCACTTAAATCGTTTAAAAGACGAAGTTAAAGTAGAGTGTAATATTGCAGATATGGTAGGTTTAGGATTTAATACTATTGGTGTTTCAGACGGAATTTCTATGGGAACATCAGGTATGAATTACTCTTTGGTATCTAGAGATATTATTGCAGATTCTATGGAAACAGTAATGAATGCACAAAGTTATGATGCATTAGTAGCTATTGTTGGGTGTGATAAAAATATGCCAGGTTCCATTATTGCAATGTTGCGTTTAAATAGACCTTCTATAATGATGTATGGTGGTTCTACAGCATCTGGTAAATACAAAGGAAAAAAATTAAATATTGTATCTGCTTTTGAAGCTCTAGGGCAAAAAGTAGCAGGAGAAATAGATGAAGCAGAATATAAAGAAATTATAAAAAGAGCTATACCAGGAGCTGGTGCTTGTGGTGGTATGTATACAGCAAATACAATGGCATCTGCAATAGAATGTATGGGTTTTGCATTGCCTTATAATTCATCAATTCCTGCAGAAAACCCTAATAAATTATCTGAAGCAGAAAGAACAGCAAGAGCTATAAAAAACTTGTTAGAATTAGATTTAAAGCCAAAAGATATTATTTCTAAAAAATCTTTAGAAAATGCGGTTACTTTAGTAAATGCTTTAGGAGGGTCAACAAATGCAGTATTGCACTTTTTAGCAATTGCCCATGCTGCTGATATCGATTTTACTTTAGATGATTTTCAGAGGGTAAGTGATAGAACTCCTTTAATTGGAGATTTAAAACCATCTGGAAAATATCTAATGGAAGATGTTCATGGTGTTGGTGGTATTCCTGCAATTATGAAATATTTATTAGAAAATGGATATTTACATGGCGATTGTATGACGGTTACAGGTAAAACATTAGCAGAAAATTTAGCAGATGTAGAAGCAATTGAATTTGAAGAACAAGACATTATCTATCAAAAAGAAAATGCTTTAAAGAAATCAGGAAATTTACAGATTTTATATGGTAATCTTGCAGAAGAAGGTGCTGTAGCAAAAATTTCTGGAAACGAAGGTTTGTTATTTGAAGGAAAAGCCGTTGTTTATGATGGTGAGCAAGCTGCTAATACAGGAATTTCTAACGGAGAAGTAGAAAGAGGAGATGTTGTTGTTATTAGATACGTTGGTCCTAAAGGAGGTCCAGGAATGCCAGAAATGTTAAAGCCAACTTCTTTAATTATGGGAGCTGGTTTAGGTAAATCTGTAGCTTTAATTACAGATGGTCGTTTTTCTGGAGGTACACATGGTTTTGTAGTAGGGCATATAACACCAGAAGCAATTAATGGTGGCGCAATCGGACTATTAGAAACAGGAGATAAAATTAAAATTAGTGCAGAAGACAATTCTATAAATGTTTTAATTTCTGATGAAGAATTAGCAGAAAGAAAAGCAAAATGGGTTGCTCCAGAACCAAAACATAAAAAAGGTATTTTATACAAATATGCAAAAACAGTAGCATCTGCTTCTAAAGGCTGTGTTACAGATTTGTAAATTTTTTTTAAGCTTTTTATGCTGAATTCGATTAAGTATAGCAGCTTTAGAAAATAAATAAATAGAGTAAAGACAAAAAATAAAGAGAAAAGAAAAAGATTAGAAAGTCTTTAGGTTATCATCTTTTTTCTCTCATCTAAAAAGATACAATATGGAAACAAAAACCATAAAATCAATACAAAATACAACCAAATCTACAATACGTATTTCTGGTAGTGAGGCAATTGTTAGATGTTTAATCGAAGAAGAAGTAAAAATTATTTACGGATATCCTGGAGGTGCAATAATGCCTGTTTATGATGAATTATATAAGTTTCAAGACAAAATTCATCATGTATTAACACGTCACGAGCAAGGTGCAACACATTCTGCACAAGGTTTTGCAAGAATTTCTGGTAAAGTTGGTGTTGCTATAGCAACCTCTGGTCCAGGAGCTACCAATTTAATTACAGGTATTGCAGACGCACAAATAGACTCTACACCAATGGTGTGTATTACAGGTCAAGTTCCTTCACATTTACTAGGTTCAGATGCTTTTCAAGAAACAGATATTGTAGGTATTTCTACACCTGTTACCAAATGGAACTGCCAAGTTACTAAAGCAGCAGATATTCCTGCAGCATTAGCAAAAGCATTTTACATTGCTAAAAGTGGTAGACCAGGACCTGTTTTGGTAGATATTACTAAAGATGCACAGTTTGAAGAGTTTGATTTTTCTTATGAAAAATGTACAAAAGTTAGAAGCTATAATCCTGTTCCAAAAACAGATGTAAGTTCTGTAGAAGCTGCTGCAAAAGTGATAAACAATGCTAAAAAACCATTTATTATTTGGGGGCAAGGTGTTGTTTTAGGTGAAGCAGAAAAAGAATTGATTGCTTTGGTAGAAAAAGCAGGTATTCCTGCAGCTTGGACAATTTTAGGAGCCTCTGCTATACCAACTTCTCATCCTTTAAATGTGGGTATGTTGGGTATGCATGGTAATTATGCGCCAAATAAATTAACCAATGAATGTGATGTTTTAATTGCTATTGGTATGCGTTTTGACGATAGGGTTACTGGCGATTTAAATAAATATGCAAAACAAGCCAAGGTTATTCATTTTGAAATAGATCCTGCAGAAATAAGTAAAAATGTAAAAGCAGATATTGCTGTCTTGGGAGATGCAAAAGCTAGTTTAACCGCTATTTTACCTTTAATTAAAGAGAATTCTCATACAGAATGGCATCAAGAATTTAAAGATTTATACGATATAGAATACAATAAAGTAATTAAAAACGACATCCATCCAACTAAAGAAGGGTTAACTATGGGAGAAGTTATTAATGAAATTAACATACAAAGTAAAGGAGAAGCTGCAATTGTAACAGACGTTGGGCAACACCAAATGATTGCTTGTAGATATGCAGACTTTAATAAAACCAAAAGTAATATTACCTCTGGTGGTTTGGGTACAATGGGCTTTGGTTTACCAGCGGCAATTGGTGCAAAAATGGCGGCTCCAGAACGCGAAGTAGTTTCTATTTCTGGTGATGGTGGTTACCAAATGACCATACAAGAATTAGGTACTATTTTTCAGCAAAAAGCAGCTGTAAAAGTTGTGGTTTTAAATAATGAATTTTTAGGAATGGTGCGTCAATGGCAACAACTGTTTTTTGACAAGCGTTATGCTTCTACAGAAATGACAAATCCAAATTTTGTAGCCATTGCAGAAGCTTATTATCTAAAAGCTAGAAAAGTGGTAAAAAGAGCAGATTTAAAGGAAGCTGTAAAAGAAATGATGGAAAGTAAAGAAGCTTATTTCTTAGAAGTTTGTGTAGAAAAAGAAGGAAATGTTTTTCCTATGGTTCCTTCTGGCGCAAGTGTTGCAGATATTAGATTAGAGTAATTAAAGAATAAGAAAAGAGCATAAAGAACAAAGATTAAAGGTTTTAGTAAAACAAAGATAGCTATCTTATTTCTATCATCTTTTTTCTATCATATTATAAAGTATGAGTACAGAAGAAAAACAATTATACGCAATATCAGTTTATACTGAAAATAATATTGGGTTGCTAAATAGAATTTCAGCAATTTTTCAAAGAAGACATATTAATATTGAGAGTTTAAATACTTCTCCATCAGAAATTGATGGTGTTTCTAAATTTACCATTGTGGTAAATATGAATGAGGTGGGAATTCAGAAAATTATTGGTCAAATAGAAAAGCAAGTAGAGGTAATTAAAGCTTATTACCACACTTTAGATGAAATTATTTATCAAATAGCCGGCTTATTTAAAATTAAATCTGAATTATTATTTGAAGAACGTCAAATTCAAAATATAATAAAAGAAAGTAATGCTAGAATAGTAACTGTAAATAAAGAATTTTTTGTTTTAGAAAAATCTGGAAAAAAAGAGGAAATTGTAAATTTATACAACAAACTAGCACCTTTTGGTATTATGCAATACACAAGATCTGGTTTAATTGCAGTTACCAAAGAAGAAATGAAAATATCAACATTGTTAAAAACATACAATAACTAAATTAAATAAAATGTCAAATTATTTTAACACATTACCATTAAGAAAACAATTAGAGCAATTAGGAAAATGTAGATTTATGGATTCTTCTGAATTTTCAGAAGGAGTAGCTGTACTTTTAGGGAAAAAAATAGTTATTGTAGGTTGTGGTGCACAAGGTTTAAACCAAGGTTTAAACATGAGAGATTCTGGTTTAGATATTTCTTACGCTTTGCGTCAAGCAGCTATAGATGAAAAAAGAGCATCTTATGAAAATGCAACTTCTAATGGTTTTACTGTGGGTACTTATGATGAGTTAATTCCAACAGCAGATTTAGTGTTAAATTTAACACCAGATAAACAACACACCAAAGTAGTTAATGCAGTAATGCCGTTAATGAAAAAAGGAGCAACATTAAGTTATTCTCACGGATTTAATATTGTAGAAGAAGGTACAAAAGTTAGAGAAGATTTAACAGTGATTATGGTGGCTCCAAAATGTCCTGGTTCTGAAGTACGTGAAGAATATAAAAGAGGTTTTGGTGTACCAACGTTAATTGCAGTTCACCCAGAAAATGATCCAGAAAACAAAGGTTGGGCACAAGCAAAAGCATATGCAGTGGCAACAGGTGGAGATAGAGCAGGAGTATTAGCTTCTTCTTTTGTAGCCGAAGTAAAGTCTGATTTAATGGGAGAACAAACTATTTTATGTGGTTTGTTGCAAACAGGTGCTATTTTATCTTTTGATAAAATGGTAGAAGAAGGAATTGATGCAAGTTATGCGGCAAAACTAATTCAGTATGGTTGGGAAACTACTACGGAAGCATTAAAACATGGTGGAATTACCAACATGATGGATAGGTTATCTAATCCTGCTAAGATAGAAGCGTTTCGTTTATCAGAAGAATTAAAAGATATTATGCGTCCATTATTCGAAAAGCATATGGATGATATTATTTCTGGTCATTTCTCTAAAACCATGATGGAAGATTGGGCAAATGATGATAAAAACTTATTAACTTGGAGAGCAGCAACTGGAGAAACTGCTTTTGAAAAGCAAGAAATTACAAGTGAAGAAATTTCTGAACAAGAATATTTTGATCATGGAACATTATTAGTTGCTTTTGTGAGAGCTGGTGTAGAGTTAGCTTTTGAAGCAATGACAGAAGCTGGAATTATTGAAGAATCTGCTTATTATGAGTCTTTACATGAAACACCATTAATTGCAAACACCATTGCACGTAAAAAATTATTTGAAATGAATCGTGTAATTTCTGATACTGCAGAGTATGGTTGTTATTTATTTGACCATGCTTGTAAGCCTTTATTAACAGATTTTATGAAAACGGTTTCTACCAATGTAATAGGAAAATCATTTAGTTCAGAAAATGGTGTAGATAACCAAGAATTAATCAAAATTAATAGCATCATTAGAAATCACCCAGTAGAAATAGTAGGCGCAGAATTAAGAGCTTCTATGACTGCAATGAAAGTGATAAAATCTGCTTAAAATTAAGCAGAATAAGCAAAAAAAAGTACAGTTTTTAACTGTACTTTTTTTTTGCTTAAAAAACAGTTTTTTTACTTCTTAAAAGTAATGAATGCTTTCTTTTCAATCTATAACATTTTCATCTCAAAGAAAATATAAAGAAAAAAGAGAAGCATAGAAACCTCTTTAAGCAGTTGTTTTATTATTCCTTTTTAAGGAATTTTTATCAAATAGAAACAACTCAAAATAGCGAACATTATTTAAGATTTACAATTATTTTAAAACTCAATTTATAAGAAGTTATAAGTTTTCTTTTTACATTTGATTATGCAAAATCACGAAATTTATTTTCCTAGTTTAGAAAACGTAAAGGCAGCTGCAAAAAAACTGAAAGGTGTTGCTTATAAAACGCCATTACAAATAAATAGTACTTTTTCTAAAGAATTTAAAGCAAACATTTTCTTTAAAAGAGAAGATTTGCAAGTGGTTAGATCTTATAAAATTAGAGGCGCATACAACAAAATGTCTTCTTTAACTTTAGAAGAAAAACAAAATGGTATTGTGTGTGCAAGTGCAGGCAATCATGCGCAAGGTGTAGCTTTGTCTTGTAAATTGCTACAAATAAAAGGTACTATTTTTATGCCTTCGCCAACACCAAATCAAAAAATTAATCAAGTAAAAATGTTTGGTGAAGATTTTATTGATATTGTCATTGAAGGTGATACGTTTGATGATGCTTATAATGCAGCAAAATTAGAATGCGATTTAAAAGAAAAAACATTTATACATCCTTTTAATGATAAGAAAGTAATTGAAGGACAAGCAACTGTAGGTTTAGAAATCTTAAAAAAAGCCACAGAAAAAATAGATTATGTATTTGTTTCTATTGGTGGTGGTGGTTTATCTGCAGGTTTATCTTCTGTCTTTAAAGAATTATCACCAGACACAAAAATTATTGGTGTAGAGCCAGAAGGAGCTCCTTCTATGTTGGTATCTATAAAAAACAATAAAAATACAGCATTAGAAAATATAGATTCTTTTGTAGATGGTGCTGCTGTAAAAAGAGTGGGAGATTTAAATTTTGAAATTTGTAAACAAAATTTAACAGATGTAATTCTAGTTCCAGAAGGCAAGGTATGCCAAACTATTTTAGACTTGTATAATAAAGATGCTATTGTAGTAGAACCTGCAGGAGCGTTAAGTATTGCAGCATTAGATTTTTATGCAGATAAAATTAAAGGTAAAAATGTAGTTTGCATTGTTAGCGGTAGTAATAACGATATTACTAGAACAGCAGAAATTAAGGAAAGAGCATTGCTTTATGCAAATTTAAAACACTACTTTATTGTAAAATTTCCACAAAGAGCAGGAGCTTTAAAGGAGTTTGTTGTAGATATTTTAGGGCCAAATGATGATATTACGCATTTTGAATACACAAAAAAAACCAATAGAGAAAATGGGGCAGCAGTTGTGGGTTTACAACTACAATGCAAATCAGATTTAGAACCATTAATGCAAAGAATGAAAGAGCGTAATTTTTTTGGTGAATATTTAAACGAAATGCCAGATTTATTTCAATTTTTAGTATAAATTAAAAGAAACTTCAATTTTAATAATTTATTTATAATCCTTTGGTTTTTCAAGATAGCAAAGGATAGTTCACCTACTATTTTCATATAATTTTGAAGATGAAATAACCTACTTAAATTTTAAGATTTTTATTAAAATTAAATTATGACAGAAACATTAAAACAAATTCCAGATACATATAAAATTACCACACCTTTAAATCAAAATACCTATTTAGTTGGTGGAGAATTAAAAAAATGGACAGGAGAAACTGCGGCTGTTTATTCCACAATTTCATCTACAGAAAAATACAAACCTACACTTTTAGGAACTGTACCAAATTTAACAGGAGAAGAAGGTATTGATGCTTTAAATGCAGCTGTAAAAGCCTATGATAGAGGTCAGGGTTTATGGCCAACAATGAGAGTTGAAGATAGAATTGTAGCTATGGAAAAGTTTGCAGCGCAAATGAAAACCAAAAGAGCAGCCATTGTAAAATTATTAATGTGGGAAATAGGAAAATCTTTACCAGATTCAGAAAAAGAATTTGATAGAACTGTAGAATATATCTATGATACTATTGAAGACTACAAAAAAATGGATAGAGATTCTGCAAAGTTTGAAAAGCATAGTGGAGTTTACGCGCACATAAAAAGAGGGCCATTAGGCGTTGTACTTTGTTTAGGGCCTTATAATTATCCTTTAAATGAAACTTTTGCGCTGTTAATTCCTGCTTTAATTATGGGGAATACAACCGTTTTTAAACCGGCAAAACATGGTGTTTTATTGCTATCGCCACTTTTAGAAGCTTTTCAAAATAGTTTTCCAGCAGGTGTAGTAAATATTATTTATGGTAGAGGAAGAACGCTGGCAACACCAATAATGAAAACAGGTTTGGTAGATGTTTTAGCTTTAATAGGTAATAGTAAATCAGCAAATGCAATACAAGAAAATCATCCGCAGAAAAACAGATTGCGCTTGGTTTTAGGTTTAGAAGCAAAAAATCCAGGAATTGTTTTACCAGATGCAGATTTAGATTTGGCAATTGCAGAATGTATTTCAGGAAGCACATCTTTTAATGGCCAACGTTGTACGGCTTTAAAAATATTATATGTACATGAGCATATTGTAGACGAGTTTAATAAACGTTTTACAAAAGCTGTAGACGCTTTAAAGTTTGGAAATCCTTGGGAAGATAACGTAAAATTAACGCCATTACCAGAACCTAATAAACCTGCATATATTCAAGGTTTAATTGATGATGCAGTAGCAAAAGGCGCAGCAATTATTAATAAAAAAGGAGGTGAAACTACAGAAAATTATATTTTTCCGGCAGTTTTATATCCCGTATCAAAAGAATCTAGAGTTTTTGAAGAAGAACAATTTGGGCCAGTAATACCTATTGTTTCTTTTAAAAATATACAAGAACCGCTAGATGATATGGCCGCTTCTAATTATGGCCAACAAGTAAGTGTGTTTGGTAGCAACGTAAAAACATTAGCACCTTTAATAGATACTTTGGTAAATTTAGTGTGTAGAGTAAATTTAAATAGTGCTGCACAAAGAGGTCCAGATGTATATCCTTTTACAGGTCGAAAAGATTCTGCAGTTGCTACATTAAGTGTGCATGATGCATTACGTTCTTTTTCTATAAGAACCTTTGTAGCGGCAAAAGATACAGCTTACAATAGTGCTATTTTAAAAGAGTTGTTAGACAAAAAATCGTCTAATTTTGTAAGTACAGATTATATTCTATAAAATATAGTATCAAATATACTTTTGTTAAATCGCAAACAATTTGTATATTTGCATCGAAATTTAATGTAAATGAAGAAAGAAGGGGCTATAAAGGCCCCTCTTTTTATACTTTATTTTAAGGTGTAAAATGGATCAGAAAAAAGTAAAAAACTTAGTAGAGGAAGCGTTACAAGAGAACGAAACATTGTTTTTAATTGATTTAAACATATCAGAAAACAATAAAATACAGATAACTGTAGATGGCGATAAAGGCGTTCCTTTAAGCGAATGTATTAGAATTAGTAGAAGCGTAGAAAGTAATTTAGATAGAGAAGAGACCGATTTTTCTTTAGAAGTAACTACACCAGATATTGCATATCCTTTAAAAGAGAAAAGGCAGTACATAAAGAATATAAATAGAATTCTTAAAGTAAAAACCGAAACAGAAGAATTAGAAGGAACCTTAGCAGCAGCAGATCAAGATAAAATTGTCTTAAAATGGAAAGCTAGAGAACCTAAACCAATTGGGAAAGGTAAAGTAACTGTAGAAAAAACAGCAACTTTAGCTTACATAGATATTAAAGAAGCAAAAGTGAAAATTGTATTTTAAGCAAAAAATGTAATGGAGAATATAGCGTTAATTGATTCGTTTTCAGAATTTAAAGATAATAAAAGTATAGACAGAGTAACATTAATGTCTATTTTAGAAGAAGTGTTTAGAGCTGCTTTAAAACGTAAGTTTGGTTCTGATGATAATTTTGATATTATTATCAATCCAGATAAAGGAGATTTAGAAATTTGGAGAAATAGAATAGTTGTTGCAGATGGTTTTTCTGAAGATGATAATGAAGAAATAGAATTAGCAGAAGCAAGATTAATTGAACCCGATTTTGAAATAGGTGAAGATGTATCTGAAGAAGTAAAGCTGATTGATTTAGGACGAAGAGCTATTTTAGCATTACGCCAAAACTTAATTTCTAAGATTTACGAACACGATAGCACTAATATATTTAAACAATTTAAAGATTTAGAAGGCGATTTATATAGTGCAGAAGTGCACCACATTCGTCATAATGCCATTATTTTGTTAGATGATGAAGGAAATGAAATTGTTTTGCCAAAAAGCGAGCAAATTCGTTCAGATTTCTTTAGAAAAGGAGATAACGTAAGAGGTGTAATTAAAACCGTAGAATTAAGAGGTAATAAACCTGCAATTATATTGTCTAGAACATCGCCAGCATTTTTAACTAAATTATTTGAACAAGAAATTCCAGAAGTTTTTGATGGTTTAATTACTGTAGAAGGTGTGGCAAGAATTCCAGGAGAAAAAGCAAAAGTAGCTGTAGATTCTTATGATGATAGAATAGATCCTGTTGGAGCTTGTGTTGGTGTTAAAGGATCTAGAATTCACGGAATTGTGCGCGAATTAGGAAACGAAAATATCGATGTAATTAATTACACTAAAAACGAACAATTGTTTATTTCAAGAGCATTAAGTCCTGCAAAAGTGACTTCTATGGAAATTGAGATGTACGAAGAAGAAAAAAATGGTAAAAAAGGACGTGTAAGCGTTTTATTAAAACCAGAAGAAGTTTCTAAAGCAATTGGTAGAGGTGGTGTTAACATTCGTTTAGCCAGTGAATTAACGGGTTACGAAATAGATGTTAAGAGAGAAGGTTTAGAAGAAGAAGATGTAGAATTAACAGAGTTTATAGATGAGATTGAAGACTGGGTAATTACAGAATTCAAGAAAATTGGTTTAGATACTGCAAGAAGCGTCTTAGAAACAAGTGTGGAAGAATTGGTAAAAAGAACCGATTTAGAAGAAGAAACTATTTTAGATGTTCAAAGAATTTTAAAAGAAGAATTTGAAGACTAAGATGTAGTTTAAAAATTATAGAGTAAACGTAAAAAGTCATATTTTTACAAAATTAAAGGCTAAAAAATAATATATGTCTGAAGGCAAAACAATGAGGCTTAATAAAGTTTTAAGAGAATTAAATATTTCTCTTGATAGAGCAGTAGAATATTTAGCAGATAAAGGTCACGAAATTGAATCTAGACCAACTACTAAAATTTCTGGTGCTGTCTATCAAGTACTTCTTGATGGTTTCCAAACAGATGCAAGCAAAAAAGCGGCATCTAAGGAAGTTGGAGAAGAAAAAAGAAAAGAGAAAGAGGCAATTCGTTTAGAACTAGAAGCTAAGCAAGAAAGAAAAAGAGCAGAAGACGCTAAAAAAGAAGAAGTTCTTAAAGCAAAAGCAGAAAAATTAGCCTTTAAGCCAGTTGGTAAAATAGATATTGATGCTGCAGGTAAACCTTCACCTAAAAAAGAGGTGGAAAAACCTGTTGAGGATAAAAAAGAAGTGGTGCCAGAAAAACCAAAGCCAAAAGAAGTTGAGGTTGTGAAAGCAAAAGCTCCTAAATTAGAAGGTTTGGTTATTAAATCTAAGTTAATTCCAAAGGAAAAACCAGCTCCGAAAACACCTAAAACGGAAGAAGCGCCAAAAGCGCCAAAAACCGTCGCTCCTGTTAAAGTTGATGCTCCAGTAAAAAAAGAAGAGAAAAAAGAAGAGATTACTGCAGAGAATGCGGAGGCTATAAAAACACAATACAAAAAGTTAGATGGACCTAATTTTACAGGTAAAAAAATTGATTTAAAGCAATTTGAAAAACCTAAAAAGAAAAAGCCAGAAGCTAAAAAAGATGGCACTGATCCTAAAAAGAAACGTAAACGTATTGTAAACAAAGCAGGCGGTCCTGGTAATAGAACTGCAGGCAATAGAGGACCTGGAAATAGAGGTCCAGGTAACAATAGAGGTGGTTTTAAAGGAAGAGGCAACCAAAGACCTAGTAATGTTAAAAAAGAAGAGCCAACAGAAGCAGATATCCAGAAGCAAGTTAGAGAAACGTTAGAAAAACTTCAAGGAAAATCTTCTAAAGGAAAAGGAGCTAAGTATAGAAGAAATAAAAGAGACGCCAGAAGAGAGCAATCAGAAGCAGAACAAGAAGCACAAGCATTAGATAACAAGATCTTAAAAGTAACAGAATTTGTTACAGTTAGTGAAGTTGCAACAATGATGGAGGTTCCTGTAACAAACATTATTTCTGCGTGTATGTCTTTAGGAATGATGGTAACTATGAATCAGCGTTTAGACGCAGAAACATTAGTTATTGTAGCAGAAGAATTTGACCATAAAGTAGAATTTATTGGTGCAGAAGTAGAAGAATCTATAGAAGAAGTAATAGATAAGCCAGAAGATTTAGAAACAAGAGCACCAATTATTACAGTAATGGGGCACGTAGATCATGGTAAAACATCTTTACTAGATTACATTAGAAATGCCAATGTTATTGAGGGCGAAAGTGGAGGAATAACACAACATATTGGTGCGTATTCGGTAAATGTTGGAGATCAAAAAATAGCATTTTTAGATACACCAGGTCACGAAGCCTTTACAGCTATGCGTGCTCGTGGAGCTCAAGTAACAGATTTGGTAATTATTGTGGTTGCAGCAGATGATGATGTGATGCCGCAAACAAAAGAAGCCATTTCACATGCGCAAGCAGCAGGTGTACCAATTATATTTGCCATAAATAAAATAGATAAGCCAAACGCAAATCCAGATAATGTAAAGACACAATTATCTTCTATGAATTTATTAATAGAAGAATGGGGTGGTAACATACAATCGCAAGATATTTCTGCAAAAACAGGTCAAGGAATTGATGAGTTGTTAGAAAAAGTACTTCTTGAAGCAGAAGTCTTAGAATTAAAGGCAAATCCTAATAAAAATGCAGTTGGTGCTGTTGTAGAGGCATTGCTAGATAAAGGTAGAGGTTATGTAACCACTATTTTAGTACAAGCAGGTACATTAAAAATTGGAGATTATATTTTAGCAGGTAAGCATAGTGGTAAAGTAAAAGCTATGTTTGATGATAAAGGAAATAATCTAGAAATAGCAGGACCATCAACACCAGTATCAATTTTAGGTCTAGATGGTGCACCTCAAGCAGGTGATAAATTTAATGTTTTTGAAGACGAAAGAGAAGCAAAACAAATAGCATCGAAACGTTCTCAATTACAGCGAGAACAATCTGTAAGAACACAGAAAACATTAACGTTAGATGAAATTGGGCGTAGAATTGCATTAGGAGACTTTAAAGAATTAAATATTATCCTAAAAGGAGATGTAGATGGTTCTGTAGAAGCTTTAACAGATTCTTTCCAAAAATTATCTACAGAAGAAATTCAGGTAAATATTTTACATAAAGGTGTTGGAGCCATTACAGAAAGTGATGTACTTTTAGCAACGGCTTCAGATGCAATTATTGTAGGATTTAATGTTCGTCCTCAAGGAAACGCCAGAGCAGTAGCAGATAGAGAAGAAGTAGATATTAGAACATATTCTATTATCTATGCTGCCATTAATGATCTTAAAGATGCAATGGAGGGTATGTTGTCTCCAGAGATGAAAGAAGAGGTTTCAGGTAATGTGGAAATCAGAGAAATCTTTAAGATATCTAAAGTTGGTAATATTGCAGGTTGTATGGTAACTTCTGGTAAAATCTTTAGAGATTCTCAAATTAGAATTATCAGAGATGGTATTGTAGTTCATGACGGTACTTTACAAGCACTTAAACGTTTTAAAGATGACGTTAAAGAAGTGGCTAAAGGATATGATTGTGGTATTCAAATAAAGAACTATAATGATATTCTGGTGGGAGATGTTATAGAAGCATATAAAGAAGTCGCTGTAAAAAAGAAGTTGAAATAAGATCAATGATAAGCGAAAATAAAAAAGGCGAAATTCTTCAGAATTTCGCCTTTTTTATTTATTGAATAAGTAAGATTTTTATTTAATCTTAACGAGCATTTGCTATATTTTATTTCCCCAAAGGAACAGCTATTAAGCCAGTATATTCTTTCTTAAAAATTAGCATTGCTCTATCTGCATCAAGTTTAGTTTTATAAGTACCTACTTGCACTTTCCATTCAGGAGCGTTATAGACTAATTTAGTTTTTACTGTAGGGTATAGCACTTTAAATTTAGCCAACCTACTTTTGGCAGTAACTTCTTTCCCATTATAGATTTGAATAGAATATCCAAATCCTATAGCTCTGTTATAATCTCGTTTTTTTTCTAAAAATGTCTTTATTTCTTTACTTATTTTTGTTGAGTTTTGAGCGCTTAAAACACCACATGTCGATAAGAAAATTCCTAAAATTAATTTGTTTTTCATCGTTATAAAATATACCACAAAAATAACGACTTAGTTCAGAATAAATTGGTGAATTTTACTATTTAGAATTATTATAAATTGGTATTTAAGAAGGTATTCTTTTTCCAAAATTTAGCAATATGTAGTACTTTTGCCTCACTATCTAAAATACAATTTTTAGATCATTTATAAGACATTAAAATTATAGTTTGTAAATATGAAAAGCGTGGGTTTATACAATAAATTGTTTTCAGTACTTCACAAGAGTTTTGCATTACTTTTGGTTTTTGCATTCAGTATTTCGACTTATGCGCAAGATGTAGATGAGGCTCGTCAAAAAGCAGGAAAAAAGCTTTTTAAATCTCAGTGTGCTTCATGTCATAAATTAGATAAAAAGTTAGTTGGGCCTGCTTTAGGTGGTGTTGAAGAGCGTAGAGAAAATGCTTGGTTAAAATCATGGATTAAGAATAATGCAGAATTTCAGAAAGTAAATACAGAGGCTGCTCAAGCTGCTCAGTATAGCGCTACTGCAATGACTGCTTTTCCTCAGTTAACAGATGTTCAGATTGATGATATTTTGTATTATACAACTGTAGGTGAAATTAAGAAAGTCGTTGACTCAGGTGATGTTACTGTTGGTGGTCAAGTTCTTCAAAAATCTGGCGCGCCAGAGTGGTTAATTTATTTATTGGCTGCTGCTATAGTTGTTGCTTTTTTAATGATTTCTAGTTTGTTAAAGCAGGTGAGTGAGTTAAAAGGGGGTAGTAAGCCTGGTGTTGAGTCTAATTTAAGAAGAGATTTACAAGAACTTTGGATTGGTGCTAAAAACAATACTTTCTTAAAAGTGCTATCTACTATATTTTTGTTGTTGATTGGGGCTTATGTAACTTTTGGAACTTTATTTAAAGTTGGTGTAGATCAGGGTTATCAGCCAATTCAGCCAATTGCTTTCTCGCATAAAATACATGCAGGAGAAAATAAAGTGGATTGTCAATATTGTCACTCTTCTGCAAAACATAGTAAGCATTCAGGTATTCCGTCACTAAACGTGTGTATGAACTGTCATAAAGCAATTGCAGAAGTTGCTGAAACTACTGAGATTCAGTGGAACGGTCAAACATATGGTAAGCAGCAGTTAGATTTGGAAATTGATAAATTGTATGAAGCTGTTGGTTGGGATAAAGATGAGTTAGTTTATACGGGTGAAGAAAAGCCTGTAAAATGGATTCGTATTCATAATTTACCAGATTTTGCTTATTACAATCATGCTCAGCACGTAACAGTGGCAGGTATTGCATGTCAGAAATGTCACGGACCTGTAGAGGAAATGGATGAGATGTATCAATATTCACCCTTAACAATGGGTTGGTGTATTAATTGTCACAGAGAAACAAATGTTGATTTGAAAGGCAACGAGTATTATGAGAAAATTCATGAGCAGCTTGCTGATAAATACGGAGTAGATAAAGTTACAATCTCTCAGTTAGGTGGATTGGAATGTGGTAAGTGTCATTATTAATTAAAGAAGAAAGATGGTTGCGTTTAAATAATTAATTTAAATAGGTAACTATAAACTAATAACTAGATATAAATGGCTTCAAACAAAAAATACTGGAAAAGTGTTGAGGAACTGCAAGGTAGTTCTGTTGTTGAAACGTTGGCGAAAAATGAATTTGTAGAAAATATTCCTACAGATGACTTTTTAGGTGATAAAGAAACGTTAGAGAATTCTTCTACTTCGCGTAGAGATTTTTTAAAGTACGTTGGTTTTACTACGGCAGCGGCTTCATTGGCAGCTTGTGAAGGACCAGTTGTAAAATCTATTCCTTATGTAGTAAAACCAGACGATATTATTGCTGGTGTTGCAGATTGGTATGCAACTTCTATTGCAGATGGTTTTGATTATGCAAACGTTTTAGTGAAAACTAGAGAAGGTAGACCAATTCAAATTATGCCAAACAAAGAGGCGAATGGTTCTACTAGTGCTAGAGTTCAAGCTTCTGTTTTGTCATTGTATGATGAAACTTTGCGTTTAAAAGAACCAACCAAAGGAGGTAAAGCAATTACTTGGGCAAGTGCAGATAAAGAAATTGGTGATGCATTGTTGAAATTAAAAGAAGCAGAAAAGCCTGTTATTCTTTTAACTGGTACGTTAGCTAGTCCTTCAACATCAAAAGTAATATCAGATTTTATAACAGCATATCCTAATATTCGTCATGTAGTATATGATGCGATTTCAGAATCTGCTGCAGTAGATGCTTTTAAGGCAATGTACGGTAAAAGAATATTACCTAACTATAAATTAGAGAACGCTAAAGCAATAGTTTCTTTTGGAGCTGATTTTTTAGGAGATTTTCATGGTGGATTTGAAAAAGCCTATGTTGCTGGTAGAAAACCTGAAACAGGCGCAATGTCTTTTCATGTGCAGGTAGAAAGCAATATGTCTTTAACTGGCGCAAATGCTGATAAACGTGTGGTTGCAAAACCATCTGACGTTGTATTTGCTTTGTTAAACTTATACAAGGAAATCACTGGTAATGGAGTATCATCAAAAGCAACGCCAATTGATGGAGAAATAAAGAAATTAGCTAAAGTGCTTAAGAAGGCTGGTTCTAAAGGTGTAGTGATGACTGGTATTAACGATGTTAATGCGCAGCTTATATCTTTAGCAATAAACCAAGCATTAAATAGTGATATTTTAGATACACAAAATACGTTAAACATTCGTCAAGGAAATTTTGAAGAAGTTCAAGGTGTTATAACTGATATGAAATCTGGAAAGATTGGTGGTTTATTAACCTACAATATTGATCCAGCATATACGCTGCCAAATGCAACTGAATTTATTGAAGCTTTAGGTAAAGTTTCTTTAAAGGTTGGTTTGTCAACAGAAAATAATGCAACTGTAGATGCAATGGATTATGCATTGCCAACATCGCATTTTCTTGAATCATGGGGCGATACTAATTTTTCAGAAGGTAATTATGGTTTAATGCAACCAACAATACAACCTTTATTTCAAACAAAACAAGTACAAGATGTTTTGTTAAAATGGTCGGGTAGTACTACTTCATATTACGATTTTTTAAAAAATTATTGGACTACAGAAGTATTGAATGCTGCTTCTTGGAATAAAGCTTTGCATAATGGTTATTATTCAGCTAATGTAACGTCAAATACATCTGATTATGTGTCTGAAGTTGTTATTTCTGATGTAGCTAATCAATTAAAGAAAAGTATTTCTTCTTCAGGCATGGAGTTGAATTTATATATTAAAACCGGTTTAGGAGACGGCAGACAAGCGAATAATCCTTGGTTACAAGAGTTTCCGGATCCAATTACAAGAACTTCTTGGGATAACTACTTAACAATGTCTATAGCAGATGCTAAGGTCTTAGGTTTCTCTAATCCAGTGAAAGATAATGGTGCTATAAATGGAGATTATGCCAAAGTTAAAGTTAATGGAGCTGAAGTTGTAGTTCCTGTAATGATACAACCTGGTCAGGCCAAAGGTTCTGTAGGTTTATCTTTAGGTTTTGGTAAAACTTTTGGTTTAAAAGAGGAAATGAAAGTAGGTGTAAATGCCTACCCTTTTTATAAAGATGGTAATAATATTCAGTATAATGTTAGTATAGAGAAAGTATCGGGCACTCATAAGTTTGCTTGTACACAAGTACAGAAAACAATTGCTGGTCGTCATGACATCTTAAAGGTAGCTTCACTAAAAGAGTTTAAAACTGTAGATCCTAAAGATCATCATCATGGTTGGAATAAACCAGCATATGTGTCTTATGATCATCAAGAAGTAGAAGCGAATACAATAGATCTTTGGGACGAACATAATAGAGAAGTTGGTCATCATTTCAATCTATCTATAGATTTAACTTCTTGTACCGGTTGTGGTGCTTGTGTAGTTGCATGTCATGCAGAAAACAATGTACCAGTTGTTGGTAAAAATGAAGTTAGAGTTGGTAGAGATATGCATTGGTTGCGTATTGATAGATATTATTCTTCAACTGTGGAAACTCGAGAGGAGGCAAAGGAGTTAGGTTTAAGTAGAGGAGCTACTTATGAAGCTCTAGAAACAGAAGCAGAAAATCCAGAGGTTACCTTTCAGCCTATGATGTGTCAGCACTGTAATCACGCTCCTTGTGAAACTGTTTGTCCAGTGGCAGCAACAACTCATGGTCGTCAGGGTCAAAATCAAATGACATATAATAGATGTGTTGGTACAAGATACTGTGCAAACAACTGTCCTTATAGAGTACGTAGATTCAATTGGTTTGAATATGCAAACAACAATGAGTTTGATTTCAATATGAATAATGAATACGGTAAAATGGTTTTAAATCCAGACGTAGTTGTTCGTGGAAGAGGAGTTATGGAGAAATGTTCTATGTGTATTCAAATGACGCAAGCTACTATTTTGAAAGCTAAAAAAGAAGGTAGAAAAGTAAATAAAGATGAATTTTCAACAGCGTGTTCATCTGCTTGTACTACTGGTTCTTTAGTTTTTGGAGACGTAAATAACAAAGAAGATAAAGTTGCTGCGTTAGCAGTAGATAAGAGAGCATACAATGTATTAGATTACCTTCAAACGAAGCCTAATGTAATATATCAAGTAAAAGTAAGAAACACAAACGAAGCGTAATTAAATTTAAGATATAAAAATATGTCTCATTACGAAGCACCCATAAGGGAACCTTTAGTTTTAGGTGATAAAAGTTACCATGATATTACTGAAGATATTGCGAAACCTATAGAAGGTAAAGCAAATAAACATTGGTACATCGCATTTGCAATATCTTTAGCAGCAATGCTATGGGGTTTTGGCTGTATTTTTTATACAGTAGGAACAGGTATTGGAGTTTGGGGATTAAGCAAAAACATTGGTTGGGCTTGGGATATCACAAACTTTGTATGGTGGGTAGGTATTGGTCACGCAGGAACATTAATTTCTGCAGTACTATTATTATTTCGCCAGAAATGGAGAATGGCCATAAACCGTTCAGCGGAAGCAATGACAATTTTTGCCGTATTTCAGGCAGGATTGTTTCCAATTATACACATGGGACGTCCATGGAATGCATTTTGGGTATTACCTATTCCAAATCAATTTGGTTCACTTTGGGTAAACTTTAATTCACCTTTATTGTGGGATGTATTTGCAATTTCTACTTATTTATCGGTTTCATTAGTTTTCTGGTGGACAGGTTTATTACCAGATTTTGCAATGATTAGAGATAGAGCTGTAAAGCCTTTTCAAAAGAAAATATATGCATTATTAAGTTTTGGTTGGTCAGGTAGAGCTAAAGATTGGCAACGTTTTGAAGAGGTATCTTTGGTACTTGCAGGTTTGGCTACACCTTTAGTACTTTCTGTACATACTATTGTATCTATGGACTTTGCTACTTCAATTAACCCAGGATGGCACTCAACAATATTTCCTCCTTACTTTGTAGCTGGTGCAATTTTCTCAGGATTTGCAATGGTACAAACCTTATTAGGGATAATGCGTAAGGTTACAAATATGGAAGACTACATTACACGTTTACATGTAGAGTACATGAATATTGTAATTATTTTAACTGGAGGTATTGTGGCTGTAGCGTATGCAACTGAATTTTTTATTGCATGGTACACGGGTTCACCATATGAAAATTACACTTATTTATCTGTAGGTGCAGCAACTGGACCATATGCATGGGCATTTTATTCGCTTTTATTCTTTAACATATTAACACCTCAGTTCTTGTGGATAAAGAAAATTAGAAGAAGTTTTATTTGGTCTTTTATCATCTCAATATTTATTAACATAGGTATGTGGTTTGAGCGTTTTGATATTATCGCAATCGTATTAAGTAAAGGTCATTTACCTTCTACTTGGTGGAGATTTGAGCCAACTTTTGTTGATGTAGGTATATTTATTGGTACAATTGGTTTCTTCTTTGTTTTATTTTTACTTTATGCAAGAACTTTTCCAGTAATTGCCCAAGCAGAAGTTAAAACAATTTTAAAGTCTTCAGGTGAATTTTATAAGAAGAGAAGAGAACAAGGTATTCCTAGTAAACCTGCAATCAATACTGTTGTTACAGAACCTGTTGTTGCAGTAAACGATAATGAAGACAAAATTAATGTGCTTTTTGATAAATTAGGAAAATTTGATCCCAATACGCAAACTGCTGATGATTTAAAGAAAATCAGCGGAGTAGGCCCTAAATTAGAAGGTGTATTAAATGGAATTGGCTTATTTACTTTTGAACAAGTAAGTAAAATGACGAAAGAGGAATATGATTTGTTAGATTCAATTACGGGTTCTTTTCCTGGTAGAGCAGAAAGAGACAATTGGGCAGAACAAGCTAAAAACTTATTAAACGGATAATTATGGAATCATCAAAAGTTATACATGCGTTTTATAATGATGACGAAGTTTTGTTAGATGCAGTTCATACTGTAAAAGCAGAGCATCATCATATAGAAGAAGTGTTTTGTCCTTTTCCTGTTCATGGTCTAGACAAAGCTATGGGTTTAGCACCTACAAAATTAGCTATTACGGCATTCTTTTATGGTATTACAGGTTTATCTGTAGCTATTTGGATGACGAATTATATGATGATAGAAGATTGGCCTCAAGATATTGGAGGTAAACCAAGTTTTTCATGGATGGAAAACATGCCAGCATTCGTGCCAATTATGTTTGAATTGACTGTCTTTTTTGCGGCGCACTTAATGGTGATTACTTTTTACATGAGAAGTAGAATATGGCCTTTTAAAGAAGCAGAAAATCCAGATCCAAGAACAACGGATGATCATTTTTTAATGGAAATTCCTGTAAACAATAACGAGGAAGAATTAACTGATTTGTTAGCAAAAACAGGTGCTGTTGAAATTAACGTAGTAGAGAAGCACTAATATAGAGACGATGAAGAATTTTAAATTAATTATTGCTATAGTAGTTCTTACAAGTTTAATTGCTTGTAACGATAAAAAGACAAGACAATACCAGTACATGCCAGATATGTATGAGTCTATACCTTATGATGTAGATGCAGAGAATGGTTTAGGCGGAAATCCGGTAAATAGTAGACCAGTAGCAGGTACAATTCCAAGAGGAGGAACGCCATCTTACGATATTCCTGATACAATTGAAGGTTATGAATTGGCTAAAACCACTTTAAAATCTCCTTTAGAGAAAAATGAAAAGAATTTAGATAATGGTAAGAAAATGTATACCATTTACTGTATTTCTTGTCATGGTAAAAAAGGAGCTGGTCAAGGTTATTTAGCAACTTCAGAAAAGTTTGCAGGTATTCCAAATTATAAAGATAGAGATATAACAGAGGGTAGTATTTATCATGTTTTAATGCATGGAAAAAACTTGATGGGATCTCATTCAGGACAATTAACTTATAAAGAACGTTGGCAAATAGCACAATATGTTGAAGTATTGCGTGCAGATTTGTTAAAGTAGAGTAATAAAGGTAGAATATTAAAGATATGTATCAATTCTCAGGTAAATTAAAAACATTCTCATTAGTACTTATCATTTTAGGTGCTATAGGTATAGCATTAGGTTTTTATAGTGGTTCTAAAATTACTATAAATGATGCTAAACATGCTATTGAATCTTCTCATGGAGCTCATGGTGATACCAGTCACGCTGAAACGGCTCATGATGATTCTGTTCCTAAACAAGGACACTCTGCTAGTGAAATCGCCAAACATGAAGAGCACGTTTTGCATCAAATGAAAAATAGACCTTGGTCGGCATTTTATGTTGCGTTGTTTTTCTCTCTAGGTCTGACACTTTTAGTTTTGGTATTTTACGCAATACAGCGAGTTGCACAGGTAGGTTGGTCCGTAGTTCTATTAAGGGTTATGGAGGCAATTACAGCAAATCTTTTACCTGTATCTATCTTGATGGCGATTGTTTTGATTCTGTCTGTAATGCATTATAATCATTTATTTCCTTGGATGAAAGAGGGGACTTTTGATCCTACAAGTGAAAATTATGACGCTATTGTGGCAGGAAAATCTTGGTGGATTAATTCAACTGGATTCATTGTTAGAAGTATTATTTATTTAGTGGTATGGAATTTATACAGATTTTTCATCAGAAAAAGTTCTATTAAAGAAGATACGGCTAACGACGGACTAAAAACGTATAAGAAGAACTATAATGCATCAGTTATATTTTTGTTTTTATTTATGATTACAGAAACGTTGATGTCTTGGGATTGGATAATGGGATTTGATCCTCACTGGTTCTCTACCTTATTTGCTTGGTATGTTTTGGCTACTTTATTAGTAAGTGCGTTAACAGTAATTGCATTTTTTACAATCTATTTAAGATCTAAAGGTGCATTGCCAGAAATAAATGATAGTCATATACATGACTTGGCAAAATTTATGTTCGGTTTTTCTGTTTTTTGGACGTACTTATGGTTCGCTCAATTTATGTTGATTTGGTATGCAGATATTCCTGAAGAAACTACATATTTTGTAGCTAGATTTACAGAATATAAATTACCTTTTTTAGCAATGGTTGTAATGAATTTTGTTTTCCCTGTTTTGTTATTACTAAATAGCGATTTTAAAAGTAGACCATGGTTTGTTTTTATTGGAGGTGTAGTAATTTTAGCAGGTCATTACATTGATGTATTTGTAATGGTAATGCCTGGAACAGTTGGTGGACAATGGTTCTTTGGAATACCGGAAATAGGCGCTGTTTTGTTTTTTATTGGTTTGATAATCTACACTACATTAAATGCATTTTCGAAGGCAAATCCAATTCCAGTTGCGAATCCATTTTTGAAGGAAAGTGAACATTTTCATTACTACAATATTGAACATACGGGAGAAGGATCAAACGATCATCATTAAGAAATAATTGAATTTAAATAATAAATTAAGAAAAGATATATGCTAGCTCTATTTTATATTTTTATAGGTGTTGCAATTGGTGTAAGTGTTTGGCAAATCACTAGGATTTTAAATCTTAGAGAATCTATTGCCACAGATAAAGACAATGCTGCTCAAGGTAAATATGCCATGTATTTTATGGCGTTCTTTTATGCAATGATGATTTATTGCTTAATCTTTATGAATGTTATTATGCTACCAGAATCTGCTTCTTATGAAGGAGAACATGATGATAATTTATTTGACATTACTTTTTGGCTGATTGGTATTGTGCAGTTTATCATGCAGTTTTTAATTTTTTACTTCACTTTTAAATATAGAGGGAGTAAAGATAAAAAAGCAAAGTTTTATGCAGATAGTCATAAGTTAGAATTCATATGGACAGTTACACCAGCTATTGTTTTAGTAGGATTAATTGGTTATGGTTTATGGCAATGGAACAATGTAATGGATCTGTCTAGCGAAGAAGATGCTATTGTTATAGAGGTTTATTCTCAACAATTTAGATGGGATGCGAGATACGCAGGTGCAGACAATACATTAGGTCTTGGAAATGTTAATTTTATCAAAGGTATCAACACTATGGGTGTAGATATGTCTGATAAAAACAGTATAGATGATAAACAAGTTACAGAGTTGTATTTACCTAAAGGTAGAAAGGTGCATTTTAAATTTAGATCTCAAGACGTTTTACATTCTGCATATATGCCACACTTTAGAGCACAAATGAATTGTGTGCCAGGTATGGTTACAGAGTTTGGATTTACGCCAAAATACACTACAGAAGAAATGAGAAATCAACCAGAGGTGATAGAGAAATCTATTGGTATCAATAAAATAAGAAAAGCAAAAGGAGAGGATCCTTATATTTTTGATTATTTATTGTTATGTAATAAGATTTGTGGTGCTTCTCACTACAATATGCAAATGAAAATTACTGTTGTAGAAGAAGATGAGTATAATAAGTGGTTGTCAGAACAACCAACTTTATCAGAGGTAATTCAATAAATTTAAAAAAAATAAAATACAAATAAAATTAAGGTTATGTCAGATCATCATCATAAAGAAACATTTGTAACAAAATACATTTTTAGTCACGATCATAAAATGATTTCTAAGCAGTTCTTGGTAACTGGTATGTTTATGGGAATCATTGCAGTATTAATGTCAATGCTTTTTCGTTTGCAATTAGCGTGGCCAGACACATCATTCTCTGTTGTAGAAGCTTTTTTAGGTTCACATCAAACAGATGGAATCATGGATCCTGATATTTATTTAGCACTGGTAACAATACATGGTACTATTATGGTATTTTTTGTATTAACTGCTGGTTTAAGTGGAACGTTTAGTAATCTATTAATTCCTTTGCAAATTGGTGCAAGAGATATGGCCTCAGGATTCCTTAATATGGTGTCTTATTGGTTGTTCTTTTTATCTAGTGTTGTAATGGTTATTTCGTTATTTGTCGAAGCAGGACCAGCGGCGGCAGGTTGGACAATTTATCCTCCTTTAAGTGCGCTACCTCAAGCTATACCAGGTTCTGGTACAGGGATGACGCTTTGGTTGGTATCTATGGCAATATTTATAGCTTCTTCTTTAATTGGAGCGCTTAATTATATTGTTACTGTTTTGAATTTACGTACAAAAGGAATGAAAATGACAAGATTGCCATTAACAATTTGGGCTTTCTTTATTACTGCGATTATTGGTGTAGTTTCTTTCCCAGTATTATTGTCAGCTGCATTACTGCTAGTTTTCGATAGAAGTTTTGGTACATCATTTTATTTATCAGATATTTTTATTTCAGGAGAGGTTCTTCATTATCAAGGTGGTTCACCCGTATTATTTGAACATTTATTCTGGTTCTTAGGGCACCCTGAGGTGTATATTGTTTTATTACCAGCTTTAGGTATTACGTCAGAAATTATTTCTACAAATGCTAGAAAACCAATTTTTGGATATAGAGCAATGATTGGTTCTATTATGGCGATTGCATTTTTATCTACAATTGTTTGGGGTCACCACATGTTTATTTCGGGTATGAATCCATTTTTAGGTTCTGTATTTACATTTACAACTTTATTAATTGCAATACCATCAGCAGTAAAAGCATTCAATTATGTTACTACATTATGGAAAGGTAATCTGCAATTAAATCCAGCCATGTTATTCTCAATCGGATTGGTTTCTACTTTCGTTACAGGAGGTTTAACAGGGTTGGTATTAGGAGATTCTGCATTAGATATTAACATTCATGATACTTATTTCGTTGTGGCTCACTTTCACTTGGTAATGGGTGTTTCTGCAATTTTCGGAATGTATGCTGGTGTTTATCACTGGTTTCCTAAAATGTATGGTAGAATGATGAATAAAACTTTAGGATATTGGCATTTTTGGATAACAATAATTTGTGCTTATGGAGTATTTTGGCCAATGCATTTCATAGGGTTAGCAGGTTTACCAAGAAGATATTATACAAATACAAACTTTCCTATGTTTGATGATTTAGCAGATATCAATGTTGTAATTACAATATTTGCTTTAGTTGGAGGAGTTGCACAAATTTTCTTTATTGCAAATTTCTTTATTTCTATGTATAGAGGTGAAAAAGCAACACAAAACCCTTGGAAGTCTAATACGTTAGAATGGACTACACCTGTTGAACATGTGCATGGTAATTGGCCTGGGAAATTACCTGAGGTTCATAGATGGGCGTATGATTACAGTAAGCGTGTAGATGCTGAAGATGATGATAGTGATTACTTACATGGTCAAGATTATGTTTTACAAACTACACCTTTATTAGAAGGCGAAGAGCCATCTTAAATTAATGGTAAATTTTTTAATAGAAACCTTTTCGTTTACGGAAAGGTTTTTTGTTTTTTATAACTTTATGATAGTTTCTGTATCTTAGCTAAGCTTAACAATTGTAAAAATGATTTTTTTAGATAAATTAGAAAACGGTATTAGTTTTCTTTATAAACTTTTTGATATAGACAAGAAAAACGAGGTTTCTGTAATTGCAGAAGCTGAGGAGAAAGTTCAGTTACCAGAAGAATATTTAGAGCGTTTTACTTTATATCCATTACAAAATAAAGATTTCTTAAAAAATAGAGAGTCAGAATTAAAAAGTTTAGAGCTTGCTTTTGAAAATTGGAAAATTACAAATGCTCCGCTTTTGGTTGTAAATGATCCTGGTGAAGGAGGAACATCTTTACTGCATGCAAGTACATATATTTATCCAACAGCTAAAATTTTAGAAACAAATCATGCTGTAGATTCTTACAAAAAATTATTAGTTTTATTAACTACTGTTTTGCGTATTGATATTGAATTTAAATCTTTAAAAGATCTAGAAAAATACATAAATACTTCAGAAGATAACCATATAATTATTCTCGAAAATATTGAACGACTTTTTATAAGAAGAATTCGAGGTTTTGATTTATTAGAAGATTTTTTACTTTTTTTACATGCAACCAAATCTAAAATTTATTGGATTATTTCAATTAACAAATATTCTTTTTACTACTTAAATAGAGTCAAATATTTTTCTTCTCACTTTTCATCTATTATTCATTTAAAACCTATTTTAGAAGAACAACTAAAGGCTGAAATTGTAAATAGAAATGATGGATATCAAACAGTATTTTTAAAACCTAACAACCTTTCTAAAAAGTTAGAGAAACAATTAAAAAAGGCCACAAAGGAAGAGCGACAGGTTATATTAGAAAACATATTTTTTAAAAAATTAGCAAACTTTTCAAAAGGAAATATTTCTAAAGCTATCTTATATGCTAGAAATTCTGCATACAATGTAAAAGAAAAAACGGTTTTTATTAAGCCTATTAAAATTAGAGTTTTTGATGATTTATCTTTAAATGACTTATTTATTTTAGAAGCTATTTTTCAACATAGATCATTATCTATTAAAGAATTGAATATTGTTTTAAGAAATTCTGACAGGCAAAGCAGATTAAGTATAGAAAAATTGTTAGAAAAACAATTAATTCGACTTACATCTAATTTAAATAAAAGAATAGAATATAGAATTAATTTAATGTATTTAGACAGTTTAAAGGAGTTGTTAAGAGAACGTTTAAATAGAAATTTTAGATAATATGAAAACTGCTTTCACCATTCTTTTATATACGTTTTCTCTTTTTAGTTTTGCTCAAGAAAAAACGGTTAGTGCTGTTAAAAATAATGTAGGTAACACAATTTCTACAGCTACTGAGGTTATTTCCATCACTAAAGTATTAACCATTTTGGTAGTTATTATTCTTACTTGGGGATTAATGAAATTATTAGACTGGTTTTTTAAGAATCTAGTTAAAAACTTCAATAGGCATCGTTTAAAAATATTAAGGTTACAACCTATTGTTAAGATCTTGGTATGGACTTTAGCGGTTTATACATTAATTATTACACTTTTTAATCCTTCTGCAGAAGCTATTTACGCATTAATGGGGTCGTCTGCCTTAGCATTAGGTTTTGCTTTGCAAGATATTGTTAAAAATATTTTTGGAGGATTATTAATTATCTTAGATAGACCATTTCAAATAGGAGATCGTATCAATATAAAGGGCAATTATGGTGAAGTTGTAAATATTGGTTTAAGAAATACAATTGTAAATACTTTAGATGATAATACAGTAACAATACCAAATTCGGCCATAATTTCTGACAGTATTTCAAATGCCAATTCAGGAGCATTAGATTGTATGGTGGTTATTAACCTTTGGTTGCCAATTAATGTTGATGTTACTGAAATTAGAAAAATTGTAGAAGAAGCTGCAATTACTTCTCGTTATTTAAACATAGATAGGCCTATTACCATTTTATTTTTTGATCATTTTGATGATCATGCAGCAACAAAAGTGGTAGTAAAAGCATATGTGTTAGATGCGCGTTATGAAAAATTATTTGAAGGTGATGTAACAGAATCTTCTAAGAAAGCATTTATAGAAGCCGGTATTTATAATTAAAAAGAGCTCTTTTTGAGTAATAAAAGTTACAATAGTTTAGGGTAAAATAAATTATCTTTGTTTTTATGAACGAAAACTTAAATCCTGAAAATGATAACTTATCAAATGAAGAGTTAGATGTAGAAGTAAAATTGCGTCCACTTTCCTTTGATGATTTTACGGGTCAAGATCAGGCAATAGAAAATTTAAAGATTTTTGTTGAAGCAGCAAATCAAAGAAATGAAGCTTTAGATCATACGCTTTTTCACGGACCTCCAGGATTGGGAAAAACTACTTTAGCCCATATTTTAGCAAATGAATTACAAGTTGGTATAAAAGTTACTTCTGGCCCTGTTTTAGATAAACCAGGAGATTTAGCAGGTTTATTAACTAATTTAGATGAGCGAGACGTACTTTTTATTGATGAGATACATCGTTTAAGCCCTATTGTAGAAGAGTATTTATATTCTGCTATGGAAGACTATAAAATCGATATTATGATTGAGTCTGGCCCAAATGCAAGAACTGTTCAAATACATTTAGAACCCTTTACCTTAATTGGTGCAACAACTAGATCTGGTTTGTTAACAGCGCCAATGCGCGCAAGATTTGGTATAAGTAGCAGGTTACATTATTATAAAACAGAATTACTTACCACAATTATTCAGAGAAGTGCACATATTTTAGGGGTACCAATTTCTATGGAAGGCGCAATAGAAATTGCAGGTAGAAGTAGAGGAACACCTAGAATTGCCAATGCTTTATTAAGAAGAGTAAGAGATTTTGCACAAATTAAAGGGAATGGAAGTATCAACATAGAAATTGCTAAATATGCATTAAAAGCTTTAAATGTAGATGCACATGGTTTAGATGAAATGGATAATAAGATTTTAGCAACTATTATAGATAAATTTAAGGGAGGCCCTGTAGGAATTTCTACTATAGCAACTGCCGTAAGCGAAAATACAGAGACCATAGAAGAAGTTTACGAACCTTTTTTAATACAACAAGGTTTTATTATGCGAACTCCTAGAGGTAGAGAGGTTACAGATTTAGCGTATAAACATTTAGGAAAAACTAAAGGAAGAAATCAAGGAGAGTTGTTTTGATTAGTCTAAAGTCTAAAGTCTAAAGTCTAAAGTCTAAAGTCTGAAAGTCGAAAAGTAAAGTTAAAACAAGAATACAAGAGTAAGAATCTCTTCCTCTAGGGAAGGTTAGGATGGGCTTATGAATATCAAAAAAATTATACCTATTTTAGAATGGTTACCTAATTACAACACTGCCTTGTTTAAAGGAGATTTGGTTGCAGGTATAACTGTTGGTATTATTTTAATTCCACAAGGCATTGCTTATGCACTAATTGCAGGTTTACCACCAATTTATGGTTTGTATTGTGCTTTAGTACCGCAAGTTATGTATGCTATTTTTGGATCTTCTCGTCAGGTAGCTATTGGTCCTGTAGCTATGGATTCTCTTATAGTTGCAACAGGTGTTTCTACACTGGCTTTAGCGGGTTCAGAAAGTTATATTTCAATAGCTATTTTGTTAGCATTTATGGTTGGTGCAATTCAACTAATAATGGGCTTTTTTAGCTTAGGTTTTATTGTAAATTTTTTATCAAAACCGGTAATTACAGGTTTTACATCTGCCGTGGCTTTTACCATTGGTATCAATCAATTTAGAAATCTTTTTGGAGTAGATTTTGTTCAAAGTGATCAATTCCATATCATCTTAAAAGATATTTATTTGCAAATTTCAGATTTTAATTACCACACAACCGCAATTGGTTTTGCAAGTATGGCAATTATCGTGTTTTTTAGAAAAATTCATAAAAAAATACCCAATGCATTAATTGTTGTTGTTTTAGGAATAGTACTAATGAAATTCTTTAAAACAACGTTTATAGAGGTTTCTATTGTAAAAGACATTCCTTCTGGATTACCAAAATTTAGTGTGCCAGATTTAGATTTTTCTCAGGTTAAAGAACTGTTGCCAATTGCCCTAACCTTGGTAATGGTAGGTTATTTAGAAACAATTTCTATAGGTAAATCTTTAGAAGCCAAACAAGATGAGTATAGAGTAAGACCAAATCAAGAGTTAATAGCTCTAGGTTTTGCAAATTTAATAGGATCTATGTTTAAAGCATATCCAACAACATCTAGTTTTTCTAGATCTGCCATTAATCAAGAAAGTGGTGCAAAAACAGGTATGGCTGCTTTAATTGCTGTACTTATGGTAGTAATTACATTGCTATTTTTAACTCCTTTATTTTATCATTTACCAAAAACAGTTTTAGCGGCAATAATTATTGTGGCCGTTTTTGGGTTGATAAATGTAAAAGAAGCTCGTTTTTTATGGAAAGCCAATAAACTAGATTTTTATTTAATGTTAGCTACTCTTTTGGCAACCTTATTTTTAGGTATTAAATATGGTATAATAGTTGGTGTAGGTTTATCTTTAATCGTGCTAATTTACAGAACCTCTAGACCACATGTGGCAGAATTAGGTAAAGTACCCAATTCTAATTTTTACAGAAATAAAGAACGTTTTAACGAAGTAGAAATAGAAAGTGATATTTTGGTATTTCGATTTGATGCACAACTTTTTTATGCAAATTCTAGTTATTTTAGAGATAAGTTAGAAGAAATGATCTACAAGAAAGAAAACAAACTAAAATTAATTGTTTTAGATGCAGAAAGTATAAATAGAGTAGATAGTACAGGTGTAGAAATGTTAAAAGAACGCATAAAATACTTCCAAAAAAGAGATATTGTGTTCTATTTTGCCGGAGTAAAAGGTCCAGTAAGAGATGATTTATTTAAAAGTGGAATTTTAGATATCATAAATATCAATCATTTTTTTATGCGTGCAAATCAAGCTGTAAAGTTTTATAAAACTGGCGATAGGAGCAATCAAGAAAAATATTCAAAATACATACATCAATCCTATTAATAATACTTGGTAACAAAGGTCACTGAAAAGATTAAAGATCGTTTGTAGATTTGTAATATAAATTAAGAATAATACAATATCTATGACTATAGAACAAATTTATACAGGTTGTTTAGCACAAGGTGCTTATTATATAGAAAGTAATGGAGAAGTAGCCATTATAGATCCATTAAGAGAAGTGCAAGATTATATAGACAAAGCAGCTAAAGATAAAGCTACTATTAAATATATTTTCGAAACGCATTTTCATGCAGATTTTGTAAGCGGACACGTAACTTTAGCTGAAAAAACAGGAGCAAAAATAGTATTTGGACCTACTGCAAAAACAGATTTTGATGCAATAATTGCAGAAGATAATCAGGTTTTTAAAGTAGGAGATATTACTATTACAGTTTTACACACTCCAGGACACACTTTAGAAAGTTCTTGCTATTTATTAAAAGATAAAAACGGAAAAAATCATGCACTTTTTAGCGGAGACACTTTGTTTTTAGGTGATGTTGGGAGACCAGATTTAGCTCAAAAATCTGATGTTACAGAAAAAGATTTAGCCGGTTTTTTATATGACAGTTTAAGAAATAAAATAATGCCTTTGGCAGATGATGTAATTGTATATCCTGCTCATGGTGCTGGTTCTGCTTGTGGTAAAAACCTAAGTAAAGAAACTGTAGGCACAATTGGCAATCAGAAAAAGACCAATTATGCTCTAAGAGCAGATATGTCTAAAGAAGAATTTATAAAAGAAGTTACAGACGGTTTATTACCACCACCCGCTTATTTTCCTTTAAATGTACAGTTAAATAAACAAGGTTATAAATCTATAGACGATGTTCTTAAAAATAGTGCAAAACCTTTATCTGTTAAAGATTTTGAACACATAGCAAATTCAACAAATGCTTTAATTTTAGACGTAAGACATCAAGAAGATTTTATACAAGGTTTTATACCACAATCTATTTTTATAGGAATTAATGGAGGTTTTGCGCCTTGGGTTGGGGCTTTAATTAAAGATATTGCACAACCTATTTTATTGGTAGCTCCAATAGGCAAAGAAGAGGATACAATTACCAGATTATCTCGTGTTGGTTTTGATAATGTTTTGGGTTATTTAGAAGGAAGTTTTAATGCTTGGAAAAATGCCGAAAAGGAAATTGATGTTTTACAATCTGTATCAGCTTTAGCGCTAGAAGAAAAAATAAAGGAAAACGATTTAGTTTTTGATGTTAGAAAGCCTGGTGAATACTCAAGTGAACATATAGAAAACGTAACCAATACACCTTTAGATTTCTTAAATAATCACATTACAGCATTTCCACAAAAAGCTCCTTTTTATGTGCATTGTGCTGGTGGTTATCGCTCGGTAATTGCTGCTTCTATTTTAAAAGCAAGAGGTTTTCATAATGTAATTGATGTTGCTGGTGGTTATGCAGCAATAAAAAAAACAGCAATTAAAACAACAGCGTTTGTTTGTCCTTCCACTTTAAAATAATAAAAAAATGAAATATTTTTTTAAAATAGTTATTTGTAGTTTATTTTTTATGAGCTGCAGTACACAAGAAAATATAAAAACAATTACTACAAAAGAATTAAAAGTACTTTTAAATGAAGATACTATTCAGCTTATGGATGTTAGAACACCTAAAGAAATAAAACAAGGAGCCATAAAAACAGCACTTTTTGTTAATTATTTTGACACCGATTTTACCGAAAAAGTAACTAAAAAATTAGATAAAACAAAACCAGTCTATTTAGTGTGTAGAAGCGGAAATAGAAGTGTAAAAGCCTGTAAGCTTTTAAAAGAAAAAGGCTTTGAAGTCTACAATGTTTTAGGAGGATTTAATCAATGGAAAAAAGAAAATTAGCAATTATGACAACAACTATTCAAATAGAAAATTTAAAATGTGGTGGTTGTGCTGCTACCATTAAAAAAGGCTTATTAGGTTTAGAAAATATACATGAAGTACATATTGATGTTGAGAAATCTATGGTTACTGTAACTTCAGAAAATATAGATTTAGTAAAGGTAAAAACAAAACTTTCTAAATTAGGCTACCCAGAAGAAGGCGACGAAAATACAGTTTTACACAAAGCAAAATCTTTTGTAAGTTGTGCTGTAGGTAGGGTAGAGTCTTAAATAGGTTTATTTGATAACGTCTACTAAATGAAATTAAGCGTATAGAAAGGTGCTGATTTTTTGGAATATACATGAGTCGAATTTTTATTTTTAAATGTTTCTTTTCCAAATTTTGTTACTTACTTTAGATAAAGCGTTGGCAAAAAAAACATACGCTACCTGCAATTTTTTTAATACTTGCATGATGCCACTATAAATGTTTATGGCATTTAGCGTTGGCTATTTGTTTCAATATAATATTCTTGGTCTAAACCTTTTTTTTCTTTTCTAATTAATTCAATTAAATCTAACACTTTTAGCTCTTGTATATCATCTATCTTAAAATTTATTCTTTGTTTATCATATCGTTCTCTATTTCCTTTTTTCAAATCAATTTTAATATTTTTAGGAATAAACAAGGACGCTTTTTCCGATAAATGTTTCTTATATTCATTTATATAAATTCCAATTCCTGCAATATCGAAATCTCCAAAATGTATATAATTATTTGGAATAGATTTCATCCATTTTATAAAGTCTTTACTTTGGTTTTGTGGATAACGTGATATAAATAATGGATTAATGTTTTTAAACAAGTATTTCTGTTTGTGAATCTGACTAAAATTTTTTGTATTTTCAACGCCAACTACTGTTACCTCTTTAGGGATTTTAAAAGATTCATAATCATAAATAAAAATAAAACTTCCTTTTTGAGGATTAATGATTATAGCATTGTTGTTTAGCTCAGCCGTTATAGAATTATAACTATTTACTAAAAACCCTTTAAAAGCTCTCTCCTTTGAAACCTTAGAATTTGTTGTTATTTTGGTTGATTCTGCACGCGTAGCATTTGGATTCTCTTTTAATGAAATATAGCCATATATATCTTTAATCTGTAATTGATTTGCAAGATATGTATGCAGTTCTTTTTCATTGATTAACTCTAGAGACTTTTTATGCTTTCCTTTTCGGTGAATAATATTTTCAGCAACTAAAGCATCTATTAGACTACTTTTAGCCAAACTATTTGGTATTGATTCGCCATTGATTAGCTGTACTAAAACTTTTGCTATTTTTAAGCTTAACTTCATTAATTAAGAACTTTAGTGTTTACTTTTTTAATCAATCTGTTAATTTTAGTAATGTATTTTTTAGAATTAGTTTTAGACTGTTCTTTGGCTAATTTATAAGTGTATTTATAATCTGTTGCATTTTGACTTGTTGGCGAACCATTGATGAGTAAAATATTTCTTTCATTGGCAAATCTCAAAATTCCTTTTTGATTTGTAGGATGAAGTGTTCCTATTTCGTCCATCATACAATGAAGCTTAAAATCTTTAAATTTCTTTGAAGCATCAATTTTAAAAACATTCAATAACGAAATATTAATCATTGCTTTAACTAAAATATCTGTACCATTACTTCCTACATTAGAAAGCTTCTCCACCCAACCAGAGTCGTTATCGTTTTCTATGATTCTAAATTGTAGGTCAAAAGATTCGGATAGCGTTAAATTCGTGTTTTTTGATTTCTCTAACTCTTTAACAAGTTGCTTCAGTAGGTCAACTGCTTTTTGATTTTTTGTGTTACTTTCTGAAGAGGTAAAAAGATTTGATTCTCCTAAAACTAAACTATTTTCATCATTAAACTCTTTTATCTTAATCAATAATTTTACGATGGGATTTGAACTTTCTAACGTTCTTATTTCCATTGTCTTGATAGCTTCTATAAAGTTTTTGCCTAGGAAATCATCATTTATTTTTTTGATTATTTTTTCAATTTCGCCTTGTTTAGAGTTCAGCTCTGTTGTTTCTCTGCCAATTAAATGAATAATGTGTGCAAACCTATTATTTACACGTTTTTCATATTCTTTAATTTTATCTTCTTCAATAAACTCTTTTAGCTCGAATGCAAAGTTTAGAAAATCGTCTTTTGTAATTAATTTTGTTTTGAAGCTAAAAAGATTAGTTTCATTAAAGTTCCCATTAAATAAGTTAACAGCTTGTCTTAGTTCTTCATATGTGCTTAGACTTTTTGAATGCTTATCAATAATTTCTTTGATTATTGTTGAGGCTTTCTTCTGTTCATCAAAATCAGCAATAGGTTCAGGAATTTCGTAATAGCTTTTAATATTTAGAAATGCATCTGAGAGCTTAAAACTTTCAAAATCCTTTAAGTCATTATCAAATTCATTAATTTGGATTTGTATTGATTTAACAAATTCTTCTTGTTTAGTCCATTTTGTGTTGACTTTATTCAGCTCAATTTTATGTTCATTGATTATTGTACTTTGTTTTTTCTCTAAACTAGATTTATCAACTTTTAATTGAGGTACATTGTCAAAGAGTTCTCTTTTGTCTTTATTATATTCTATAACAAGTGTTTCGTTCTCTTTTATGTACTCTAGGTTCGACTTAATTTGGCTTAATCTACTTTCTATATGGCTAAGCCTTTTTGTATCAGCCCCTTTGTTTTCTAATTCAGAACTTTGCTCTTTCTTTAATTCGTGAATTCGTTTATCAGATGCTGAATTATTATTTGATATAGAATTATTTATTACGGAAATTTTCTTATTCTTAGTTTCTTCTAAAACCTTAATTTCTGTAAGTCGCTCTTTTTCCTTTAGGCTTATTTTTCGCTTTATTCCTTTATTAATGTTGTCTAAAACTTCTTCGGCTTTTAATTTCTTTGATGCAATTTTATTTAAATCATCCTTTAGTTTTTGTAGAACAGTTTCCTTTTCTGATTTAGCTTTTAGAATCCATTCTTCTAAATCAATTTTATTGCTTTTTAATTTCTCTTGGCTTTGAGAAATGGTATATTCATTTTCTGCTACAAGGTCTTTAAAGTCCTTTAGTTTTTTACCAAATTTTGTCTTCAGTTTTTGTAAACTATTTTCTTTATTAGTATTTAGCTGTTGAATACTATTTTGGATTTCATTAATCTTAAATTTGTGCTCTTCAATGTCGCGTTGGTATTCTTTTACTGATTTAATTCTGTTTTTTAAAGTGTTTAAGTTTAACTCTACACCAAATAGAGTAGCCGAATTACTATCAATTAGTTTTGGATTTAGCTCTGTGTTGAAAAGTACATTTTCTTCGTCAATTACTTTTCCTATTGTATTTTGCCAATTGTTAATGTTATCGTTTAACCAGCCATAAAGTGAAGATTTGTTTTGCCGAATTTTGTTTTCAATTTCCCCAATTTTTAAAGCTAGTTTTTTACTCGCTTCGTTTTCTTTCTCAACGGAAGAATTAAAGTTTCTTTCTACTTCTTTTGTTTCTAATTCCCATTCTTTACGAATTGTTTTTGTTTCGTTCTGTGCATTTACAATCTTGTTTTTTGAGCTTGAAACTTTATCGTCAAGTGTTTTTTTATTCGCTTTACATTTTTCAATCTCAGTCGAGAAAAAGGTTTTATATTTTAATTCCGATTTTTGTCTCTTTACCCTATTTTCATTCTCTTTTATATTCTCTAAATCTTTATTTACGGAATCTATTTCGTCTTTGTTTTCATCATTGATTTGAATTATCATTTTTTGATACCTTTCAAATACTAAGGATTTATGTTCTCCATAATCACTTTTTATTTTAATGATATCTGAGTTCTGTTTGTTTGTAAACTCCTGCTGTTGGTTTTGAATTTGTTTTATAAGAGCCTCAAATTTTTGACTAATTTCTGCAAATTTTGAGGTGAGTAGATTTTTTTCCTCTTCTAAAGTCCTTTGCTCAATAGTTAGCGTTTCTTTTTTTGAAACTTTTGAAATAATTTCTTTAATGTTTTGATTTTGGTATTCTGTTAGTTTCCGTTTAGCTTTTGCTAATTCTGTTGTAATTAGTTTTAAATCAGAAACAATATCTTGTTCTCTTCTACGATGTGTTTTTACTAAGTTTTCTCTTTTTTTTGTTATAACATTTAATTCATTATTTTCTTTGGAATAATTAGAATTTAAAATAGGTTTTTCGTTTTCTATAAAATTCATTCTATTAGCTAACTGATAAGCTAATTCCTTTGTTTCTCTTTTGAGAAAATTGTAAGCTCTATATCGGTCAACTATTTTATCAGCTTGCTTTCTAACAACTATCAGTCCTTTTCTGTTTTCTTTAAACCAAATTTTAATATCATTAATTTGAGTTTCAAAGTCACGCAAATGATTTTTTGCATAATTCTCAATATCTATTATAAACTCCTCGTCATTTAAAGAATTTATGATGGTATCTTTAATAAATTTTGCTTCAAGATTGGTGTTTAGAAGCACATTTTGAATAGTTCTTGGTATATTTTGGTACTGCTTACTTTCTGCTAGAGCATACTTTTTAAATTCAGGTTTTAAAGCGCTATTGTCCCCATAAATGATTCTGCGATATTCGTCGTAACTCTTTATGAGTTTGGTATAATAAATTTCTTTACCAAATGCATTTCTGATACTGTCCCAACTTTCAAAAGCTTTATTGTTATTGTCAATAAATAATTCTCTGTTATAGGCAGAATTAAAAAATCGGAATGCAACTTTACCATTTACTTTATAGGCTAAAACACAAAAAGGGATGTTGTCTTTTAGTATTTGATAAACGATGTAAGAGTTCTGATACTGAAAGTAATAATCATCAAATCCTTTCTTTTGTTTCGGAATTCCAAGCTTGGTTTTATTAGCATTGTAAAAAAATAATATAGCACGAAGTAGTGTGCTTTTTCCTACGCCTTGCGTTCCAATTAAGTGAACATTTCCATCTAGTTCGATTTCAGCATATTTTACAGATGCACTATTTATAAAAACTATTTTATTCAGGTATCTCATTTTCTATTTCTTCTGGAATATTAATAGTAGTTATAATGTCTTTCAAATAATTAAAAGATGTAAGCACTTTGTAAGTTTCAGTTATCTCATTTTCTAAGGATATGAAATTATCTTTTTCTAGTTTTTCAATTATTTTTTTTATGCGTTCAGAATTAGTTTTTTTATCTCCACTTACTTTTTTAAGCTTTTCCAATTTCGTTTTTAAATCAGCATTATTTTTTAATTGATTTACAATGTCTGATGGCGAAAACCTTAAGCCGACATCAAAAGAGGTATCGAAAGTTTTAAAAAAGTCCAGAATATCAATCCAATTAAAGGCTTTTTCTAGTTTTCTATCTAAGTCTGCATTATTTTCTTTTCGACTGAAATAATAATATTCGTTACCTTGCTCTAATATGTAATTAATTTGATAAAAAAATTCGTGTAAGTCTTCAAAAGTTTCCTCATCTTCTAAAACTTTGTAAAGTTTTTTAATGTCATCATCAGGACTATTTGAACATATAAATTGTCCCTTGCGAAGCATGTTAAAAATTTCTGATGTATATTTTGTAATCATTAAAAGTTATCTTGAAAATACCATAGCATATTCAACGCCATTGGTGGTTTGGTAATTATCTTGTATTTGTAATTCTTCTTCATACTGAGAAATAATTTGACAAAAAATAGTGACTCTTTCATTAAATTCTACCTCTTTCAAAAAGTCATAGTTTAAAATAAAATTGAATAAATTATCGCTTGTTGCAATGAAACGGTTTCTTACTTCTTCTAGATTTACCATTATCTCTTCTTCAATATTATTGTCAAGATAGTCATTAGAAATACGCTCTGCCATTTCTGGTTTAAAAAGTAGTCTGTCTCTATGATTTTTAGCAATTCTCTTAATTGCATTAAAAGCTCGTTCGTCTTCTCTAAGAAAGTCAATAGATAAGTTTATAGATTCATTAAGTTTTGTTTCAAAAATGACTTCATTTTTGTTTGAAACTATCTGTTTGATGTTAGTTTCTGCTTCTATAATAAAATTGTCTTTTAAGTATTTCAGTTTTCTTAGCTTTTCTAAAAACCTTCCTTGTTGTTTTATTTGGTTTAGATAATCAATTATTTGTTTTTCTATTTCAATTAGGTTGTGTGAGCATTCTCCTAACTGATTTTTTAGTTCAATAATGATTCTACCCAATTCTTCATCTAGAGCTCTATTAAAAAAGGTAAGTTCTTCCTCATTAATGAGTGAAAGTGTTTGTTGTATCAATTTTGTTACTACTGTTCTTTTCTCATCAAGATTTTCTAGTTTTAATTGTTTGTTTTTGTAATTCGATTCATTCTTAAAAGTGTTCTCAATATTTCGTCTCAAATCCACCACACTTCTAAGTGTGATAAGTCCCATATTTCGAAAAGTTTTTTTAATAAATCGTAAGTAAGCGTATCTTCTGTTTTCGCTTGACTCATTTAAAAAGTAAACAATGTTTTCTTTTATGTTTTTTATATTTTCATCAATATATGAAAGGTTTATTTCTTCACTCACATACAGAACTTGCTCAAAAAACTCCAGAAATTGGCCATCAAGTTCCAAAAAATCTCCATTTTGTCTAATTACAGCTTTTTGAATTAATAAGTCAATACGACTCTCTTCATAATCAACAAGTTCTAGAGCATCATTTAATTTGTAGTCAATGGATTTCCTTTTGCTGAACATTTCAGATATGAGTTTTTCCTCTCTTTTCAAAGCGGTTACTAATTCTTTTATGTCATTGAAGGTGTTCATTTCTTTGGTTTCGAGCGTTGGCTTTTTAATTTTAAATTTTAATGAGTTTTTGTATAATGCGCAATAAAGGGTTATTTCATTTTTTAATGTTACATAGACTTAAAGCGAAGTTCGTGTTTTTTATTCAAAAAGCAAACAGTGAAAACCCTTGTTTTACAACAAAAAAACCTCAAGTTTTTCAACTGGAGATTTCTATTTCTAATTTTATTCAAATTTATATTTCTTACCCTAAATAGGTTCTTAACATTTGTGTTTTAGAAGCAGACTGTAAACGTTTAATTGCTCTTTGCTTTACCTGTCTAACTCGTTCTCTAGATAAATCAAATTTTTCGCCAATTTCTGCTAAACTTGTAGCCGTTTCGTTGCCAATTCCGTAGAACATTTTAATTACTTTGGCTTCCTTAAAAGTAAGTGTATTTAAAGCCCTATCTATCTCTATATTTAAAGATTGTTTCATTAAATTTTTATCTGGTTTTGGAGATTCATCAGACTGTAAAACGTTGTAAAGATTACTGTCTTCGCCTTCTTTAAAAGGTGCATCCATAGAAATATGTCTGCCAGAATTTTTCATGGCTTGTGCTACTTCATGCTCGGACATATCTAATTTTTGCGCAATTTCTTTATGAGTTGGTTCTCTTTCTCCATTTTGCTCTAAACTGGCATAAATTTTCTTTATTTTACTAATACTTCCAATTTTATTTAAGGGCAAACGTACAATTCTAGATTGTTCCGCTAAAGCTTGCATAATAGACTGACGAATCCACCAAACAGCGTAAGAAATAAACTTAAAACCTCTAGTTTCATCAAAACGTTTTGCGGCTTTTACCAAACCTACATTTCCTTCATTTATCAAATCAGACAGTTTTAAACCTTGGCCTTGATACTGTTTGGCCACAGAAACTACAAATCTTAAATTTGCACGTACCAAAGTATTTAAAGCTTTGGTATTTCCTTTTTTAATTTTTAAAGCCAATTCTACTTCTTCATCAGCAGTAATTAAACCAATTTTACTAATTTCTTGAAAATATTTTTCTAAAGATTTTGCATCTCTGTTGGTTACTTGCTTTACAATTTTAAGTTGTCTCATGTGGGTTTTGTTATTTTAAAAAATGATAATAGTTAGGATGTAAAAGAAACGAGGTTCTTTTTTATAGAAATGAAAAACAAAAAGGAAGTTTACTTAAAAAGCAGGAGGAATAAATTTATCTAAAGCTACAAGAGTTGTAGTACAGATGAAGGGATAAATAGTTGCTTTTTTTTGATGGTAAATAGTTTGGTTTTTCATGAATTTGTAATATACGAAAAAAGAGCCGTTTTTAACTAAAAACGACTCTTTTTGTGTATTTTTTAACCTTTTTTAGGATTAAAATTACTTTTTTTTGATAAAAATAAGATTTTTTAGATCTTATTTTAAAGTAGATTTTTAAATAATTCTTGCGCTAAAATCTTATTAGTTTCCAAACCTTTTTCTACCAACCAATTTAAAAATAAATCTACTTTTTGTTTATCCATAAAACCACAAGTAGCGTTTGTACCAAAATACTGTTTTGTTACTGCTAATGTTTGTTCTAGGTTGATGTTTTCCTTATCGTAATTGGTTACATATTTCTCTAAAATAGCAATAGATTCTAAGGCATTATTTGTTGCAAATAGAAACCCTTTTTGAGTTGCTTTAATAAAGTTTTCATACACTTGTTTATGCTTTTTTAAATTCGCATTTTTAGCAATTACAATAGGAGAATAGCCATAAGGAATATCAGAATCTTTTAAAGACCATGTGTTTAAAGCAATATTTTTTCCTGCAGCTTCTACACCTTCCCAATTATCAAAAATCCAAGTGGCGTCTGCTTTTCCTTCAATTAATCTATTCCAAATACCTAATTTATCTGGATAGGTAATTTCAAATTTACCTTTACCACCATTGTTTCTTACAAGTTCTTCAATTATTTTATCTTCATAACGCGCTTTGTAAGAAGCATAAATTTTACCATCTAACATTTTTGGATTTGTTAAATTGTTAGATTTTAAAGAAGCAATACTACTTAAATCTTCTTGTAAAATGGCATAAATTGCAATAGCATCTACCTTATTAGACTTGTTGTTTAAGCTAATAACAGTTTCAAAAGGAGCAATGGCAAAATCTGCCATATCTAATTCTAGCTTTTTACCTGGTGTAACTGTATAATTGTCTTCTAAAGGATTTATTATGTCTAAAGAAATATTTTCAGCAGCATAAAATCCTTTTTCTTTGGCAATAAAGAAACCAATATGATTTATATTGGGCGTCCAATCTAAGGCTAGTTTTAGTGTTTTCATCTTTATAAATTATTAAAATGTAACTTATTAAAAACGTAACGTTGCACCGACTAAAAAGTTTCTGGTTGCTTGCGGATAAAAGCCTGTAAAGTCACCAGTAATTGTGTTTCCAGCCCTATCTTCAAAATCAAAAGTTCCATAATAACCTCTATCAACATATTCTTTACTAAAAACGTTATTTACTAATGCAGTAATGGTAATCGATTTAAAAATATTTTTAGGATTTATTTGATAAATAAAATTTAAATCGCTAGTAAAAAAGCCATCTAAAATATCGTTATTAGAGACAGCACTATTTAAATTACTTAAATATTGCTTACCAACATATTTAGATAAAAGTGATATTTGTATATTTTTTTTAGGTTTATATGTAAATATGTTACCAGCAACTATATTTGGCGAAAAAGAAAGATTTGTAGTTCCAAGATTTTGCTCACTACCATTTAAGTTTCTTGTAAAGTTTAAATTTTTATTTGAGCTTATTGCAATATTAGGTTTAATAGAAAATTCTTCAGAAAGTGTAATATCTGCGTCAATTTCTAAACCTAATCTATAACTTTCTTTAGAATTTTCTCTAATAGCAGCTCCAACATCATTTAAAGCACCTGTTAAAACTAATTGGTTGTCATAAACCATATAATAAATATTAGTGTTTAATTTAATGTTTTCAGAATTTAATCTCCAACCTAGCTCATAATCATAAAGTGTTTCTGGGACTACTTCTTTTTTTGTAATAATACTGTTTTCAAAATCGTTTCTATTAGGTTCTCTATTAGCAACTGCAAAAGAAGTATATAAATTATTCTGACTGTTAATTTTATAGGTAAAACCAAACTTAGGGTTAAAGAAATCAAAATTAGTATCAACATCAATAGGAACTCTATCTGAAGTTAAACCTTTGGTTTGGTAACTTACAAAACGTCCTTGTAAATCTAAATAACCAGACAGTTTTTCTGAAATACTAAACGTAGCTTTTGCAAATACAGAAATATCATTTTTAGTAGCATCAGAAAAATAATAACGATCTCTAATAAAACTATCTTCAGATAATTCTTTAGACCAAATAACTTCTCCAAAATGGTCTCCTGTATAATTAGAATAAGAAACACCTGTTATAAAGTTAATTTCGTCTGTCTTGTAATTTGCATTAAAATTGGCAACATAAAAATCATTATCTAACCAACGTCTTACAATAACATCTGTAATTGGAGTTTCTGTTCCATCATTTTCAACTCTAATATCAGTGGCAACTACAATTCCATTATATAAATCAATTTCATCTGTATCATCTCTAAATTGTTCAAAAAAACCAGCACCTTTGGTGTAGTTTAAACCTAAATTTGTACTCCATTCATCATTCCATTTTTCATTCCAATGCAATTGATAATGATCTTGTTGATAATTATCTGTTTCATTATCATACGTATAAGGGTTTTGTCTTCTATCTTCAGCCAATTGTTCTGCAGTTAAACCAAACCATGCTTGGTAAGTTTGCTCTTCTCCTCCAAAGGTTACTGCTTTAATTAAGGTATTTTCATCTGTATAACTACCCTGTAAAAAGTAAGATTTTAAATCTGCAAAAGCTCTGTCTACATAACCATCAGAATAAATGTTAGACAAACGTCCTGCAATTTCTATATGATCGTTAATTTTACCTGTACTAAACTTTACCGTATGTTTTCTGGTATTAAAAGAACCAAAAGAATTAGAAATTTCTCCAAAAGCATCTTCAGAAATAGCATCTGTTAAAATGTTTAAACTCGCACCAAAAGCACCAGAACCGTTGGTTGATGTTCCTACACCACGTTGTAATTGTAAGTTTTCTGTAGAAGAAGCAAAATCTCCTAAATTTACCCAAAAAGTACCTTGACTTTCAGCATCGTTATAAGGTATACCATTAATGGTAACATTGATTCTTTCGCTGTTAGAACCACGCACATTTAAATACGTATAACCAACACCTGCACCAGCGTCTGATGATGAAACTACGTTTGGTAAATAATTTAATAAAATAGGAATGTCTTGTCCTAAATTACGTTTTGCAATTTCCTTTTTAGACAAATTAGAAAACGTTACAGGTACATCTGCATTTACACGAACCGCAGAAACTAAAATTTCATCTAAAACAGAAAACGTTGCATTAAGCTGAATTAAATAATACTCATCTTTTGCAATTGTAATTTTTTCAGATACTTTTTTGTATCCTAAAAACGAAACTTCTACTGTGTACGTTCCTTTTTTTAAATTAAAACTAAAATTACCAGATTTGTCTGTAGAAGTACCTTTTTTTAGCTCTTTAACTACAATAGTAGCTCCTGCCAAAGGTTTTTTGTTTTGATCTACTACTTTACCAGAAAGTGTAAATTGTTGGGCGTTTGCAATAATGTTTGCAAACAAGAATAAAAGAAATGTAATTTTCTTCATTTTAAATGATTTTTAAAACGAATAAAAAGAGGTAATTATTCTTGTGATTATAATTTGAATAATTAGTTTTTTGAACTGTAAAACCTTTAGTTTTTAATACTTTAAACGTACAACTAAAAGTTTATACAAACTCTTAACTGCGCTTAAAACAACAACTATTAATTTCGTCAAGTTCTAATTTCCCTAAACAGCATTACCTGTTCTAGGTTCCTTGGGTATGATCTCAGCCTTTTAGAGTTTAAAAGTTAAAAGTTTAAAAGTTTAAAAGTCTAACAGGACTAAAAACTAAAAACTAAAAACCAAAAACTAAAATTAGCACCCCTTTATGAGAACACTGCAAAATTAAGTGGTTATAATTTACTGTGAAATAAAAAAGTGATTTTTTTTTAGAAGCTATTTCGTGTTTTCCACTATATCTTTTTTCTGAAAAAGAAAAAAGGATGCCGTTTCAACCACGGCTAAACCTGTTTGCCAATTTTTAGCTATTCATCTATTCTTGGTCTTTTTCTAAGTGCTTTTTTTACAGAATTTCTAAGTTTACTTTCTGCATTTTTTTTAAGAACACTTCTACTCGGTTTTGTAGGTCTGCGTTTTTTTGGTTGTATTAAATTAGTTTTTAATAAACCCAAAAAACGTTTAATAGCCAACTCTTTATTTTTATGCTGACTTCTAGTTTCTTCACAAAAAAGAATCAGCACATTTTCTTTGGTTAATTTGCTAGAAAGCTTTGTTTTTAAACGCTGTTTTTCTTCATCAGAAAGCGCAAAAGAGTTTTCTAAATCAAAAGTCAATTCTATTTTAGAAGACGTTTTGTTTACATGTTGCCCGCCAGAACCAGAGCTTCTTATGGCCTTAAATTGTAGTTCTTTTATGATGTTTTCTGTGTTCATATTCCTATTCTAACCTTCCTAAAGAGAAGAAACTTTATTTAGTACTCATAAGAATTTCCAAAACCCTCAGAATTTTGATGCATAAAATGCATGTCTAAATCTTCTAAAGTATCAGAAAACGAATGTAGCCTCTCTTTTTTGGCAATAATTTTATCAATAGCATTGGTTGCGTTTTTTAGACGCGTTTCTTTATCGCCTTTTAATAAAATATAATTTTTATTGTGTGCTTTTAATGCGTTTTCAAAAGCTGTAAACATTTCTAAACGTTGCTCTGGTCTGTCACGTAAATCGTCTTCTTCCCAAGGTGTGTCTATATAAGTAAGTAAATACAAATCGTACACATTTGTATGCGCAGCTTTGTTTAATTTTTCATCAACAAAACCACCGTAAAATTCTTCTGAATATACTTTGGTTTCTAGTAAATCTGTATCGCAAATTAAAATTTTATCGGCTTTTTTAGCCAACGTATTTTCTAATTTCATTTGTCCAATAGCAATAGGTAATAAATCTTCTTTTTGGCAAGTTTTACGTTCGTTATTCCATTTGTTTTGCAAATATTCTCTTGCAAATTCTGGTGCCCAAACCGTATTGTAATAACGTGCTAAATGTCTAGAAAGTGTGGTTTTTCCTGTAGATTCTGGGCCAAACAAAACAACTTTTACGATGTTAATTGGGTCTTGTGTAAGTGTTTTTTCCATGCTAAGTAGCCAAAAACGGCAATAAATGTAAATCCAAAATATTGAAAACTTGTAAAAGTAAATCCTTTATACAAATATAAAGGTACAGAAATTAGGTCTCCAACAATCCAAAAAAGCCAATTTTCTATTTTTCTTTTTGCCATTAACCACATACCTACAAAGAAAATTGCAGTAGTAAATGTATCTACATACGCCACCCAAGAAGTCCATTTGTTAAAATAATTATACACCAGATAAACAAAAATTAAAGTGGCAATAAATATAAATATAGCAGTTTGTTTCTCTTTTAAAGTTGTTTTAGAAATAGGCGTAACATGTGTTTCATTTACTTTACGTGTCCAAATATACCAACCATAAACACTCATTATAAAATAATATCCGTTAATCATCAGATCTCCTAAAAGTTCCCATTTTAAGAGTAAATACACAAAAATAGAAGTGCTAATCATGCCTGTTGGAAACACCCAAATTTTATTTTGTTTAGAAAACCAAACCGATAAAAACCCAAAAATTACAGCAATAATTTCTAGTGTAATATCTAAAGTTTCGTAGGTTTTGTATTGGGCAAATAGAAAATCAAAAATTGCTGACATTACGTTTCATTTTAAAGTTGTAAAAGTAGTCTTTTCTGTAATTCCTACTAAAGCAAGAATCTAAACTAAGAATTAAAATTAATGATTATAAAGTTATAGAGCGTTTTTTTTCGATCAGTTCTGTCATTCCTTCCTACGCAGAACAAATAAATTCTATTTTTTAAGTTGATTAAAAAAATCCTCATCATTCTCAAAAGCAGTGCCAATAACTACTAAATCTGCGCCAGCAGAAAATGCGTTTTCTAATTGTTTTTTAGAACGAATTCCACCACCAACAATCAACGGAATTGATAATTCCTTTTGCACAAGAGTAATAATACTTGCCTCCACAGGCACTGTGGCTCCAGATCCAGCTTCTAAGTAAATGAGTTTTTTACCAGAAAATTTGCCAGCTAACGCAGTGTTTAAAATGAGTTGTAGATTATTTTGGGCAATTGGTTTTGTATTGCTAACTTTTTGGGTGGCAGTTTCTTTTTTACCATCAACTAAAATATAACCAGTTGGTATAATTTCTAAATCAGTATTTTTTAAAAAAGGCACACTTTTTATTTGCTGTTCAATTAAATATTCCGGATTTCTGCCAGAAAGTAAACTCAAAAATAAAATACCATCTGCTTTTGGGGTAATTTGAGAAACATCACCAGGAAATAAAATAACAGGAAGTTTTGTAGCTTTTTTAATTGCAATTACAACATTTTCTGTTGCGTTATTTTTATCTGTGCTGCCACCAACAAAAATATGTGTAGCAATAGATTTGTGTACTTTATCAAAAAAAGAAGAAATATTTTTTAAATCTATTTTTTCTGGATCTATTAAAACAGCTAATAGTTTTTTGCCTTCTTGCTTTGCTTGTAAAATGTTTTGGTAAATATTCACAATTGCGAAAATACAAAAGCTTTAGGTTATTACTAGGAAGAATTACTAAGTAATCTGTTCTTTTAATATCAAAAAAAGTAAGAGATTGCTTCGTTCCTCGCAATGACAAAACTTTGCAACTTATATTAATAAGCAAAAACACAAGTAAAACCTTCAAACTCTAAAAACTGAATTTTATAGGCAAAAGTTTCTCCGTCAAAACGAATTTCGCCTGTAGTTTTACCATCATCAAACCTAAAATTTTCAATAAAAATATGTTCTAAAAAACGAAGTTTCTTTTTGCCGTAAATTTTATACAAACTCTCTTTTCCGCCCCAAACAATAGTTAATTTACTAATTTTAGCAGTTACATTAGCAATAGTGTTGTACTCTTGTATAGGTGTAAATTTGTGTGCTATTTTTAGAATTTTATCGCGTTGCATTTCAATATCAATACCAACAGGTAAATTGTCAGAAATAATAATGGCAGTAAATGTAAAAGAGTGGGTAATGGAAATAAATTTACCATCTTTTAAATGAGGTTTACCAAACTCATCATAAACCAAATCAGAATCTGTATAACCCATTTTTTTTAGCAAGTGTCTAATGCTTAAAAAACCTTTCTGGTGTAACTCAGATTTCATAGATTGTAAACGTGCTGTGCTCGTTTCTGTTAAAGCAGTGTCTTGCTGTAAATCAATAATTGTTTCTTCAATCTTCCAAATCAGTACTTTAGTTGTGTTATTTACCGTTAATGTTTTGTAAAGAGCCATAGAATTTAAAATGTATGTTGTACCTTTGCAGTCGCAAAAAATAGTTGATAAATATACAAAATATGAGCACAAAAACAGCTTACGTACCGTTTAAAGTTAAAGATATTTCTTTAGCAGATTGGGGTAGAAAAGAAATAGAATTGGCAGAAGCAGAAATGCCAGGATTAATGAGTTTAAGAGAAGAGTATGGAGACAGCCAACCTTTAAAAGGTGCAAGAATTGCAGGTTGTTTGCACATGACTATTCAAACAGCAGTTTTAATAGAAACTTTACAAGCTTTAGGTGCAGAGGTTACTTGGAGTTCTTGTAATATTTTTTCTACACAAGACCAAGCTGCTGCTGCAATTGCTGCAACAGGAACACCAGTTTATGCTTGGAAAGGAATGAACGAAGAAGAATTTGATTGGTGTATAGAGCAAACCTTGTTTTTTGGTGAAGACAAAAAACCATTAAATATGATTTTAGATGATGGTGGAGATTTAACCAATATGGTTTTAGACAGATATCCAGAATTGGCAGCAGGAATCAATGGTTTGTCAGAAGAAACTACAACAGGTGTTCACAGATTATACGAAAGAGTAAAAAACGGAACATTACCAATGCCAGCAATTAACATTAACGATTCTGTTACAAAATCTAAATTCGATAATAAATATGGTTGTAAAGAATCTGCAGTAGATGCAATTCGTAGAGCAACAGATATTATGTTAGCAGGTAAAAGAGTAGTAGTTTGTGGTTATGGAGACGTTGGTAAAGGAACAGCAGCTTCTTTTAAAGGAGCAGGTTCTATTGTAACCGTTACAGAAATAGACCCAATTTGTGCCTTACAAGCAGCAATGGACGGTTTTGAAGTTAAGAAATTAGAAACTGTAGTAGGTAATGCAGATATTGTAATTACTACAACAGGTAATAAAGGTATTGTTAGAGGAGAACATTTTGAGGCAATGAAAGACAAAGTAATTGTTGCAAACATTGGTCATTTTGACAATGAAATAGATGTACCTTACTTAAATAATAATAGCGAAAAAGTAGAAATTAAGCCACAAGTAGATAAATATAACATCAACGGAAAAGATATTATTTTATTAGCAGAAGGCCGTTTGGTAAATTTAGGTTGTGCAACAGGGCACCCAAGTTTTGTGATGTCTAACTCATTTACAAACCAAACTTTGGCACAAATAGAACTTTGGAACAATGCAGATGCTTATAAAAATGAAGTGTATATGTTACCAAAACATTTAGATGAAAAAGTAGCAAAATTACACTTGGCAAAAATTGGTGTAGAATTAACAGAATTAAGCCAAGACCAAGCAGCATACATTGGTGTAACGCAAGAAGGCCCATACAAGCCAGAACATTATAGATATTAATTTAGCTTTTGGTTTTTGTTGTTAGTTAGTAGTAGCAACTTAAATTTAAAAGCTAAATGTCATTTCGAAATGAGCCTTTTTAGGCGATTGAGAAATCTCATAAAACTTAAAAACCTTTCCATTAATTTGGGAAGGTTTTTTATTTGGGCGTTTTAACAGGCTATCCACTATATCTTTTTTCTGAAAAAGAAAAAAGGATGTCGTTTCTATCCTTAACGCGAGTTAGATAGTTTTAATTTTTTTTCTTACTTTTAATCAAAAAAAAGTTTATGAAAAAGAAATCTTCAAGTACGAAAGATGTTTTATTAGAACATTCAAGGGCAAAAGTTGAACTATTAAAAACTTATTTATCAACTTATCTCAATATAATATCAAGAGTTGATTATTATGAGGGTATTTATATTTATGATTTATTTTGTGGTGAAGGAAAGTACGATGATGACAATGAGGGAAGTCCTTTAGTAATTTTGAGAACAATAAAAAGTCATTATTTTTCAAATAAAAACTCTTGTCCTGATATAGATGTTATATTAAATGATAATGGCAATTCTGATATTGAAGTTGATAAGTTAAAAATTGAAAGAGTTAAATCTTTATCAGAGGAAATATTTACACCAAACAATGTAAATATTCACTTTTCAAATGAAAATTATTTAAATATTGGACCATTAGTTCTTAAAAATATAAAGAATTATAAAAGACATAAACATTTAATATTCATAGATCCACATGGTTATAAGGAAATTAGTATTAATCAAATTACAGCACTTTTAAGTTTAGGAAATGCAGAAGTAATTCTTTTTCTACCATTGTTTGATATGTATAGGTTTGCAAGAAAGAGTTATGATAAAGAGTTTAAAGGAGGAAATGCACTCCGTTCTTTCTTACATGATTCTTTTGATGGAAAAGAAAAAAAATTTAATTCTATTTTTGATTTTACCAATAAACTTAAAGAAGCTTTTATTATAAAAACGAAATGCTTTGTAGATACTTTTTTATTGGAAAAAGAAAAGAGTAATTACTACGGATTGTTTTTCTTTACTCCAAATGCACTAGGTTTTGAAAAAATGTTAGAAGCTAAATGGAAAATAGATACAGAACAAGGAAGGGGTTTTAGCAAAAGAATTGAAAGTCAAAAGTCGCTTTTTGAAAGTAATGTTGAGATTTCAAAATACCCTTATGATTTGGATAAATTTCTCCAAGAAGGAAACAAAACTAATGGGGATATATATATGTTTGGTTTAAAAAAAGGATATTTGCCAAGACATACAAAAGAAGTTTTAAAACCTTTTAGAGATATTGGTAGGTTGCAAGTTCTAAATGAAAATGGTAAAAAAGTACCTGGAAATGGATATTATTTGAAATATGAAAATTATAAAAATCCACCAAAGAAAAAAGTTTTCTATTTATTAAATCAATAATTATGAAAAAAACTAAAATAGAATGGACAGAAGCAACCTGGAATCCTAGCACAGGTTGTACAAAGGTTTCTGCTGGATGTAAAAATTGTTATGCAGAAACAATGTCTTTTAGATTAAAAGCAATGGGAACTCCTGGATATGATAATGGTTTTGAATTTTCGTTAATGCCAGAAAGATTAAATCAACCTTATAAAATAAAAAAACCAACTCGTTTTTTTGTAAATTCTATGAGTGATTTATTTCACGAAGAAATGCCTTACGAATATTTAGATAAAGTTTTCAAGGTTATGGAGCAAACACCAAGACACGAATATCAAATACTTACCAAAAGAGAAGATATTTTAGCAGATTATTTTAAAGATAAGAAATCTCCTAATAATGTTTGGTTAGGAGTAACTGTAGAAAATCAAAAATCTAAAAATAGAATTGATGTTTTAAGAAATATTGATGCAGCTATTCGTTTCCTTTCATTAGAGCCTTTACTAGAAGATTTAGGAGAATTAGATTTATCTAATATCCATTGGGCAATTGTTGGTGGAGAAAGTGGTAACAAGGCAAGACCAATGAAGTCAACTTGGGCCATAAATATAAAAAACCAGTGTCAAAAACAAAATGTAGCTTTTTTCTTTAAACAATGGGGGACTTGGGGTGCAGATAATGTTAGGAGAAGTAAAAAGGCAAATGGAAGGTTGTTACAAGGAGAAGAATGGAATGAATATCCTGAACTTGAAGTTGTCTAACAAATAAAAAAAATAGACTTACTTCTAAATCCACTTTAATTTTCATCAAATTTGTATCAAAATCTTTTAATCAATTACTGTTTGTTTCTTTCATACCTTTGCAGTTATTAAAAATAAAAATCATCTTGAAAAAGAAACAACTTTGGTCCATTTTAGCAGTTATTCTATTAATTGCAGTGTACAGTTATGAGCATTTTTTAGAAATAAAAGAAGAAAAGGTACCTATAGAAAATGGCAAGCTAGTTAAAGAAACTACCAACCAATATTTCTTACCAACAAGTACTACCAATCAAGTTGTGCATCATCAAAACTATTCGCTTTCTTATAGCGAAAAACACGAGCAAGCAGAATGGGTAGCTTATGAGTTAAAAGCAAATCATTTAAGCCGCACAAATTACAAACGCCCTTATTTTGAGATTGATAATGCCGTAAAAACAAAGGCAGCACATTGGCGTAATTATAAAAAATCTGGTTACGACAAAGGGCATTTATGTCCTGCAGCAGACAGGCGTTTTACAAAAACTGCACATGACGAAACTTTTTTAACAAGTAACATCAGTCCTCAAAAACACAGTTTTAATGCAGGTATTTGGAATCGTTTAGAACAAAAAGTACGGTATTGGGCAAAGAAAAATAACGGAGTTTTTGTAGTTACAGGTGGCGTTTTAGAAAATAATTTAAAAACTATTGGTAGCGAAAACGTTGCTGTACCAAATCAGTTTTACAAAATAATATTAGACAACACAAAGGGGAAAATAAAAGTACTGGCTTTTTTAATGCCACACAAAGAATCTCATTTGCCATTGTATAAATTTGTAGTGCCTGTAGATAAAATAGAAGCTTTAACTGGTATAGATTTTTTTGCAGAATTAGATGACCAAATTGAAAACAAACTAGAAGCATCTAACGCTTATAAAAATTGGAGTTTTTAATAGTTTACCAAACTTTATAAGACAAAACAAAATGCAATGAGTAAATTAAAAACAGAAACTTTAGAGGCTAAAATAGTGCTGTTAGAAACTTATTTGCTACAAAAAGAAAGTATAAATTTAAAGATTTCTAAAGTAAATGTAGGTTGGCACATAGACCACAGTCTAAAGGTTATAAATGCAGTTATAAGCACTATGCAAAAATCTAATCCAGATGAGTATGAAGATAATTTTAAGCTTTTAGGTAAGTTATTGTTTGCTTTACAAATTTTTCCAAGAGGAAAAGCTAAAGCTCCAAAACATGTAAAACCGCCAGAAATTATTTTGAATGAAGATTTAATTCATCAATTAGCATTGGCTAAAAAGCAGCTGCAACAAATAGAACTATTAGATAAAAACGCTTTTTTTAAACATCCTTTATTTGGTAATGTAAATAAACAAAGAGTACTAACTTTTTTAAATATACATACAACGCATCATTTAAAAATTATAAAACATATTTTAGTGTAGTATTATGTTTGAAGTTATCAGATGTTGCCAGTAATACATGAAAAAAAATGTATGTCAAATTTTGTACATATATTTGTACTTTATAAAATGTGATATTATGCAAATTACGACAGTTTCTGACTTTAGAAAGGATATTAAAAGGTACTTGGATAGAGTAACAAACAACTTTGAGACTTTAATTATAAACCGAGGAAAAAAATCTGGAATTGTAGTTATGTCATTAGATGAATACAATTCTTTAATAGCTACAAATCACGAACTTTCTTCCCGAAAAAATGAACTAAGATTAGATTCTGCAATTGACAAGTTAAAAAGCGGAACAACTTTCAACAAAGATCTAATCGAAAATTAAAATGAAATATACATTCGTTGACGAATCTTGGGAGGATTATTTGTATTGGCAAAAAACAGACAAGAAAAAATTGAAAAAAATAAATGAACTCCTAAAAGACATCGCTCGAAACCCTTTTGATGGAATTGGTAAACCTGAACCGCTAAAACATAAATATGCAGGATTTTGGTCAAGACGAATTGATAGCGAGCATAGATTGATTTACCAATATAGAGAAGGAGAAATATTAATTGCGAAATGTAAATTTCATTACGACTAAAAAAAGTACTGCTGGCAACACCGTATAAATTTTATTGCTATTAATTGCTTGTTTTTGAAAATTCTCGCACACTTTTAATTCAATAAATATGCAGCAAGTTTACGCTGAATCAACGCAACAAACTTTATATATCAGCGTAAATATTAATTATTAGCAAAAAAAATCTATCATTAAAAAATAATAGATTTTTTTGAGATTAACATTAAAATTAATGCTAGCTTTTCTTTACTTATTTCAGGTCACCTTCATGTTCTAAAACAATTTTTTTATCTCTATATTTAGAACAAGGGTGCACTGTTTTATAAGCTTCTTCTGTTGCAACACGTTTTTTACCTTTTTCTAAAATAATGTCATGGCCAACATTCATAATATTTTTTTGAACTTTGCCAACTTCAGTTTTGCGCTCGTCCATAATAAGTTTTAATTGATGGCTTTTTACGTCCCAAACAGCAAATTTTACACCTTTTGTTTTTAAAGCGGCGGTTTCTATTCGTGTTTTACACATGCCACAAATACCAGCTACTTCCATAGTTATTTTAGCATTTTTTTTCTTTTTTTCTTTTTTAACTTCTTGGGCTTGTGTGGTAAATCCAAGTAAAAATAGACTAAGTACAAATATTATTTTCTTCATTTTTATTGTTTTTAATTAGTTCTTATTTTGTGCTACTAAGTAGCTTATTTTATTTTAAATCGTAAACCTGCATAAATTGCACGTCCAAATATTGGCTGAAACACAATTGTAGTATCAAAATTTGCGCCAAAAGGCTTGTCACTTGCTAAAACAGGATTGTTTTGTTGCACGTTTGTTAAGTTTTCTCCTCCTAAATATACTTCAAATTTGTGAGAAAACAACTTGGTAATTTGTGCATGTAACAAACTAAACCTTGCTGTAGTTTCTGTTAATTGATATTGCACAGGGTTAGTATTCGTATTTGGTAAACGTTGTTCGCCAATATTGTTGTAGGTGGCATCAAATTTCCATTGCGAATTATTTTCTTTGGCTTCCGTTTCATAAGAAAAATTAGCAAAAATTCTATTTCTAGGCTGTATAGGTTTTTGTAAACGTCCGCTTTTATAATCTGTAACAACATTAAAATATTTATAAGCAGTTCTTAAATTAAAACCCTTTGCAATGTTGTAGTTAAACTCTACTTGAAAACTATCTGCATTGCTTTTTCCATCTAAATTATAAAAAGAAATTTCTTGCGGATTTTCCCAATCTACTACAACTTGGTTTGTAAAATCTGTTCTATAAAAATCAAAAGTAAGATCTGCTTTTCTATGAAATAAACTGAATTTTTGCATATAAGAAATTCCATAATTCAATGCAATTTCTGGGTTAAGTCCGTAGATGTTTCCACCAACATCATCAATATTTATTTGTCTAGAACTTGCAAATAATTGTTGATTTTCTGCAAAAATATTGGCACTTCTTTTTCCTCTACCAAAAGATGCTCTAAAAACACCTTTTTGCCAAGGCGCATATCTAAGGTGCAATCTTGGAGTTAAAAAAGTTCCTAATAAATTGTGTGTATCTATTCTTAAACCAGCAGTTAAACTAAAGTTGTCTAAATTATCAAAAGCATATTCAAAAAAAGCACCTAAAGCGTTTTCTTTTCTATTGAAGTTAGTGGTATTTACCAGTTCATCATACTTATCATACGTAAAACTTAAACCTGTTTTAAATTTGTTTCTAGTGTCTCCAATAATAGAGTTAAATATGAGATTAGAATATAAACTTTCATGCTGAATATCATACACATTTTCACCAAAATAAGCATCTTGAAAGTGGTTGCTATAGGCAATTTGTAATCCAAAACTTTGAAAAGGTAATTCTGGAAAAACATAGCCAATTTTTGCAGAGGTTTCAAAACGTTTGGTATCAATTTCGCTTCCCCAGATTTCGTTTCCGTTTAATGTTGAAGTAGGAGTAACGCTATCTGTTTCTGGATTGAAATTTAATTCTCCAGTTTGTTTTTCATCATTTAAAAAGCGAACGTTTATAAAACCAATCCAACCATTTTGGGCATCTGTATATTGCCAGCGATTCATCACGTTAATTTGATTAGCTAAAGGTGCATCCAAAAAATTATCATTATTATTATCAAATTTTTGACCTCTATAATTGCCATGTAAGTATAAACCCGTTTGCCATTTATTTGAAATACGCTCGTTAAAATGGGTATTTAATTCTAACCGTCCCATTTGAGAACCATAGGCGTTTACAAAGAATTTATTGTCCGAAAAAGGTTTTACCAATTCTGCATTTATTTGTCCAGAAATACTCTCAAAACCATTTACAACAGAGCCAGTACCTTTTGTGATTTGTATACTTTCTACCCAAGTGCCTGGTGTAAAAGTTAATCCAAAAGCTTGTGCAGCACCTCTTATAGAAGGTACATTTTCTTGAGTAATTAATAAATATGGGCTTTTTAAACCTAACATTTGTATTTGGCGAGTACCTGTTAATGCATCAGAAAAACTAACATCTATAGATGGGTTTGTTTCAAAACTTTCTGCTAAATTACAGCAAGCAGCCTTTAAAAGTTCATCATTATTTACGGTAAAAGTATTGGCAGTTGCAAATAAAGATTTTTGCACAGCATCTCTTTTTGTTTTAATGGTAATTTCATCGAAATTACTTTCTGGAGTAATAAAATGGTGAATTGGTTCTAAATTAGTTATCGTTAACGTATCTGTTTTATAACCAATATAACTTATTATTAGTTGCTTGTATTCCTTTTTATAAGGAATTGTAAACCAGCCTTTTTTGTTTGTAATTGCGCCAATGTTTGTGTTTAGCCAGTTTACAGTTGCACTTGGTACGCCTAAATTATCTTTAGGATTTTGTTTGTCCATAATCATTCCTTTTAGCTCAGTTTGTGCGTAAAAAAATGTGGATAATAGTAGTAAAAAACTACTTATTATAAATGTTTTCATTGCGTTTAATCTTTATTGAAAAATTTTTGAGTATTGTAGTGTAGCATTTCCCTTATGAATGGAAATAACAATTTCAAAAGAAGTTATAGCTTAAAAACACTATAAACTCTTTTCGATAAAAAGATTAAATTAAAAAAGATTGAAATAAAACTTGATAATCTTTGGGAGTATCAGGAGGAGAAAAATCTTTGTAGTATGTATGTTGTGTAGTTTGTTTTGAAAGTAAAAGTTGGTAAGAAATTAAAAAGGAAGTTAAAAATTGTTGCTTTTTAAAATCAAATTTTAGTTCAGAAGCAGATTGTAATTCATCTTGCCCTTCAATGGTATGTATTTCATCTTTGCAACAACTTTTCTTTTTAGCTGTAGCTTTTTGTTCCATTTCCATGCCACAACCATCTGCATCACCAATAAAAGAAATATCCATTAAAAATGCACCACAATAATGGCTTTTTACCGTAAAAGAAAAGGTAGAGCATAGCACTAAAAAGGCTAAAAAAGTACTCGTTATTTTGTTGAGGTTTTTTTTCATTGCTAGTTGCAAATTTACAATAACTAAATTTAAGTATTTGTTAAATTATTGAAAACCAATTTTATGTATTTCTTTACTATTTTAAAATTTTTGTGTGTTTTTTGAAATAGTGTCTGCTTATTTATTTAACTTTTGAAAATAAAAAGCAGGTAATAAAATTAATAAAAATAAAGGATGTATTATAAATCTACGAATGTAAAACGGCAGTAAATAACCTGTTTCAAATTCGTTTTTTAATAAAAATATAAAAGGTATAATTAACACTATAAATGCCGTTATAAGAAAGAAAGCAGTTAGTTTTAAAAAATCTTTTTTTTCAAAGAATAACCAAATGAGAAGCAGCGTTATACTAGCGTTTATGCTATATCTAAAAAGTAAATTTGTTATTAAACGCCAAATATCTATAGTTGGTAAATTGCTGTATAAATAATCATTTTTAAAGTAGGTAACTAACGGGTCATAAAATAAATCTGCTGCAAAAGCTCTAACTAAAACCAATGCAGAGAAAGCTGCTAAAATGAGTAATATTTTTAGGTATTTGTTCATTTTTTATAATTCGAAAATTTGTTAACCCAAAATACCCAAAGTAAAAATACAGTACCATAAATTATAGCCGGAAAAACTAAATTATGCAAAAACTCTTGTTGATTAGGGTGTTTGTAAATCATTACAGCTAAAAAAGCAATACGTACAATATTTATAAAATAAATAAAGATACTACCTAATATAACATAAATTAAAGTTGCTTTTAAAGTGCCCGAAAAAGCAACAATAAATGCAATAAATAAAATAATAATACTTATTGCATTGCAGCCCTCAATTACTCTAGCTGTGTAACTACTGTCTATAATTAATTTTACAGAAAGTTCTTCTTTGTGCTGAAAAGCACCTGCATCGTAACCAAAAAAGTCTAATAAACTTACAGTTTGATCTGCAACTAAAGTGGTAATTGATGCCGTTTTAAATTTTGGTGTTTTTTCTTGAGAGTTATTTAAGTAGGTTGCGTAAATTGCGAATATTACAAAATAAGTTGCAAAAAACTTTACTAGAAAAATGACTACATTTTTTTGTTTATTCACAATAGAAATTCATTTAAATTTACAATTCTAAACATTTAACACGAATATACAAAAATGAATATAGATAAATTACAGAAAAACATAGATAAAATAATTGCATCAGAGAAATCAAAAGAACAAATATTACAAGCAATTTGTAATTATTTAGAAAGTGAAATTTCTTATTATGATTGGGTAGGTTTTTATTTTAAAAATGGTAACAAAGAAGAATTAAAGCTAGCGCAATATACAGGAGAGGAAACAGAACATACTATTATCCCTTTTGGGAAAGGCATTTGTGGGCAAGTAGCTGTTTCTAATAAGAATTTTGTAGTGCAAGATGTTAGTGAACAAGAAAATTATATTTCATGCGGTTGGAAGGTGAAGTCGGAAATTGTAATTCCTATTTTTGTAAACGGAGAAAATATTGGTCAAATAGATATTGATTCTCATACTGCAAACATTTTTACAGAAAAAGACGAGCAGTTGTTGGAGTATATTTGCACAAAAGTGACAACTATTTTGTAAATACGTGTTTTTTATATATATTTGATAAAATTTTTTTAATATTTATAATTTTTCTATAATCATTTACCCCTAACCAATGAGAAAAGAACAATACACTTCAACAGTTGCAACGCGCAACAAAGAGGCAGATTTTTCAATTAAAAAACCATCATGGACTGCACTCTTTGTTTCCTGGTTTCATAATTTTTTAGAATCTGCAGAATAAGTTTTTACCCCAGACATTTAAATACCCCTTAAAATGAAAAAAACACAACAACATTTTTTAGCAAAGATTTTTAACTTTTCCAAGAAATCGCAAACCAAAAGACAAGCAAGAAATTATGCAGATTTGGTTGAAAACTTTAAGACAAAAGTGCAATTGCAGTAGTTGTTAATTACTTCTATTTTTTGTTACTATCTTTTATTGTCTCAATAAGTTGATTTTATTACTTTTGCGTGCTTAACAACACAACATTAAATGAGCACTTCAAAAACAATAAAGTCCGCACTTATTTCAGTCTTTCACAAAGATGGTTTAGCGCCAATTGTAAAAAAATTAGATGAGCTAAACGTAACTATTTACTCAACTGGAGGAACAGAAAAGTTTATCAAAGAACTTGGTATAAATGTAATTCCTGTAGAAGAGGTAACCTCTTATCCTTCTATTTTAGGAGGTAGAGTTAAAACCTTGCATCCAAAAGTTTTTGGTGGAATATTAAATAGACAAGACCACGAAGGTGATATAGCAGAATTAAAAGAATATGAAATTCCGCAAATAGATTTGGTAATTGTAGATTTGTATCCGTTTGAAAAAACAGTAGCTTCTGGTGCGCCAGAACAAGATATTGTAGAGAAAATAGATATTGGTGGTATTTCGTTAATTAGAGCATCTGCTAAAAACTTTAAAGATACTTTTACGGTTTCTTCTATGGATCAATATAATGAGTTTCTAGAGATATTGTCAGAAAACAACGGAGAAACTTCCATAGAACAAAGAAAACAATTTGCAGCAAAATCTTTTAATGTTTCTTCTCATTATGATACTGCTATTTTTAATTATTTTAATAATAATGAAGAGCCAGTTTTAAAGGTTAGCGAAACAAAAGCGCAAACCTTGCGTTATGGAGAAAATCCACATCAAAAAGGGTATTTCTTTGGAGATTTAGAAGATATTTTTGATAAATTACACGGTAAAGAATTAAGTTACAATAATTTATTAGATGTAGATGCAGCTGTAAATTTAATAGAAGAGTTTAAAGGAGAAGCACCAACATTTGCTATTTTAAAACACAATAATGCATGCGGTTTTGCACAAAGAAGCACTATTAAACAAGCTTATATAGATGCTTTAGCAGGAGATCCTGTTTCTGCTTTTGGAGGTATTTTAATTGCGAATACAGAAATTGATGCGCCAACAGCAGAAGAAATTCATAAATTATTTTGTGAGGTGGTAATTGCACCAAGTTTTTCTGAAGAAGCTCTAACTATTTTAAAAGGTAAAAAGAATAGAATTATTTTAGTACAGAAGCCTGTAGCGTTGCCAACAACAACAATTAGAACTTGTTTAAATGGTAATTTAGTTCAAGATAAAGATAGTATTACAGATCAATTATCTGATTTAAAATATGTTACCAATAAAAAACCTACAGATGCAGAGATAGAAGATTTACTTTTTGCTTCTAAATTATGCAAAAACACCAAATCAAATACAATTATTCTAGTTAAAAATAAACAATTATTGGCAGGTGGTACAGGTCAAACAAGTAGGGTAGATGCTTTAAACCAAGCTATTGAAAAAGCAACTTCTTTTAAATTTGATTTAAAGGGAAGCGTTATGGCAAGTGATGCATTTTTTCCTTTTCCAGACTGTGTAGAAATTGCAGATAAAGCCGGTATTAAAAGTGTTATTCAACCAGGAGGTTCTATAAAAGACCAATTAAGTATAGATTATTGTAATGATAACAGTTTATCTATGGTTATGACAGGTACAAGACATTTTAAACATTAATAATTTGTAACGTGTTTTCTGTTAAATTTATAGTAAATTTGTAATAAGCACGTTATTACAGTATAATAAATATATTTTTATGGGTTTTTTTGATTTTATGACCGAAGACATTGCGATTGATTTAGGGACCGCAAACACGTTAATAATTCACAATGGTAAAGTAGTTATTGATAGTCCTTCAATTGTTGCAAGAAATAGAGTTTCGGGTAAAATTATTGCTATTGGTAAAGAAGCCAATTTAATGCAAGGAAAAACCCATGAAAATATTAAAACAATTCGTCCTTTAAAGGATGGTGTTATTGCAGATTTTCAGGCTTCTGAAGAAATGATTAAGGAGTTTGTAAAGCAAATTCCATCAATTAAGAAAAAATTATTTCCACCAGCACTTAGAATGGTTATTTGTATACCTTCTGGTATTACAGAAGTAGAAAAGCGTGCGGTGCGTGATTCTGCAAAGCATATGAACGCCAAAGAAATTTATCTAATTTATGAGCCTATGGCTGCAGCTATTGGTGTAGGTATAGATATTATGGAGCCAAAAGGTAATATGATAATTGATATTGGTGGAGGAACTACAGAAATTGCAGTAATTGCTTTAGCCGGTATTGTTTGCGATCAATCTGTAAAAGTTGCTGGAGATTTGTTTACCAATGATATTATGTATTATATGCGTACACAGCACAATTTACATGTTGGAGAAACTACTGCTGAAAAAATTAAAATACAAATTGGTGCAGCTACAGAAGATTTAGAAACGCCGCCAGAAGATATGCGAGTTCAAGGTAGAGACTTACTAAGTGGTAAACCTAAGCAGGTGCAAATTTCTTATAGAGAAATTGCAAAAGCTTTAGATAAATCTATTTTAAGAATAGAAGATGCTGTAATGGAAACATTATCTAAAACACCACCAGAATTAGCAGCAGATATCTACAATACAGGTATTTATTTAGCAGGAGGAGGTTCTATGTTAAGAGGTTTAGATAAACGTCTTTCTAGAAAAACAGATTTACCAGTTTATGTAGCAGAAGATCCTTTAAGAGCTGTAGTAAGAGGTACAGGAATTGCTTTAAAAGAATTAGATAAATACAAGAATGTGTTAATGAAATAATTTTTTTAGAACCTCTTTATAATGCAACAAATCATATACTTTTTTCAAAAGTTTAAGTATTTTTTATTTTTTTTGATGTTGCAGTTTATTGCGCTTGCGCTTACTTTTAATAATTTAAACTTTCAAAAGAGCAAGTTTGTAAATTCTGCAAATGCTGTTACAGGAGGTTTTTATAACCAAAGAGCTAATATTGCTGGTTATTTTAATTTAAAGAGTGTAAATAAGGCACTTTTAGAAGAGAATAGATTACTAAGAACACAATTGTTACAAAATAAATTTCATAATCTTTACGTAGATTCTTTGGTGGTTGATTCTTCAAGATATTTACAGAAATACACCTATACTAGTGCAAAAATCATCAACAATAATTACTCAAATCGGTTTAACTTTTTAACGCTTAATAAAGGAGAAAATCACGGATTAGAGAAAGATATGGCTGTAGTTAATGGTAAAGGTATTATTGGTATAACAGATAATACAAGTGCTAATTATACAAGAGTACAGTCTATTTTAAATACAAATAGCAAGCTAAATGCTAGATTAAAAAATAGTAAATACTTTGGTTCCTTATCATGGAACGGAAAAGACTATAATGTGGTTCAGCTAATTGATATACCAAGGCAAGCGCCCATTAAAATCGGAGATACTATAGAGACTGGTGGTAAATCTGCCATTTTTCCTGGCGGTATTTTAATTGGAAAAGTAATTAAAACGAACCTGTCTAAAACTGTAAATAATTCAATAGACATAAAATTATTTAATGATATGAGCAATTTGAATTATGTTTATGTGGTTAAAAATTTACATAAAATTGAAATAGAAACTTTAGAAACTCCTAAAGATGAATAAAACAGTCTATTTTATATTTCTTTTTATAGGTTTGGTTCTTTTACAAGGCTTTATATTTAATAACATTTTGTTTTTAGACTTTATTAATCCTTATTTATATATTGCTTTTATATTTTTATATCCTTTAAGAAAAGAACGATTTCTTTTTTTGATTTTAAGTTTTCTTTTAGGTTTAAGTATCGATTTTTTTTCTGATTCTGGTGGTATACATGCTTTTGCAACATTAACAATAGGGTATTTCAGACTGTTTTTTGTAAAAGTTTTTTTTAAAAAATATGCAACAGATTATGGTTTTTTCAACTTACATAAAGAATCCTTTGGTAAAGTTTTTAATTACGTAGTAACTTTAACAATAATTCATCATTTTATATTATTCTCTTTTGCTAACTTTAGTTTTCAAAATATAGGGCATGTGTTTTTGAATACAATTTGTGCTACTGTTTTTACAGTTATATTATATTTTTTGGCAATTTTTATTTTCACTAAAAAGCAATAACAATAATGCAAAAAGGTCTATTACTTAATAGCTTTATAGCTTTAATGGGTATTTTTTTTATTGGGCGTTTATTTCAACTTCAAGTAATACGTGGAGAAAATTTTGATCCTATTAGAAACGCAGCTGTAAAAGTAAAGTATGATTATCCTGAAAGAGGATATATTTATGATAGAAATGGTACCCTTTTGGTTGCTAATCAATTATCTTATGATGTTATGGTGCAACCTAATCAGGTAAAACCATTAGATACTATAGAGTTTTGTAAACTACTTAAAATTACAAAACAAGATTTTCTAAAGAAGTTTAAAAAAGCAGATAATTATGCACCTTGGTTGCCGTCTGTTTTTTTAAAACAATTAGCCAAAGAAGATTTTGCGTTTTTACAAGAGAAACTTCATAAATATCAGGGCTTTTTTATTCAGAAAAGAATTATTAGAGAATATCCCATAAAATCAGCAGCAAATGTTTTAGGATATATAGGAGAAGTAAATGAGGCTTTAGCAAAAACAGATGAATATTACCAACCAGGAGAATTAATAGGTAAAGAAGGCATAGAAAAACAATATGAAGAATATTTGAGGGGCAGAAAAGGTAAGAAATTATTTAAAAGAAATAATTTAAATAAAATAACAGGTTCATATCAAAATGGAGCAAAAGATACTTTAGCTGAAAATGGAAAAGATTTAACTTTAACATTAGATATTCATTTACAGCAATATGGTCAGGAATTAATGAAAGGAAAAAGAGGTGGTATTGTAGCTTTAGATCCGGCTACAGGAGAAATTTTAGCTTTGGTAACTGCGCCATCTTATGACCCTAATATGCTAGTTGGTAGAAAAAGATCTAAAAATTCTACAATTTTATTTAATGATAAAATTAGTAAGCCTTCTTATGATAGAGCACTTTTGGCGGCTTACGCTCCTGGATCTCCATTTAAGATGATGAATGGGCTTATTGGTTTGCAAGAGGGTGTTATTAATGTAAATACGGGTTTTTCTTGTAGTGGAGGATTTAGGTATGGAAGTAGAAAAAGGGAGTATATGGGTTGTCATTGTAAGATTTATGGTAGAAAGGTTCGTTTAAATGCTGCCATAGCTAAATCTTGCAATAGTTATTTTTCTAACACATATAAGAGAATCATAGAAAAAGATAATAAACCAACACAAGGTTTAAATAACTGGGCAAAACATGTAAAAAGTTTTGGTTTGGGTAATTATTTAGGGTACGATTTGCCTGCTGGTAGTCCTGGTTTAATACCAACAGGAGATTATTATGATGCGCGTTTAAATTATAGATGGAATGGTTCTTCAACTATTTCTAATGCCATTGGTCAAGGAGAAATTTTAACTACGCCTATTCAGTTAGCTAATTTTACAGCAGCTATTGCAAATAGAGGATACTTTTACACACCACACATTTTAAAAAAAGTGGATAAAAAACCAATTTTAGACAGTATTTATACCGAAAAGAAAATTACAACAATAGCTAAAGAACATTTTAATCCTGTGATAGAGGCAATGCATGAGGTTTTTAAAACAGGAACAGGAAAATATAGTCAAGTAAAAGGCATTGAAATTTGTGGTAAAACAGGAACTTCAGAAAATTTTGCTTTCGTTAACGGAAAACGTGTTCAGTTAGCAGATCATTCTATTTTAGTAGCGTTTGCACCCAAAAAAAATCCTAAAATTGCATTAGCTATTTTTGTGGAGAATGGAGGATATGGTTCTACCATAGCAGCACCAATTACTAGTTTAATGATTGAAAAATATTTAAACGGAGAAATATCTAAGGCTAATAAATACAGAGAAACTAAAATGTTGAATTTAAGTTTGCAGACTGAATATGATAAATTAATACCTAAACCAACAGAAGAAATTGCGTCAGGAACAGAATAATATTTTTGCAAATATAGATTGGGTTTTAGTTATACTATTTACAATTCTGGTTTGTTTTGGTTGGTTAAACATTTATTCGGCCTCTAAAGCAGAAGAAGATTTAGCTCTTTTAAGTTTTGGTACCAAATACGGTAAACAATTAATATTTATAGTACTAACAATACCACTAATAGTATTCGTGCTATTTTTTAATACTAAATTTTATGAGCGTTTTGCAAGTATACTCTATGTGTTATCTTTAATTGGGCTACTTTTATTATTGCCTTTTGGTAAAGAAATAAATGGTGCCAAGTCTTGGTTTAATTTTGGTGCTTTGGGTTTACAGCCTTCAGAATTTGTAAAGGCGTTTACAGCTTTAGCTTTGGCTAAATTGTTAAGTGATAGGCAGTATAATCTTAAATTAGTTAAAAACCAGATTAAAGCATTTATTGTTATTTTTTTACCAGCCTGTTTAATTCTGTTACAGCCAGACGCTGGTTCTGCATTGGCATATGTTGTTTTCTTTTTCGTATTACAAAGAGAAGGTTTAACAAAAGCCTATATGGTGCTAGGTATTGGTAGTTTGATTATATTTATTTTAACCATATTATTTAATACGTATTCAATTTTATATTTCTTATTAGGCATAATTACCTTGTTTACGTTGTATTTTATGTATAAAGAAGGAAAAAGGTTTTTACGGTTTAATTGGTATAAAGTATTAGGCGTTTATGCAGTTATTACTCTTTTTGTTTTAGGAATTGGTGTGGCGTACAATAATGTATTACAGCAACATCATAGAGATCGTTTTGAGGTTTTATTAGGACTTAAAACAGATAATCAAGGTATTGGTTATAATTCGCATCAATCAGAATTAACTATAAGTTCTGGAAGCATTACAGGAAAAGGTTTTTTAAAAGGAGATTTAACACAAGGAGATTTTGTGCCAGAGCAACATACAGATTATATTTTTAGTGTTATTGGAGAAGAATGGGGTTTTATAGGGAGCTCTCTTGTAATAATCTTGTTTATGGCTTTAATGTATCGTATTATTTACTTAGCAGAAACACATACTAATAAATTTGGAAGAATATATGGCTATGGAGTAGCTTCTATTTTGTTTTTTCATGTGGTTATTAATATTGGAATGGTAATTGGTTTGTTACCTACAGTTGGTATTCCTTTACCTTTTTTTAGTTATGGAGGTTCTTCTCTTTGGGGATTTACCATTTTACTATTTATTTTTATAAGATTAGATGCTCATAAAAATTACGATTTTTAAAAAATAAACTAATTTAAATTAGATTAAAATATAGCGCAAAAAAAAACTCTGAATAAAAATTCAGAGTTTTAAATTTTATAAGAAATTAAAATCTTACAAAGCAGCAACATGCTTTGTTAACTTAGACTTTAAATTGGCAGCTTTATTTTTATGAATAATATTATTCTTAGCTAATTTGTCTAATAAAGAAATTACTTTAGTTAAATTAGTTTCAGCTTCTTTTTTATCTTCTGTAGCACGTAAATCTCTTACAGCGTTACGTGTAGTTTTGTGCTGATACTTGTTACGTAATCTTTTAGATTCGTTACTTCTAATTCTCTTTAATGCTGACTTATGATTTGCCATAATTCTTTAATTCGTTTTTATATTTAAAACTTTTGTAGTCCGTACGGGAATCGAACCCGTGTTACATGGATGAAAACCATGCGTCCTAACCCCTAGACGAACGGACCATAACAACTATTGTTATCTAATTGCGGGTGCAAATATACAACGTTTTTTAACTTCTGCAATAATTTTTGAAAAAAAAATCATTTTTTTTTCAAAAAAAATAAAATAGCATGTAAAATCGGTTTTTAACACCCGTAATAAGTTAGTATGCTTTTGCAAATAAAACCCTTTTGGTAGAAGGTTTTCCTGTTAAAACACAAACACCAGCTTCTTCTTTTGCGTTATTAGGAATACATCTTATTGTTGCTTTTGTGTATTCCTTAATTCTATCTTCAGTTTCTTCTGTGCCATCCCAATGAGCAGATACAAAACCACCTTTGTTTTTAATTACTTTTTTAAATTCTTTAAAATCGTTAACTTCAGTAGTATGTTCTGTTCTAAAATCTATTGCTTTTTTAAATAGGTTTTCTTGTATTTCTTCTAGAAGATTACTTACAAAGGCTACAGCATCATCTTGTGCAACTATTTGTTTTTCAAAAGTATCTCTTCTGGCAATTTCCAAGGTACCGTTTTCTAAATCGCGATTACCCATTGCAATTCTTACAGGTACACCTTTTAATTCATATTCTGCAAATTTAGCACCAGGTCTATATGTGTCTCTTGTGTCAAATTTAACAGAAATTCCTTTAGTGCGTAATTCTTTTACAATCTCATTTACTTTAACTGAAATAGCATCTAATTGCTCATCATTTTTATAAATTGGCACAATTACCACTTGTATGGGTGCTAATTTTGGAGGCAATACCAAGCCAGCGTCATCAGAATGTGTCATTATTAAACCGCCAATTAAACGCGTAGAAACGCCCCAAGATGTTGCCCAAACATGCTCTTTTTTTCCTTCTTTAGAAGTAAATTTAACATCAAATGCTTTGGCGAAGTTTTGTCCTAAAAAATGACTTGTACCTGCTTGTAATGCTTTGCCATCTTGCATTAAAGCTTCTATAGTTAATGTGTCTTCTGCACCTGCAAAACGTTCGCTGTCAGATTTAGAACCTTTAATTACTGGCATTGCCATAAATTTTTCGGCAAAAGTTGCATACACTTCTTGCATTTGTTTAGCTTCTGTAATAGCTTCTGCTTTAGTAGCATGTGCAGTGTGGCCTTCTTGCCATAAAAACTCTGCAGTTCTTAAAAATAAACGCGTACGCATTTCCCAACGAACTACATTTGCCCATTGATTGATTAATAGTGGTAAATCTCTGTATGATTGTATCCAACCTTTATAAGTATTCCAAATAATAGCTTCAGATGTTGGTCTAACTACTAACTCTTCTTCTAATTTAGCTTCTGGATCTACTCTTAATTTTCCTTCATTATCAGGGTCGTTTTGTAATCTATAATGCGTAACTACCGCGCATTCTTTTGCAAAACCTTCTGCATTTTTTTCTTCGGCTTCAAATAAACTTTTAGGAACAAATAATGGGAAATATGCGTTTTCGTGGCCAGTTTCTTTAAACATTTTATCTAATTCTGCTTGCATTTTTTCCCAAATGGCAAACCCATAGGGTTTAATTACCATACAACCTCTTACGGCAGAGTTTTCTGCTAAATCTGCTTTTACTACTAGTTCGTTATACCATTTAGAATAATCGTCTGCTCTTTTTGTTAAATGTTTGCTCATAATTAAATGTTTGGCACAAATATTGTTATCTTTAAATTGTAAATTTTGTGAACCTTTATTTGTATTTTTACTAAACGCTACAAAACTACTATAAAAAGGTTAGAGACCAACTAAAGTTTAAATTTTTGTTCTACAAAATTTCATCAATAAAAATGTTTATTTAAAATATAACAGTATGAAAGCATCAATAAAAAACACCAACCTTAACAGACTATTTTTATTTATAGCCGCTAATTTGTTGTTAGTTTCCTGCGGTACCTATCAAAGTGTATATAATGATGATGGTATTTACGGTGATGCTCCTGCAAGACAGCAAGAAACTAGAGTTGTGGTTGTAAATCAAAGTGAAAACAGAGATTATGATAATAATTATTTTACTAGAGAATTAGCGCGTTTAGAGGCGTTAAATGCTAATGAAATTTTTACGGATGTAGATGCATACAACTCACCAGATTCTTTATTTCTAGAAGATGATATCAACTACAATACAAACCCTTCTTGGGGTAATAACTCTAATAACGATGTTGTTATAAATATAAATCCTGTAAACCCGTTTTGGAATAATGGTTTTAACAACTGGGGCTGGAACAATGGCTGGGGCTGGAATAACGGCTTTAATAATTGGGGTTGGAATAACTGGGGATTTCATAACGGATGGGGCTGGAACCAAGGTTTAGGTTGGAATAATTGGGGCTTTAATAACGGTTGGGGCTGGAATAATAGATGGGGTTGGAACCAAGGTTGGGGTTGGAATAATGGTTTTAATAACTTTGGTTGGAACAATAGATATTATAGAAATACAACTTTTGGAAGAAGGTTAGCTTATAATACAAACAGAAGAAATTCTGTAAATTTCAGAAACAATTCAGTTACTTCTAGAAGAGCATCAACTGGTCTTAGAAATTCTAATACCACTAGAAGAGGTTTTAATACAAGAACTTCTCCTTTAGGAAGATCTTCTAGCAACGTTAGAAGAGGCAATACGAATAATTCATCTAATAGAAGTGCACGTAGTACGAATTCTACAAGAAGAAATTCTTCTTCTGCCAGAACGAGTTCATCTACAAGAAGAGGAACGTCTGTAAGAAGTGGTTCATCATCTAGAAGAGGTGCTTCTTCTGCAAGACAAAGTTCTACATCTAGAAGAAGTAATTCTTCTGCTAGAAGCAGCTCTTCTTCAAGAAGAAGTTCTTACACGCCTTCTAGATCTTCATCATCAAGAAGTTCGTCTGTAAGAAGTAGTTCTAGATCATCAAGATCAAGTTCAGGTAGAAGTTCTTCTTCATCTAGAAGAAGAAACTAAAAAAGATATTCATCAGAAATAAAAAAATATGAAAAAAATAATCACTCTAGCTTTGTTATTAGTTGTAACCCTTACATCTTATGCACAAGCTTTAGGTTACCAAGATTTAGCGTTACTTTTCTCTCAAGACGATTTAAATGGAACGGCTAGATTTAAAGCAATGGGAGGCGCATTTGGTGCCTTGGGCGGAGATATTTCTTCAATAAACGTAAATCCTGCTGGTTTAGCGGTTTTTAATAACAGTAGCTTTACGGGTTCTTTTAATGTAAGAAATACAGCTATTAATTCTAATTATTTTGGCACAACCAATAGTAATCAAGATCAGTTTTTTAATCTTTCTCAAGCTGGCGCAGTATTAGTGTTTCGTAGCAACCAAAAATCAGATTGGACCAAGTTTGCCTTTGGTGTAAATTATAGACTTTCAAAAGATTTTAGAGATAGCTTTTTAGTTTCTGGAAATAGTAATGTAGCAACATTTAGAGATTTTCCTGAAGATAGAAATGTGCCTGCTTTAGACTATAATGTAGCTGAAGAACAACGTTTTTTTAATGATTATAATGGAGAAACTACAGAATTTAATTTGGCATTTTCTGCAGTTCATAATAATAAATTACATTTAGGAGCTAGTTTAAATTTTTATGATCTAAACTTTAGTCAACAAGCCACTTTAACAGAGTTTAATAATGATGGTAATGGCAATACATTAGACGCAAGTTTATATCAAGAAAATTTTACAACAGGAACAGGTGTTTCTTTAAACGCAGGTTTTATTTATAAAGCTTCGCAATTTTTTAGATTTGGTTTATCGTATCAAACACCAACTTGGTATTCAGAAGTTATAGAGGAATCTAATATCGTAAATAATGATGGTTTTAATGGTGATGTAGAAATAGCAGTTAGTGAAAGTAATTTGGTTTATGATAATACATCAGGCGGAAACTTTTTTTCTAATAACGCATTTTATAGATTTAGAACACCTAGCAAACTAACAACAAGTACAGCCTTTGTGTTTGGCAAAAATGGTTTGTTAAGTTTAGATTATGTGTATAAAAATTTTAATAACGTACGTTTGTCTGGTCAAGATTTTTCAGAAGAAAATAACTTTTTTCAAAATGAACTAAGAAATACCCATTCTTTTAACGTAGGTGGCGAGTGGCGTTTTGATAGATTAAGTGTAAGAGCTGGTTATAGAACAGAGCAAAGTCCAGATGTGCTGGCTTTAGAGTCTGATAATTTAAGCGAATACTCTTTTGGAGGTGGTTACAATTTTGGTAATTTTAGATTAGATTTTGCGTACTCAAATAACAATAGAACTGCTCCTTATAATTTTTATGCTGGCTTTAATGTAGATGCCGCAAATTTAAATATAGACAATAGAGTTTTTACAGCAACAGTTTCCATAAGCTTGTAAAAGCAATAAGTAACAAGATTTAACTTCTTTAATTTTGGTTTTTTTAATCAAAATTAAAGAAGTTTTTTTATGAAATTAATAACACCGCTTTTTGCCTTTTTTCCCTTAATTTTGCAATTCAATTTTTAGAAGATGTCAAATACAAAAATTACCATACAAGAAACTACAAACGAAACTATTATAAAATTAAATAGCAATACTATTTTAATTAATGGAGGTAGTTATGAGTTTAATAATATAGATGAGGCTAAAAACTCTCCTTTAGCTCAACAATTATTTTATTTACCATTTGTAAAAAAAATCTTTGTAACCGCAAATTTTATTGCCATACAACGTTTTGATATTGTAGAATGGAAAGATGTACAAGAAGAAGTAAAAGAGCAAATAGAAGCCTATTTAAATGATGGTAATGTTGTTGTAAAAGAAGAAAAAGTTTCTAAAAAAGAGCCTATAGAAGTGTATGCAGAAGTTACACCAAACCCTGGGGTAATGAAGTTTGGTACAAATAAAGCATTAACGCAAACAGATGTAGAGTTTAAAAACATAGATGAAGCAAGTCAATCATCACCATTAGCTTTAGCATTATTTAATTTTCCGTTTGTTAAAGAAGTTTTTATTTCTGATAATTATTTGTCTATAACCAAATATGATATGGTAGAATGGAATGAAGTTTACGGAGAAGTAAGAACATTTATTCGCGAATATTTAGCCGAAGGAAAAACCATAATTAAAGAATTGCCTAAAGAAGAATTAGTGGCAGAAGGAGTAAAAGCGCCTGTGCAAGAAAAATTAGAATTAGAAGGTATCTCTGCACAAATTGTAGATATTTTAGACGAATATATTAAGCCAGCAGTTGCAGGAGATGGAGGTAATATTGCCTTTAGATCTTATGATGAGCAAAATAAAGTAGTAAGCGTAATTTTACAAGGCGCTTGCAGTGGTTGCCCATCTTCTACAGCAACTTTAAAAAACGGAATAGAAAACCTTTTAAAAGAAATGTTGCCAGATCAAATTAATGAAGTAGTTGCAATTAATGGATAGTTTCTTTGTACTTTTTTAAAAGAGCAATAAATTATAAACATGGCAAATTGTAAAAAGTAAAACGCCAAAAGCTAAAAAAAATGTCAGCAGAAAAAATAAATCCGTACAAAGATTCTACTTTAGGTAAAAAAGAACAAGTTGCACAAATGTTTGATAATATTTCTGGAAATTATGACGGTTTAAATCGTGTAATTTCTTTAGGAATTGATGTGAAATGGCGTAAGAAAGTAGTAGAAATTGTTGGTAAAAACAATCCGAAGCAAATTTTAGACATTGCAACAGGTACTGGAGATTTAGCACTAATGATGGCGAATTTAAATCCAGATAGAATTGTAGGTTTAGATATTTCTGCTGGCATGCTAGAAGTGGGAAAACAAAAAATTGCAAAGGCAAATCTTTCAAAAAAAATAGAAATGATTGTTGGAGACTCTGAAGCAATGCCTTTTGAAGACAATACTTTTGACGCAATAACGGTCTCTTTTGGTGTTAGAAATTTTGCCAATTTAGCAAAAGGAATAAAAGAAATTGCTAGAGTATTAAAGCCAACAGGTGTTTTGGTAATTTTAGAAACCTCTAACCCTACTAAATTTCCTTTTAAACAAGGTTATAAATTATATACCAATTTATTTTTACCTTTGGTGGGTAAATTATTTTCTAAAGATAAAGTAGCCTATTCTTATTTGTCTGAATCTGCAAACTCTTTTCCTTTTGGTGAAGCTTTCAACAATATTTTACAAAAAAACGGGTTTAGTCATACAGAAGACAATCCTGTAACTTTTGGTGTTGCTACAATTTATACAGCACACAAGTAAACAGCGTAATTAAAAAGAATGAAAAGTAACATAATTTTTGGTTTTTTCCTTTTGATAAGTAGTAGTGTTTTTTCTCAAAGACAACGTGTAGAATATTTGCCAACTGTAGATAATATAAAACTACATTATGGTTTTTATTTAGGAATAAATCAAAACGATTTTAAATTAAACTTAAGAGAAAGTGTAATTCCAAATGCAAATATAACTGTAGAACCAACAGCAGGTTTTAATGTTGGTTTAGTAGCAGATTTGCGTTTGCATAAAAATTTAAATTTGCGTTTAGAACCAGGTTTGGTAAGTAATTCTAAGAGAATTATTTTCAATCATTTAACCAATTCGCCCACGCCACAAGATAGTATTAGAGAAATTGGTTCTACTTATTTACATGTACCACTAGTTTTTAAGTTTAGTACAGATAGGTATAGTAACATTAGACCTTATTTATTAGCCGGTGTTTCTTACGATTATAATTTTTCTAGTAACGAAGAAAATCAAGATGATAACTCTGCAGGACAATTTAGAATGCAAACCCATAATTTTATGTATGAAGTTGGTATTGGTGTAGATTTTTATTTGTATTTCTTTAAGTTCTCGCCATCTTTAAGAGGAGTTTTTGCCATAAATAACGAAATAAAATATGACGATGACCCAAATAGCAGATGGACAGCACCTGTTAATTTTATGGGAACAAGAGGTGTGTTTTTAAATTTTGCTTTCGAGAATTAACTAAACTTAATGCACCTTCTTAAAAGTTGGGAATACAATTGATAAATTAAAAATCTATGAGGTTTAACACGTTAAAACAAACCAATGTTTTTATTGTATTTTGTATTTTCTTTTTAAGTTGCACAAACAAACAGCAAACTACCTTTAAATTAAAAGAGGGAGATTTATTGTTTCAAAATACAGGAAACGGAAAAATAGATAACGCAATTAAAAACGTAACGGCTACCAATTTAGCTAAAAACTATTCGCATGTTGGTATTGCAACCCAAGAAGGTAAAGAATGGTATATTGTGGAAGCAATTCCTAAAAAAGGAGTTTGTAAAACACCATTGTTAGATTTTCTAAATAGAAATAAAAATGAAGTAGACAAGTCTAAAACTACTGTAGCCAGATTAGATGATTATTATATTCCTTATATTTCTAGAGCAATTGCTTACGGATTAGAAAAAATAAACCAACCTTACGATGCCGTTTTTTTATGGAATGATGACGCTTATTATTGTTCTGAATTGGTTTACAAGATGTTTGCGTCTCAACCAGAATTACCTAAAGAAAAGATACCATTTCTTACTCATTTAATGACGTTTAAAGATAACAGTGGAAAAACGATGAGCAATTGGGTAACTTATTATAAAAAATTAAAAATACCCATACCTGAAGGAATCAAGGGCACAAACCCAAATTTAATGGCAAGTAGTGCTCATATTAAATTTGTACACGATTACGAGAAGGAATAAAAATATTTCATTTTTCTTGATTAAGAAAAACTGCGTTTAAACTCACTCAACAGAATAGCAGTTGCAGTGGCAACATTTAAACTTTCAGTTTTTTGAATTGCGCCAAACCTTGGTATAGAAATCTTATTTGATACTGTTTTTTTTATGTTTTCAGAAACACCATTCGCCTCATTACCCATAACTAAAACTCCTTCTTCTGGTAAATTTGCGGTGTATATATTTTCGCCAACCATATCTGCAATAAAAGTAGGTAATTTAGCGTTTTTTAAATAAGATTCTAAATCTGTGTAAATTACAGAAACTCTAGTTACAGAACCCATAGAAGCTTGCACTACTTTTTGGTTGTAACAATCTACAGTATCTTTAGAGCAAATTAATTGTGTAACCCCAAACCAATCACATAAACGAATAATAGTACCTAAATTCCCAGGATCATTTATAGCATCTAAAGCAATGGTTAACCCCGTATTTTTAATTTCTTTTTGTTTAGGAATTTTAAATAAAGCCAATACTTTATTGGGTGTTTTTAAAGTGCTTATTTTTTTTAATTCCATTTCAGAAACCCAAATTATTTTTTCATCAGAAGTACCATTAAATATAGGTTCTGTGCAAAATAATGTTTCAACAGTAAAGGAAGAAGCTATTAATTCTTCTACTACTTTTACACCTTCTGCAATAAATAATTGATGTTTTTGCCGATACTTTTTTTGCGATAAACTTGTAATAAGTTTAAGCTGATTTTTTGAGATACTCATTAATTGCTTATAAATGAAAATAAACCGGTTAAAAATACTATTTTTGAACCTGATTGTGTTGCTAAAGTAATGAAAAAACTTTCTTTTTACTTTTTATTGATTTTAATTTTTTCTGCATGTAATTCTACCAAACATGTAGTAGAAGATCAACACATGCTTACACAAAATTATATTTACGTAGATAGCATACGAGACAAAAGCGAAGATTTAGAGAAATATATTCTACAGAAACCCAATGCAAGATTTTTAAACTTACCTTTTGGTTTATACTTTCATAATTTAGGAAATCACGAAAAACCTAAAACACCAGCAAAATGGGGACTTAAAAATCCTAAAAAATATAGATTTTTAAAAAATGTTTTTTCAGAGAAACAAAGTATTGCCTATGCAAAAGCAGCTATAAAACTCAATAATTGGTTTTTAAATTTTGATGAACCTGTTATTCTTAGCAATAATAAGGTAAACAGAACAGTAGATAATTTATCTGCATTTTATAAAACACAAGGTTTTTTTGAATCTAAAGTTGTGGGTAAAGTGAATAGATATGATGATAAAAAAGCAACTGTAGATTATTTTATAACAAAAGGGAAACCAACGCTTTTAGATACGATTCATATAAAAATAGCATCACCTGCTTTAGACTCTATTTACAAAGATTCTGGTATAACAACGCTATTAAAAACCGGAGATCAATATAATGATAAAACGTTTAGGAGGGAAGCCAGTAATGTTGTAAAACTGTTTAAAAACAACGGTGTTTATAATTTTTCTGAATCGGCATTAGGGTTTTATGTAGATTCTACAAGAACAGACCATAAAACAAATGTAGATTTTTTAATAGCCAAAGATCGTTTTATAGAAAAAGAAAATGGAGACTATGTAAAAGATGATTTTAAGGTACATAAAATAAGTGAAATAAATGTAGTTACAGATTATTCTTACACGCAAAAAAATGGAATTTATAAAGACTCTGTAACCTATAATGGTATTAATTTTTTAGCACATAAAAAGTTAAAATATAACCCAAAGTATTTAGCACAATCTGTTTTTTTTAAACCAGGTGATGTGTATAGTGATACTTTAAGAAACTTAACAAGAACCCATTTAAAATCTTTAAAAAATTTTAAATCTACCAATATTTCTTTCAATAAAATTAACGGAAAAGAAGACGAGTTGCGTTTAGATTTATTGTTAGCGCCAATAGAAAAATATACTTCTGGTTTCGAAACAGAATTAACGCACTCTAATATTAGAGAAATTGGGGCTTCAGCAAAATTTTCTTTCATTAATAGAAATGCTTTTAGAGGTGCAGAATTGTTAAAACTATCTTTTTTAGGTTCTTATTTTATTGCTAATAATGGTCCTGGTTTTGAGATTGGTGCAGATGCTTCTATAGAATTACCTAGGTTTGTAGCGCCTTTTGGTTTAAGTAAACTAGTACCTAAACGTATGAATCCAAGAACTTTATTTTCTTTAGGTTCTAGTTTTCAAAGAAATATAGGTTTAGACAGGCAAACCTTTACTCTTTTATCGGATTATAAATGGCAGTACAATCCAAAGAAAACCATACAGTTAGAGATTTTTAATACCCAATATATTCAAAATTTAAATGTAAATCGTTTTTTTGATATTTACAGATCAGAATTTTCAAACTTAAATTTAGTAAAAGCAGTTTTTGATGATTTTAACAATACCGCTTTTGAGCCATTATCATCTAATTTAAATGAACAAACAGTAGAATCTTTAAGTTTTATAAGAGAGGTTATTGCAAACAACAATGGTTTTCAAACTTTAAACCCAGAAGAGTTTAATACGGTATTAAACATTCAAAATAGATATAATATTGTTACGTCAGACTTTTTGGTTCCTGTAATTTCTTACGCTTACATTTACAATAATCAATTAGATTTTAAAGACAATAATTTTACATATTTTAGAGCAAGAATTGCCAATTCAGGTAATGTACTTGGTTTTTTATCAGATAATTATAATGCAAATAACAAGAAAACACTATTTAAAATACCACTAGCACAATATTTTAAAATAGATTTAGATTATAAACGTTTTTGGGATGTTGGCTACAATTCAGTTTTTGGTTTTAGAACTTTTTTAGGTGGTATTATTACTTATGATAATTCAGATATTCCTTTTACAAGAAGTTATTTTGCCGGTGGTTCTAATGATATTAGAGCGTGGCAAACCTATGAGTTAGGTCCTGGAAGCAGAGGTAGTGGTTTAGAGTTTAATGTAGGAAGTTTAAAATTTTTAACGAGTGCAGAATATCGTTTTCCGCTTTTTGGAAGTCTAAAAGGTGCTTTATTTGCAGATGCAGGTAATATTTGGGATATTTCTGGGTCTGAGTTTATAGATGAAGCTTCTAAATTTTCTGGAATTAATTCCTTACAAGAAATTGCTGTGGGTTCTGGTTTTGGTATTCGTTACGATTTAAGCTTTTTTGTACTTAGATTAGATGTTGGTTTTAAAACCTATGAACCCTATCTACAGGGCAATAAATGGCTGAAAAACTACAATTTTTCTAATGCCGTATATAATGTAGGTATCAATTACCCTTTTTAAGAGTACAATTAAATTTATAACTTTTTCGTTATTTTGTGACTACTTTAGTTTTAATAAACCTCTATTTTTTGTATTTTTGAGAAAACGAAACCAACCAATAAAATTAGAACAACATGAGTTACAATATTAAACCTGGCGTTGCAACAGGTAAAGAAGTTCAAGAAATTTTTAAACTTGCAAAAGAAAAAGGATTTGCACTACCAGCTGTTAATGTTGTGGGTTCTAATACTATTAACGGTGTTTTAGAAACCGCTAGAGATTTAAATGCGCCTGTAATAATTCAATTTTCTAATGGAGGTGCACAATTTCAGGCAGGTAAAGGCTTGTCTAATGAAGGTCAAAAGGCAGCTATTGCAGGTGGTATTGCAGGAGCAAAGCATGTGCACGAATTGGCAATTGCATATGGTGTGCCTGTAATTTTACATACAGATCATTGTGCTAAAAAGTTATTGCCTTGGATAGACGGTTTGTTAGATGCCTCTGAAAAGCATTTTGCAGAAACAGGCAAGCCTTTGTATAGTTCTCATATGATAGATTTATCTGAAGAACCTATTGAAGAAAATATGGAAATTTGTAAAAGCTATTTAGCTAGAATGAGCAAAATGGGTATGACTTTAGAAATAGAGTTGGGTATTACAGGTGGAGAAGAAGATGGTGTAGATAATTCTGATGTAGACGCATCTAAACTATACACACAGCCAGAAGAGGTGGCTTATGCTTATGAAGAACTTTCTAAAGTATCTTCGCAATTTACAATTGCAGCAGCATTTGGTAATGTACATGGGGTTTATAAACCAGGAAATGTAAAGTTAACACCAAAAATCTTAAAAAATTCTCAAGAATTTATCACAAAAAAGTACGGAGTAGAAGAAAATCATATCGATTTTGTATTTCATGGTGGTTCTGGTTCAACGGAGGAAGAAATTCAAGAAGCTATTGGGTATGGTGTTATTAAAATGAATATAGATACAGATTTACAGTTTGCTTTTACTGAGGGTATTAGAGATTATATGCAAGGAAAAGCAGATTATGTAGCCACTCAAATAGGTAATCCTGATGGTGCAGATCAACCGAATAAAAAATATTACGATCCAAGAAAATGGTTGCGTGAAGGAGAACTTACTTTTACAACACGTTTAAAAAAGGCATTTGCAGATTTAAATAATGTAGATACTTTGTAACAAATTAATATTATCACACTTAAAAAGCATTTTGATTTTAATCAAGATGCTTTTTTTTTGCTGAATTTCATCTAAAAATTTAATTTGAAATAGATGAAACATTTCATTTTTGTATATAAATTATAACAATAAAATGAAATAACTTTTTAGTGTCTCTTCTAAAACAAGAAAGTGTATCTTTTGTTTCCATAAATTTTTATGACAGAATCCGAATATAACGATGTAGTTTTTGTAAAATTTCTGTTACATTTGTAATTCATAATTTACTTTAAAAAGTTTGGGTTTTAAAGTAAATAATTAAAACAAACACATTACATGGCTTGGTTTAAAAGAACAGATAAAGGTATACAAACTTCTACAGAAGATAAAAAAGACACGCCTAAAGGCTTGTGGTATAAAACCCCAAGTGGTAAAATTATAGATACAGAAGAGTTAAAGAGAAACTTATATGTAAGTCCAGAAGATGGTTATCATGTAAGAATTGGTAGTAAAGAGTATTTTGAATTACTTTTTGATAATAACGAGTTTACAGAGTTAAATGAAAAGTTAACATCTAAAGACCCGTTACAATTTGAAGATACTAAGAAATACCCAGAACGTTTAAAAGCAGCACAAAACAAAACAAAATTAAATGATGCTGTAAGAACAGCTGTTGGTAAATCTTTTGGTAAAGATTTGGTAATTGCTGCTATGGATTTTGCTTTTATTGGTGGTTCTATGGGCTCTGTAGTTGGTGAAAAAATTGCTAGAGCAATAGATTATGCTATTAAAAACAATACACCGTTTTTAATGGTTTCTAAATCTGGTGGTGCAAGAATGATGGAAGCATCACTCTCTTTAATGCAGTTGGTAAAAACATCATCTAAATTAGCACAGTTAGCAGAAGCTAAAATACCTTATATTTCTCTTTGTACAGACCCAACAACGGGTGGTACAACAGCTTCTTATGCAATGTTGGGTGATATTAATATTGCAGAGCCAAATGCATTAATTGCGTTTGCAGGTCCAAGAGTAGTAAAAGATACTACAGGTAAAGAATTGCCAGAAGGTTTTCAAAAATCTGAATTTTTATTAGAACATGGTTTTTTAGATGCCATTTATGAGCGTAAAAATTTAAAGAAACAAATTAATTTATACATTGATTTAATACAAAATATTCCTGTTAGAAAAGCGGAAATAGTATCATAAAAAAAGCCAGCAAATGCTGGCTTTTTTATTTTTATAGTTTCTAGTGCTTTTAAAACCTCCAACCTACATTTAAACCTATTCTTGGTACTAAAATAGGAGAGTCTGAACCAAATAGATTTCTACCAACACCAAGATAAGCGTCTATTAATAAGCCACCAGTTGCAACATATTTTGTACCTATGGCAATACCTAAAGCAGCATCTGTATATTTTAAATCGAAATTATTAGAGTCTTTTACAGATTCTTTTTTACCACTATTAACACCCACAAAACCTTCTGCAAAGAAATTCCACTTTGCTTCATAGGTAAAGTAGTGTCTAAAATATGGAGTAATTAAAAGGTTTTCATTATATCTAAAAGATGCATCTTGCTCTGCTAAATTAAAAAGTGCAGAAATACCAAAAGAATTTTCATTACTTAAATAATTTTCATAGGAGAACTCTAAACTTCTAAGTGCTAAAGCATCTGCAATGTCTAATTTAAGCTCTTGCTGTGCAAAACTTAAAGAACTTACTAAAAGACCAAATACAATTATTAATTTTTTCATTTTAAAGTTTTTTCAAATTTACTAAAATAAGATTACTTATTTTAAAACCTGTAACCTAAAGAGATACCACCTCTTGTAATTAAAGAGTTGTCAAAAAAACTATCATCATCGTTATTAAACAGATTTCTACCAACACCTAAATAAATTTCTGCGGTAAAGCCAGATTTTATAATAAATTTTCCACCAACAGAAATTCCTAAAGCAAAATCGGTTTCAGTAAAAACCTCTTCATTACTATCAAAAAAATAGTCGCGATCTTGATATGTATTTAGCATCCCAAAACCTTCTACAAAAAAACCTCTTGCGTATCTTGTTTCTGTAAAAAACCATCTGTAATATGGTGTTAAAGAGAATTTTTTTGGAAAATATAAATCATTGTCAATATTATTGAAATTATAAAATAAACTAATACCAAAAGAAGAATCTTTGTTTAACAGTTTTTCATAAGAAACATCTAAAGAGGAAAAGGCAATTAAACTAAAAGCATTTAATTTTATTTCGTGGTTTTTGTTAGCGTCTTGTGGGTATTTTACAGTTTCTTTTTCTTGTGCCACAGCAGTAAAGCCAATAGAGCTCATCATGAATAATAATACTATTTTCTTCATTTTTTATTTTTTTTAAGTTTTCACAAACATATTAAAATTTGAGGTAAACTTTTTAAAATATAGCTCTTAATTGCACACTTCCTGTATGTATGGTTTTTGAATTTTTACTTTTTCTACCCAAATAGTTTACATTAAGATTTAAGAAGCTATTTAGTTTTCTGTTAAAAAGCAAATTCCAAGTGTAATTTTGTCCATTTTGTAATCCTTCTAACATTTGATAACCAACAGGTGAATTAACATCACCCTTAAAATCATTTAAATAAGCATTTATATTTGCTGTAATTTGGTTTTTTGCTCCTTTAATGAAAAAGTATTCTAAACCAATTTTTTGCTGTTTTAAGGTTTCGAAATCTGGTAAGGTGTTTTTTTTGTTTTTAAAATGATAAAATACAGATAGTTTATTATTATCGCTATGTAAAAAACTAATTTTTGGCTGTATCTCATTAGTTTCAATTAAATAATTCCTATTCGTAAAATTTTCAGTTTGTAAATTGTTTTTAGAAAATTGTGTATGCAATTCTCCTAGCCAAAAGTTGGCGAATTTATGCGCAAAATTTATTTGATGACTGGTAACATTGTTTTCTTGTGCACCAATTAAAAATTGTTGCTTGTTTCTTAGGTTTCCGTAGGTATAGGTAGTACTAAATTTTTGCAAATTTTTATTAAAATACAAACTGTTTCTAAAGCTAAAGTTTAAGCCAACTAAATTTTCTTCTTTAAATTTAAATGGATTAAAATTAAAGGAGTTTCCAATTCTATGCTGTTCATTTTCAATGCTTAAGAAGCTTTCGTTAGCAAAATAGGCAATGGTTTTTAATATTCCTTTTCGGTTTTTCCAACCCGTAAAATTTAAGTTTATGGCTTGTCTAAATTTTGCCCTTTGGGTTGCTAAAAAGCGCAAATTTGGCAAAGGAACACGCAAGTAATTGGCTTGGTCTTGAAATTCTGCTACTTCAAATTCATCAAAATCTTGCACGCCATCATTATTATAATCTAACCATGTGTAATAGCCTAAACCGGGTTCTGTGTTTATGTACACAAACTCTTGCCTTGCTACGTTGCCAGAAGAGGTTTCGTAAAAGGTATTTAAATTAACAAAATTGTTTAACAACTGTTTGTTGAATGTAATTTTAGAGTTTAAAGATTGTTCGTTTGCTGTAAAGTTGTTTTTGGTAACTCTATAATTTGCAAAAACACTTAGTTTTGTTTTTTTTGTATGGATTAGTTTGCTGTTGAGATACAACGTTTTTCTATTGTTGATTTCTGTAAAAGCATTATTTCTTATACTATCATTATCTCTGTAGTTAAAACCTAATTTAGTAAAAACTTTTGTAGTATCTCCCATACCAAAATAGGTTTCAAACTCTTTAAACCGATGACTTGTATTTACAAAATTATTGGTACTTATATTTTTTCTGCTATTGGTTTCTAAATTTGTAAAAGCACCCAACCAACTTTTTTTAAATTGATGTTCTACGGTTGCTTTTGCAACTAAAAATGTATTGTCTTCTAGTGTAGATGTATTTGTTAAGAAACTAGCATCTGCAAAAATAGCCGTATTTTTAAGTTGAATTTTTGCATTTAATTCGTGTTTATTTCCATTATAGGTATCTGCATAATTTAAATGATTGTAGCTATACAGTATAAAATCTTGTTGTTTGTTTTCTAATTTAAAAGTAGATTGAAAATAGTTTTTTGTGGCGTTATTGGTTAGTAAATTCCAATTTCTATTAAATTCTACGGTTTCCCAACGTTGTAATGTTCTAAAATTTTTGTGTGCAAATTCATGATTGATATCACTACTTAATTTCCAATTTTTGTCTATTAAAATTTGTTGCCAACCAATTTTACCTGCTAAACCAGCGTTGTTTTGGTCATCTATGGTAGAAAACAAATTGGCATCATTATTACTTACAGCGATTTCTGTAGAAAGTTTGGTTTTGTTTTGTGAATCGTAATTAGATTGCACCATAAAAATCTGATTTTTTGTTGGGGCAATCAACCTGGTTAGTGGTGCAAAGTTTCCTCTATTTACGCCTGCATAGCTGTAAATATTGCCAATTGCTGTACTTCTTTCTAAAATATAATCGCCATTGTTTGCGCCTACATTGGTAAAGTTTACAAAAAAGAGTTCATCTGTGTTAGTTGTAGCATATTCAAAAATTTCTACTGCGCCATTTTGTACTTTTTTGTATAAAATTTTGTTTTCATCAAACGTATCAAGAAAAGCACTTTCTGCAAACATTAAATCAGGATTATTACCTGCATTTGCTAATATTTCTTTTTGGTTATCTGTTAAAACTTGCAATAAAGGTTGATTTTTAGCATCATTTTCGCTGTAAAAGAAACCACTAATGTTCAACTTTTCTGAGTTGTATTTTGCAGATTCATAGGTTACAAAACGCGTGTAATTTCTATCAGAATATTGAAACTCTACCCAAATACGCATGTCGTTGGTAATTGGGTAGGTTGTAGTAAATCTAATTTCGCCCAAATTATAATCTATGGTATAATCTTTATCTGCTCCTTTTTCTATTTTTATGCCGTTTATATAAACGGTTTCGCTATTGCCAATAATTAAAATATTGGGTTCATTATTATCTCCCACAATTTTGTAAGGTCCTTGATTGCCTTCTACACCAGTAATATTAAATCTACTAAATTTACCTCTAACAATAGCGCCAGAAGCACTCACATTTAATTGGTCTGTAACTTTGGCTTCTACTTCTAAACCAGAAGCTTGTTTTACAAAAGGAGCAAAAAAACTTTCGTTATTTTTAAGTGATAAATCTCCTGCTCTTACCCGCCAATTCTCATGAAACATTTCTACAAAAATTCTATCAAAATCTGAAATGTTTTGTGAATAACCGTTTTCTTGTATGGGAATATTGGTGTCCCAAATGTTAGCTTTTAAGGTAACTTTTTCTGATAATTTACCAGAAATTTGTAAGTCTAATGCGGCGTTGGTTACTGCATTTTGGTTGTTACCAGAAGTTACACCTCTAGAGATAAACCCTTTAGTTTCTAAACCATCAAATAATTTAATTTCTGATGCTTTTTTATTGGTAGTTAAACTGTATAATTTACCTGTATTGGTGTTGTTGGGTACAATTAAGCGCTCATCAAAAGGTGTGTAAGTTTTGGTTAAAAAGTCTGGGAACCTGTAGTAGTTTATGGTAATTTCTAAGTGTTGCTTAGCATCTATGAAAATAGTGGCTTTATTAAAATCTACTTTATATTCAGAGGTGTCTATTGGCTTTAAAAGCGCATTTAATACTTTGAATTTATTTGGGTTTATAGGTACAGAGTCAAAACGTAATGTGTCTTTTTTAATTAGATATTTGGTACTTCTAAAATCTGAGTTTCCTGTTTGCGATTGTACAGAAAATGCAATAAGAAATACGTACAAAAAAAGGAATTGATTTTTAAACATCTACAGACTATAGCTACAAAACGTAAAAATAGAATTTTTAATATACCTGAGTATGTTTTTAAAAAAGTGTTTGTTGTTTTACAGGGTTTTCTAAAGCTAATAACCACTTTTTACGCCAAATACCACCAACGTAACCTGTTAAAGAACCATCTGAACCCATAACTCTATGGCAGGGAATAATTATACAAAGTGGGTTTTTACCATTTGCAGCTGCTACAGCTCTTATAGCTTTTATGTCTCCTAAGGCTTTACTTTGTGCTAAATAAGTTGTGGTTTTTCCGTACGGAATTTTTAATAATTGTCTCCAGGCTTTTATTTGGAATGGGGTTCCTTTTGGGTTTACTGTTAAATTGAAACTCGCTCTTTTTTTGTTGAAATATTCATCTAATTGCACCACGCAATCTTGTAAGCAATAAGGTACAGATTGGTTTAAATTTTCTACAGAAACTTCTTCTTCATCTAAAATGGAAAGAGACTGAATTCCATTTTTATCGCCAATAATTTTTGCGATTCCAATTGGTGTTTTTTGATAAGTAGTTTCTGTTTTCAAAATTATAAAGTATATTTTTCTCTTAGTTCTTTTACCTCTTTATCAGAAGTATAATTCATCATTAACAAACCTTCTGTTGGTTTTAAAGTTCCGTTTTTAATTTGTTTTGCAATATAATCTCTTGCTTTGTCAGTTTTTCTAAATTCTGAAGTAAAGAAATGGATTGTTTGTTTAGGATTTATTTCAGTAAATTTTTCTTGAATAATTTGGTTTGCCAAAAAATTAAATAGAAGTGGTATTTCTCTTTCTGAATTTATTAAAACTTGTTTTTTTATAATAGTCTTAGAGGTTGATATGCTAAAATAATTATCTGTTCCTGCACTATACATACTCGTTAAAATATTTTGGTTTGATGTTTTTCCTGAGTAATCTGTAATGTTAAGTTCTATTTTGTTTACTTCACTAAAAGGTATGGTTAATTCATCAATTACAAATGCTGTTGTACCTATTTTAATTGTTCCCGTTTTGGTAATTAAAATATCATCTTTTAAAAAACGATTTAAAAGGCCAGAAATACTAAAAAACATAAATGCAACCGTTGATATTGTGTAAAATGTATTCATTAAACCATCAAAGTCAGTTTCATCTCTTATAATTATAATTACAATAACCGCTATAAAAGCTGCAAACAATCCCAAATACATATAAATTTTAGGATGCTTAAAGTTAAAAAACTTTTTATGCGTTTTTATAGTCTCTAAAATAATCATACGCCAAATACGGCCTTAGAATTTGCTGTGGTTATTTTGGAAATTTCATCATAAGAAACGCCATAAATGGTAACTAATTTATCAACAACATTGGTAATATAGGCACTTTCGTTTCTTTTGCCACGAAAAGGTTTTGGAGCCAAATACGGTGCATCTGTTTCTAAAACAATATGTTTTAGATCAATTTCGTTTAAAAATTTATCAATTTTACCATTTTTAAAGGTAGCAACACCACCAATTCCTAATTTCATATTGTAAGAAATGGCTTGATTTGCTTGTTCTAATGTACCCGTAAAACAGTGAAAAATACCAAATAAATCGGATCCTTTTTCTTCTTCTAAAATTTCAAAAATTTCATCAAAAGCATCTCTACAATGTATAACAATAGGTAGTTTTTTTTCTTTAGCCCATTTAATTTGTGTTCTAAACGCTTTTTGCTGTTGTTTTAAAAAGGTTTTGTCCCAATACAAATCGATACCAATTTCGCCAACGGCATAAAAATCTTTTTTGTCTAACCATTCTTTTACGTGTGCAAGTTCTTCTAAATAGTTTTCTTTTACGTAAGTAGGGTGTAAGCCCATCATTAAAAAAACACTTTCTGGAAAATCTTTTTCTAATTGCAGCATACTTGCTGTACAACTACTATCTATTGCAGGTACAAAAAAACGAGAAACACCAGCGTCTTTTGCACGTTTTATCATTGCTGCTTGGTCTTCTTTAAATTCTTCTGCGTAAAGATGTGTATGCGTATCTGTAATCATTTTTAAAGCTTTTTTAGCGCAACAAAAATACTGAAATATCAAAAGAAAATAATTAAAAAACCTATTTTATGAAAGCCACAAAGAACACTAGAAACACAAAAACAATAATAGTATCTTTGCATAAAATTACAAGGAATGACATTTGAAGATTTAGACTTATCCAACCAATTACAATATGCCATAGACGATTTGGGTTTTACAACACCCACGCCTATACAAGAGCAGGCATTTTCTGTGGTTAGGTCTGGTAAAGATGTGGTAGGAATTGCACAAACTGGTACAGGTAAAACCTTTGCATACATGTTGCCAATTCTTAGAGATTTAAAATTTTCGAAGCAGTTGCATCCTAGAGTTTTGGTTTTGGTACCAACCAGAGAATTGGTAATTCAGGTTGTAGACGAAATTGAGAAATTGGCAAAATATATAAATGTTAGGGTTTTAGGAGTTTATGGTGGCACCAACATTAATACACAAATACAAGCTATTTTACAAGGGCAAGATATTATTGTGGCAACTCCTGGGCGTTTGTATGATTTAGGTTTAAGTAATTCTTTAAAATTAAAATCTATTCAGAAATTGGTAATTGATGAAGTAGATGTAATGCTAGATTTAGGTTTTCGCTTTCAGCTGATGAATATTTTTGAAATTATACCAGAAAGAAGGCAAAACGTATTATTTTCTGCAACAATGACAGAAGATGTAGACCATTTAATTTACGATTTCTTTAAAAATCCAGAAAAAATTTCAATTGCTGTATCTGGTACACCCTTAGACAATATAGAGCAGGTTTCTTACAATATTCCAAATTTTTTTACCAAGGTAAATTTGTTGCATCATCTTTTAAAAGAGAAACAAACGTTTCATAAAGTATTAATTTTTGTAGGGTTTAAAAGAACTGCAGATTTGTTGTTTAAACATTTGCAAGATGTTTTTAATGATGAAATGTGCGTAATTCATTCTAATAAAACTCAAAATTATAGAATTCGTTCTATAAAACAGTTTGACGAAGGTAAAAACCGAATTTTACTAGCTACAGATGTTATGGCACGTGGTTTAGATTTTGATGGAGTTTCTCATGTAATTAATTTTGATACACCAGATTTTCCTGAAAATTACATGCACAGAATTGGTAGAACAGGTCGTGCAGAAAGAGCTGGTAAAACCATTTTACTATCTACACCAAAAGAGCAAGAACCAAAGGCAGCTATTGAGAGTTTAATGGATTATGAAATTCCGGTTTTAGCATTGCCAGAAGAGGTAGAAATTGCTACCATGCTTACAGAAGATGAGCGCCCAAAAGAAGATAGGGAACAATCTAGAAACAGAACTGGTTTAGAATATGTTCCTGGACCCGCTTTTCACGAAAAAAGTGAGAAAAATAGTAAAGTAAATTTAGGTGGTTCTTACCGGAGAGAAATTGCTAAAAAGTATAAAAAGCCTAAAACTAGAGGAGATAAAAATTACAATCGTAGAAATAAGAAAAAGTAATAGCGTATTTTTAAACTTCTTATTGCTTGTTTTTTAAAATTGATTGTAGAAATAAAATAAAGTTAAATAGTTTTCATAAATAGTACAAAAATGCAGATTTTAACCGAACAAGAATTGCACAACTTGGCAATGAATATTGTAGGAGAAAAATTAGAAAAAATGGGTTATGAATTTCAGGCAATTAACAGCCAATTGAAAAGACACCCACAATATGTATTATTCAAAAAAGGAGAACCTACTATTTTTGTTTTGGTAAAAGCAACTAATAATTTGCAAAACCCAAATGATTACGATGTTCTATGGATGGAGACTTTTAAAAACCATGCAAAAAAGCAAAATGCAAAAGTATGGTTTGCTGGTGTTGGTATAGCAAATGCAGAAAGTGTAGAAAATCCTGTATTTAAAAACCAACCTTATTATGTGGCTTTTGAAGATTTTATTAAAATTTTAGAGTAAGTTTTTAATACTTAAAAACCTTGGGCAATTTTTTCTAATTCTTGGGTGTTTAAAATTTTAATTTCTTTTCCTTTAAACTCTACCAAACCTTTCTTTTTAAAATCAGACAGTAAACGAATGGCAGATTCTGTTGCTGTACCTACAATATTTGCAAAATCTTCTCTAGAAAGTTGTAAGTTTATAATACCATCATCATTAACATCAAACTTCTCTTTTAAGCGAATAAGTGTTTCTGCCAAACGTTGTTTTACGGTTTTTTGTGCCATTTCAACAATAACGTTGTCAGATTTTTTTAGAGTTTTTGCCATGTCTTTTAAAACACTCATGGTAAAATTAGGGTTTTTCTCTAAATCCCGCATAATTTCATCTTTGGGCACAAAACAAACTTCCATATCATTTAAAGCAACAGCTGTTAAGTTAGAAGGCTCGTCAGAAATTAAACTTCTTTCTCCAATAAGATCTCCTTTTTTAATAAGACTTATAATTTGGTTTCTACCGTTTTCGCTCATTTTAGAAACTTTACAAACACCATCTTTTATGCAAAAAACACCGTTTATTCTTTCTCCTTCCTCAAAAAGTGGTTCTCCCTTTTTAATAAATTTAGAAGTTTTACAAGCAGATACTCTAACCAACTCTTCTCTAGAAAGGTGTTTTAAAGAGTTAAACTGTTTAATTATACATTGCTCGCACTTACTCATAATATAAAAATATCTTCTTCAAATATATCAAAAAAGCTGACATATATCATATTTTAACATTACTATTTTTTCGAGTTTTGCAGTAGGCAAAAGAGTAAATATGAAATTGACACAATGTTATCACTGTGGCGATTCTTGTGATGACATTCACATTAAATTTGATGAAAAAAGTTTCTGTTGCAATGGTTGTAAGACTGTTTATGAGATTTTTTCTGAAAATGATTTAACCAGTTATTACAATTTTCAAGACAATCCAGGAGCAATTCCAACTGAAATTCAAGGAAAATATGATTTTCTTGAAAAGGAAGAAATTGCACAAAAATTATTAGATTTTTCTGATGGTAATACACAAATAGCTACATTATATATACCACATATACATTGTAGTTCTTGTATTTGGATTTTAGAAAATCTTCACAAATTACAACCGCAAATATCTAGTTCTCAGGTAGATTTTCCAAAGAAAAAAGTACGCATTACTTTCAATTCTGCAACAACTTCTTTAAAAGAAATTGTGTTGTTATTAAGTAGCATTGGTTATGAACCTTATATTAGTTTAGAAGATTATGAAGGAGGAAAAAAAGCTGTAGATAGAAGTTTAACCTATAAATTGGGTGTTGCAGGTTTTGCCTTTGGTAATGTAATGTTTTTGTCTTTTCCAGAGTATTTTGAGGTAGATGGTTTTTGGATAGAAAAATATAAAAACGTATTTAGATGGTTAATGTTTGCGTTTTCTTTACCTGTAGTTTTTTATGCGGGAAATCATTATTTTGTATCTGCTTATAAAGGCTTAAAATCTAAAATTTTAAATATAGATGTACCTATTGCATTGGGTATTTCTGTATTATTTATTAGAAGTGTTACAGAAATTATATTCGATTTAGGTACTGGTTTTTTTGATAGTTTAACCGGTTTGGTTTTTTTTCTGTTATTGGGTAAATTCTTTCAGCAGAAAACCTACAATTTTTTGTCTTTTGAAAGAGATTATAAATCTTATTTTCCCATTGCTGTTACCAGAATTAAAGATAATACAGAAGAAAATGTGCAAATTTATGATGTAGAAAAAGGAGACCGTTTATTAATTAGAAATCAAGAATTAATACCTGTAGATGGTATTTTAATAAACGGAAATGCACAAATAGATTATAGTTTTGTTACCGGTGAAGCAGAGCCCGTAGCAAAAAAATCTGGAGATAAATTATTTGCTGGCGGTAAACAACTTTCAGGAATTTTAGAAATAGAAGTTTTAGCATCTGTTTCTCAAAGTTACTTAACCCAATTGTGGTCTAGTGATGTTTTTCAAAAAGACAACAAATCGCCTTTTAAAACCATAACAGATACTATTAGTAAAAACTTTACAGTTGGGGTTTTAACAATTGCATTTTTAGCAACTGCATTTTGGTTATTTAAAGATACAAGTAAAGCCTTAAACGTATTTACGGCAGTTTTAATAATTGCTTGTCCTTGTGCAATTGCGCTAGCAGCTCCCTTTACTTTAGGAAATATGTTGCGTATTCTAGGGAAACAAAAATTCTATTTAAAAAACGCGACAGTAATAGAACAATTGGCAAAAATAGATACCTTTATTTTTGATAAAACTGGCACCTTAACCACCAATGCAAAAAACAGTATTTCTTATAATGGTATTGCCTTAAATAAGCAAGAATGTAAACTTTTAAAAAGTGCGTTAAGAGCATCTAATCACCCATTAAGTAGAACTTTGTATGATACTTTTAAAGCATATGATTTTTTAGAAATTACAGATTATAAAGAGCTTGTTGGGCAAGGAATTCAAGCAAATTACAAACACAACAGTTTAAAATTAGGTAGTGCTTCTTTTGTAAAAAATACTACAGAAGAAAATAATTTAGACACTGCTGTGCATGTAAGTTTTAATAATGAATATAAAGGAAAGTATACTTTTAAAAATTCTTACAGAAAAGGAGTAAAATCTATATTTAATCAATTAAAAAACACCAATAATTTATGGGTAGTTTCTGGTGATAATGAAGGCGAAAAAACTTTTTTAAAAGAGTTTTTACCCAAAGAAACACAGTTTTTATTCAATCAAAAACCAGAAGATAAATTAAATATAGTAGCAAAACTGCAAAAGCAAGGTAAAAAGGTTGCCATGATTGGCGATGGTTTAAATGATGCTGGTGCTTTAGCACAAAGTGATGTTGGTATTGCCTTGTCAGAAAACATAAACGTATTTTCTCCTGCTTGCGATGGTATTTTAGATGCAACAAAGTTTCATCAAATAGCCACTTATTTAAATGCTTCAAAAAAGGCAATCAAAATTATAAAATACTGTTTTGTATTGTCTTTATGTTACAATATTGTGGGCTTATATTTTGCAGTTTCAGGGCAGTTAATGCCTGTAATTGCTGCAATTTTAATGCCTTTAAGCTCTATTAGCGTAGTTGTTTTTACAACAATTGCTACTAATTTATTGGGTAAAAAAATAAAATAATTATGCAAAAATCACTCGTACAAAAATATAACATTCCAGGACCAAGATATACCAGTTACCCAACAGTACCTTATTGGAACAAAGCCGGAATTGAGAAACAAGATTGGATACAATCCTTTCAAAAATCTTTTAAAGAAAGTAATGCAACAGAAGGTATTAGTTTATACATTCATTTGCCATTTTGTGAGAGTTTGTGTACGTTTTGTGCATGTCATAAACACATTACAAAAAGACACGAAGTGGAAGAGGAGTATATAGAAACTGTTTTAAAAGAATGGAAATTATATGTTGCTTTGGTTACTGAAACTCCTATTGTTAAAGAGTTACATTTAGGTGGTGGCACGCCTACTTTTTTTTCTAAAGAAAACCTAAAATACTTAATGGATGGCATTTTTGAAAATGCAGAAAAACATCCAAATTCAGAATTTAGTTTTGAAGGGCATCCAAATAATACCACAAAATCGCAATTACAAACGTTGTATAATTGTGGTTTTACAAGAGTAAGTTTTGGTGTACAAGATTATAATGAAAAAGTACAAACAGCAATTCATAGAATTCAACCTTTTGAAGCTGTGGAGCAAGTAACAAAATGGTCTAGAGAAATTGGGTACACTTCTGTAAGTCACGATTTAATTTTTGGCTTACCACACCAAACCAAAGAAAACGTAATTTATACCATCAATAAAACCAAAGAATTACAACCCGATAGAATTTCATTTTACAGTTACGCACACGTGCCTTGGGTAAAAGGCGTTGGACAAAGAGGTTTCAACGATGCAGATTTGCCAAAAGATGAAGAAAAAAGAGCGTTGTATGAAATTGGAAAAGAATTATTTGCAGCATTAGGCTATGAAGAAATTGGTATGGATCACTTTGCTTTAAAAACCGATAGTTTGTTTAAAGCTACCATCAACAAAACTTTACACAGAAATTTTATGGGTTATACAGCTAATAAAACCCAATTAATGGTTGGTTTGGGCATGTCTGCAATTTCCGATTCTTGGTATGCATTTGCACAAAATGTAAAAACGGTAAAAGAATATCAGCAATTGGTAAATCAAGGTGAAATTCCAATTTTTAGAGGGCATTTGTTATCTGAAGAAGATAGAATTATAAGAAAACACATTTTAAATATGATGTGTCATTTTTCCACTACGTGGGATGAAAAATCGGCCGAAATTAATAATATAGAGAAACATTTAACATTACTAGAAGAAATGCAAAACGATGGTTTGGTTTTTATAGATAAAAAAGCAAAAACGTTAACCATACCAGAAAAAGCAAGACCTTACGTAAGAAATATTTGTATGGCTTTTGATATACATTTATTAGAAAATAAGCCAAAAACACAACTTTTTTCCATGACGATTTAGAATTCTTATTTAGTTTCTATAATAGTTAGCTATCATTTTAAAATTGTAAAATTTGTATGGATTACTTTATAAAACTTCTTTTAAAATGAAAGTAACAAATGTTTTCAGTTTACCAGTTTTTTAAACATTTAAATCCACTACATTCTAATTTTATCTTTTCTACATGAGCCTTTTCATGCATTTGATATTACTTTTTTCATTGATCTAAATAATAGTTAAAACTCTTTTTTTTAAGACAATTTTAAGTAACATGACAATTGTCATATTTTAAAATAAACATCAAAACTACCTTTGTTGTATCAAATTATCAGGCAAGATATGAGCGTAATATACCTACTTCTAACACTAAGTATTTTAGTGGCAATAATTTTTTTTATTGCATTTATTTATTCAGTAAAAAAAGGACAATATGATGATTCGTATACACCTTCTGTCCGCATGTTGTTTGATGATGAACTTGTTATCAATAAAACCAAAAAACTAACAAAAGATTAAATTTTAAATTATGGAAATGCAACAATTTTATTACGATAATAAAATCGTAAAAAAGTTTATTTACGCAACCTTACTATGGGGAATAGTTGGTATGTCTGTAGGTTTACTTTTAGCTTTAATGTTTTTATTCCCAAACTTAACAGAAGGTATATCTTGGTTAAGCTTTGGTCGTTTAAGACCATTACACACCAATGCAGTAATTTTTGCCTTTGTAGGTAATGCAATTTACGCAGGTGTTTATTACTCGCTACAACGTTTGTTAAAAGCAAGAATGGCTAGTAACTTTTTAAGCAACTTTAATTTTTGGGGTTGGCAAGCAATTATTGTTGCAGCAGCTATAACACTTCCTTTAGGATATACATCATCTAAAGAATACGCAGAGTTAGAGTGGCCAATAGATATTGCCATTGCTTTGGTTTGGGTGGCTTTTGGTGTAAACATGATTTGGACAATCTTACAAAGAAGACAGCGACACTTATACGTTGCAGTTTGGTTTTATTTAGGAACTTTTGTAACAGTGGCAGTATTGCATATTTTTAACAGTTTAGCTTTACCAGTAGGTATGCTAAAATCATATTCTGTTTATGCGGGTGTGCAAGATGCATTAGTACAATGGTGGTATGGGCATAATGCAGTTGCATTTTTCTTAACAACACCATTTTTAGGGTTAATGTATTATTTTGTGCCAAAAGCAGCAAATAGACCTGTATATTCTTATAAATTATCTATTGTTCACTTTTGGTCTTTAATCTTCATTTATATTTGGGCAGGACCTCACCATTTATTATACACAGCTTTACCAGATTGGGCGCAAAACTTAGGTGTTGCTTTTTCTGTAATGTTAATTGCCCCTTCTTGGGGTGGTATGATAAACGGTTTGTTAACATTAAGAGGTGCTTGGGATAAAGTACGTACAGATCCTGTTTTAAAATTTATGGTGGTTGCCATTACAGGTTATGGTATGGCAACTTTTGAAGGGCCAATGTTATCACTTAAAAATGTAAACGCAATTGCCCACTTTTCAGATTGGATTATTGCCCACGTGCATGTTGGTGCTTTAGCATGGAATGGTTTCTTAGCATTTGGTATGTTATACTGGATGATACCAAGATTATTCAAAACAACTTTATACTCTAAAGCGTTAGCAAACGTACATTTTTGGATAGGTACTTTAGGTATTATATTATACGCTTTGCCAATGTATGTAGCAGGTTTCGTACAAGCCTCTATGTGGAAACAATTTAATCCAGATGGTTCTTTAGCTTATGGTAATTTTTTAGAAACAGTAAACGAAATTATACCAATGTATTGGATGCGTGCCATTGGTGGTAGTATGTATATTTTAGGTGCAATAGTAATGTTATATAACGTTGTAAGAACTGTAAGATCTGGTAGTAAAGTTACAGATGAATTGGCAGAAGCTGCAGCTTTATCAAAAGTACCAAAATACAGAACAAAAGGAGAAGCATACCACACTTGGTTAGAAAGAAAACCAGTAAAATTAACCATTTATGCAACTGTAGCAATTTTAATTGGTGGTGCTGTACAAATTATACCAACTTTATTAGTAAAATCTAACATACCAACTATAAGTAGTGTTAAACCTTACACTCCTTTAGAGTTAGAAGGAAGAGATTTATATATAAGAGAAGGTTGTGTTGGGTGTCACTCACAAATGGTAAGACCTTTTAGAAGTGAAGTAGAGCGTTATGGAGAATATTCTAAAGCAGGAGAATTTGTATACGATCATCCATTTTTATGGGGAAGTAAACGTACAGGGCCAGACTTACATAGAGTAGGTGCAAAATACAATGATAGTTGGCACTTAAACCACATGTACGATCCGCAAAGTACCTCACCAGGTTCTATAATGCCATCCTACAAATGGTTAATTTCAAACGAGCTAGACAAATCTTCTACAACAGATAAAATGGAAGTAATGGTTTCTTTAGGTGTACCTTATTCTGAAGAAGAAATTGCAAATGCAGAAAAAGATATGTTAACACAAGGCGCGCAAATTGAAGCAAATTTATATGCAGACCCAGATTTTGCAAAAAATTATGATGCAGATAAAAAGTACGCAAAAGCAAATGGGGAAGATTTTGTAGAAATGCGAGATAGAGAAATTGTAGCATTAATTGCATACATACAACGTTTAGGAACAGATATTAAAGTAAAGGAAGAGCAACAAATCAGTAAAAAATAAAAATTATGTTTAAGTTTTTAAAAGGACATTTAGAGAGTATTACTGGTATAGAAATTTACCCAATAATATCATTAGTTATATTTTTCACCTTTTTTGTAGTCTTATTTTGGTGGGTTTTTACCGCTAAAAAAGAATACATCAATAAGGTAAGTCAAATGCCATTAGATTAATTATTAAGCTTTAAAAAAATGAAAAAATCTTTTCAATCTACAATATATGTAGTTTTTGTAATTGTTACGTTTATAGCACTTGCAAAATCGTTTATGGTGTACGAAAACCCATTAAGTATTTATGAGAATCCATTAGTTTGGTTAGCTTTAATTGGTTTTATTTTAGTAGTTGTACTAAAAGAAATGGTAAATGTTATTGCTATAAAAAAAGCAACTGAATTGCAAAATGAAAAAGATGGGATTGTTGCTGAAGATCCAAAATTATGGATTAAAAATTTATTAGCAAAATGGACTAAAGCTAAAGAAGTTGAGCAAGAAGAAGAAATTATTTTAGAGCATAATTACGATGGTATTAGAGAGCTAGACAATACATTACCACCTTGGTGGGTGTATATGTTTTATGCAACTATGGTTTTTGCAGTTGTGTATTTGGTAAGATTTCACGTGTTGAATGATGACAATCAAATTATGGAATATGACAAAGCTGTTGCACAAGCAAAAAGGGAAGTAAGTAAATACAAAGCAACTGCAACAGATTTAATTACCGCAGAAAATGTAACCTTATTAACAGAAGCTTCAGACTTAAGCAGAGGTAAAGCTGTTTTTAATTTAAATTGTGCGTCTTGTCACTTAAAAGATGGTGGCGGACAAATTGGACCAAACTTAACAGACAAATATTGGTTATTAGGAGGTGGTATTAAAAACGTTTTTAACACCATTGCAAATGGCGGTAGAGATGGTAAAGGTATGATTGCTTGGAATAAAACACTAAAAGCAGCTGATATGGCAAAAGTAGCCAGTTATGTACTTTCTTTACAAGGTACAACTCCTGCCAAAGCAAAAGCGCCACAAGGTGAAATCTGGGAAGAAATAGCAAAATAAGAAAACATAATTTTTTAGTTTTAAAAAATGGAAACACCCAAAAACGAACAATTTAGAGATACTATTGGTACTATAACTGCTGATGGAAATCGTTCTTGGGTTTTTCCTAAAAAGCCTAGTGGAAAGTTTTATAAGTACAGAAGTTTAGTTAGCTATTTTTTGTTAGCATTTTTACTTTCCGCTCCTTTTATTAAAATTAATGGGAATCAATTTTTATTATTTAATGTTTTAGAGCGTAAGTTTACTATTTTTAGTTTTCCATTTTGGCCACAAGATTTTTATTTGTTAGTGGTTTCTATGATTGTTGGTGTTGTATTTGTAATTCTTTTTACGGTTATTTTTGGGCGTATTTTCTGTGGATGGATTTGTCCGCAAACCATATTTTTAGAAATGGTTTTCAGAAAAATAGAATATTGGATAGATGGTGATAGAGGAAAACAAATTAGATTAGATAAACAACCTTGGAATGCAGAAAAAATTAGAAAACGACTTTTAAAATGGTCTATTTTCTTTGTGATTTCTTTCATCATCGCAAACGTGTTTTTGGCCTATTTAATTGGTGGAGATACCTTAATAAGCTACATTACAGGAAATCCTTTAGACAATATTAGTACCTTAATTTCTTTAACAATTTTTACATGTGTTTTTTATTTTGTATTTGCTTGGTTTAGAGAGCAGGTTTGTATTATAGCTTGTCCCTATGGTAGATTGCAAGGTGTTTTGTTAGACAACAAAACTATAAATGTTGCATACGATTACAAACGTGGAGAAAGAGAAGAAGGTAGGTCTAAATTTAGAAAAAACGAAGATAGAGAAGCGTTAGGAAAAGGAGATTGTATAGATTGTAAACAATGTGTTGTGGTTTGCCCAACAGGAATAGATATTAGAAACGGTACACAATTAGAGTGTGTAAATTGTACGGCTTGTATAGATGAATGTGATCATATTATGGAAAGCATTAATTTGCCAAAAGGCTTAATTAGATATGCAAGCGAAGACAATATTGCAAAAAAGAAACCTTTTCAGTTTACGGCAAGAATGAAAGGATATTCTGCAGTATTATTAATTTTAGTGGGTATTTTAGTGGGAATGTTATTCTTAAGAAATGATGTAGAGGCTACCATTTTAAGATTACCAGGGCAATTGTATCAACAAAAAGAAAACAACATTATTAGCAATGTTTACACTTTTAAAGTAATTAATAAAACATCTAAAGATATTAAAGACGTTAGTTATAAAATTTTATCTCATAAAGGAACAATAAATTTAGTTTCAAACAAGAATTTTATAGTACCAAAACAAGGTTTGGCAGAAGGTACTCTTTTTATAGAATTAAACAATGCAGCTTTAAAAACCGATAAAGATAAAGTAGAAATAGGTGTATATAGTGGCAATAAATTAATAGAAACCACCATTACAAATTTTTTAGGACCAAGAAGTTATAAGTAGTTTTAGAAAGTAAACTGTTGTAAAAAAAGTGAATAATTTACCTTAATAAAAGGAAAAAAATCAACTATAATCAATAAATAAAGTAAAACTTATGAAGTTTAATTGGGGAACAGGAATTGTAATTGCCATTATAGGTTTTATAGCCTTTATTATGTATTTCGTAATTACAATGAGTACAGACAATACGTATAGTCATGATTTGGTTACAGAAAAATATTACCAGAAAGAATTGGGTTTTCAAAACGAAATTAATGCAGAAAAAAATGCAAATAATTTAAAAGAAAAAATTACAATTCAAAGAACTACAAAAGGTTTGCAAATAGCATTCCCTAAAGATTTTACTTCAAACAAAATAAAAGGAAAAGTGTTCCTATATAGACCATCTAATAAACAATTAGATTTTGAAATACCTATTTCAAACGCTAATACATATTTGCTCGTGCCTGAGAAACGTTTAGTAGATGGTCGTTGGAACATTAATATAGGCTTCAAATATAAAAATAAGGAATACCTTGTAAAAAAAGAAATTGTATACTAATGTTTTTATCAGCGCTCATATTTGGTTTGTTAGGCAGTTTCCACTGCGTGGGAATGTGCGGGCCTATTGCTTTTATGTTGCCAATAGATAGAAAAAATAAACAAAAGGGCTTTTTACAAATATTAAGTTACCATTTAGGAAGATTATTAACCTATAGTCTTATAGGATTGCTATTTGGTTTTTTAGGAAAAAGTTTTTTCTTATTTGGCTTTCAACAACAAGTTTCTATAATTGCTGGGGTTTTAATGATTGCTTTTATACTTTTTCCTAGAATTTTTAAAAAGATTAATTTTGCTTCAAAAATTACCCTTCTAATAGGTAAGCTTAAAAGTACTTTGGGTAAAGAATTAAAGAAAAAAGGGAATGATACTTTTTTTACCATAGGTTTTTTAAATGGGTTTTTACCTTGTGGTTTGGTTTATATGGCAATTTTTGGAGCTTTAGCCACTACTAATGCTTTTTCTGGCAGCTTATATATGTTTTTATTTGGTTTAGGCACCATCCCATTAATGACCGCTGTTGTCTATTTAGGCAATTTTACAAAAGGAGCTTTCCGAAAGAAAATACAGAAAACAATACCAGTTCTTGTAGTTTGTATTGGAGTGTTGTTTATTCTTCGTGGTTTAGGCTTAGGTATACCTTATATCTCTCCAGCTCCAGTTTTAGATTTAGTATCTGCAAATTCTTTTTGTAATTAATGTCTAGTTATTTTAGCTTATAGCTTTCGTTTAAGGTATTCTTAAAAATAGGTGTTTTTACTCTTAAATAGTCATTTTAAAAGGAGTTATTTCTCCTTTTTTAAAAAAATAAGAAAATTACCTATAGAGTTTAATTATAAATTCTATATCTTGCAGCTGTACAATTAATATATATTAATATTTTTATTAATCCCCCAGTATACAATTCTTTAACTTGTATACTTTTAAAAATTTATTATAATGAAAAAATTACAATTATTATTCGCAATTATTTTATGTTCTATTTCAATAAAAGCACAAAGTGTTGCAATGAACACCTCAACTAAACTCGTTGAATTTAATAAAGAGAAAAGTTTTAAAAGTGAAATTAGCCCTTTATTAGAAGAAACTACGTACACCTACAAATATAAAGATAAAGACGTTTTAGTGGTTATTACAGAAGATGAACACATAGAGTATTTTAATGATGGAAAATATTTTATTAAATCTTCTATAGACTGGGTTTCAGATAACGAGTGTTATATGACGCTAAAAGATGCTAATTTACCTAATTTTCCTTTTAAGGAAGGAACAGAGTTAAAGTTTAAAATAACAAAAATAAAAAAAGGTAAAATCTACTACGAATCTACTTTAGGTGGAAGAACCTGGACAGGAAAAATGAAGCAATTGTAAACTTTATTGTTTGCCATGGGTAAAACAGAATAAAATACCCTGTTGGAGGTTAAAATAAGTAGCTCTATTGTTTGTTTGGAGCTACTTATTTTTTTTTCACCAATAATATATTTACACCTTTCTACTAAGACGGTTTTATTTAAAGGTTTACTATCATAAGATTTGTATTTTAAGTTAAATGTATTTTACTTAAAATGATATTTTTAAGTAAAAAAATTGGTTATATATTTCTTTTTTAAAAAGTTTTAATAAAACATTTCCCATTTTATGAGACTAATAGCTCTTATTTTCTTTCTTTTTGTTTGCAGAATTTCCGCACAAAATAGTGTGGAGTTTTCTTTGCAGCAAGATGTTAAGTTGTTTGTATTGGGAGATGATAAAGGGAACAATCCTTTAACAATAAATTTATTATCAAAATTAGAAGTACCTGTATATTGTTTTAAAAAAAAATGGTAGCTTATCTATCAGTAGAATATGCAGATTTAATTGTTAAAAATTATCAAAGATATGCACTAGGAATAGGCTATGGTTTAGAAGATTTTTTTGGTAAATTTTCTGTAACAGCTTATGCTGATTTTGGTAAAATATATAGAAAAAGACAAAGTTTTTTAAGTTACGGTTTAAGTGCAGCGTTAAATTATAAGCTAAGCAAACGGCTTAAATTAGTTTGCACCCAACAATTAACTTGCAGAACAGATTTAAGAAAATTTTATAAATCCAAGAAATATCCATACCGTCTAAGTGGTTTTTTGGGTTTTAAATATAGTATTTAATAAATAGATTTACTCTTTTTGTTTTTAATACTTTCAAATAGTTTTGGTACTTTATTTTTTAAAAATTTAAGAGAAACACTACAAGTTCGTTATTCCGTTTTTAATGGCATATTTTGTTAATTCTGCAATACTAAATAAACCTAATTTTTTCATAATATGAGTTCTATGTACATCTATTGTTTTTGAACTTAAAAATAATACAGATGCTATTTCTTTAGATGAATTACCTTCTGCAATTAATTGTAAGACCTCTCTTTCTCTAGAACTTAAAGGATGTGTTATTATAGGGGTACCATTATTAATTGTTTTTAAATAGTTTTGATTTAAGTCTTTTGCCAAATATTTTTTATTTTGCAGCACTGTTTTTACGGCCAAAATTAATTCAGAGCAGTCTCCATCTTTTAACAGATAAGCATAAGCGCCTGCATTAAGCATTTTTAGCACAAACTGTTCACAAGAATGTATAGAAACACAAATAATTTTAATTTTATTATTCTGTTTTAAAATTTGCTTTGTTGCTTCTATGCCATTTAAGTCTGGCATTGCAATAGCTATAAGTACAATATCTGGCACTAATTTTTTGCATAATTTTACGCCTTCCCTTCCGTTAGCAGCTTCACCAATTACCTTTATATTTGTTTTTTGTTCTAATATATTTTTTAAACCAACTCTAATTAGTTCGTGGTCATCAATTAATACAACTTTTATTTTAGAAGAGTTTAACATTTAAGATACGATATATAGATTTTTAATTTTATGCTTTTTTTTATAATGGTATTGCATTAGGGGTTAATCAAGTATATTTTTAGTTTGATTATTATTTCACCTAAAAGTTGTTCAACGCTTTTAATAGTAATTATGTTTGGGTAGTCATTTACAGCATACTCAACCCTATTTTCAAAAATAACTTTCTTGTTTTTTCGAAATAATGTTTTACCTAATACTTGGTTTAGCTTTAACCGGAATAAATTTAAGATGGCAGTATTTATCTTAGTGATTTCTCCAATTGTATTTTGATAGGTAATGCTGAGATTTAGGGTTTCAAATAACTTTTGGAACTAACTTGTATTTTCTATGGAATTTTGCATTTCTTATGGGGGATTAAGATATGGTTAATTAAAAGTATTCATTTTATGTAGTCTGCAAATTTACAGTAATTATAAAATCATATTGACTAAAGTTAATAAAAATATTAACAAATATGTATTTAAAGGTGATTTTTTTTATTAATTTGAAATAAATGTAATAGAATATCACCCTTTTCGTTTACTATTTTAAGTAGTATTTAAATATACAGTTAGAAACAAATTATTGCTGAAAATATGATATATTTGACTTCTTTATAAAACTTTAGCGTTAATGAAATTAGCTTATTTAAGAATTTGTCTTTTGTGTATTATTTTCTTTTCTATAGATAATAAGGCACAAGAAACGTTACCAATTTATCAAGATTATCTGTCGGATAATGTTTTTTTAGTGCATCCTTCTGCTGCAGGAATTGGTAATTCTAGTAAGTTAAGGTTAACAGCAAGACAACAATGGATTGGTGTACCTAATGCACCTGCTTTACAAACGCTTAGTTTTCATACTAGGTTTGGTGAGTATTCTAAAGCAGGTTATGGCCTAGTTTTGTTCAATGATAAAAACGGATTTCATTCTCAACAAGGTTTGCAGGCAGCATATACTTATCATTTACCTTTAAGAGATGGTAATTTTTTTGAACAACTATCTTTTGGATTGGCATTTACTTTTGTACAAAACCAATCTGATCAAAGAAGTTTTACAGGAGATAGGCCAGGTGTAATTAGTCAAATAATAGAAAGCACAAGTTATTATAATGCAGATTTTAGTTTAGCATATCATAAAGGAGGTTTGTCTACCTATTTTACGGTAAAAAACTTGTTTTTAACGGCAAAAAACAATCTTAATGTTTTAGAACCATTAGATCTTAGAAATTATATTTTTTCTGCGGGCTATTATTTTGGCGAAGATAAATTTGTTCAGTTAGAGCCTTCAATAATGCTGCAATTTAGAGAAGGAACAAGAGAAAGGCTTGCAGATTTTAATTTAAAAGTTTACAAATCTTTAGAAAATGCACAAGTATGGGCAGCGCTTTCTTACCGAGCAAATTTTGATGAGAATGCCATAGATAATGCTTCTTATTTTTCGCCAATTATAGGTTTAAATCTCAAAAATTTTATGTTTTCTTATACCTACACAAAACAGTTAAATGAAATTTTATTTGCAGATAGTGGTTTTCATCAATTAACTTTAGGATTTAATTTATGGACAAAAAAGCCAAGAGCAGCTGCTTGTCCTAACATCAATTCTATTTTTGGTAGTTTTTAAAAATTTTGATCTATAATGTTGCTATTTTTAAGTTTGGTAGTGTTTACCAAAGCTTTAAGTACATCAGTATTCATATTACTATATAATTGATGTTTTGCAATTTTTGTGGTAGTATTTAACAGATTATTTTCCGTCAAAATATTTTTTGTTTGTTTGGCAACAGCTTCACCAGAATCTATTATTTTAATTTTATCGCCAACAATAGTTCTAATTTGAGGAATTAAATAAGGGTAGTGGGTACAACCTAAAACTAAAGAGTCTATATTATTTTTTAACATCGGTTGTAAATAAGTGTTTAAAAGATTAGTCATTTCTTTAGAGTTCAATTTTCCTGACTCTATAAGTTCTACAAGTCCTTTGCCTATCGTTTCAATAATAGTAATATCATTTTTAAGGCTTTTAGATGTTTTTTCAAATAAACTACTATTTAACGTTCCTTTTGTAGCTAAAATACCAATGGTTTTAGTTTTGGTTAGTAATGCTGCCGGTTTTATTGCAGGTTCTATACCTATAAATGGCACTGTGTAATTTGCTCTAAGGTAATCTATTGCATTTGTAGTGGCTGTATTGCAGGCAACTACTATTAATTTACATTTTTTTTGAAGTAAGAAATTGGTGTTTTTAACACATAAATCTATAATTTTATTTGTTGATTTATTGCCATAAGGTGCATTTTTACTATCTGCAAGATAAATGGTGTTTTCTTGTGGTAACAAAGCCAAGACCTCTTTCCAAATTGAAGTACCACCAACACCTGAATCAAAAAAACCTATTGCATTTTCTGTATTAGCCATTCTTGTAAAAATAAAAAAAACCTACTTTAAAAAAGTAGGTTTTAAAAAAAATATTTTTTGAATTTACTAACGAGTTTGTTGTGGTAAAGGCTTATCTGCAAGTAAACCTAATTTAGCTTTAACGGCATTATATAAATCTTCGCCCTTCTTTACAATTAAAGATTTTTCATCAAAGACATATAAGACACCTTTTTCAGCAGCTACATCTTGTATAGCTTTTTCTGCTTTTTTTACAATTGGTTGTAAACCTTCATTTTGCTTTACTTGCATTTCTTGGTAAGCAGCTTTTTGAGCTTGTTCTAATTTTACTCTTTCTAGTTGAATTTCTTCTGCTCTTTTTTTATTATTTTCTGGAGTCTGTGTAGCTTCTTCTGCACCATATTTTTGAAACTTAGCTTGCAATTTTTTCTGCATACCTTCTATTTCTCCTTGGTAAGTTTTACCAATTTTTTCTAATGTTGCAGTAAGTGCTCTTGTTTCTGGCATATTATCTATTACTCTTTGGTAATTTATATGTGCTATTTTTTGTGCATTTGAAATACCCGCCACTCCTAAAGTAAATACAGCAATTAATAGTAAAGTTTTTAAATTTTTCATTCTTGTTTTAATTTAATTATTATTCTTGTCTTAATTTTATTTTTGCTCTTCTTTTTTAGTTTTCTTTTGCTTAGCTTCTTCTTTTTGTTTTTTTAATGCTTCTTTCTTCTTTCTAAGCAATTCTCTTTTTTCTTCTCTCTTTTTAAGAAGTTCTGCTCTTCTTTCTGCCAAAGCTTTTTTCTTAGCTTCTTGTTCAGACAGCTTCTTTTCTACGATAGCTTCTTTTTTAGCAATGATTTCTTTTTGCTTTTCTGTTAATACTTTGGGTGCTTTTTTTGCGTCCCTTTTAGCATTTTTTTCATCTACCAATCTAGTTCTGTCTATGGTAGATAAAACGAGCTCGCTAATATCGTATTTTTTATTGGAATATAGCATTACTAAATCGCTAGATTTATCAAAAACAAAATCATATTTTTTTCTAGCAGAAATTTTTTGAATTGCATTATATACTTGGTCTTGTATTGGCTTAACCAATTGCTTTCTTAGGTTAAACATATCTCCTCTAGGGCCAAAATATAAAGACTCTAATCTTCTTAATTCGTCTTGTTTTAATGCAATTTCTTCTTCTTTTTCTTCAATTAAATCTTTTGTTAAAATTGCCTTTTCATTTGCCAAGTCTGTTTTTAATACTTCTATAAACCTAGCTTCTTTATCTAATTGCTTTTTCCACTTGACTACTTTTTCATCTAAGGTGTTTTGTGCTTCTAGATATTCTGGAACGTTTTCTAGAATGTATTCCATATCTATATATGCAATAACTTGTCCTCTTTGAGACCAAGTATTACTAACAGTAAGTAAAAGAACTAGCGATAAATAAATATTTTTCATTTGTTATATGTTTAGAAAAAACCGTGCCAAAAAAACTAAAGACTTTTTAAATGTGCAGTTTTTCTAGAATTGTCTTCCGATTATAAAATGTGTTTGCCACCCAGATTTTTCTATTTGTCCGGGTAAAGGATCAAATCCATGTGCAAAATCTATACCTAATAAACCAAAGGCAGGCATAAATATTCTTACACCAACACCAGCTGATCTTTTTACATTAAACGGATTAAATTCTTGAAAATTGTCATAAGAATTACCGGCTTCTAAAAATCCTAAGGTATAAATAGATGCAGATGGTGCATCTGTAATAGAATATCTTAATTCTAATTGAAATTTATTATAAATTGTACCTCCTGCTATAGAAGAAAGTCTATTGTTTTCGTAACCTCTTAAACCTACAACTTCTCTACCATCTAATTGAAAAACAGCAATACCATCTCCACCAACAAAGAAACGTTCAAAAGGTGTTTGTCCTAAATCGCTATTATAAAAGCCAAGGTAACCAAATTCTGCATTAGACATTAATACTAATTTGTCTGTAAAGGAAGTATACCATTTTCCTTTAAAGTTTAATTTATAGTATTCTAACCATTTAAATTTATCTGCTAAAAAGTCATTTTGTTCTGCATCGTTTAAACCTGCTGGTTGATCGAAATTTTTATCAGAAAACAAAGAATAAGGTAAAGTAGCTTTAACACCAATAGAAAATTCTGATCCATATGTTGGGAAAATTAAACTAGGTCCTGCTGAATTTCTTGATAAGTTTAAATTGTACGATAAATTGTTTAAAGTACCGCTATTTAAAACGTTTTCACCTACTCTAAAACCATAGTTTTTTAGCTGAAAGCTTTGGTAAGAAACGGTTTGAGATAATTGAAAAAAGTCATCTGGCCAATTTAAACGTTGCCCTAAACCAACAGATGCTCCTGTAATGCCTAATCTTCTACCTCTATCAACATCAAAAGTTTGTGGGTCTATTTGAAATTGGTTAGATTGATATACAGAGAATGATAAAGATTTTGGTTTTCTACCACCAAACCATGGTTCTGTAAAAGAAAAACTGTAGGTACTAAACGTTCTACTTGTTTGTAATCTTAAAGATAAACTTTGACCATCTCCCATAGGTAATGGTTTATATGCTTCTTTATTGAGTATGTTTTTTATAGAAAAATTGTTAAAAGACAATCCTAAAGTTCCTATAAAAGCACCACCACCATAACCACCTTGTAATTCTATTTGGCTACCACCTTTTTCTACTACATTAAAATTAATATCTGTAGTTTTATTTTCATAGTTGGGTATAACATCTGGTGTTACATTTTGATCAAAGAACCCTAATTGCCCAATTTCTCTAATAGACCTTATAATTGCACTTCTGCTAAATAAATCTCCTGGTTTTACTCTAATTTCTCTAAAAAGTACATGATCGTTGGTTTTATCATTTCCAGAAACAGTTACTCTTTTAATACGTGCTTTTTCGTCTTCTCTTATTCTAATTTCTACGGTAATAGAATCGTTTTTAACTCTAGTTTCTACCGCGTTTACTTGAGAAAATAAGAAACCATTATCTTGGTATAGTGTAGATAAATCTTGTGAGGTTGGTGTGCCATCTCCATTTACACGCTCTTTTAAAACAGCACCGTTGTAAACATCACCTTTTTCTATTCTTAGAATTCTATCTAATTGCTCATCGGTATATTCGTTATTTCCAACATAAAGTATTTCTGCAAATCTGTATTGTCTTCCTTCCTCTAGTTTTATATTTACGTCTATGGTATTATCATTATTCCAAGAAATATTTTCTTCTAAAATACGTGCATCTCTATAACCTAATCTGCTATATTTATCTAAAATACTTTCTAAATCTTCTTGGTATTCTTCTTCTATATATTTTGAACCTTTCCAAAAACGACCAAAAAACTTTTCTTTGGTATTTTTCATGGCTTTTTTAAGAGTACTAGAACTTACAGCGTCATTACCTTCAAAATTAATGTCTTTTATTTTTATTTTTTTGCCTTTATCAATAAAAATAGACATGTTTACAATATTAATATCTGATGTATCTTTTTGGGTATCTAAAGAAACTTTAGTTTTTAAAAAACCTTTGTCTGTGTATTTCTTTTTAATGTAGTTTTTTGTGGTTACCAATAAATTATCTGTAACCATTTTACCCAGACTTAATTCTGTTTCTTTTACAAGCTCTTTAATTTTTGCTTTTTTAACACCCGTAATTTTTACTTGATTTAGTTGAGGTAGTTCTTGTACATCCAACTGTAAATAAATAGTATTGCCATCTATTTTTGCCAAGTAAACATCTACATCACTAAATTGCTTACTTTCATATAGTTTTTTGATGGCACTTGTAAGTTTGTCCCCAGGTAATTTTAAGGGTTGCCCGTATCTTAAACCTGTAAAAACACGTACGGTTTCTTCACTAAATTTTTGTAAGCCAATAACAGAAATACCGCCTAATATGTATTCTTTTCCTTTTTCAAAAGTAATGGGTGTGTTGGTTTGTAGGGTGTCTTTTGTTACAACAGCTAAACTATCTTTTTTAACTTGTGCTTTAGTGTTGTAACTAAAAAATAGTGTAAAACACACTAGGGTTGCAGATAATAATTTCATAAAAAAACTATTCTGTAATTTGTTCGCTTGTTTTTCCAAATCTTCGTTCTCTATTCTGATAATCTATAATTGCGTCGTAAAAATGTGCTTCTCTAAAATCTGGCCAAAGTACATCTGTAAAATATAATTCGGCATAAGCCATTTGCCAAAGTAAAAAGTTACTAATGCGCTGTTCTCCACTAGTTCTTATCATTAAATCTACTTCGGGCAAATTAAACGTATATAAATGGTTATTAATAGTGTTTTCATCTATTTTTTCTAAAGTAAGTTCTTTATTAACAACTTTTTTAGATATGTTTTTGATTGCATTAACAATTTCTTCTCTAGCGCCATAGCTTAAAGCAAAAGTTAGTATAATTTCTGTGTTATTTTTAGTTTCAGAAATAACATCATTTAAAACTTTTTGCGCGTTTTTGGGTAGTTGATCTGTAGAACCAATGGAGTTTACTTTAACGCCATTTTGCATAAAATCTGGCAATTCTTTTTTAAGAGAATTTATTAATAAACTCATTAATGCATCTACTTCTAGTTTTGGTCGTTTCCAATTTTCAGTAGAAAAAGCATATAACGTTATTGCGTTTACACCAATTTTAGAAGCCGCTTTTACAGATTCTCTAACGGCAGTTAAAGCATTTTTATGACCAAAAATCCTACTCATTCCTCTTCCTTTAGCCCAACGCCCATTACCATCCATAATAATGGCAACGTGTTTGGGTACTCTTTCTAAGTTAATGTGTAGTTTTTTATCCATATTATAAGCCTTTTGTGTAGCAAGGTTGTCTTCCAAAAGTATAAATTAAAGAAAAACCAGTAAAAACATACCAATCATTTCCTGTGCCGCTAAAGTTTAGGGAAGCTATTCTTTCTGTAGAATAATCTAAATCGTCTTGAAAAGTGTATCTAAATTTAGTTTCTATAGAAAACGCAAACTTACCAAATAATCGGGATTTAAAACCAACTCCAATAGGTGTAGTAAATGCTGTTTTATCTTCGAAAATATATTCTCCTGGTTGCACTTCTGTTTGTACTTTGTTATAATTAAAAGCAGCTAGTTCTATGCTAATGTAAGGAGTCCAGTTTTTATCTTGAGAATATACATCATATTCATAAAAATTAAACTCTATACCTGCAGCTAATTCATTAACTATATTTTTGAAATTAAAATTTCTATTTTGTCTAAAATCAGTATCTGCATCTGCATCATTTCCTTGAATTGGTAAATGGCTATAGGTTACTTTTAGAGCAACTCTAGGATTGTAATTGTACTTAAAAAACACATTACCTGCTACTTGATTTGGGTATATGTAATTTGTTCTACCAACATCTCCTATGTAGTTAGAGCCTCCTAGAGTAACCCCAACTTCATAAACTTGCCCCATAACTATAGAGCAAAAACTTACTAATACAAGAAATAAAATACTGTTTTTCATCTTAAAAAATAGCGAGCAAATATAGGAAAATCTATTTGCTTTGTAAAGTTAATATTTATACTTTTTTGAATAACTACTTTTTTAGAGTTTTATTGCAATTTTTAAGTTAAAGGTTGGTTTCATTTCTGGTATCTTCTCCCCAAAGTAATTTACTCCGTAGGGTTTGTAAAAAAGATTGATTGTTAGGAATGATACTTTTAATGGTAAATGGCGCTTTTTCTAAAAAAACCTTTGTATTTTCTGGTACAGTTGCTATTCTAGAGTCTAAAGAAATTAAAAAATCTTTTTCTCTAGAATCTACCTCTAACTGAATGCTGGTTTCATCTGAAATTACCATAGATCTTGCGTTTAAATTATGTGGTGCAATGGGTGTAATTACTAAATTTTTAGAATCTGGAGAAATTACGGGTCCATTGCAACTTAATGAATAACCTGTAGAGCCTGTGGGTGTTGCAATTATTAAGCCATCTGCCCAATAATTGGTAAGATATTCGTTGTTTAAATTCGTGGTTACACCTATCATAGAAGTGGTGTTTTTTCTGGCAATTGTAATTTCGTTTAAAGCAAAGTTAAGCTCTCCTATATCTTTAGATTCTGGGCTAGTTTTTACAGATAGTAATGTTCTTTCTTGTGTGGTATAATCTCCTTTTAAAATAAGGGCAATACTTTCTTTAATTGTATACTTATTTATGGTTGCTAAAAAACCTAGTCTACCTGTGTTTATGCCTAAAATAGGAATATTTAAACTTCTTATATAGGTTACAGCTCTTAAAATAGTACCATCTCCACCAAGGGTAAACATAAAATCGAACGAGTTGTCTAATTGGTTAAAATGAGAAAATGTAGGGTATGTTTTATCTAGAATTTCACCTTTTACCAGTAGGTTGTAAAAAGCGGTTTCTATGTAACATGTAATGTTGTTTTCTTCTAAAACAGTTAAAAGAATTTTAATTTCTTTTTCTGCTGAAATGGAGTAAGACTGACCGTAAATTGCCACTTTTTTCAATTTTTTACAATGTTTTATTTTATAAATTTCTTTTAACTATTTAGAAAGGGTTAGTTTTTAAAACTACTAACAATTACTATTACATTTCTAAATACTTTTGCAAATAATCAGATCTGTTTTTTAAATCTTCTAGATATATATCATTTTCATGCGTAGAGATTATTTTATAATCATATCTTCTAAACGTGTGCATAATTTCATTAATATCTTTTGCAACTATTTTTAAGGTAATTTGTACATTATTGTCTTTTCGTTGAGAAAGATAAAGCCCTAGTAGTTTGCCATCATTAGATTCTACAATTTGCGAAATTTGGCTCATAGAATAATCACTTTCATATTTTTCTATAATTAAAGTTTCACTATGCTCTATCATAAAAGGACTTGTAGAAAAGACGTCTAAAACATCACACAAATCATAATAACCCATATAATTTTTCTCTTTATCTAAAACAGGTATTATATTAGAGTCGTTGTCTGCAAAAATTTTTAATAATTCTAAAATAGTAGCTTTTTCGTCTGCAAAAAAAGTATTTAAAAGGTGGTTGTAGGCAACTAGCTCAGTGCCTTTATTTTCAATTGTATGAATATCATCTTCTGCAAAAGAACCTAATAATTTTCCGTTTTCTATAACAGGGAAGTGAGTTATTGGAAAATTATCAAATATTTTTTTAGCATCATTTACCTTAATTTTTAAGTTTAAGGGTTTAATTTCATTTAAAATATAATCTGTAATGTTCATGCCTTACGAAGATAGGATAAAATGATTTAATGAATTATCTTTGTGCTTTAAATAAATACAATGACAAAGTTAAGTGTAAATATTAATAAAATAGCAACTTTAAGGAATTCTCGTGGTGGAAATGTACCAAATTTATTAAAAGTTGCCAAAGATATAGAGGGTTTTGGTGGAGAAGGCATTACAATTCATCCAAGACCAGATGAAAGACACATAAAATACCAAGACGCTAGAGATTTAGCAACTACGGTTACTACAGAGTTTAATGTAGAAGGTAATCCTATACAATCTTTTATAGATTTAGTACTAGAAACCAAACCTACGCAAGTTACTTTGGTGCCAGATGCTGTTGATGCAATAACGTCTAATGCAGGTTGGAATACTATTGAACATCAATCTTTTTTACAGGAAGTAATTCAAGAATTTCAAAGTAATCACATTAGAACATCAATATTTATAGATACCGATTTAAAATTAATTGAAGCTGCAGCAAAAACAGGTACAAACAGAATTGAATTGTATACAGAAGAATTTGCATCGCAGTTTGAAAAAGGAAATAAACAGGCGGTAAAACCCTATACAGATGCTGCTGTTTTGGCGCATGAATTAGGTTTGGGCATAAACGCTGGTCACGATTTAAGTTTAGATAACATTCAGTTTTTTAAGCAAAATATACCCAATTTAGCAGAAGTTTCTATTGGGCATGCTTTAATTGCAGAGAGTTTGTATTTAGGTTTAGAAAATGTAGTAAATATGTATTTGCATAAACTAAAGTAGTTTTAAAGTTTATAATTTGTTTATACGTATATCTGTTTGTGATTTTATTTATTGAAAACGCCATTTAACCATCTAAAAAATTAAAATGTCTAAAAACCCTATTTTAAACGCAACAATTATAGGCAATGGAAAACCATTGTTAATTTTACACGGTTATTTTGGTATGTCAGATAATTGGAAAACTTTAGGAAATCAGTTTTCAGAAAACTATCAAGTACATTTAATAGATCAAAGAAATCATGGAAGAAGTTTTCATGCAGCAACTTTTAATTATGAAGTTTTAGTAGAAGATTTGTACAATTATATACAGTTTCATAATTTAGAGAATGTTTTTATTATTGGGCATTCTATGGGTGGTAAAACAGCCATGTTATTTGCTGTAACTTATCCTGAATTATTAGCTAAATTAATTGTTGCAGATATTTCTCCAAGAAAATATGCGCCACACCATAATGCAATTTTAGCAGCGCTAAATTCTGTAGATTTTTCTATAGAAAATACTAGAGGAAAGGTAGATAAAAAATTAAGCGATTTAATACCAGAGCTTGGTGTAAGGCAATTTTTACTAAAGAATGTTTATTGGAAAGAAAAAGGTGTTTTAGATTACCGCTTTAATTTAGATTCTTTAACAAAAAATAATCCTGAAGTAGGTGAGGCGTTGCCTTCTTTTACAGTATTTGAGAAAGAAACACTCTTTTTAAAAGGAGAAAAGTCTGATTATATTACGGAAAATGAAAAACCTATAATTGAAGCGCATTTTCCTAAAGCGAATATAGTAACCATTGAGAAAGCTGGCCATTGGCTACATGCAGAAAATCCGAAACAATTTTATAACAAAGTGCTTGCTTATTTAGGTTAAGCAACGGTGCCACGATGTGGTTTTAAAGTATCTCTATAAATTTTTAAATCAGTTTCATTTACGGTGATAAAAGCAGAAACTAACATTTCGTTTTTTTCTTGAATAGCTATTTCATGAAAAGAGAGGTTTTCTAAATCTGCAAATTCTTTTAAATGTATGGTGTGGTGTTTGGCAGTTTCTTTAGCATCAGGACCTCTAAAATCCCAAAGAAGTTTTATTTTTCTATGCATTTGGTTGTTTTTATTTGTTAATGAAGATAAATAAATTCCCTTTTGTAAAGGTAATTTCTATCTGGTTTTTTACGGCTTTGTTTCTTGTGCCAATTCGTTTTCCAAATTTTAAATCTTCTCCATTTAAAGCGTATTGCAAACCTTTTGTAGTAATGTTTTTTGCTGTAGGAAACGGAATTAAGGAAACCGTTTTGTCTATACAATCTGAGATGTTTGTAGTTTTGTCTGCCAAAAAATAAGAGCCATAATCGTCAAAAAAAGTAAGTTTTAATTTTTTTCTCCAAGTAATGGCCGTGTTTAAATTTCCAAGAAAATGATCTTGTTCTTTGCCACTAGCGCCAAAAACATCAATATTGTAATAGCCTTTATCAAAAAGAATTTTTAAAATTTTATCAAAATCTGTATAGTCTTGGTTTGGTGTTTCTAAAGTATTAATTTTAGCAGGTATTTTAATTATTGAATCAAAATCGCCACTGATAAAATTAGGCTGAATATGGTGTTTTTTTAAGTAATTATAAGCACCATCTGTTGCGCAAATTAAATCGTATTTAGATGTGTTTGGTTTTTTTTTAGGTGCATCACCATTCAATAATAAAAAAACGAGTTTGTTTTGCATAGCAACAAAAATACTTAAAAATCTTAACTCTATTTTTAACACAATTAGTTTTATCTTTGATTTAAAATTAGAAGTTTGAATATATCAGAATTTATTCCGCAGGAAATTACAAAAGAAATAGAAAATACAAGTTTTACATGGCAAACACCAAGTAATATTGCTTTGGTAAAATATTGGGGAAAAACAAACCCTCAAATACCAAAAAACGCATCTATAAGTTTTACGTTAAACAATTGCCATACCATTACTACTGTAGATTTTCAAAAAAAATCGAAATCGGAACTTGATGCAACATCTTACACTCAAATTGATTTTGATTTGTTTTTTGAAGGAAAAAAGAAAGAGGAATTTAAACCAAAAATTGCTGAATTTTTTAAACGTGTGCAAGCATATTGTCCTTATATTTTTGATTATAAAATGACAATCAATTCAGAAAATTCTTTTCCACATTCTAGCGGAATTGCTTCATCTGCGAGTGGTTTAAGTGCAATTGCTATGTGTTTAATGAGTTTAGAAAAACAACTAAACCCAGCTTTAGAAAACGAATTTATCAATAAAAAAGCTTCTTTTTTAGCACGTTTGGGCTCTGGTAGTGCAAGTAGAAGTATAGAAGGGCCATTAGTAGTTTGGGGTAAAAATAGTTCAGTTGAAGATTCATCAGATTTATTTGGGGTAAAATTCAATAAAAAAGTAGCGGCTATTTTTAACAATTATCAAGATGCAATTTTGTTAGTAGATAAAGGCGAAAAACAAGTTTCTAGCACTGTTGGACACAATTTAATGAACAACCACGCATATGCTAAAGTGCGTTTTGAAGATGCCAATAAAAATTTGGAAAACATGGCTATGATTCTTCAAAACGGAGATGTTAAAGCATTTGTAAGTTTAGTAGAAAGTGAAGCATTAACCTTGCATGCAATGATGATGACTAGCCACCCTTATTTTATTTTAATGAAACCAAATACGTTAAAGATTATTGATAAAATTTGGCAATATAGAGTAGAAAATGAGAGTAATATTTGTTTTACTTTAGATGCAGGCGCAAATGTACATGTATTGTATCCTGAAAATGAAAAAGAAAGCGTTAACGCATTTATAGCAAAAGAATTGGCTGTTTTTTGCCAGAATAATCAATACATTTTAGATAATGTTGGTTTAGGTGCAAAACAGCTTTAATATTTTAAATTATGAAATTATTTTTCCTATTTCTTGTTGCTAGTTGTTTTTCAATCTTAAATTTTTCTGCACAAGAAAAAATTTGGTTAAACGCAAAAGAAGCTATTGTAGCTAAAGAAAATGCTAGTTTTTATCGTGTTTTTGTAATTAAAAATAACAAAAAACAGTTGGCTACAGATTATTTAATTTCTGGTGAAAAAGCAAGAACTTATCATTTTAGAAATAATAAAAAAGAGGGTCTTTTTTTTAGCTTTTATCCTTCTGGTGAAGTTAAAGTTGCTGGTATTTATAAAGATGGTTTAAAAGATGGTGTTTTTAAAACCTATCATAAAAACGGAAAAATTAAACAAAAAGGAAAGTATAGTAAAGGTGAAAAGGTAGGTGTTTGGAAAATTTTTTATAAGAATGAATAAAGTTTAGTTAAACTCTAATGCATTGGTTATTAATTTTGTACTTTTGTATTACTAGATAAAGAAATAATGAAAGGACCCTTATTTTATGCTAAAATTCTGCTTTTTGGAGAATACGGAATTATTAAAGATTCTAAAGGTTTAGCAATACCATTTAACGCTTATAGAGGCGCATTAAAATCTCAAGAAAATTTAATGGGTAAAGCAAAAGAATCTAACGGGCATCTGCAAAAATTATATGTTTACTTAAAAAGTTTAAATACGAATTTAGTAACATTTAATTTGGTAGATTTTAAAAAGGATTTAGATAATGGAATGTATTTTGATTCGTCTATTCCACAAGGTTATGGCGTAGGAAGTTCTGGTGCGTTAGTGGCTTCTATTTATGATAAGTATGCAACTGAAAAAATTACCGTTTTAGAAAACTTAACAAGAGATAAATTATTGAAATTAAAACAGATATTCTCTTTAATGGAATCTTTTTTTCATGGAAAAAGCTCTGGTTTAGATCCTCTAAATAGTTATTTAAGCTTGCCAATTTTAATCAATTCTAAAGACAATGTAGAGCCTGCTGGTATACCTTCACAAAAAGAAGGCAAAGGAGCCGTTTTTCTATTAGATTCTGAACAAATTGGTGAAACAGAACCAATGGTAAACCTTTTTATGAATAAGATGAAAAATGAAGGTTTCAGAAAAATGATTAGTGAAGAATTTGCCACTACAACAGATGCTTGTATTGAAGATTTTTTACAAGGAAATGTAAAATCTCTTTTTGGAAATGTAAAATCTTTATCTAAGATAGTTTTAAAGAATTTTAAACCAATGATACCAAACGCTTTTCATAAAATTTGGGAAAATGGTATTGCTACTAATGATTATTACTTAAAACTTTGTGGCTCTGGTGGTGGTGGTTACATTTTAGGTTTTACTGAAGATTATGAAAAAGCACAAAAAAGCTTAAAAGATTATAAATTAGAACTGGTTTATAGATTCTAAAATCCACATGAAAACCTTAAAAGCGAAACAAATAATTCTAAAATTTTTTAGTTTATTTTCTGCCGTTAGAGGTTATAACATTTTAGTATTAGTAGTTGCACAGTATTTAGCAGCAATTTTTATTTTTTCTCCAACCAAATCTTTGCACGACGTTGTTTTAGATGTTCATTTATTATTTTTAGTACTGGCATGCGTATTTGTAATTGCAGGCGGTTACATTATTAATAACTTTTACGATATTAAAGTAGATAGAATTAATAGACCTGTTAAAACGGGTTTAGACAATTACATTAGACAAACCACAAAACTAAGGCTCTATTTTTTGTTGAATTTTATAGGTTTTAGTTTTGGTATGCTTATTTCTTGGAGAGCAGCTTTATTTTTTGCTACGTTTATATTTTTTATCTGGTTGTATTCTCATAAGCTAAAGAAATATCCGTTTTTAGGTATTTTTACGGCTACATCATTAACCATAACACCTTTTTTTGCAGTTTTTATTTACTTTGATAATTTTTCGAAAATTATTTTTGTTCATGCAGGGTTTCTTTTTTTAATAATTATGGTAAGAGAATTAATTAAAGATTTAGAAAATTTAAAAGGTGCAATTGCCAATAATTACAAAACATTCCCCGTAGTTTATGGTGAAAAGAAAACCAAAAAGTTAGCAGTTTTTTTATTGATATTTACCGCTTTTCCTATTTATATATTGTTAGTTTATTCAGATTTAGGATATATGTGTTACTACTTTTACTTTACAGCTGTTGTATTAATAATTGTTGCTTTCTTTCTTTGGAAGTCGGTTGCAAAAAATCAATATAGAATGTTGCATAATGTACTTAAATTGCTACTTTTAATAGGTGTTTTGTGTTTAATTTTTATAGATACTTCTTTATTATTAGATAAAGTAATTCTAAGATTAAACTAAGTTTAAAGAATAGTGCTACCTTTGCAAAAATTTTAATAATGAATTCAAATAGAAACTCGTCGAGAGGACGACAAGAAGGAAAAAAAAATACACCTCTAAGCAGAAAAAGAAAACCTTTAGATAGAAAAACATCTAAAAAAACTACTTCGAAAATAACTGCAACTAAAAAAGCAGATACTTCATCTGGTATAAGATTAAACAAATACATAGCCAATTCTGGTATTTGCTCTAGAAGAGAAGCAGATACGTATATAGAGCATGGTAGTGTAGAGGTTAATGGGCAGTTAGTTACAGAAATGGGTTATAAAGTGCAACCAGATGATATTGTTCGTTTTGATGGTACTTCTATTACGCCAGAGGAAAAAAAGTATGTGCTTTTAAACAAACCCAAAAATTACATTACTACTATGGATGATGATCGTGGTAGAAAAACGGTAATGGAATTAATTGCAAATGCATCAAAAGAAAGAATATATCCTGTTGGGCGTTTAGATAGAAATACAACAGGTTTGTTGTTGTTTACAAATGATGGAGATTTGGCAAAAAAGCTAACTCATCCAAAGCATAATGTACGTAAATTATATCAGGCTTCTTTAGATAGAAAGTTAGAGTTAAGAGATTTAGAAAAACTGCGTGGTGAAGTAATTATAGAAGGGAGAAAAGTTTTTATAGATGCAGTTTCTTATGTAAATGGAGAACCAAAAACAGAAATTGGTATCGAAATTCATTCTGGTAGAAATAGAATTGTTCGTAAAATATTTGAACACGTTGGTTATAAAGTAAATAAATTAGATCGTGTAATTTTTGCAGAATTAACTAAGAAAAATTTACCAAGAGGTAGGTGGAGAGAGTTAACTAATTTAGAGGTTTCTAATTTGAAGAAAATGTCTTAAATTATAGCTTTTGTCTTAAAAAAAAACACCTTTAATTCTTGTTTAAAGGTGTTTTTTTTGGTTTTATTTATTTTTAAAATCTTGCCAAATTAATGCAGCTGCACCAGATATAGCTGCGTTTTTCCCATGCATACCAGAAGGTAAAATTTTTACATCTCCTTTATAAATTTCTAGAAGATATTCTTCCATATATTTTTTTGTTCCTTCAAAAATCCATTTATCGCTGCTGGTTAAACCACCTAACAAGAAAAAAGCTTCTGGTTGAGAGAAAGTAGTAAAATTAGCCAATGCTTTTCCTAGAATTCTGCAAGTATAATCAAATGCTTTTATGGCAATAAAATCTCCTTCTTCTGCAGCTTTTGTAATATCCTCTCCATGTAAATCATTATAGGCTATGTTTCTAAAAATACTATCTTCCATGTATATGCTTAACATGTACATTATTGTTCTTTTAAGACCTGTAGCAGAAACGTAAGCTTCTAAACCACCTTTTACACCTAAACCAGTTAAACGCATGCCATCTGTAGCAATATCTACATGACCTAGTTCTCCAGCAAATCCGTTAAAACCATCAATTAACTTACCGTTTGCAACAATTCCACTTCCTAGACCAGTTCCTAGTGTAATTAATATAAAGTCTTGCATACCTTTTGCATGTCCAAAAAGCATTTCTCCTAATGTTGCAGCGCTGGCATCATTCATAAGTTTTATTGGGAGGTTCATATGCTCTTTTAATTTAGCAACAATAGGTGTGCTTCCTTTCCATACTAAATTGGCTGCATTTTCTATAGTTCCTTTTTTACTAGAGGCATTAGGTGCTCCAATACCAACACCAAGTAAAGAAACGTTGGTGGTTGTTTTGGCAATTAATTGATTTACAACAGCTTTTATTTTTAGTATAAAGTCATCAATATTTGGATATTCTTTGGTTCTAAAAAAATCATGAACAATACTATCTCCATCCTTGTTAACTAAACCTATCTTAGTTTTTGTGCCACCAATATCTATACCAACTACTAATTCCATTTTCTTTGAATTTATATAAAGTTCGAATCTATAAAAATCATCAGTATAAAACAAGAAAATAAATGTTTACCTTAGTTTTGTTAAGAGCTGATTTAGGGAAGAAATAAAATAAGGGTAATACGTTTATTAAGAAAAAATGTAAAAAAGTATGTTAACAGGTATTTCAATTAATCGTAAACTGATTATTTTAGATTAAAGCAAAAAAAACCCGAGTAAAACTCGGGTTTTTAAGTGGTACCTCCAGGAATCGAACCAGGGACACAAGGATTTTCAGTCCTTTGCTCTACCAACTGAGCTAAGGTACCATTGCCTTAGCGGATGCAAATATAAAATGTTTTTTTACATTTGCTAAAGAAATTTAAAAAAAATTCTAATTAATTTTTATTTTTTATAAAAAATACACAAATGAATCTAGCTGTAGATATTGGGAATACAAGAGTTAAAGTAGCTGTTTTTAAGGAGGATAAGTTAGTTGATTTTGTTGTTTTTGAGAAAAAAATAATTATTTCAGAAATTAAAAAAATTGCAAAAAAATATATTATTTCAGTCGGAATTATCTCTAACGTAGCTTCAGTTTCAGAAAAAAAGATGATTCAACTCAAAAAAATCATCAATTTTCATGTGATTTCTCATGAATCTCAAATTCCTTTTATCAATTTATATAAAACACCAAAAACTTTAGGAATTGATAGAATTGCATTAGTAGCAGCTGCAGTAAAACAATATCCCAATAAAAACGTTTTAATTATAGATGCAGGTACTTGTATTACGTTTGATTTTGTAAATACAAAAAAAGAATATTTAGGTGGAGCAATTTCTCCAGGAATTAAACTGAGGTATAAATCATTAAACGCATTTACAGCCAATTTACCATTAATTTCTAATTTAGAATTAGAAAATTTAACAGGTAAAAACACATATGAAAGTATTGTTTCTGGCGTTTTAAACGGAGTTGTTGCAGAGATAGATGGTTTGATTTTTAGGTACAAACAAAAATATTTGGATTTAACAGTTGTTTTAACAGGAGGTGACACAAATTTCTTGTCAAAACAATTAAAAAGTAGCATATTTGCCACTCAAAATTTTGTCCTGCAAGGATTAAATGAAATATTGAAACTTAACGCACACAAATGATAAGAAAGATTTTTGTAGTTTGTTTATTAATAACTTCTACTGCTTTAGTAGCGCAAAGAAACAGTTCTTCTCCCTATTCTTTTTTCGGTATTGGTGAAAGATACAGTCCTAGAACAGTAGAACAAAACAGTATGGGAGGTATTGGTGTAGCTTACAATCATTATAAATATTTAAATTTTACCAATCCTGCTGCAAATGCTTTTTTAAGAGAAACCACTTACACTTTAGGAGCTTTAAATACAAACTTAACGGTTAAAACGGCAAATTCAAGTCAAAGTTCTTTATCTACTAGTTTAAATTATTTAGCATTGGGGTTTCCAATAGGTGAAAGCGCTGGTTTTTCTTTTGGTCTGCAACCAATTTCTTCTATTGGTTATGTATTGTTAAACGAAAGTTTTAACAACGCAGGAGAATTAGAAGCTGTAACTGCATATAATGGAAATGGTGGCGTTAGCAGAATATATGGTAGTTTTGGTATAAAGTTAACTAAAGAATTTGCTTTAGGTCTTGAGGCTGATTTTAGCTTTGGTAACTCAGAAAACTTAATTACCAACCAAAGAGACAATGTGGCTTTAGCAACTAGATATGAAGAAGATTATAATTTAAGAGGTAATTCTATAAAACTTGGTGCGCAATATAAAAAGGACATCAAAGATAATTTACACGTAGATGCTGGTGCAAGTGTAAAACTAGGAAACGACCTAAATGTCTCTGGAAATGAGTTTCTATATTCTTTAACCATAAATGCTGGGGGAGAAGTATCTAGAGATACATTAAGCAATACTGCATTAAACGGCAAATATAGATTTCCTATAAAGTCTGTTTTTGGTATTGGTATTGGAAAATATGATAAATGGTACGTTGGTGCAGAATATGAAAATCAAGATGCAATAGAAGCTATAGGTATTAACAATAGCATAAATGCATACAGGTACGAAGGTTCAAATAGAATATCTTTAGGAGGTTTTTATTTACCAAAAATAAATTCTATTTCAAGTTATTGGAATAGAATAACTTATAGAGCTGGTTTAAAATATGAAAACGTAGGTTTGGCTGTAGACGGTACAGGTTTAGGTACAAATTTTACTTCAATTGAAGACTTTGGCATATCTTTTGGTTTAGGATTACCATTAAAACGTCTTTCTTCAGTTAATTTGGGCTTAGAATATGGTAAAAGAGGTACAACAGCTAACAACCTAATTCAAGAAAATTACTTCAACTTTAGATTAAGTCTCTCTTTAAGTGAAAGATGGTTTATAAAAAGAAAAATTGATTAACACAACACATAAAATTTTTAAAATGAAGAAAATTACGTTTTTATTTACAGCATTGTTGTTTTTTACAATGGTAGAAACAAATGCTCAGGATATGGAGAGAGAGTGTACGATAAAGTACAACTTATTTAAAGGAGATTTTCAATCTAAAAAGTACGATGATGCTTACACAAATTGGATCTTTTTAATGGATAATTGTAAAGATTTATCTGTAAATATTTATAAATTAGGTGCTACTCTTGCAGAAGACGTTAGAAAAGATCCTGCCTTAGCAAAAAGAGTTTATGAGCAAAGATTACAGTATTTCCCAAAAGTAGATCCTGCAAAAGCACATAGTGATTATGCTTCATACTTGTATAAAAATAAATTAGCTACTGAAGATGAGATCTTTTTAATTTTAGAAAAAGGTTACAATACAGATGCTACAAGAATGGGCGTAAAGAATTTGTATTTATACTTTCAGGGCGTAACCGATAGAAATAAAGATACAAACCCACAAAAAGTCTTTGATACTTATGATGATGTATTAGAAAATGTAAACAAAAAATTAGAAGGTTATGCTGCAAGGTTAGTAGATCTTAAAAAAGATTCTGTAGCCAACAAAAAGAAAATTAAAAGTTATTCTATAAATTCTAGAGCTTTAGGGCAAGTAGAAGGTGGTTTAGATAGAATTGTAGAAAAATTATCTACATGTGAAAGACTTGTACCTTTATACACAAGAGATTTTGATGCAAATAACTCTAATGCTGTTTGGTTAAAAAGAGCAGTTTCTAGAATGTTTAATAAAGGGTGTCAGTCAGATCCTTTGTATGCAAAATTAGCAAAAGCTTATGCAGAAGCATCACCATCTCCAGAAGCTTATGCTTTCTTAGCAAATGTTTTAGAAGATAATGGAGACACTGCAGGAGCAAATCAAATGAGACAAAAATCTTTTGATTTGGAAACAGATCCACTTAAAAAAGCAAAGTATAAATTAAAATTTGCACAAGCCGCTAAAGATAGAGGGCAGTTGTCTAAAGCAAGAAGTTTAGCAAGAGAAGCATTAAGCTTTAACCCAAACTCTGGTAGAGCTTACTTATTTATTGCGAGTTTATACGCAGCAAGTGTAAATAGTTGTGGTACTAATGAGTTTGAGAAAAGAATGGTGTATGTAGCTGCTTTAAATAAAGCAAGAAGAGCAGCAGTAGTAGATCCTAGTATTTCTTCTAGAGCAAATAAATACATTAGAAGTTACAAAGGTAATGCTCCAAGCCAAAGTGTAATTTTTACAGCTGGTGCAACACCAGGAGGTAGATATACTATAAAATGTTGGATAGGCGAAACTGTAACCATACCATCTAAATAATTTGTGATAAAACATAAACAAATATTAATTAGAAGCATTACTGTAATTTGTGTTACAGTAATGCTTTTTTCTTGTGCCAATAGTTCTCAAGAAGTGCGTAATTTTCTAGAAGAAAAAAACTTGCCAATTGGCACAGCAAAAGATGCCTATCACGTTTATAAAGATTCTGGTAGAATTACATCTAAATTAATTACGCCAGTATTATTAGATTTTTCCAACAGAAAACAACACCCTTATAATGAATTTCCTGAGGGAATAAAAATTATTAATTTTTCCAATAAACAAAGAGATTCAGTTACCATAACAGGTAATTATGCACTTACATATTCAAATACAGAAATATCAGAAATTAAGGGAAATGTAGTTGTGGTTAATCACGTAAATAACTCTAGATTAGAAACAACCCAACTTTTTTGGGATCAGAAAAGTAAATATTTTGTATCAGAAAAACCATTTACATTATTTAAACAACAAGACACCTTAGTAGGCGTTGGTTTTGAGTGTAAAGAAGATTTATCAAGGCATATTGCTAAAAACACAACCGGAAAACTAGACGTTAAAAAATAGAAAATATGAACAAACTTTGGAGATTTTTTCAATACGGATATTTAATTATTGCCATTATATGTCTCGTAGAAGGTGTAATTAAATTGATAGAAAAAAACTATGTAACCGGCAGTATTTTGTTAGGTACAGCTGTTTTGGTAATTATTTTGTTTTTGGTAAAAAGACGTTTTAGAAAACGCATACAAGAAAGACAACAATAAGAACAATGTTTTTAACATGGAATTAGAATTTGCAATAATTATTGGTTCAATTATCCTTTCTGCTTTTTTTTCAGGGATGGAAATTGCATTTGTATCTTCTAATAAATTACATATAGAATTAGAGAAAAAAAGAGACGGTTTTATTCCTAAAATTCTAAATAAAATCACTCAAAAATCCTCAAAATTTATTACCACAATGTTAGTGGGTAATAATATTGCTTTGGTAGTTTATAGTTACTATATGGGCAAATTTTTGTTGCGTTTTTTATCATTAGAAAATTTAAATGACTTTTCTGTATTGCTGCTGCAAACTTTAATTTCTACACTGCTTATTTTAGTAACCGCAGAGTTTTTACCAAAAGCTATTTTTAGAATTTATGCAAATGAAGTTTTAAAAATATTTGCTTTACCAGCATACGTTTTTTATGTATTATTTCACTTTTTCTCAGAATTTATTACGTTAATTTCAGATTTTTTTCTACGAGTTTTTTTTAAAACCAATTCAGATGAGCAACAAGTAGCTTTTAGTAAAGAAGAATTGGGAAATTACATTACAGAGCAATTAGAAACGGGTAATGAAGATGAAGAAGTAGATTCTGAAATTCAAATGTTTCAAAACGCATTAGAATTTCATAATGTAAAAGCAAGGGAAGTTATGGTGCCTAGAACAGAAATAATTGCTGTTGAAATTCATGAAAAAGTAAGCATTTTAAAAAAGATTTTTATAGAAACTGGTTTGTCTAAAGTGTTGGTATACAAAACTTCTTTAGATGATGTTGTGGGTTACGTAAGCGCATTTGAGTTGTTTAAAAAACCAAAAACTATAAAATCTATACTTTTGCCAATAGAAATTGTGCCAGAATCTATGATGATTAATGATATTTTAAATATCCTTATGAAAAAAAGAAAAAGTGTTGCCATTGTTGTTGATGAGTATGGTGGAACCTCTGGAATGATTACTGTAGAAGATATTGTAGAGGAATTGTTTGGTGAAATTGAAGACGAACACGACTCTCAAGAATTTTTAGAAGAAAAAATAAACGAATTTACATTTCATTTTTCTGCAAGATTAGAAGTAGATTATTTAAACGAAGAATATGGTTTAAATATACCAAAATCTGAAGCTTATGAGACTTTAGGAGGCTTTATAATACAGTACACAGAAAATATTCCTGAAGAGAATGAATTGCTAGATATAGCTGGTTTTAAAATAAGAATTTTAAAAACAAGTACAGCTAAAATAGATGATGTAAGTCTAAAAATTACCCAGTCAGAAGACTAACTTGTTTGCATGAAAACAAATTGGTTTAAAAAGCTAGAATTCTTCTTATTATTTACTAAAAATGGGTTGCAATATTAAAACCCAAATCGTATATTCGCCCACTGAATAAAAAATAAAACGTATGGCAATTTTATCAAAAATTAGAGAACGCTCGTTGTTCTTAATTATAATAATTGGTTTAGCACTTTTTGCATTTGTATTAGACCCATCTACACTAGGAGATTTTTTTAACTCTAGTAAGGTAAATGAAGTGGGAGAGGTAAATGGAGAATCTATTTCTAGACAAGAGTTTGTAAACGCTTTAGAGGCGTATAAGCAACAAACAGGTGGTAGAGTTTCTGAAATGCAAGCAGCTAAAACAGTTTGGGATAATTTAATTAGAAAAAAAATATACCAAAACCAATTAAATGAAGCTGGAATTTCTGTTGGAGAAAATGATGTTTGGAACGAGTTGGTAAATGCACCATCTGTTCAAAACAGTCCTCAATTTCAAAATGAAGCAGGCTTATTTGATGAAGGGATCTTTAAAACTTTTTTAGCAACTACTAAAGAAGATGAAAGCCAAAAGCAACTTTGGGATGCTTGGACCAATTACATGAACCAAATTAAAGACAATACAGAAACTAATGTATATAATAAATTGGTTACTGCTGGTTTAGGCGCTTCTTTAAAAGAAGGCGAAATGGAGTATATGGTAGAAAATACAAAGTTAAACGCCCAGTTTGTATATGTACCTTATTCTACTGTTGCAGATAGTTTGGTTAAAATTAAAAAATCTGATGTTGCTGCTTATATTAAAGAGAATTCAAGTGAGTTTCAAACAGAAGCAACTAGAGATATTTCTTACGTAAAGTTTGATATTAAAGCAACTGAAGAAGATGAAGCTGCTATTAAGCAAGAAGTTGCAAGCTTAATTGAAGATTCTTTAGATAGAAATAAACAAACGGTTGTAGGTTTAAAAAATACCCAAGATTATAAAGAATTTTTAAACAGTAATGGTTCTGATTTAAATTTAGATGAAAATTTTAAATTTAGTACAGATATAAACCAAACTGTGGCAAAAGAAATCTTTGCAGGAAAGGAAGGTGATGTTTTTGGACCTTATAAAGATAACGGATTTTTTAAGGTATCTAAAATTACAGCAATTACGCAAATGCCAGATTCTGTAAAAGCTAGCCATATCTTAATTCCGTTTGTAGGTTCTCAGAGAGTTGCTCCAGAAGTTACAAGAACAGAAGCAGAAGCAAAAAAACTAGCAGATAGTTTGTTAACTGTTGTAAAAAGAAGTCGAAGTAAATTTGCAGATTTAGCAAAAGAATTTTCTTCAGATACTGGTTCAGGAGCAAAAGGTGGCGATTTAGATTGGTTTACTTATAGAACCATGACGCCTGCTTTTAGAGATTATTCTTTTACAAATAAAAAAGGAGATATAGATGTTGTACAATCTCCGTTTGGTTTTCATATTATAAAAATAGAGGATCAAAAAAACATGCAAAATGTTTTAAAGTTAGCAACATTTGCAAGAAAAATTACACCATCTGAAGCTACAGAAAATGCAGTTTTTCAAAAAGCAGAACAATTTGCTTTAGCAGTATCTAAAGAATCAGACTATAAAGCGGTGGCAAAAGAGAATAATTATAATTTACAACCTGCAGTAGGTTTAAAGGTTTTAGATGAAAACGTACCAGGAGTTGGTAACCAAAGACAAATAGTTTCTTGGGCTTTTGGTAATGATATAGAAATAGGAGACTTTAAACGTTTTGATTTAGAAGGAAGTTATGTAGTTGCTGTAGTAACAGATAAAACGAAAAAAGGTTTAATGCCAGTAGAAAAAGCAATTAATAAGGTGAGACCTATTTTGGTTAATAAACAAAAGGCTGCTTTAATTAAAGATAAGTTGGCAGGTAGCGATTTGGCAACAATTGCAAAGGCAAACAATACAAATGTAAGAAGTGCAAATGCAGTTAAATTGAAAAGTCCTTCTATTTCTGGTGTTGGTTTAGAACCAAAAATTGTTGGTGCTATGTATAATGCAGCTTTAAACAAGGTATATACACAGGTTGAAGGTGCTAAAGGAGTATTTTCTTTTAAAGTAAATAAAAGAGAATTACCAACGGCTTTACCAAATTATGAAAGCAAGAGAAAAACGATAGCACAATCTAGAAAAAGTCAAACTTTTAAGATTTACGATGCTATTAAAAATGCTTCTGATATAGAAGATAACAGAGCTATAATGTACGTTTCTAATTAGAAACTATAAGTTTAAGAATATTAAAAAACCGTTTAACTTTGTTAAACGGTTTTTTTGTTGGCTTATTTTTTTTAAAAGTGTAATTTGTGCTTAGTAAAAAAATAGAAATGGCAAATATGCTTAGCCACGATTGCAATGGCATCCTTTTTATACCAAATTTGTTTCGTTGTCTTCTTTTAAAATTAAATTAGCGTTTCTCTTAAGAAGTATTTTAATTAAGGGAACCGTATAAAAAGATATAATGGAAAGCGTGAAATAGCTCCAAATAAAAAACCTTTTCGATTGCTCAAAAAGGTTTGTGTATTGTTTTAAATAATTAGAATTTTATCCGTTCATAGAAATTAAAAATTCATCATTATTTTTAGAGAATTTAATTCTTTCATTAATAAATTCCATTGCTTCAATAGGGTTCATGTCTGCTAAATATTTGCGTAAAACCCACATTCTTTGTACTGTTTTTTCATCTAGCAATAAATCGTCTCTTCTGGTAGAAGATTTAATTAAATCTATAGCAGGGTATATTCTTCTGTTAGAAATGTTTCTATCTAATTGAAGTTCCATATTACCAGTTCCTTTAAACTCTTCAAAAATTACTTCGTCCATTTTAGAGCCAGTTTCTGTAAGTGCAGTGGCAATAATGGTTAAAGAACCACCATTTTCTATATTTCTTGCGGCACCAAAGAAACGTTTTGGTTTGTGTAATGCATTTGCATCTATACCACCAGAAAGTATTTTACCAGATGCTGGTGCAACTGTATTGTAAGCTCTAGCCAAACGTGTAATAGAATCTAAAAGTATTACTACATCATGCCCACACTCTACCAAACGTTTTGCTTTTTCTAAAACAATATTTGCAACGCGTACATGTTTGTCTGCAGGTTCATCAAAAGTAGAGGCTACAACTTCTCCACGCACACTTCTTTGCATGTCTGTAACTTCTTCTGGTCTTTCATCAATTAAAAGTACTATTTGGTAAACTTCTGGATGATTGTAAGCTATGGCCTTGGCCACATCTTTTAATAACATGGTTTTACCTGTTTTAGGTTGTGCTACAATCATACCACGTTGCCCTTTTCCTATAGGAGAAAATATATCGATTATTCTTGTAGATAAAGAACTTCCTTTTTCTGCTAAGTTGAATTTTTCTTGAGGAAATAACGGTGTTAAATGTTCAAAAGAAACTCTATCTCTTACAATATTTGGGTTTAAACCATTAATTTTAGAAACTCTAATTAAGGGGAAATATTTTTCACCTTCTTTAGGTGGTCTTACGTTACCTCTTACAGTATCTCCTGTTTTTAAACCAAATAATTTAATTTGAGATTGAGAAACATAAATATCATCTGGAGAAGATAGGTAATTGTAATCTGAAGAACGTAAAAAACCATAACCATCTGGCATCATTTCTAATACACCTTCACTTTCTATAATACCATCAAACTCAAAATCTGGGTCTCTATATCTATTATTGCTTTTGTTTCTATTGGTGTTGTTTTTGTCTCTATTTTGGCTATTCTTAGCGTTTTTATTGTTTTGCTGAGAATTGTTTTGTTGAGAATTGTTTTGTTGATTTTTATGAACCGGTTTGTTTGGTTGATTGGTTGTTTTTTTAGCGGGTTGTTCTGTTTTTGCAACAACTTCCTCTTTAATAACCTCTTCAACTACCTGTTTTTTGACTTCTTTTTTAACGGGAGCTTTTTTTGCAGGTGCAGCAGTTACTGGTTTCTCTTTTGCTGAAACATCTTTAGTATCTTTAATTTCTGCTGCTTTTGTTTCCTCTTTTGCAGGCTGTGCTTTTTTAACAACACGCTTTCTTTTAGGTTTTTCTTCTTTTGCCTTTGTTTCTTTCTTTGCAGAAGGTTCTACTTTGGCTTTGGTTGGGTTTGCAGCTTGTGTATCTAAAATTTGATACACTAAATCTAATTTTTTTAATTGGCTCGTTTTAGTAAGCCCTATGCTTTTTGCAATAGTTTGAAGTTCAGCAAGATTTTTTGCCTTTAGTTCAGAAATTTCGAACATTCTTTAGGTGTTAAGTTATAAGTATAAATCTTAAGTATTATAAAGATTCTTATGTTTTTTTTGATTTGTTATTGTCTGTATAGTACTACAAACAATTAATGTGCGGTTTTAATATGTAACAAATATATGCATTTTTTTTTAGTTGTTCCTTTTCTTTTTAAAAAAGAATATAGTACTTTTGTTTTATAAGATATTATAGATGATACAGAGAATACAAACACTCTATTTATTATTTGCTTCTGCAATTTCTGGAGGTTTAATTTTTGTTTTCGATTTATGGGATTCTGTAAAAAAAAACGTTTTTGCAATAGACTTGTTATATAGTAATGTATTAAGTCTTAAAGTAATTCCTGTTTTGTTTATAATTTCTGCGATTTTAGCTTTTGTAGCTATTTTTTTATTTAATAATAGAAAGTTACAATTTGTTATAGGTCGTTTAGCAATTTTGATAAACCTTATTTTATTAGGATTATTGATTTATGTATCTCTAACTTTACCTGGAGAAATTATTATTTCGGAGAAAGGTATTGGGATGTTTATACCAATTATAGCGGTTTTGCTTATTGTTTTGGCAAATAAAGCTATTAAAAAGGATGAAGATCTTGTAAAATCTGCAGATAGATTACGATAATACTAACATCTTAGTTATATTTAGTGCGAAAGAAAACCGAGATTTAATCTCGGTTTTTTTATTTTTATGCAAAATCTAAGCAATTTTCCGTTTTCTCGCGTTTTTGAAAAATCGTTAAAATTTCAAAAAAAAAAAAATCAATGTCGATGTTGTTGATATATAGCAAGTTATCGATTTACCATCCCTAAATTTAGGGATGGCAAATATCCCTAAATTTAGGGATTGTGTAATGTAATAATCTAATTTAAATTTGTAGTGTTAGCATGAAAGAAATAATAAACGTTCATATAGCAGACGATCATAAGATAATAATCGAAGGATTAATAGCTGTTTTAAATACTGATAAGAATATAGAAGTAAAAGGCTACTCTTTAACAGGTAAACAAGTTATAGATTGGTTTTCTAAAAGAAAAAATACAGCGCATGTACTAATTTTAGATCTTACGATGCCAGAAATAGAAGGTATTGATGTTTTAAGGTACTTCTATAAAAAAGGAGGAAAACAAAAAATTATTGTACTCTCTAGTTATGACGAGGTGAAAATTGTAGAAGAGGTCTTAAAATATGGTGGGTATGGTTATATTTCTAAAGATTGTGCAGGAGAGCATATTTTACCAGCAATAAAAGCAGTATACAGAGGAGAGCAGTATTTTAGTAGTAATATTAAAAGTGCATTATTAAAAAACTACTCTGACTTAAATAAAAAGATTGATAAAGAAATAGGATTAGAAAAAATAGAATCGTTAACAGATTCAGAAATAAAAATTTTAAGGTTTATTACTGAAGAATTTAGTACTAATGATATTGCCAAAGAAATGAATATTAGTGCTCATACAGTAGAAACACATAGAAAAAAGTTAAAAACAAAATTAAATGTAAAAACATCAATAGGATTAGCAGTGTACGCAACTAAGTATAAGTTAATATAACTTAATTGCCTCCCCCGAAAATATTAAATTTAGAGTAAAATCTATCCCCTAAAAATTTAATGTTACCCCCGAAAATTAGTTTAACACGGCGTACATGCTTTTTCCTATTAATTAAAAACATGATATTATAAAATCCCCTTTAAATATATAAATTTTTAAACCCTTTTATGCCAATTATTATGAAAACTACCAAATTAGTAACTTTGTTTATTGCATCAGCATTTGCTTTATCTTCTTGTTCAAATGATGAAACTTTAACTGTTCCAAATGAAAATGCAGCATTACTAAAAACTTTTAAAGTTAAAAGAGATGCTTCTGGAGCTTACTCTACAGAGTTTGAAACCAATAGTAACGTTAAAGTTGATAAAGTTACAAATCAAGATGTAAATGAATTTCATTTATATGAATCTGATTTTGAATCGTTTCAAAAACAATCAGAAGAATTATTTATAGATGGTAATAAATTAAGCGTAAGTTTTATTGATACCAACACAGATAAAAAGCCATATATATCTATTGAAGATGATAATATTACTTTGGCTAAATCCAACTCAATGTTAAAAGAATATAGTGTAAGTAGCGGGCAAGAAGGTTCAGTTAACTTAGCTTTTAATGTTTCACCTCAAGTAACTGTAGATTTTGTTTACAATGAAGATGATAACATTTATGAAATTCATTTAGAAAAAGGAAAATCAACCAATACTTCTTTCTCTAGAAATTTAACGAAATTGGAAGGTGAAGTTTTAAAAATAGACTTTATAAACCATACTGATGATACTAGCGCTAAGACTATATTAGCTAAAGAGTTAATAAAGAGAAGAAAGCCAAGAATTTTAGTTGGTAATGGAGAAGAAGTTGAAGATTAATTTTTTAGATCATTGAAAATAAGAAAAATAACTATATTATACATATTTTATGCATTACTTTATTGTTTTCATTTAAATGCAACCCCTAAAAATAAATATGTTATTGAAGAAGTTTCTATCTTAGAAACTTCTTCATTTTTTCTGGTTAAAAGAGATTCTGTTTTTTTTAAAGGATTTCAAGAGGTTCAGAAAGATTATAAGAAAGAAAATTACGCAAAGGCTTTAAAAAGTGCTTTAGCACTATTTGATAAATCGAATACAGACGATAATTTATTCGATTTAAAAATTTTAATTGCAGATATTTATAGCAAAAGCAATAATCACGATAAAGCCCTAAACACCTATAAAGAAGCATTAGCTGGCTTAAAAAATTATAAACCCGATAATAATTTAGATTTTAATTTTACAAAAAAAAATGAGGTAAAATTAAATTTAAGAATAGCCAATTCTTTTCACAAGCTATCTTTAAAAGATAGTGCCAAACGTTTTTACAAGAAAGTAGAAGAAACCAATGTATTTGATAAAGAAATTTTAAAGTATAAAGCTATAGCATTTGCCAGTTTATCGGGTATTTATCAATTAGATTCTATTTACGAGAAGGCTATTGATTATGCAAAAAAAGCTATTGAAATAAATAAAAAAACAAATAGTAAATTAAGTGAAACGCTTGCACTTAATAATTTAGGGAGTATTTATTTGTCTCAAAATAATTTTGAATTAGCAAAAGAAACCTATTTATTAGGTATAGACATTATTAAGAATGATAATTCGCAGAAAGCAGTAGTGGTAAAAGCAGGCTTATATTACAATTTGGCCTGGGCTATGCGAAACTTAAAGGAATATGAAGCTTATGATTACCAAGAACTATCTTATGAAATAGAAAATGGTTTACGAGATAAAGAAGTAAGGAGAGCCGTAGAAGAAGTAAATGCAAAGTACAATATTGATGTAGTTAAAAAAGAGGAAGAAAATAAAAGATTAAAACAAAAAACTAATTTTTTTATTTATGCAGCAGCAGGTTTATTAATAATTTTGTTTTTACTTTATTTTCTTCATATTTATAAATTAAAACAAAAAAACTTAAGATTACAACTTTCTCAAACGCACTTATTGCAAAATCAAAAGTTAGAAAAATTAAAAGCAGAAGTTAGAGATAGAGTTTTAAATGCAACTATTGATGGTAAAGAAACAGAAAGAAAAGAAATTGCAGAAACTTTGCACGACAGTGTAAGTGCTTTACTTTCTTCTGCCAACCTGCATTTAATTGCAGCTAAACAATATTTCAATAAAGAAATACCTGTTGAAATCACAAAATCTCAAACTATAATTACAGAAGCTTCTAAAAAAATTAGAGATTTATCTCACACATTAGTGTCTTCTGTGCTTCTAAAATTTGGTCTAAAAACGGCTATAAATGATTTGGTTAGTAAGTATTCTAATTCAAACTTAGCTCTAGATTCTGATATTAGTAATATTAGAAGGTATCAGCAAAACTTTGAAATTAAGATGTATAATATTACACAAGAATGCTTAAATAATATTTTAAAGCATAGTAAGGCTTCAAAGGCATCTATCTATTTAACAGAAACCAATAATCAACTTCATCTTAAAATTAAAGATAATGGTGTTGGTTTCGATAAAAATAAACCTTTAGAGAACGTTGGTTTGGGTTTAAGCCATATAGAATCAAGAGTGTTATTAATGAAAGGGGAATTTTCTATAAACTCAAGTATAGGTAAAGGTACAAGTATAACTTTACAAGTTCCTGTAATGGAAAGGTAATATATTACCCGCGTTTTGCTAACTCAATAATTTCTAAATTTTTTATTTCTCCCTTGTGTAATTCAAAGCGTAACATAGTTCTTATTTTATGAAAACCATGGTTACCTGCAGCTCCAGGATTTAGGTGTAATAAATTTAGTTTTTTATCATATTGAACCTTTAAAATATGTGAGTGTCCACAAATAAAAAGTTTTGGTGGTTTTTTTTCTATCTCTTCTTTAATTCTAGGTTTGTATCTATTAGGGTAGCCTCCAATATGAGTTATCCAAACCGAAATATTTTCAACATTAAATCTTAAGTCTAAAGGAAACTCTAACCGTGCATCTTTATCATCTATATTGCCATAAACACAACGTAAAGGTTTTAGCTTTTTTATAGCATCAGTAACTTTTAAATCGCCAATATCACCAGCATGCCAAACTTCATCCGCTTGTTTTACAAATTTTAAAATTTGGTTATCAATATAACTATGTGTGTCGGATAATAATAAGATTTTCTTCACAGTTCAAAAATACTAATAACAAAATAAATTCCGTAATTTTGAATACTACAAAAACAAAATTTTTGAGGTATTTTATAGAACTATCTTATAACGGAAAAAATTATCATGGTTGGCAAATTCAACCAGATGCAATATCTGTTCAAGAAAAAATGAATTATGCTATTAGTACTATTTTGCAAGAAAAAATAGAAGTGGTAGGTGCAGGAAGAACAGATACTGGTGTACATGCAATACAAATGTTTGCGCATTTTAATGTAAACAAAGCACTAAAAGGAGATGTTATTTTTAAACTGAATTCTATTTTGCCAAATGATATTACAGTGGCCAAAGTTTTTTTGGTAGCAGATGAATATCATGCACGTTTTAATGCCTTGTCTAGAAGTTATGAGTATAGGATTTGGTTAGGTAGAAATCCTTTTTTGTTAGATTTTTCATGGCAAATTCACTCACAACAATTAGATCTACAAAAAATGAATGCTGCTGCACGCTTATTATTAGATTATACCAATTTTCAAACTTTTTCTAAAGTAAAAACAGAAGTATATACCTTTAATTGCGATGTTACAGAAGCAGTTTGGAAACAAGAAGGAAATTTGTTAACCTTTTATATTTCGGCAAATCGTTTTTTACGAAATATGGTAAGAGCCATAGTTGGCACTTTAGTAGATGTTGGTTTAGGTAAAATTACAGTAGAAGAGTTTAGAGCAATTATAGAAAGTAAAAATAGAGGAAACGCAGGTTTATCTGTGCCCGCAAAAGGCTTGTTTTTAACACAAATAAAATATTAGATTTTGGCAAATAAAACCGGAAATGCTTTTGATATGCAAATTTTTTTGCGATTAATGAGTTTTGCAAAAAAGTACAAATTAAACTTCTTTATCGCGACAGCTTCAACCATTACTTTAGCAGGTGTGGCTCTATTAACGCCTATAATTTTAAAAGAAACTGTAGATATTTATATTACAAATAAAGATTTAGATGGTTTAGTTTTTAATGTAATGTTAATGCTAGGGGTTTTATTATTAGAAGTTTTATTTAGATTTAGTTTTATTTATTACGCAAACTGGGTTGGGCAACATATTATACGAGATATTAGAGCTAAAATATTTCGTCATATTCTACAATTTAGAATGTCTTATTTTGATAAGAATTCTGTTGGTAAATTGGTAACTAGAGTAGTAAGCGATATAGAAACAATAGCAGCATTTTTTAGTTCTGGTGTTTTTACAATTGTTAGTGATGTGCTACAAATGTTTGCAGTAATTATAGTAATGTTTATTTTAAATTGGAAGTTGGCTTTTGTTGCCGTTGCTGTTTTACCAATACTTTTGTATGCGACTAAAGTTTTCCAAAAAGCTATAAAAGCTACTTTTCAAGAAGTTAGAAATCAAGTAGCCAATTTAAATGGTTTTGTGCAAGAAAGGGTTACAGGAATGAAAATTGTGCAATTATTTAATCGCGAAAAAATAGAATACAAGAATTTTAAAGAAATAAACAATAAGCACAAAGAAGCTTACGTAAAAACCATTTGGTATTTTTCTATTTTCTTTCCCATTGCAGAGATTTTATCATCAATTGGTATTGGTTTAATTGTTTGGTTTGGTAGTAAACAGGTAATTGGTAACCAGGTTCCTGGTCCAGGAACTGTAATGGCATTTGTACAAATGGCACAAATGCTATTTAGACCTTTAAGACAAATTGCAGATAAGTTTAACCAATTGCAAATGGGTATTGTTTCTGGTGAGCGTGTTTTTAAAATTATTGATACAGAAAGTGCTATTTCTAAGAATGGAACAATTAAAGCAACCAACTTAAAAGGAAATATTAGTTTTAAAGATGTTAGGTTTAGTTATGTAGAAGGAGAGGAAGTGTTAAAAGGAATAAATTTAGAGGTAAAAAGTGGACAAACAGTTGCTATTGTTGGTGCAACAGGCGCAGGAAAATCAACAATTATAAACTTAATTAATCGTTTTTACGAAATTAACAGCGGTACAATTTCTGTAGATGATCTGGCTATAGATAATTATAAATTAGATACGTTAAGAAATCAAGTTGCCATTGTTTTGCAAGATGTTTTCTTGTTTTCAGATTCAATTTTAAATAATATTACTTTAAAAGATAGCTCTATTACAGAAGAAATTGTAATTGAAGCAGCTAAGCAAATAGGAATTCACGATTTTATAATGACGCTTCCAGGTGGTTATCATTATAACGTAAAAGAACGTGGTGCAATGTTATCATCTGGTCAAAGACAATTAATTGCTTTTTTAAGAGCATATGTAAGCAAACCAAGTATTTTAATTTTAGATGAGGCCACTTCTTCTGTAGATGCACATGCAGAACAAATGATACAATACGCAACAGAAACAATAACAAAAGATAGAACTTCTATTGTAATTGCGCATAGATTAGCCACTATAAAACAAGCAGATAAAATTATTGTAATGGATAAAGGTCTTATTGTTGAAGAAGGAACACATGCAGTACTTTTAGAGAAAGAAAACGGTTATTATAAAAACCTTTACAATAAGCAATTTAGTTTAGATGTAGCTTCTTAGTATTTTTAGTTACATTTGTTATTCAAAAACTAATTAACAAATTAACAGATGAAAAAAACAGTATTATCAATTTTTGTAGTTTCAGCACTAGTATTTACGTCATGTAAAAAAGCTACAGAAGGGGCAAAAAACTTAAAAGACGCTACAGTAGAAACAGCGGGTGAAGCTGCAGACGCAACAAAAGATGCAGCAAATGCTGTGGTTGATGGTGCAAAAGATGCAACCAAAACAGTTGTAGATGCAACAAAAGACGGAGCAAATGCTGTAGTAGATGGCGCAAAAGATGCAGCAAATAGTGCAGTAGACGCAACAAAAGATGCAGCAAATGCTGCTGTAAACAATGTAAAGGATGCAGCAAATACTGCAGTAGATAGTGCAAAAGACGCAGCGAATACTGCAGTTGAAGGAGCAAAAGATATGGTAAGTTCTAAATTAGAAGGAGTTACTATACCTACATTTTCTAATCCTGCAGTTACAGAAAATTTAAAAGAATATGCAGCTTATGCAAAAGATTATATTGCAGCAAAAGGTAACACCTTAAAAATATCTCAGTTGGCGCCTAAAGGAGCCGAGTTATTAGCAAAAGGTAAAGAGTTATCATCTAGTTTAAATGCGGCTGAATTAACAAAATATAATAGTGTAATAGCTACGATAAAATCTAAGTTGACTGCTGCTGGTAAGTAATAATTAGCGCACTTTTAATAATTTAAAAGGTTCTCATTTGAGAACCTTTTTTTACATTAAATCTTTTTTAAATTTCTCATTAAGCTCAATAATATCTTTATAAAGCACAAAGCCACCGTCTTTTATATAAGAAATTTCTCCAGTTTCTTCAGATACTAATAAGCAAACTGCATCTGTTTTTTCTGATACACCAATTGCTGCTCTATGCCTTAAACCAAATCTTGCAGGAATTTTTGTACTATCAGAAATAGGTAAAATAACTCTGGTTGCTACAATATTATTATCTCTAATAATTAAAGCACCATCATGTAAAGGGCTGTTTTTATAGAAAATACTTTCTAAAAGTGCCTCGTTTAAAAGAGCATTCATTTTATCACCAGTATTAATTAAGAAATCTAAACTATTGGTTCTTTCAATAACAATTAAAGCACCTGTTTTAGAAGTAGCCATTTTTTTACAGGCTTCTAAGATTGTCTCTGTATCTATTTCTGAATTAATTTCTGTTTGTAAAAATTTAAGTTGTTTTAAAAAATTACGCTTATTGGTAAAGTTTGTGGTACCAATCATTAATAAAAATTTACGTATTTCTTGTTGAAATACAATAATTAACGCAATAACACCTCCAGAGAGTAAATAACCCAAAATACCACTTAACATTTCCATTTTAAGAGCTTGTGTAATTTTCCAGATTAAGAAAATAAATGCAATACCAATTACAATATTAATGGCTACTGTTCCTTTTAAAAGTTTGTAGGTGTAATAGAGTAATGTTGCTACTAACAATATGTCTAAAACGTCTAATAAAGAAAATTCAATAAAATCGAACATGGAAATGAGGTAACATTTTAGGCTAAAGTACTAATAATTATTTGGGAGCACAATATGAAAAATTGATTTCTGAGTTTGAAAATAGAAGAATGTATTTTGTTTTAATTCTACCTACCTTTTCTTGCATATGTTTGAAAGGTTAAAATGTTGTGGTATTAATTTTTTTGCAAAAAGGTTATACTTTTAGATTTCTTTACGAATTGGTTTTTAAGATTTCTATTTGTAGTTTGATGTGGCCTTTTGCAGCTGATTATACCAATAGCTAGCAAACCAATCTAGCCGGGATTGAAGCGACATCCTTTTTGGAGGTACGACAAAAAGATATAGCGGAAAGCGCGATTTTGCTTCAAAAAAAACTACAATACTTGATTTACAATTTTTATGGCTTCTGTGGCTTCTTTAACATCGTGCACGCGTAAAATATTTGCGCCGTTTAAAAGCGCAATAGTATTTGCAGAGGTTGTTGCGTTTAGGGCTTCTTGTGCAGAAATATCTAAGGTTTTGTACAACATAGATTTTCTAGATATACCTGCTAAAATTGGTGCGTCTAAACTTTTATATAGTGCTAAGTTTTTTAAAATCTCGTAATTGTGTGCAATTGTTTTGCCAAAACCAAAGCCCATATCTATAATAATATCGTTTTGTTTTAGTTGGTGTAATTTAAAGATTTGTTCTGCAAAAAACGTTATAATTTCTTTGTTTACATCTTTGTAAACTGGGTTTTTCTGCATGTTTTGTGGCGTGCCTAACATGTGCATTAAAATATAAGGTACTTGCAGTTTTGCAACAGTTTTAAACATGTTTTCGTCCATTTTTCCACCAGAAATATCATTAATAATTGCTGCACCTGCAAGTACGGTTTCTTGCGCAATTTTACTTCTAAAAGTATCTACAGAAAGTATAATATCAGGAAAATTTTTTAGTAATAAATTAATTACAGGCAAAATTCTTTGCAATTCTTTTTCTTGGCTAATGTGTTTTGCTCCTGGTCTAGAAGAGTAGGCGCCAACATCTATAAATGTTGCACCTTCTGAGAGCATTTTTTCGGTTTGTTTTAATATGTCTGAGGCGTTTTTATATTTACCACCGTCATAAAAAGAATCTGGTGTAATGTTTAAAATACCCATTACTTTGGGTGTGCTTAAATCTACAAGTGTGCCTTTACAATTTATTGTCATTTTATTTTACAACTTTATTTATAACATGGCTAATTTTTGGTGCTGTATAGTTGCGCATTTGCTGCATTAATGTTTCTACTGAATTGGCAACAATTAGCAATTTTTTATTTATGGGTTTTATGTAACCTTCATCAATCATTTTATCTATTTGTTGCAGCATTGCATCAAAAAAACCATTTACATTTAATAAGCCAATTGGTTTTTGTTCTATCTGTAATTGGTTTAAGGTAAGTGCTTCAAAAAGTTCATCTAACGTGCCAAAACCTCCAGGAAGTGTAATGTAACCGTCTATTAATTTGCTCATAATTACTTTTCGATCGCTCATTTTGTCGCAAACTATCATTTCTTTAACACCAGGATGTATAACTTCTTCTTTTTCTAATAATTTAGGAATTACACCAATAACTTCTCCGTTTTGATCTAGAATTGTATCTGCTATGGCGCCCATCATTCCTATTTTACCACCTCCGTAAACCAAGCCAATATTGTTTTTAGCAAAATAGTTACCTAATTCAATAGCAGTTTCTTTGTAAATAGTATTAAAACCAAGGCTAGACCCACAAAAAACAACAACTCTTTTCAAATGATTAGTATTTAAAATTCTTTTGTAAAAATAAAAGAAAAGCCTAGAGTATTTAGTATTTTTGGGGAAATACTTTTTTAATTTATGAAAAAGCAAGATACTGCAAAGCAATATGATGCTGTTATAGGGGAATGTAGAAGTTTGTTTATTAAAAAAATGAGCGATTATGGAAGTGCATGGAGAATTTTACGTTTGCCTTCTTTAACTGATCAAATTTTTATTAAGGCAACTAGAATTAGGCAATTGCAAGAAAATGAGGTTAGAAAGGTAGATGAAGGTGAAAAATCTGAATTTATTGGAATCATTAATTATTCCATTATGGCTTTAATTCAACTAGAAAAAGGTGTAGTAGAAAACCCAGATTTAAATGTTGAAGACGCCACTATTTTTTATGATAAGCATATTAAAATAACCAAAGATTTAATGCTAAATAAAAACCATGATTATGGCGAAGCTTGGAGAGATATGCGTGTATCTAGCTTAACAGATTTAATTTTGCAGAAATTATTACGCGTAAAACAAATTGAAGACAATAAAGGAAAAACTATTGTTTCTGAAGGTATTGACGCAAATTACCAAGATATGATTAATTATGCGGTTTTTGCAATGATACATTTGGCGTAGCGTTTTTTTGGGTTTAAAGTTTACTAATTCTTAGGCTATAATTATTTTAGTTTTTGATTGCTTACGTAAAGAACTTTAAAAATATCAAACAAAAATATTGCATTGCAAATAAGTAAATAATAATACAAACATGATTTTGAAAATACTAGTACAACTCTCAAGAATAATAGTAGGTGCCTTGTTTATTTTTTCGGGCTTTGTAAAATTGGTAGATCCAATTGGTTCCCAATATAAATTTCAAGAATACTTTTCTGAAGGTGTTTTAAATATGGAATTTTTAGTGCCTTATGCATTACCTTTTGCAATATTGTTAATTATTGCAGAAATTCTTTTAGGAGTTATGATTTTGGTTGGTTACAAACCTAAAGTAACCGTTTGGAGTCTGTTTTTTATTACGTTAATATTCTTATTTTTAACATGGTATTCTGCGTATTATAACAAAGTTACAGATTGTGGTTGTTTTGGAGATGCCATAAAATTAACACCTTGGGAAACTTTTTATAAAAACATAATTCTTATTGCATTAATTCTTTTGTTAGTAATAAAGGTAGCTGTAATTAAACCAATTTTTGCCGGTAAAATACCAAAAGTAATTACCTTTTTATCTTTATTTGTTTTTCTGTTTATTGTACAACATGTGTTAACGCATTTGCCAATTGTAGATTTTAGAGCTTATGCTATAGGCAAGAATTTGCAAGAAGGAATGCAATATCCAGCAGATGGTTCTATTCCGCCAGTGCATGATTTTGTTCTAGAAAACGAGCAAGAAGACTTGGCACCAATACTTTTAGATAAAGAAAAGGTAATGTTGGTAATTGTTTACAATTTAGAAAAAGCAAATAAAGAAGGTTTTGCCAAGATTAAAAATATAACAGATAAAGCCATAGCAAAAGGTTATACTGTTTATGGTGTTTCTGCATCTTTTACAGATGATTTATTAGCAGCAAAAAAAGAACACAATTTAGCGTTTGATTTTCTTTTTTGTGATGAAACCACATTAAAAACTATGATTCGTGCAAACCCAGGAATTATGGTTTTAAATAAAGGAACAGTTACTCAAAAGAAAAATTGGGTAGATGCAGAGGATGTAGAATTATAAAGATTTCTTTTTTCTTTTTTCTGGTATTTCTGTAAGTTTTAAACCTTTTTCATCTTTAAAAAATGCATGTTTTGGGCTACCAATAAATTGGGAAGTATAAATACTAGAATGACCAGAAAACAGGTAAGAAGTTGTACAAGCCAGCGCAATAAAAACGCCAGACTCTATACCAAATAATTCAATACCCATAATAGTACAAGCAATTGGTGTGTTGGTTGCGCCTGCAAAAACAGCTACAAAACCCATTCCTGCTAATAATGGCATTGGCAAGGGTATAAACCAAATTAATACATTGCCTAAAGTAGCACCAATAAAAAATAATGGTGTTACTTCGCCGCCTTTAAAACCTGCGCCCAATGTAAAAGAGGTAAACAATATTTTTAGTAAAAAATCATAAGAATTTAAGTTGATGTTAAATGCATCTACTATGGTAGGTACACCCAAACCAATATATTTTGTTGTACCCATAAAATAAACAGCAACAGCAATTACAATTCCGCCAATTACAGGTCTTAAAGGTGCATAAGAAATATGTTTTTTGAATAATTTACCCCAAAAATGCGTAGATTTAGAAAATAACATACTTGCCAAACCAAAAATAATACCTGCCAATAGCGCCCAGAAAATAGCAGAAGGTGTTAAATGTACTACTTCAGAAATACTATAATGTGTATGATGAGAAATTTGCCAAACATCACAAAAGTAATTGGCAAAAACTGCGGCTAAAAAACTAGGAATAATAGCATCAAAACGCATGCTACCAATAATTAATACTTCTAAAGCAAAAATAGCACCCGCTAAAGGTGTGCCAAATACAGAAGCAAAACCAGCGCTAATTCCGCAAATTAAAATAAGTTTTCTATCAAATTTAGAAAGTTTAAAAAGTTTGGTAAACTGGTCTGCAATTGCAGCACCAACTTGTACGGCAGTTCCTTCTCTACCAGCAGAACCACCAAATAAATGAGTAAGTATGGTACCTATAAATACTAAAGGCGCCATTTTAAAAGGAATCACTTTTTTAGGTTCGTGATATTCATCTAAAATTAAATTGTTTCCTTTTACAACACTTTTACCATATAAATGATAAGATAAACCAATTATAAAGCCTGCAATGGGTAATAACCAAATAATCCAAATATTGTTTTCTCTATAATGTGTAGCCCATTCTAAAGACCATAAAAAAACGGCAGATGCACTACCTGAAAAAGCACCAATAAGCAAGCAGATAAACGTCCATTTTAAAAGAAAAAGCAACGAAAAGCTTTGTTCGATAGCGAAAAATAAACGTTTGATTTTATCCATAACTTGGGTTGATGGACAAAAATAAACAAATAAAAACAAAGCAGTATTTTATCTGCGGAATTGATGCTACAGAATGACATTTGAGTTTTTTAATTTATCTTGTAGCAAAATCAAAAAAAATAGATCGTATGAATTTACTGGTAACCTATCAATCTGAAGAAAAACATGCAATAATTACTATAGATAACGGAAAAGTAAATGCAATTTCTCATGAAGTAATTGAAGGATTGCATGTTGCTTTAGATAAAGCTTCCGAAGAAAATAAGGTGGTAATTATTACTGGTAAATCTGGTGTTTTTTCTGCTGGTTTCGATTTAAAAGTGATGACAAAATCACCACAAGCTGCAAAGGATTTGGTTACAAAAGGCTCGCAATTATCTTTAAAAATGTTGTCTTTTCCACAACCAATTATTATAGCTTCTTCTGGCCATGCAATAGCCAAAGGTGCTTTTTTATTGCTTTCTGCAGATTATAGAATTGGTGTAAAAGGCGATTTTAAAATAGGTTTTAACGAAGTGCAAATTGGTATGACCATGCACCATGCAGGAATTGCAATTGCAAAAGCGCGTTTAAGTGAAGTGTATTTGAACAGAAGTGTAATTAATTCAGAAATTTACAATCCTGAACAAGCTATAGCTGCTGGTTTTCTGGATTTGGTAGTTGAGCAAACACATTTATTACCCACTGCAATTAAAGTAGCACAAATGTTTTCGAAATTAAACAAAAAAGCACATGCAGAAACCAAACTTAAAGTTAGAAAACAGCATTTACAAGATTTAGAAAATGCAATTGAATTAGATTTAGAGAGTGATATTTCTGTAAATTCTTAAAGTATATTTGAGTCTTTTAGTTTATTTGCAATAGAAATCTACTTGAAACTGATTATTCAGTTTTAAATTGTACGCTAACTTACATTTAAAATAATACACATAAAAAAGCCTTTAAAGTAAATATTTAAAGGCTTTTTTAGATGTATTTTCGAAAAATTATAGTGAAAATGCAGTTTTAATTTTATCTACATAATCTAATTTTTCCCAAGTAAAGGTTTCTACTTCTTCAGAAACGGTTTCTCCCATTGGGTTTGTAAATGTTACCGTTTTAACTTCTGGTGTTCTTCCCATATGCCCATAAGCCGCAGTTTCAGAATAAATAGGTGTTCTTAATTTTAAACGTTGTTCTATAAAGTAAGGACGCATATCAAAAATTGCTTCTACTTTTTTACTGATTTCTCCATCTGTTAAATTCACGTTTGCTGTACCGTAAGTTTCTACATTAATACTTGTTGGTTTTGCAACACCAATAGCATAAGAAACTTGTACTAAAACTTCTTTACAAAGACCAGCAGCAACCAAGTTTTTGGCAATATGTCTTGTAGCGTAAGCGCCAGATCTATCTACTTTACTTGGGTCTTTTCCAGAAAAAGCACCACCACCATGTGCACCTTTACCACCATAAGTATCTACAATAATTTTTCTACCAGTTAAACCAGTATCTCCATGAGGACCACCAATAACAAAAATTCCTGTTGGGTTTATGTGGTAGGTAATACTATCTGTAAATAATTTTTGAAGATGTGCAGGCAATTTAGCAACCACTCTAGGAATTAATATTTCTACAATATCTTTTTTAATTTTAGATAACATTACGTTCTCAGATTTGTCAAAGTCGTCATGTTGTGTAGAAATTACAATTGCATCTATTCGCTGTGGTACATTATCATCAGAATACTCAATAGTTACTTGAGATTTAGCATCTGGTCTTAAGTAGGTAATATCTTTATTTTCTCTTCTTAATGCAGCCAATTCTATTAACAATCTATGAGAAAGTTCTAATGCTAGTGGCATGTAGTTTTCGGTTTCATCCGTTGCATAACCAAACATCATACCTTGGTCTCCTGCACCTTGTTCTTCTGGAGAAGAACGGTCTACACCTTGATTAATATCTGGAGATTGCTCATGTATTGCAGACAAAACTCCACAAGAATTGCCGTCAAACATATATTCACCTTTAGTATAACCAATTTTGTTAATTACGTCTCTAGCAATTTTTTGAACGTCTAAATATGTGCGTGATTTTACTTCACCTGCTAACACTACTTGCCCAGTTGTAACTAAAGTTTCACAAGCTACTTTACTAGACTTATCAAAAGCTAAAAAATTATCAATTAAAGCATCAGAGATTTGATCTGCAACTTTGTCTGGGTGTCCTTCAGAAACACTTTCTGAGGTAAATAAATATGACATAAAATTATTCTTTTATATTAAATATTTTCAATTTTTATTCAATTGAATTTCTAGAAAAAAGTAAATAGATTGCGTTGGTCGCCAAAAGAAGTAGATACTTACTGCTTTAGCATTTTGTCCTAAACTTGTTTTAGAATCTTAAAATAGAAGTATCCTAAAAATAGTAAAGGGTACAGAAACAAATTCTGCACGAGAGGTTGCAATCAGTTCAAATTTTTCCTCTTAATGAATTGCAAAGTTACGTTTTAAAATGAAATACAAATATTTTTTTGTTATAATTATTTCTGATGGTGTTATCAATTAAATATTATTAGAGTAGCTTTTACTTTAACTCAAACAGGTTTAAAAGTGTTTGGTGTTTATTTTAGTTACTTTTTTTTAGATTAAAAAAGTGAAGTTTTATTTGGATTTTAATTTTTTCTATAACTATATTTGCATACACAAAGTTCAATAACTTATTGAAATGTTATCAAGAAAGGCAGAGGGAATAGACCCGTTGAAGCCTTAGCAACCCTTTTTGTGAGGAAAAGAAGGTGCTAAATTCTACTTAATTTCAGATTCATTTATCAGAAATTGGATAGATAACTCAAAAACAATTACTATTCTTTGTAATTGTTACATTCTTAATAACATTTTTCTAGTAAGTCCATCAATTTAAAATAATATTGATGTATTTGGCTTTTGTTTTAATCTCAAATTGTATCAAAATACATAGTTTTGGTGCTTTTTAAAAATGGAATTCCTGTAAAACAGGAGCTTTAATTAACTCAAAAAAAATAGAAAAATGAGTACACACAAATTAGCAACCAACGCGTTGCATGCAGGACACGATGTAACAACAAATGGAGGCGCTAGAGCAGTACCTATTTACCAATCTACAGCTTATGTTTTTAACAATTCAGAACATGCTGCAAACCTGTTTTCTTTAAAAGAATTAGGCTTTATTTATACGCGTTTAAACAATCCAACAAATCAAATTTTACAAGATCGTTTGGCAGCCGTAGAAGGTGGTATTGGTGCAGTAGTTTTTGCATCTGGAACTGCAGCAATTTCTACAGGTTTAATGACGCTTTTAAAGGCTGGAGATCATATTGTAGCATCAAGCAGTTTGTACGGAGGAACTTATAATTTGTTAAGTGTTACTTTACCAAGATTTGGAATTACAACTACGTTTGTAGATGCTTCTGACCCAGAAAATTTTGGAAAAGCTGTACAAGAAAATACAAGAGCTATTTTTGTAGAATCTTTAGGAAACCCAAAATTAGATGTGTTAGATTTAGAAGCAATATCTGCACAGGCTAAAAAAGCAGAAGTACCTTTTATTGTAGACAATACAGTGGCAACGCCATCTTTATTAAACCCAATTAAACATGGTGCAGATTTGGTTATTCATTCTTTAACCAAATATATTGCTGGTCAAGGAACTTCTTTAGGAGGTGCAATTATTGATGCAGGAACTTTTAATTGGGCAAACGGTAAATTTCCAGAATTTACAGAGCCATCTGCAGGTTACCATGGTTTAAAATATTACGAAACTTTAGGTGCAGCATCTTTTGTTTTTAAATTAATATTAGAAGGATTACGTGATTTTGGTGGCGCATTAAGTCCAACAAACGCGTTTAATATTATTCAAGGTTTAGAGACTTTGCCTGTGAGAATTCAAAAACATTCAGAAAATGCGTTGGCATTGGCAGAATGGTTAGAGCAACAAGAAGAGGTTGCTTGGGTAAATTATCCTGGTCTGGCTAGTAATAAATACAAAGCATTATCAGATAAATATTTACCAAAAGGGCAAAGTGGAATAGTAACTTTTGGACCTAAAGGAGGTTTTGAAGCGGCAAAAACAATTGCAGATAAAACTAAATTATTCTCTTTACTAGCTAATATTGGAGATACAAAATCATTAATTATTCACCCTGCAAGTACAACACATCAACAATTAGATGAAGCAGAACAAGCAAGTGCTGGTGTTTCTCAAGATTTAATTAGATTATCTGTTGGTATAGAAGATTTAGAAGATTTAAAAGCAGATTTAAAAGCAGCTTTTTCTGAAATATAAACCATAATTTTACATTACAAGGGGTTTTAAAACCTCTTGTAATAAAATAGTAAGATCTGAAACATCCTTTGAAACATATCAAAATAAAAAATTTCACTACAGAAGCTAGTGTAATTATTTCTGAACTAAATTTAAGCTATCAAGTTTTTGGTTTACCTTTAGGCACAGCGCCTATTGTTTTAATAAATCACGCGCTTACTGGTAATAGTGATGTTGCTGGCGAGCAAGGTTGGTGGTTAGCTATTGTTGGAGAAAAAAAGGCAATTGATACGAATGCGTATACAATTCTTTCTTTTAACATTCCAGGAAATGGTTTTGATGGATTTTTAATTGATAATTATAAAGATTTTATAGCTAGAGATATTGCAAAAATATTCTTAGAAGGTTTATCCATTTTAAAAATTGATAAACTTTTTGCCTTAATTGGTGGCTCTTTAGGAGGTGGAATTGCATGGGAAATGATGGTGTTAAACAATTCGTTTACGCAACATTTTTTGCCAATTGCAACCGATTGGAAATCTACAGATTGGTTAATTGCCAATTGCCAAATTCAAGAACAATTTTTGGTAAACTCTAGCAATCCCGTTCATGATGCACGTATGCACGCCATGTTGTGTTATAGAACTCCAGAATCTTTTAAAGAACGTTTTAAGCGTTCTAAAAGAGAAGATTCAGATATTTTTAATGTAGAAAGTTGGTTGTTGCATCATGGTAAATCTTTGCAAGAACGTTACCAACTATCTTCATATAAACTAATGAATCAATTATTAAAAACTATTGATGTAACTGTTGGAGGAGAAAAATCTGAAAATATCTTAGATAAAATTACTGCTAACATACATATTATAGGTGTAGATTCTGATTTGTTTTTTACGGCAGAAGAAAATAGAGAAACACATAAAAAACTGGCCCTAACAAAAGACAATGTTACCTACAACGAAATAAATTCGGTACATGGGCATGATGCTTTTTTAATGGAATATGACCAGTTAGAAAAAATTATTGGACCTATTTTTAATAAAGATTACAGAGAAAATAAAATGAAAATTTTAAAATTTGGTGGCAAATCATTAGCAAATGGTCAAGGATTACAAAATGCCATAGAAATTATAGTTGATAAATATAAAAACGGAGATAAAATAGCAATTGTAGCCTCTGCCAGAGGAAATGCTACAAATCAATTAGAGGCTATTTTAGATCTTGCCAGTAGTAAAAAAGAGTATAAACTAAAGTTTGAAGCATTTAAAAAAGACCAAAAAGCACCAATTAATGCTATAAATTTTGATGAAGAATTTACCAAATTACAAACCATTTTCGAAGGAGTTTTTTTATTAGGAGATTATAGTAACAAAATAAAAGATGAAGTTTTAGCACAAGGCGAATTGTTATCTGTAAAATTACTAGCAAGCTTATTAGAAAAAGAAGGTATTAATGCAAAAGCTGTAGATGCAAGAGCATTAATAATTACAGATGATAATTTTGGTAATGCACAACCTATTACTGCTGTTTCTAAAGAAAACACAAATCGATATTTTAAGAAAAACAACAATGCTATAGCTGTTGTAACCGGTTTTATTGCGGCTAATAAAAAAGGAGAAACTACAACTTTGGGTAGAAATGGAAGTAATTATACTGCAGCTTTATTGGCAAATTACCTAGATGCAGAAGAGTTGCAAAACTATACGCATGTTAGCGGTATTTATACTGCAAATCCAGATTTGGTTGCAGATGCAAAAAAAATAGCACAATTATCTTTCTCAGAAGCAAATGAGTTGGCAAATTTTGGTGCTACTATTTTACATGCCAAAACTATTATTCCGCTTTTAGAAAAAAATATAGATCTTAGAATTTTAAATACATTTCAAAAAGAAGATCAGGGTACATTAATTACGGCAGAATCTTCTACAAAGGGCATCAAATCTATCTCAACATTAGACAATGTTGCACTTTTAAATTTTGAAGGAAGAGGTTTGTTGGGTAAAGTTGGTGTAGATGCTAGAATTTTTAAGGTATTAAGTAATAAAAACATCAGTGTAAGTATAATTTCTCAAGGTTCATCAGAAAGAGGAATTGGTTTAATTATAGATGCAGATAGGGCAACAGAAGCAGTTTTAGCTTTAGAAAATGAGTTTGAAAACGATTTTTATTCACAAGATGTAAATCAGATTTCTGTAGTAAAAAATGTGGCAGTAATTTCTATCATTGGGCAAGATTTAAGTGAATTTCATTTGCCATATAACGCACTAATTAAAAACCAAATTGTACCTGTTTTATTCAACAATACTGTAACTGGTAAAAATGTAAGTTTAGTAGTTAAAAAAGAAGAATTACCAAAAGCAGTTAATGTAATTCACGGTCAGGTTTTTGGTGTTACAAAGAAAATAAATATAGCCATTTTTGGCAAAGGTTTGGTTGGTGGTACATTAATTGATCAAATTATAGAAAATACACCTTCTGTTTTAGAGCGAAGAAAATTGCAGCTAAATGTTTTTGCAGTTGCAAATTCTAAAAAAGTGTTGCTTCGTAAAAACGGAGTTGACAAAAATTGGGAGCAAGATTTACTAGAATCTGGTAACGAAAACTGTTCGATATCAGACATTACGGCGTACGCAGAAGAACATCATTTTGAGAATTTAATTGCGGTAGATAATACTGCAAATGAAGACTTTGTTGCCAATTATATTCCATTAATAGCGGCTGGTTTCGATTTGGTTTCTTGTAATAAAATTGCAAATACCTTGTCTTTTGATTTCTATAAAGAGGTAAGGGCAAAATTAAAAGAATATAAAAAGCAGTATTTGTATGAAACCAATGTTGGTGCAGGTTTACCTTTAATAGATACCATTAGATTATTGCATGAATCTGGAGAAAATATTACAAAAATAAGAGGTGTTTTCTCAGGAAGTTTAAGTTATTTATTTAATAATTTTTCTGAAAAAAACGAACCTTTTTCTAAAGTGCTACAAGAAGCCATAGACAAAGGTTTTACAGAACCAGATCCAAGAGAAGATTTAGGAGGAAATGATGTAGCTAGAAAATTACTAATTTTAGCAAGAGAATTAGAATTAGAAAATGAATTGGATGAAGTTGCTATTAAAAATTTAATTCCTGAACATTTAAGAGAAGGGTCTGCTAGAGATTTTTTAACAAAGTTAGATTTGTTAAATGATGAATATCAACAAATAAAAGAAGCGCAAAAAGCAAATCATGTTTTAAGATATATTGGAGAATTAAGTGGCGATTTATCAAAAAATAAAGGTATTTTAGAGGTAAAGTTAGTTTCTACAGAAAAAAACACACCATTAGGTTCTTTAAAAGGATCGGATGCAATTTTTGAGATTTACACAGAATCTTATGGAGAGCAACCTATTGTAATTCAAGGAGCAGGTGCAGGAGCAAGTGTAACAGCAAGAGGTGTTTTTGGAGATATCTTAAGATTAGCAAAACATAATAATTAGTTTTTGGTTGATGGTTTTTGGTTGTTAGTTAGCACCAAAATCCAACAACTAATAACCAACAACTATCAACTAAAATGAACAAACATTTCGAAACAGAAGCCATAAGAAATCAAACAGAAAGAACACAATTTTCTGAGCATTCAACACCATTATATTTAACATCTAGTTTTGTTTTTGATGATGCAGAAGAAATGCGCGCTTCTTTCGCAGAAGAAAAGCAGCGAAACTTATATAGTAGATTTACCAACCCAAATACTACAGAATTTACAGAAAAAATAGTAAAAATGGAAGGTGCAGAGGCAGGTTATGCCTTTGCTACAGGTATGTCATCCATATTTTCAACTTTTGCAGCTTTATTAAATGCAGGAGATCATGTTGTTTCTTGTCGTTCTGTTTTTGGTTCTACACATTCCATGTTTACTAAATATTTACCAAAATGGAATATAGAAACGTCTTATTTTAAGGTTGATGAGGTAGCTTTAGTAGAAAGTTTAATTCAAGAAAACACAAAAATTCTTTATATAGAAACCCCTACAAATCCTGCTATAGATATTTTAGATTTAGAATTAATTGGTAAAATAGCTAAAAAACACAATTTAATTTATATTGTAGATAATTGTTTTGCAACACCTTATGTGCAACAACCTATTAAATTTGGTGCAGATTTGGTAATTCATTCTGCAACAAAATTAATAGACGGCCAAGGTAGGGTTTTAGGAGGTATAATTGTTGGTAAGGCAGATTTGTTACGTGAAATTTATTTATTTGCCAGAAATACAGGACCTGCAATGTCTCCTTTTAATGCATGGGTTTTGTCTAAAAGTTTAGAAACTTTAGCAGTTAGGGTAGAAAAACATTGTGAAAACGCATTAAAAGTTGCAGCGTTTTTAGAATCGCAAGAAAATGTTGAATTTGTAAAATATCCATTCTTAAAATCACATCCACAGTACAAAATTGCAAAAAAGCAAATGAAGTTAGGTGGTAATATTGTTGCTTTTGAAATTAAAGGTGGTATAGAAGCCGGAAGAACGTTTTTAAATAAAATAAAAATGTGCTCTTTGTCTGCAAACTTAGGAGATACAAGAACCATTGTAACACATCCATCTTCTACTACTCATGGGCGTTTGTCTGAAGAAGATCGTTTAGAAGTTGGTATTACTAAAGGTTTGGTTAGAGTTTCTGTGGGCTTAGAAAATGTGGCAGATATTATAGAAGATTTAAAACAAGCTTTAGACTAAAATAAAATTCTGTAGTTTTGTAAAATGCTTTCAAAGAAAACAAAATACGGAATTAAAGCGCTTACTTTTTTAGGTAAGCAAGAAAAAAACACGCCAATTGCTATTGCTGTTATTTCTAAAAGCGAAAATATTTCTTTAAAATTTTTAGAAAGTATTCTTTTAACACTGCGTAAAAACGGTGTTTTAGGATCTAAAAAAGGCAAAGGTGGTGGGTATTACTTATTAAAGGAGCCAAGAGAAATTCAAATGACTTTAGTTATGCGTATTCTAGAAGGACCAATTTCTATGGTACCTTGTGTAAGTTTAAATTTTTATGAAAAATGTGATGATTGCGCAGATGAGGCTGCTTGCGCGGTACATAAACTAATGGCAAAAGTTAGAGATAATACACTACAAATTTTTAAAAATACAACCTTAGCAGATTTGTGTGATTGCTAAATAGATAATCTGATTTCTTTTTTGAAAGTAATTTAATAACTATTGGTTTTAATAGGTAGATTATGATGTCATATTCATAATATTTTTTTGTTTTTATTATTAATCTATTAAATCTGTAGGGTAATGCCAATTATTAGCAATTTTTAACGACTTAAGTATAAAAAATAATGTACGTTTGTAATCCCTATTAAACTTATAGGGTATTTGAATTATTTAATTATTATGATTTTAGATCAAATCATTTTTAGTAAAAAGACACGAGGTAAAGGTTTCGATGAGATTAGGGGCTCTGAAAAACCTTTACGAAGTGTTGTAAAAGCGTTAAGCTGGAGATTAATAGGTACTATAGATACACTAATTGTTTCTTATTTTATAACAGGAGAAATATTATTAGCAACCTCTATAGCATCTGTAGATTTTTTAACAAAACTAGTTTTGTATTTCTTTCACGAAAGAATATGGAATGCCATAAAATGGGGAAAATAATGAGCCTTAATTTAGAAGAAATAAATAAAGAATTACAAGGTAAAAGTCCAGAAGAAATTATTTCTTGGGCTATTACTGTGGGCGTAAACCCAGTGATTACCACAAATTTTAGACCTTACGAAGTGGCTATTTTAAATGCGGTAACCAAAGTAAAAAAAGATATTAAAGTTATTTGGTGCGATACAGGTTACAATACCGTTCAAACCTATAAACATGCAGAAGAAATTATTCAGAAATTAAAGTTAAATGTAAAGCTATATACGCCAAAACAAACGGTTGCACATAGAAATGTAGTTTTAGGAGTGCCTTCTATAGAAGATCCTAAACATGCAATTTTTACAGAGCAGGTTAAGTTAGAGCCTTTTTCAAGAGCTATGGCAGAGCATAAACCAGATGTTTGGTTTACAAATTTAAGAAAAGGACAAACTGCATTTAGAGATTCTATAGATATTGTATCTAAAAGTAAAGATGGTGTGCTAAAAGTAAGCCCTTTTTACAATTGGTCAGATGCACAATTAGATGCTTATTTAGAAGCACAAAAATTACCAAACGAATTTGTTTACTTTGATCCTACTAAGGTAGAAGGAAACAGAGAGTGTGGATTACATATTTAAAATAATATAAATTTTATACTCTTAAAATATCCAATTAAGAGTTCCCTTCAATTTTAAGAAGGTTAGGGTAGGATAACAGATAATGTGGTTTGAATATCTAAAAGACATAATTATGAGTCAAAATATAATACAAGTAGATGCTCTAGAAAGCGAAGCAATTTTTATTTTTAGAGAAGTAGTAGCACAATTTGAAAAACCAGTGTTATTATTTTCTGGAGGAAAAGATAGCATAACTTTAGTACGTTTAGCGCAAAAAGCATTTTATCCAGCTAAAATTCCTTTTCCATTAATGCATATAGATACAGGACATAATTTTCCTGAAACTATAGAATTTAGAGATAGATTAGCCAAAGAATTAGGTGTAGAATTAATTGTAAGAAATGTACAAGACAATATAGATTCTGGCAGAGTAAAAGAAGAAACAGGTAGGTATGCAAGTAGAAATATGTTGCAAACAGAAACCTTACTAGATGCAATAGAAGAATTTGGTTTTGATGCTTGTATTGGAGGCGCAAGAAGAGACGAAGAAAAAGCGAGAGCTAAAGAAAGAATTTTTTCTGTAAGAGATGATTTTGGTCAATGGGATGAAAAAAATCAACGTCCTGAAGTGTTTGATATGTTAAACGGAAAAATAGATTTAGGACAAAATGTACGTGTTTTTCCAATTTCTAATTGGACAGAATTAGACGTTTGGTCTTACATAGAACAAGAAAATATAGAAATACCATCAATTTATTTTGCTCATAAAAGAAAAATATTTGTAAGAGATGGCATGATTTGGTCTGCAGATGATGCTGTTGTTTTTAGAGATGAAGAAGAAGTTGTAGTAGAAAAAATGGTGCGCTTTAGAACTGTAGGAGACATGAGTTGTACAGCAGCCGTTTTGTCTGATGCAGTTGATATTGCAAAAGTAGTAGAAGAAATTAGAGATTCTTCAATCTCAGAAAGAGGCGCAAGAATAGATGACAAGCGTTCTGAAGCAGCAATGGAAAAAAGAAAGCAACAAGGGTATTTCTAAAAATTAGTTATTAGTTTTTGTTGATGTTTTTTTGTAAAGAATCATCAACTAGAAACCAAAAACCACCAACCAAAAAATGAAAGTATTAAAAATAGCAACAGCAGGAAGTGTAGATGATGGTAAAAGTACCTTAATCGGTCGTATATTATACGATACAAAATCACTAACTGATGATAAATTAGAAGCAATAGAAGAAAAAAGTCGTCAAAGAGGTTTTGATTATTTAGATTTTTCTTTGGCAACAGATGGTTTAGTAGCAGAACGCGAACAAGGAATTACCATAGATGTGGCACATATCTATTTTTCTACACCATCTAAAAGTTTTATTATCGCAGATACGCCTGGTCATATAGAATATACCAGAAATATGGTAACAGGCGCTTCTACAGCGCAAGCGTCTATTGTTTTAATTGATGCTAGAAATGGTGTTGTAGAACAAACTTACAGACATTTTTTTATCAATAATTTACTACGTATTAAAGATGTGGTAATCGCTGTTAATAAAATGGATTTAGTAGATTTTTCTGAAGAAAAATTCAACGCAATCAAAGGAGAAATTGAATATTTAGCAAGCAAAAGCGAATATAAAGGACAAAATTTAACTTTTATTCCACTTTCAGCTTTAAAAGGAGACAATGTTGTTGATAAGTCTGAAAACATGGAATGGTACAAAGGGGAAACGCTAATGCATCATTTAGAAAGGTTAGAACCAGAAGATATTAATGATGCCTCGCAAACCCGTTTTCCTGTACAAACTGTAATTAGACCTAAAACAGAAGAATATCACGATTATAGAGGTTATGCAGGTAAAATTTATGGTGGAGATTTTGAAGTAGGAGATGAAGTAGCAGTTTTGCCATCACAAACAAAATCGAAAATAAAAAGTATTAATTTTTTCGATAAAGAATACCAAATAGCAAAAAGAGGAAGTTCTGTAAGTCTTACTTTAGAAGACAACGTAAATGTAAGCAGAGGAGATATGTTGGTAAAAGTAACAGAAGAGCCAACAATAGCAAAACAATTAGAAGCAACAATTTGTTGGATGGATAAAGAACCATTGCAAGCATCACAAAAATATTACATTAAACACGGTGTAAATGATGCCCAAGCAAAAATAACACAGTTAAAAAGTATTATTAAAACAGATTTTTCTGGAATAGAAGAAAATCCATCTGAATTGGTTTTAAATCAAATAGGAGATATTCAAATAAAATTAAGTAAATCTTTAGCTTTTGATGCGTATAGCAATAATAAATCTAATGGGTCCTTTATTTTAATTAATCCGAAAACAAACAATACTGTAGGAGTAGGTTTTATAAAATAGAAAAGCAAAAAGTTAGCGAGTTAAAAGTAAAAAAGTTCAGCTTTTTTAACTTTAAAAACTTTCAATATTAAAACTAGAAGAAATGAGAAGTTTTGAAACAGAAATAGAAAATCCAATTGTAGAAAGAGATATTATTGAGTTAGCAGATAAAATTGCTGCATTCAAAAATTTACAAATAGACGAAGAAAAGTTTAGAAGTTTACGTTTGGCTAGAGGGGTTTACGGGCAACGTCAAGAAGGCGTGCAAATGATTCGTATAAAAGTACCTTATGGTAAATTAAAAAGCAATCAATTACGCAGAATTGCTGCTGTTTCAGATGAATATTCTAGAGGTAGATTGCATATTACAACACGTCAAGATATTCAAATACATTACGTGTCTCTGGAAAGAACACCACAACTTTGGGCAGATTTAGAAAAAGATGATGTTACATTAAGAGAAGCTTGTGGTAATGTAGTTAGAAACGTAACAGCAAGTGAAACTGCTGGTATAGATGTTAATGAACCTTTTGATGTTTCTCCTTACGCAGATGCATTATTCAAATTCTTTTTAAGGAACCCAATTTGTCAAGAAATGGGCCGTAAATTTAAAGTTTCTTTTTCTTCTACAGAGGAAGATACAGGCTTGTCTTATTTGCATGATTTAGGTTTTATTGCCAAATTACAAAATGGTGTAAGAGGTTTTAAAGTAATGGTTGCAGGTGGTTTAGGTTCTCAACCAAGACATGCAGAAACTTTATACAACTTCTTACCATCAGACAAAATAATTCCTGTAATGGAAGGCGTTTTACGTGTTTTTGATAGATATGGTGAACGTAAAAGTAGAGCTAAAGCTCGTATGAAATTTTTGCTAAAAGATATTGGTCTAGAGGCTTTTAAAGAGTTAATCGCTAAAGAACAAAAAGCTATAGAATTAAAAACTGTTGCTATAGATTCAGATGCTTATGTAGCTTCAATTCCTGTAAATGTTGCAACACCTTCAGTAGAAATTAAAGATGAAACTGCATTTAATTTATGGAAATCTACCAATATTATACCGCAAAAACAAAAAGGTTATGTGGCTATTGGTGTTAAAGTTTTACTAGGAGATTTTTATACAGACAAAGCAAGATTATTGGCAGATTTAGTAGACCAATATGCTGCAGGTGAATTAAGATTAACCTTACGCCAAAATATTGTTATTCCTTTTGTAAAAGAAGAATTAGTACCATTTTTCTATCAAGAATTAGAAAAACTAGGTTTTGTAGAAGCAGGTTATAACAAAGCGGTAGATATTACAGCTTGTCCTGGTACAGATACATGTAATTTAGGTATTGCAAGTAGCACAGGTATTGCACAAGAACTAGAAAGAGTTATTGCTGCAGAATACCCACAGTATTTAAAAAGTGAAGATTTAGTTATTAAAATTAGTGGTTGTATGAATGCTTGTGGACAGCACAATATGGCAAACATTGGTTTTCAAGGAATGACAGTTAGAACTCCAGATAAATTAGTTGCACCAGCGCTACAAGTATTGTTAGGTGGTGGTAATTTAGGAGATGGAAATGGCGTTTTTGCAGATAAAGTAGTAAAAGTACCAAGTAGAAGAGGCCCAGAAGCATTGCGCAGAATTTTAAACGATTTTGAAGCAAATGCAAACGGATTAGAATTTGTACATTATTACAAAGAAAAAGGTGAAAAATATTTTTACAACCTTTTAAGTGATTTGCAAGATGCAACCAATTTAACCCAAGAAGATTTTATTGATTGGGGTGAAGAAGAAAAATACGTAAAAGCAATTGGTATTGGAGAATGTGCTGGTGTGGTAATTGATTTAATTGCAACTTTATTTTTAGAAAGCGAAGAGAAAATAGACAATGCCAAAGAAGCTCTTGAAAACAAGGTGTATTCTGGCGCAATTTATTATGCATACCAATCTATAGTAAATTCTGCAAAAGCAATGTTATTGGCAGAAAACAAGAAAACAAATACTCATGCAGGTATTATTTCTCAGTTTGATGAGTTTTATATTGCATCAGGAAAAATTAGTTTAGATACTTCTTTTTCTGATTTAATTTATCAAATAAATGCAGCTGCACCAACAAAAGAATTTGCAACAAAATATATTAATGATGCTAAAGATTTTTTACAAAAAGTAAGATTGTACAGAGAAAGCGCAACTGCTATGGCAGCAGAAACTGTCTAATTATGAAGAATACTGATAAAATAAAAAGTGTAGATTTGACTAACATTTCTAGTGACAAAAAGCCCCGATTAACTGTAGTTGGGGCTGGTCCTGGAGATGTAGATTTAATTACACTTAAGGCTATAAAAGCTTTAAAAAATGCTGATGTAGTTTTGTATGATGCTTTAGTAAATGAAGAATTACTAGACTTTGTAAATCCAAATGCAGAATTAATTTTTGTAGGAAAACGAAGAGGTTGTTACCGTTATCAGCAAGAGCAAATTAACGAATTAATTGTAGCCAGAGCTAAAACACACGGTCATGTAGTGCGTTTAAAAGGTGGTGATCCTTTTATTTTTGGCAGAGGTGCAGAAGAAATGGAGTTTGCTGCTAATTTTGGTATTGAAACAGTAATGGTTCCAGGAATTTCATCTTCTTTAGCGGTTCCTGCACATCAAAATATACCGTTAACCAAAAGAGGAAGTGCAGAAAGTTTTTGGGTAATTACAGGTACTACAAAAAAACATAAATTATCTGCAGATGTTGCTTTAGCTGCAAAATCTAATGCAACCGTGGTAATTTTAATGGGAATGGCAAAATTACCAGAAATTGTAGCTTTATTTCAAAAAGAACAAAAAAATAATTTGCCTGTTGCTATTATTCAAAACGGTACAAGAGCAGATGAAAAAATAGGAATTGGTACTGTGAATACTATAGAAAATATTGTTGCTAAACAAGAATTAACCAATCCTGCAATTATTGTTTTAGGTGAAGTAGTAAACCATAGAGCAATTTTAAATAGTTTAGAAAAAGAAACTTTAAAATCTGTAAATTTGCTTTAAATTCTTTTTTATGGAACGCAATAATTTATATCCTATTTTTTTAAAAGCTAAAAACTTAAATGTTTTAATAGTTGGTGGTGGTTTTGTTGCCGAAGAAAAATTGACTTTTTTGCTAAAATCTAGTCCAGATGCTAAGGTATTAATGGTATCACCAATGTTTAGAGAAGGTACAATAGAATTGGCTAAAAAAGGCTGCGTAACTTTAGTAAAAGATGTGTATCAGAAAAAGTATCTTCAAGGAAGGCATATGGTTGTAGCAACTACAGATATACCAGATATAAACGTACAAGTTTGGGCAGATTGTAGGGCAGAAGCAAAATTGGTAAATGTTGCTGATAATCCGCCATATTGCGATTTTTATATGGGTGGCATTGTAACCAAAGGAAACGTAAAAGTTGCCATTTCTACCAACGGAAAATCTCCAACAACAGCAAAAAGATTACGACAGTTTTTTGAAGACGTAATTCCAGAAAATGTAGACGATTTAGTGAAAAACCTAAATGAATACAGAAAAACTATTAAAGGAGACTTTGAAGAAAAAGTGGAGAAATTAAATGAGTTTACCAAGAGTTTGGTAAATAAATAGATTTAGAAAGTTATTTTCAAGCTTGTTATTTCAAGTGTAATTTAAACCTTGCTTGAAGATGGGATTTCATTTCCCTAATGTGTTCTTGTGAACATTTTGGAATTTCTACAAATATGAATTTTAATTTCTAAATACTGCTTGAAGTTATATTTTTGTTGTAAAAAAAAATCAAGAAGTTACTTCTTCAACTACCTTATAAATCAATTCACTTTCAAAACCTTTTCGCATTAAAAAATCAATTAGTTTGCGTTTTCGTTTGTAAATATTAGGTTCTTTAATAACAGCATTTCTGTTTTCTGTAATGGTGTAAATGGTTTTGATATATTCCTGTTCATTAATTTCTTTTAATGCCGTTTTAATATTGTATGCAGAAATTTCTTTAAATTTTAGTTCTCTAACAATGCGTTGTTTTCCCCATTTTTTAATTCGGAATTTGCCTCTAGCAAAACTCTTCGCAAAACGTTCTTCATTTAAAAAATTGTCTTTTAATAAATCTAAAAGAATCATTTCTTTAGCTTCTGGTATTAAATTATAATCCCGCATTTTTTGCTCCACTTCTTTGTGACAGCGATCTTGATAGATACAATATTGCTCTATTTTTCTTTTGATTTCAGCTACGCTAAAAACTTTTCGTTTTTTGTTAAACATTGTATCAAACATACAAAGAAGAATAAATCCTACATAATTTTATTTTCAGCTATTTTTTCCACAAATCTTACTTTATTAAACCTATTTTTAACATAAAAACATTTTTTTTCGTTAAAAACATTAACATTTATTAATTATATTTGGAGCAAAATATCCCCCATTATGAAAAAACTAGCATTAATAGTATGCTTGCTTTTAAGCAATATTCTTTTTTCTCAAATTCCAACCTATTATGATGATGTTAATTTAAATCTTACAGGAACTTCTTTAAGAGATGAGTTAGCAACAAAAGTAATAAACACACATACAACTTTCTTGTCGTATGGTTGGACAGTAATTCAACAAACAGATTTAGATCCTAATGATAATACAAAAGTATTATTAATTTATGGTTCTAATGATGCAGATGGAAACCACATTACAGATAGAACAAGAAATGTAAATAGCAATGGTGGAAATGCAGGAACAGACTGGAACAGAGAGCATACGTACCCAAGATCTTTAGGGAATCCTAATTTAGGTACTTCAGGTCCAGGAGCAGATGTGCATCATTTAAGAGCGTCTGATGTTATCCAAAATAGCAATAGAGGTAATTTAAAGTTTATTACAGGCACTGGTGCTGCAGGTGTTACTGGTGCAGGTTGGTACCCTGGAGATGAATGGAAAGGAGATGTTGCAAGAATGATGATGTATATGTATTTAAGATATGGTACAAGATGCTTACCAAGTGGAGTGGCTATTGGTACAACTAATACTATAGACGCTAACATGATAGATTTATTGTTAGATTGGAATGCACAAGACCCGGTTTCTCAATATGAAACAAATAGAAATAATATTCTAGAGACTGCCCAAGGCAATAGAAATCCTTTTATTGACAATCCTGCTTTTGCAACAGAAATTTGGGGCGGGACAGCTGCTGAAGATAAATTTTCTGGAGCTTCTATAAATCAAGAAATAAATATTTTAGGAAATTCAGTTTCAATAATTAGTGGCGCTACTTCAACATCACCTGCAAATGACACAAATTTTGGAAATGTAGACACGGCTTCAGGTACAGTTGTAAAAACTTTTACAATTCAAAATACAGGTGGAGCAACATTAACTTTAGCTGCAAATCCATCAATTTCAGGAGGTAATGCAGCAGATTTTTCTATAACAAATAATCCAAGTTTAACCTTATCACCAGGAGCTAGCACAACTTTTGAAATCACTTTTGATCCTACAGCAGACGGTGTTAGAACTACAACAGTTACAATTTTAAGTGATGATGCAGATGAAGCAACATACAACTTTAATATAAGTGGTGCTGGTATTACAAGCAGTGGTTCTGGATTACCAGCTTGTGGTACAGAATTATTTATTTCAGAATACATAGAGGGATCTTCTAATAATAAATTTTTAGAAATTTACAATCCAACTGATGCTGCAATAAACTTATCTAGTTATGATTTGGTAAGCTACGTAAATGGTTCTGCAACTGTTTCAAACACATTACCACTTTCTGGTACAATTGCAGCACAAGGTACATACGTAATTGGTAATACTCAAGAGACATTAACTGTTGTTCCAGATTTATCTACTGGAAACGGTGTAATGCAATTTAATGGAAATGATGTTGTAGCGTTACGAAACTCTGGTGTAATTATAGATGTTATTGGGCAAATTGGTGCAAATCCAGGAACAAGTTGGTCAGGTACTTGTGGGGCACTAGAGGTTACACTTATAAGAAATCCTGATGTTATTAGTGGAGATACAGACGGAACTAATAGTTTTACCACAGATACAGAATGGTCTTGTTTGCCTATAGATGATGTTTCAGATTTAGGATCACATACCATAAATTGTACGAATGCTACTTTTCCAGAAATTGATGTTGTTGGTAATTCTGCATCTATACCAAGTGGTTCTGCTTCAACTTCTTTAGTAAATGACACAGATTTTGGATTAGTAGATACAACTTCAGGAACTATAGTTAAAACATTTACTATTGAAAACACAGGAACTGCAGCTTTAACATTGTCTGGAAATCCAACAATTTCAGGAGGAAATGCCTCAGATTTTTCAATTACATCTAATCCAAGTTTATCAGTAGCAACAAGTAGTAGCACAAGTTTTCAGGTAACTTTTAATCCAAGTGCAGATGGTATAAGAACTACCACTATTACTATTTTAAATGATGATTCAGATGAAGGAACTTACACATTTACGATTAGTGGAGAGGGTACAACCAACTCTAGTGTTGCTTGTGGTACAGAATTATTTATTTCAGAATATATAGAAGGTTCAAGTCAAAATAAATTTTTAGAAATTTACAATCCAACAAATGCAAGTGTAGATTTATCTAATTATGAAATTGTTACTTATGTAAATGGCGCAACCTCTGTTTCTGAAACACAAACATTATCTGGCACAATTGCTTCAGAAAGTACATTTGTAATAGAAAATAGTGCAGAAGATTTAGGAGTTACCGCAGATTTATCGGTTACTGGAGGTGTAATGGAATTTAGTGGAAATGATGTTGTAGCATTAAGAAAATCTGGAGTCTTAATTGATGTAATAGGGCAAATAGGTGTTGATTTAGTAACAAGTTGGCCAGGAACTTGTGGTACACAAGGTGTTTCTTTAGTTAGAATAGATACTGTTGGAGCTGGAGATACAAATGGAACAGATTCTTTTACAACAGATACAGAGTGGTCTTGTACAACAATTAATAATGTTTCTAATTTAGGTTCTCACACATTAACATGTATAAATGGGCCAGAAATTATTTTACAAGGAAATTCTTTAGATATTGCAGATGGCACAGTAACAACTTCTGGTGCAAACAATACTTTTTTTGGTTCTGCAAATGTTTCTACGGGAGCAATTGTAAAGACATTTACAATACTAAATACGGGTACAAGTACATTAACATTATCTCAAAACCCAACAATATCTGGTGCAAATTCATCTGATTTTAGTGTTACTTCTAATGCTAATTTATCAATTCCAAGTGGTAGTAGTACTACATTTCAAATTACCTTTAACCCAAGTAATTCAGGTGCCAGAAATGCATTAGTTACTATTTTAAGTGATGATGCAGATGAAGGTACTTTTACATTTGCAATACAGGGTAATGGAGCTACTGGGCCAATACCTTGTGCCATTATTTCTGGGGTAACGCTGTTTAGTCAAAATTTTGAAATAGTACCACCAATACCTGAGTTAACTTATACATCTGTAGGTACAGCTATTTCTTTGGGATCTGGTAGTCTTTTTCCTGTAGATAATTTGTTTTCTGAAGGAAGTAGAGGTTTACAAGTAAGAAATGCAACAGCTGTTGTAGAATTTGCAACTTTTGATAGTACCATTGCTTCTAATTTAGAACTTTCTTTAAAGTTAGCATCTTTTGCAGGTACAAGTGGAAATGGAGCAGATACAGGAGATAACGTAAAAATATTGGTGAGTACAGATAATGGTAGTACTTATTCTGAAGAAGTAACTATAAATGGAAATAATAATGCAAGATGGTCTTTTACCAGTGGTACAGCTGAGGCAAGTGTTCTATATGATGGTGATAATACAACTACAATTTTTGCGCCATCTGGTGGAGGAAATAGAACTACAGATGGTTATAGTACAATTAAAGTTTCTTCTTTACCACAATCTCCAACCTTAAAAGTAAAAATTGAAATAAGAAATAACTCTACAAATGAGTTATGGATTATAGATGATGTAAGAATTACTGGAGACGTAGAATCTCTAGCGACTTGGAATGGAGCTTGGACAGGAGTTACGCCCGCTGAAAACGTAAAAATTATTGTAAATAGCGATTTAGATATGACAGCATTGCCTAGTATTGATGCTTGTGAATGTGAAATTAATGCAGGAGCTACTGTTACAATTCCTTCCGACAAATATTTAAGAGTACAAAATAATATCTTAAATAACGGAACTATTATAGTAGAAGATGGCGGTAATCTGGTTCAGGTTTCAGATATTTCTTCCATAGCAGGTACTGGTAATTTTATTGCAAATAGAAATACGCAAAATTTACAATCAAGATTTGTTTATACATATTGGGCTTCTCCTCTTGTAAACTCAACTCTAGCACAAATAGCAGCAGATGCAGGTGCTTATTATTCTTTTATAGCAAGTACACAATCTTGGTCTGCTGCCAATGCATCAACAAATATGACTCCAGGAGTTGGTTATATTGCTCAAGGACCAAGAACTGGGGTTTCTTATCCAGGTTCTTATTCAGTGCAATTTTCTGGTTCGCCTTTTAATAATGGTGTTATTAATGTTCCATTAAATCTAGGAGAAGCTGTATTTAATGGTGCAACCGATAATTGGAATTTAGTAGGAAACCCATATCCATCTGCAATAGATGCTAGTTTATTTATGTCTTCAAACCCAGAAATTAGCGGTACAATTTATTTTTGGACACATAATACAGATGCAAGCACAACTACAAATTTTACACAAGATGATTATGTTTCTTGGAACGGAACAGGAAGTACAGCAAATTGCGCTGGTTGTATAGCTCCAACAGGTGCTATTGCATCTGGACAAGGGTTTTTTGCGCAAGCATTAAATCCTTCTGCTACAATTACTTTTAATAATAGTATGAGATTGGGGCAAGGAAATACTAATTTTTATAAAAGTGAAAACCAAAAAGAAGATAAAATTTGGCTTAATTTATCTGGTGATAATGCTTTTAATCAAATTTTGATTGGATATTTAAAAGAAGCAACTGATGGCGTAGATAGATTGTATGATGGCGAAAAATTAGATGGCGGTACAAATGCAAATTTTTATTCTCTAATAGACGACAAAAGGTTTGTTATTCAGGGAAAATCTGAGTTAAAAGAATTAGATGAAATTCCATTAGGTTTCACTACAAGTGGCTCTGGAGAATTTACAATTAGTATAGATCATCTAGAAGGAGTTAAAGATTATGATATAACTTTAGTAGATAATTTATTAAATGTAAATCATAATTTAAGAGATAATGATTATACTTTCAGTATAACTGAAAAAGGTACGTTTAATAACCGTTTTGTTTTAAATATCAAAAAAAGTGCTAAGGTGGTTTTATCATCTGAAGATTTAGTTCTGGATACTTTGTTAGAAATAGAGAATAATAAAAACTCTTTAGTAATTAGTACTTCAAATACTTCATTAATGAAAAGCGTAGTAGTTTATAATATTTTAGGAAAGGAAATTATGAATCACAAGCAGGTTTCATCTAAAATAAAATTAGCTTCAAATAAATTAAAGTCTAATGCGATTTACATCTTAAAAACATCTCTTATCTCTGGAGAAGTAATTATAAATAAGATTATTAAAAATTAAGATTAAAAGTTTAAGGAAAATAAAAAAGTGTTGAGAATTTTAATTCTCAACACTTTTTTTATAAACTATAATCAATTTTGTATTAATTTGATTTTAACTGTCCTTTTAATCTCATTTTAAATTTTGTAATTAAGTAGAATAAAATTGGTACCACAATTAGCGTTAAAAACGTAGCGATTAACAATCCATAAATTACGGTCCATGCTAAAGGTCCCCAGAAAATTACATTGTCTCCACCCATGTAAATATTTGCATCAAATTCACTAAATAAAGTGAAGAAATTAATATTTAAACCAATTGCTAACGGAATTAATCCTAAAATAGTAGTAATAGCTGTTAATAAAACCGGTCTTAAACGAGCTTTACCAGCTTTTACAACACTGTTATACAATTCATTTAAAGGTAAATAGTCTTTCTCATCAATATTTAAGTCTTCTTTTCTTCTATCAATTAAAAGTTGTGCATAATCTAGAAGTACAACTCCATTATTTACTACAATTCCTGCAAGAGAAATAATTCCCATCATTGTCATCATAATAACAAAAGAACTTCCTGTTAACACAATACCACCAAAAACGCCAATAAAACTCAAGAAAATAGCTATCATAATAATAGTTGGTTTTGATACGGAGTTGAACTGGAAAATCAATATAAAAAAGATTAATCCCAAACCTTTAAAGAAAGCACCACCTAAAAAGGCTTGTTGCTTATTTTGCTCTTCAATTTGCCCTGTATAATCTATCTTTATGTCATCAGAAATTCCATCATAATTTTTCATTTCTGCTTTAATTTGATTTACCACAGCAGCTGCATCTATATAACCAGGTGCTAATTGAGAATAAACAGTAACTACACGTTTGGTATCTCTATGTTTTATGGCACTAAAACCAGAGCTATTACTTTGTGTTGCTATGGCAGCAATTGGTATCGCTTTTACTTGCCCTGTATTGTCTCTAAATGTTATTTTCTGATTGAATAACGCATTTTTATCATATCTAGTAGCTTCATTAAAACGCACATTTATATCATAATCGTCTCCATCTTCTTTATAAATACCAGCTTTTGCACCAAAAATAGCATTACGCAATTGTTGGCCAACTTGCCCAGTTGCCACGCCTAATTCTCCTGCTTTTTTTCGATCTACAATTACCTTCATAGAAGGTTTGTCTTTATTTACGTCAATTTTTAATTCGTCTACACCAGGTACGTTTCTTGAGTTTACAAAAACACGCATTTTTTCTGCAGCAACAATTAATTCTTCATAATTATCTCCTTCCAATTCTACATTAATAGGAGCTCCTGTTGGCGGTCCATTTGCATCTTTTTCTACAGAAATTAAAACTCCAGGATAAATACCTGTTAAGGCTGCTTGTACTTTTTGGCGTAAAACCTCGCTGTCTTGTCCACGTCTGTATTTGTATTGACGCATAGAAGCTGTAATTTTTCCCTTATGTGGCATTTCTGCAGATGAGCCACCATCTGTTTGCGGATTTCCTGCGCCTTCACCAACTTGAGAGACAGAACTTTCTACCAAGTAATTAAAATCACCATCCATATAAATGTCTTCATTTAAAACGCTGGCAACTTTTTGTTCTATTTCTTTAGTGATTTTATTGGTTTCTGTAATGTCTGTACCTTGTGGATATTCTATATAAACCACTACTTGATTTGGTTTGTTGTCTGGAAAAAACTCAATTTTGGTTCGTTGTTTTTTAACAGACCAATCAAAACCACCAAAAGCAGCAAATAACATTAAAAATGTAATACCAGTAATTACATAAGGTTTCCAGGTTTTTAAAGCACCTTTTAACATTTTTTCGTAAAAGTTTTCTAAACGTACTAAAGTGTTTTTCTGAAAGTAGTTTGCGGCTTTTCTAAGAATTAAGCGGTAAACCCAAAGCATTATTGCAGTAAATACCATTACAGAACCTAACCCTCTATATGCGCCACCAAAAATTAAAATTAAAGCGCCAATCAATCCAATAATTGCAGAAATTATAATAATTTTTCGAATGGGCATGTCTTTGTCTTCTGTAGTCATAAACTGAGAAACTAAAACAGAATTAAAGAAAATTGCCACAACTAATGATGAGCCTAAAACTACAGAAAGTGTAATTGGGAAATAAATCATAAATTGCCCAAAAAGACCTGGCCATAAGCCTAAAGGAACAAATGCTGCAACTGTGGTTACAGTAGAAATTATAATTGGATAGGCAATTTCGCCAATTCCTTTTTTGGCTGCTTCAACTCTAGATAAACCTTCTTCATCCATTAAACGATAAACGTTTTCTACTACTACAATACCGTTATCTACCAACATTCCTAGTCCCATAATAAGTCCAAAAAGAATCATGGTGTTTAAGGTATAACCCATAGCACCTAAAATCATTAAAGACATAAACATAGACATTGGTATGGCAAAACCTACAAATAATGCGTTTTTAAAGCCTAAAAAGAACATTAAAACGGTTACCACCAAAATAATCCCAAAAATAATGTTGTTTACCAAATCATCTACTTGACCAATTGTTTTGTCAGATAAATCGTTGGTAATTGATACTTCTAAATTAGAAGGGAAATAATTTTCTTTAGCCTTTGCAACAATTACTTTTACTTGGTCTGCTGCAGCAACCATGTTTTTTCCTGCACGCTTTTTAACATCTAACATAACTACTTGTTTGCCTTCTTTTCTCGCAAACGTAGTTTTGTCTTTTTCTCTAAAAGTTACTGTGGCAACATCTTTTAAATAGATAGCACTTCCTTTTTCTGATTTTATTACAAAATCTTCTAATTCCTTTGGATTTTCTATTTCACCTAAAATACGAATGGTTCTTCTTTGTCCGCTAGCAATTAAATTACCAGCAGAAGAGGTTCTGTTACCGTTTTGTATGGCACCAACAATATCATTAAAGCTAACTTGCATTGCCATCATTTTATAAATGTCTACAGCAATTTCTACCTCTTTGTCTTGTACGCCCCTAATATCTGCTTGTTTAACTTGCTCTATATCTTCAATATCATCTTGTAAATATTCTGCAAATTCTTTTAATTTTTGAAGCGGAAAATCTCCAGAGATGTTAATATTTAAAAATGGTACTTCTTCAGAAATACTTAAATCAAAAGCATTTGGATCTACTTTTGCGCCGTTAAAAGTTGGCCAATCTTCAGAAGCTTTTTCTGTATCTAATTTGTCTTTTACACGTTGTTTGGCAACTTCAACATCCATATCATCTTCAAACTCTGCAATAATCATGGAGTAATCTTCTTGAGAAGTTGATACAATTTCTACCAAACCACTTAAACCTTTTAGTTGGTCTTCTAAAGGATCTGTAATTAGTTTTTCTATATCTTCTGCTGTATTACCAGGATAAATAGTACTAATGTAAATTTTAGTTTCTTTAATTTCTGGAAAATCTTCTCTTGGCATGCTAAAATAAGCCGACATTCCTAAGGCAAGAATTAAGAAAATTAAAACATACATGGTGGTTTTGTTAGAAATAGCCCACGATGAGAGTTTAAATTCCTTATCTGTTTTCTTTTTTTTCATTAGATGATAGTTTTTAGTCTTTAGACATTAGAACTACTGTTAAGTTCCTTTTGTCTTAAGGTTAATTGTTCTTTAAATATTTTATCAATCCTGTTGTCATTTTAGACAACTCTTCTAACTTTTCTCTTAATTGTTGATTTTCGATAGAAGTAATATATTATGATTATTTCCAATGGTGTAGCAAACAACACATTCCTTTATTGATCCTAAGGAGATTCTTAAAAATCTACAAAATTGAGGATTTGTATCTCCTGAGCCTTTAGTAATTTTTAGGGCAATAGAATTTGCTGCTCTAATAAACGGAGAAGTTAGACGATAATTTTTTTCTGAAGGAAAACGATTGCAAGTAATGCAAACAAGATTAATAAAATCTAAGGATTTTTGATAAAGAGTTAAATCTTCAAATTTGAACTTAATTTCTTTCGTTTTTCCCATTCTCTATTTACTTCTGTCTACAAACTATTGTCTAAAGTCTACTGACTAATTTCTATTTTTTGCCCATCTTTTACACTTCTTGCACCAGCTTCAATTAAAAGATCTCCAACCTTTACACCATTTAAAATTTCTATTTTGTCTCCTGTGGTTTTTCCTGTGTTTACAACAACTTGTTTTGCAAAACCAATATTTTTGTTGATGTTTTTTATCACATAAACATATTGGTCTCCAGCTGCATTTTCTGATATAATACTTTGTGGAATTAAAAAAGCTTCTGCACTAGAGTAATCGTTAATTTTTAACTTTGCAGTTAAGTTTGGTTTTATGCTTTTGTCTTTATTAGGAATCCCAATTTCAATTTTAAATGTTCTATTGGTTGCATTTATAAAATTACCAGCTTGTCTTATTTTGGTATTTATTTTTTTTCCTAAAACAGGAAATTCTACTGCTACATCTTTCCCTTTCGTAACACTGCCAATATAATTTTCTGGTACATCTGTTTCTATATACATATTATTTAGGTTGATAACTCTAAATATTTCAGATCCAGGTCCTGGTGCAACAACAGTACCTTGTTCTTTAATAATATCATCTACAATACCAGTAAAAGGTGCTCTTATGTTAGCTTTATCTAATTGCTTTTTTAATTGTGCTAACGTGTTTTTTTGAGCTGTGTATTGCGTTTTTGCTTGTAAAAACTGAATTTCAGAACCAATTTTTTGTGACCACAATCTTTTTTGACGTTCAAAAGTAGTTTGTGCTAAAGCTGTGGTAGCCTCTAATTGTGCTACTTGTTGTGCCATACCACCATCATCAATTTTGGCAAGAATTTGGCCTTTAGCAACTTTTTGGCCTTTTTTTACAAAAACACGCTCTAAAGTTCCTGGCATTTCTGGATATACAAGTACATTTTGTTTGGTTTGTACATTTCCTTGCAATTCTAAATAATGTGTAAAAACTTCTTTTTTTACCTTTAAAGCAGTTACTAACGGATTTCTTTTTAAGGTATCTAATTGGTCTATTGCAGCAATTAACGTTTTTACTTTATCAGAAATTTCTTGCTGTTTGGTATCTAATTCAGTTTTCTTTTTACGAATTGCTTTAATATCTTTTGTAGCAATTATTTCTGCTACAGTAGCCTCTTTTTCCTTTCCACAAGAAATTAAAACAAGAGTAGTAATAAGAAGTAGGTATATTTTTTTCATCTTAAATTTATTTAATAGGTAGGTTTAGTGCGTTTTCTAATGCTGCTTTTTTTGCAATTACATTCAACATAGATTCTATATAATTTTGTTGCTGTGTGTACAATTGATTTTGAGCTTGTAGTAAATCAAAACTAGAAGACAGTCCTTCAAAAAACTTTACACGCTGTTTTTTCTCTATTCTTTCAGACAAGTTTACATTTCTTTTAGAAGTACTGTAGTTTTCTATGCTCAACTGGTATTCGCTTTTTGCTTTTTTAGCTTGTAAGTTAAGGCGTTGTTTGGTTTCTTCTAATCTTAAATCAGAATTTTCTAAGGCAATTTTAGCTTGTGCAGTTCTAGATTTTCTACCAAAACTACTAAAAATAGGAACGTTTAAACTAACCCCTATTAAAGAAGATTGAAACCAACGTTGTTCATTATTAAAAAAAGTAAACGAGTTAGAAAAAGCTTGTGTGCCATAATTTATAAAAGCGTACAAACTTGGTAAAGCTTTACTTTGCTCTAGTTTAACCATTAAACGTTTGGTTTCTATATCGTTTTCTGCAATTTTAAAATCTACATGATTTGTAAAGTTAAAATCTTCTGCAATTAACTCTAATTGAATGTTTGTTTCTGCAAGAGAATCTAAAGAATCTTTTAAAATTAGTTTTGTGTTAATTGGGTTTCCTAAAGCAAGATTTAACATTTGATAAGCAATTTCTTGCATACGTATTACACTGTTTAATTGGTTTTTTAAATTACCCAGTGTAATTTCTAATTGTTCTACATCTTCTTCTTCATTAAAGCCGTTTTCATATATCTTTTTAGCATCATTGTAATTTTTTTCTAAAATTTTAATGTTGTTTTTTAAGATTGATATGCTTTTTTCTGTAACTAAAACATTTCCATAAGCATTAATTACAGCTTCTCTAGTTAGCATTTCTGTTTTTTCTTCTGCTTGTTTAGATATTTTTAAAAATGTTTTAGATGCTTGTAGTCCAACAAGGTAAGAGCCGTCAAATAATAATTGCTTAAGCGTTACAGCGGCATTTAAATTTTGTTTGGTTCCAAAAACAAACTCTTCATCTATACCGTCTCCATTAATGTCTGCAACAGAAATGGGTTGTTTTAAAAAGTTTTGGTAATCTACTTGGCCGTCTATTTGTGGCAAACCAATAGTCGTGGTTTCCCATACTTTTTCGTTAGCAGAGGCTATGTCGTTTCTAGCAATTTTTGTGTTGTAGCTATGCTCTAGTGCAAATATTATAGCTTCTTCTAGAGATAATTTCATACTTTTTTCTTGCGCTTTTATCGTGCTAAAAAAAAGTAATGAAAGTGCTAGTAATACTATTTTTTTCATACTTTATTTATTTCTCTGTTAGTTGTTTTTTTAATTCTAATAAGCCTTTTTCTGTTGCTATACCTCTAATATGATATTCTAAATAACTATTCATTAAACTTTTCATTGGGTAATTTTCGTACGGAAACATATCTGCATCTCTAATGCCATTTAAACCATGAAAATAAATTCTGGCGGTAAAATCTATATCTGTATTTTCTCTATAATATCCATTATCAATTCCGGTTTTTAGATTTTCTAGAATAGAATTGTGCATTATATTAAATTGCTCTTTTTTAAGCCAAGTAAATATTTTTGGGTAGTATTTTTGCAGTTGATATTGTGGAGAAGATTTTTCGTTTTTTAAATTCTTCATTACAAACTGTTTTATTTCAAACAATTCTATAATTGGGTTTTTTTGTTGTTGATGAATTAAGTCTATACCAAAGCAAATTTTACGGAATAGGTGTTTGGTTACACAATCTACCAAACTAGTTTTGTTTTTAAAATACTTATAAATAGTTTTTTTAGAAACACCTAGTTTATTGGCTATTTCATCCATAGTAACACTTTTAAAACCTAAGTTTAAAAAAAGTTCTGCCGATATTTCTAATATTTTATCCTTCATTAATACGGCAAAAGTACATAAGGAAACTTTAGAAACAAAAATAGTTTCCAAAGTTTTATTGTTTTTTTAACATTTCATTTCAAACCATAAAATTGTTTACTTTTATTTTTACATAAAAATTAAAAATTTGGATATTTTACATTATCAAAAAAAATTTTTGACCTATTTAGAGTCGAAAGAGTGGATTCAAGAACCAAAAAATTTATATGAGCCAATAGATTATATTCTAAAATTAGGAGGCAAACGAATTCGTCCTGTGTTAACTTTAATGGCCGCAGATATTTTCTCAGGAAGTTTTAAGAAAGCGCTACCTGCAGCTCTTGCTGTAGAAGTTTTTCATAATTTTACATTGGTGCATGATGATATTATGGATGATGCACCTTTAAGAAGAGGTAAAAAAACGGTTCATGAAAAATGGAATATAAATACAGGGATTCTTTCTGGTGATGCAATGTTGATTTTAGCATATCAATATTTTGAGAACTTTGAACCAGATGTTTTTCAAAAATTAGCAAAACTTTTTAGTAAAACGGCTTTAGAAGTTTGTGATGGCCAACAATTAGATGTAGATTTTGAAACAAGAAGTGATGTTACTATTAATGAATACATTAATATGATTCGTTTAAAAACATCTGTTTTGGTTGCTGCTGCCTTAAAAATGGGAGCAATTGTTGCAGAAACTTCAGAAACAAATGCCAACTTAATTTATGACTTTGGTTTAAATTTAGGTTTAGCCTTTCAATTACAAGACGATTTTTTAGACACCTTTGGTAATCCAGAAACTTTTGGTAAACAAGTAGGAGGAGATATTATAGAAAATAAAAAAACATATTTGTATTTAAAGGCTTTAGAAGTAGCCAATGAAGAAGATCAAGGCAAATTAAAATATTTATATCGTAAAAAATTAAAGGAAAATACTGTTAAAATAGCAGACGTAAGAAGAATTTTTGAGTTAAATGATATTCCATTATTAGTAAAAAATAAAATAGAAAATTATACAGAGAAAGCCTTTGCTACATTGGATAATATGGATATTTCTCAAGAGAGTAAGACCAATCTAAAAAACTTTGGATTATGGTTAATGAACAGATCTGTGTAACTTTTTTATTTTTTATTGTCATATTTTAAAATAAGTATTACATTTGCACCCAATAAATTTGGTCCCATAGCTCAGTTGGTTAGAGCACCTGACTCATAATCAGGTGGTCCTTGGTTCGAGCCCAAGTGGGACCACTTTATTTTTATTAGTTTTTAAGGAAAAGATATCTCTTTTTTAAAAAAAAATGTATTTTTGAAATTCAAGAATTGATTTATTTAATTTTGGTCCGATTAAAATTGAAACTGTTTGTAAAAACTAATTATTTACTCCCCCGAGTTTAGTGTAACTTTAAAATATTAACTTTGGGAAACTTAAATATGATGAATAAAAAAAATACCCTAACATTTTTTCTATTACTGTTATTTATTTCGACTGTGACAGGTCAAATGGTGCCACCTCCAGTGCCACCACCGCCACCACCAGGATTGCCTTTAGATGGCGGAGTTTTATTTTTATTTCTTTCTGGATTAATATACGGTGCAGCTAAGCTTAAGCAATAAAAATAAGAAGAGTGTCTTAAGATTTTTTTGTTAATCTACTCACATATTTACCAATAACATCAAATTCTAAGTTTACAGTATCTTTTTTTGATAAGTATTTGAATATTGTATGCTCTAAAGTATACGGAATTATAGCTACGCTAAATTCATTTTCTTTTGAGTTTACCACCGTTAAACTTACTCCGTTTACGGTAATTGATCCTTTTTCTATAGTAACATTATTTTTGTCAGATTCATAAGTAAAGGTAAATACAGTACTTCCTTCTTGATTTACAATATTAGTACAATTACCTGTTTCATCCACATGACCTTGAACAATATGTCCATCCAAACGATCTCCTAATTTCATACCACGTTCTAAATTAACTTTATCGTTAATTTTAAAATTCCCAACTGTAGTTTTATCTATAGTTTCTTTTATAGCAGTAACTGTATATTCGTTATCATTTATGGCAACTACTGTTAAGCAAACGCCATTATGAGCTACACTTTGGTCTATTTTTAGTTCCGTTGTAAAGGCACTCTTAATTGTTAGGTGCAAGTTTTCTTGCTCTTTCTTTATATCTGTAATTTCACCAAGTGTTTCTATAATTCCCGTAAACATTTCTTTAAATTTTAGTTACTTTTGTACTTATATCAAAAATAAGAAGAATACAATAGTTATGGCAGATAAAACTGATAAAATAATTGTAGGGATATCTATAGGAGATTTAAATGGAATAGGGATAGAGGTAATATTAAAAACATTTGAAGATAAACGAATGTTAGATTTTTGTACGCCTGTTTTATTTGGAAATACAAAGACGATTTCATACCATAAAAAAGCTTTGGGAATAGACATACCTGTAAATGGTATTACTTCTTTAAGTCAAATTAATCACAATAGAATTAATGTTTTAAACATCTGGAAAGAAGATGTAGCTATTGAATTAGGTAGCGCAACAAAGATTTCTGGAGAATATGCAGCAAAATCTTTATCTGCTGCCGTAAAATCTCTTAGAGAAAATGATGTAAATGTTGTTTTAACTGCACCTATTAATAAAGAAACAATACAATCTGAAACGTTTAATTTTCCTGGTCATACAGAATATTTAGAAGAAAATTTAGACGGAGAAAGTCTTATGATTTTAATGACGAACAATTTAAGAATCGGTTTAATTACTGGTCATATTCCTATTTCTAAAGTTTCTGAAACCATAACGCCAAAGCTTATAGAAGATAAAGTAAATATTATGTATGCTTCTTTAAAACAAGATTTTGGTATTGCAAAACCTAAAATAGCAGTTTTAGGTTTAAATCCACATTGTGGAGACAATGGCGTAATAGGAGAAGAGGATAATGCTATCATAAAACCAACAATAGATAAAATAAAGCATACGGGTAAGCTTGTTTTTGGGCCTTATGCAGCAGATGGTTTTTTTGGTTCTGAAACCTATAAACAATTTGATGGTGTTTTAGCAACCTATCATGATCAAGGTTTAGCGCCGTTTAAAGCCTTGTCTTTTGGTAATGGTGTTAATTTTACTGCAGGTTTAAGTCATATAAGAACATCTCCAGATCATGGTACAGGTTTTGACATTGCAGGTAAAAATACTGCAAATCCATCTTCTTTTAAAGAAGCCTTATTTAGTGCTTTACAGATTTTTAAAACTAGAAAAGACTACCAAGAACTTACAGCAAACCCGTTAAAAGTAAAATAAAAATAAAATATTTTCTTTTTTTTAAAGAAAAACGTGTAGAAAGACATTTTTTTATATCTTTGCACGCTCAATTGATGTTTGATAATGAAAGACTTGAAACAATTCAACATACCGTTTGTAGGATTAAAAGAAGGAAAACATTTATTTGAGTACGATATAGATAATACGTTCTTTGAATTATATAATTATGATGAGTTTGAAAAAACTTCATTAAAAGTAACATTAGATTTTGTAAAAAAAAGCACCTTATTTGAGTTGAATTTTGCAGTTTCTGGTACGGTAAACATTCCGTGTGATGTTACAAATGAAAATTTTGATCAAGAAATTGTTACAAAAATGCCTTTGGTAGTAAAATTTGGTTCAGAATTTAATGATGACAATGAAGAGATTTTAATACTTCCTCATGAAGCATATCAATTTAGTGTGGCGCAGTTTATTTATGAAATGATTGTGCTAGCGGTTCCAAATAAAAGAGTGCATCCTAAAGTTTTAGATGGTACAATGGAGTCTGAAGCGCTAAATAGATTAGAAGAATTACAAATAAAAAAAGAAAAACCTGTTGAAGAAAAACCAACAGACCCTAGATGGGATAAATTAAAGAGTTTAATAACAGAAAAAAAGACATAAAATGGCACATCCTAAAAGAAAAATATCTAAAACTAGAAGAGATAAAAGGAGAACACATTATAAGGCTGCTTCACAGCAGATTGCTACAGACCCAACTACGGGTGAAGCACACTTATATCACAGAGCACATTGGCACGAAGGTAAATTATATTACAGAGGTCAAGTAGTATTAGAATCTGCAGCTGCAGAAGCATAAGAAATACATTTAAAATGTTATAAAACCCTCATTTTTGAGGGTTTTTTTGCGTTTTTACGCCATATTTTAATGTTTTTCATGATTTTTAAAGGAAAAAGTGAAATAATTTTCATTACTTTTGAAACTCCTTATAATAGGATAATACACAATAATTATGAGTAAAATTACTGCTGCAATTTCAGCTGTAGGAAAGTATGTTCCAGACTACGTTTTAACCAATAAAGAGTTAGAAACTTATGTAGATACTAATGATGAATGGATTACTTCAAGAACAGGAATTAAAGAAAGAAGAATTTTAAAAGGCGAAGGTTTAGGAACTTCTTATATGGCTATTAAAGCCTCTGAGGATTTAATAAAAAAAAGAAATTTAGATCCGAAAGAAATAGACCTAGTTATTGTGGCAACAGCAACACCAGATTTACCGGTGGCTTGTACTGCAGCCTATGTTGCTTCAGAAATTGGCGCTATTAATGCTTTTGGTTACGATTTAGAAGCTGCGTGCTCTAGTTTTTTATATGGCATGTCTACAGCTACTAGTTATATAGAATCAGGTAGATATAAAAAAGTACTGCTGATAGGAGCAGATAAAATGTCTTCTATAATAGATTATGCAGATAGAGCAACGTGTATAATTTTTGGAGATGGAGCAGGTGCTGCATTATTTGAACCAAATACAGAAGGTTTAGGTTTACAAGACGAATTTTTAAGAAGTGACGGAGTTGGTAGGGACTTTTTAAGAATAGAGGCTGGTGGTTCTGTTATGCCTACTACTAAAGAAACCGTTGCAGAAAAAAGACATTTTGTTTATCAAGAAGGTAAAACAGTTTTTAAATATGCAGTGTCAAATATGGCAGATGTTGCAGAAAAAATGCTAACTAGAAATAATCTTACAGAACAAGACATACAGTGGTTGGTAGCACATCAAGCAAATAGAAGAATTATACAGGCTACAGCAAATAGAGTAGGGGTTTCCGAAGAAAAAGTTATGATGAATATAGAGAAATATGGAAACACTACTTCTGCAACGCTACCTTTACTTTTAGCTGATTATGAAAAAGAATTAAAAAAAGGAGATAATTTAATATTTGCTGCATTTGGTGGTGGCTTCACTTGGGGAGCTGCATATCTTAAGTGGGCATACAATTCATAAATACAAACAATTAAATAATAAGAAAAATGGATATTAAAGAAATTCAAAATCTTATAAAATTTGTGGCTAAATCTGGTGCAAGCGAGGTTAAGTTGGAGATGGAAGATATTAAACTTACAATTAAAACAGGTTCAGAAAAAACTGAAACTACCATAGTACAAGCAGCACCTTTACAAGGTATGCCACAAATGCAAGCGCCCGTTGTTGCAGCGCAACCAGGAGTAGAAGTAACTAATACAGTAGCACCACCAGTTAAAGAAGAATCAAAGTATATAACTATAAAATCTCCAATTATTGGTACGTTTTATAGAAAACCAGCTCCAGATAAACCAAATTTTACAGAAGTTGGTAAAGAAATTAAAACAGGAGATACAGTTTGTGTTATCGAAGCAATGAAACTATTTAATGAAATAGAATCTGAAATTTCAGGAAAAATTGTTAAAGTTTTAGTAGATGATTCTACACCAGTAGAGTTTGATCAACCATTATTTTTAGTAGATCCATCATAATAAGAGTTTATTTTTAGAGCCAAGTATTTAATTAATTACTAGGTTGTAACTCAAAAATTCATCATTTAAAACTCTTAAATTATGTTTAAAAAAATATTAATAGCCAATAGAGGGGAAATTGCATTACGTGTAATTAGAACCTGTAGAGAAATGGGTATAAAAACTGTAGCAGTTTATTCAATAGCAGATGCAGAAAGCTTACATGTAAGATTTGCGGATGAAGCAGTGTGCATAGGTCCTGCTGCAAGTTCAGAATCTTATTTAAAGATGCCAAATATAATAGCGGCTGCAGAAATTACAAATGCAGATGCAATTCACCCAGGATACGGTTTCTTATCTGAAAATGCTAAATTTTCTAGATTATGTGAAGAACATAATATTAAATTTATTGGAGCAACAGGAGACATGATAGATCAAATGGGAGATAAAGCCAATGCAAAATCTACAATGATAGCTGCAGGTGTGCCGTGTGTTCCAGGAAGTGAAGGTGTTATAGAAAATTTTGAAGAATGCGAAAAATTAGCAGAGGAAACAGGATATCCTGTTATGCTAAAAGCCTCTGCAGGAGGAGGTGGTAAGGGAATGCGTGCTGTTTGGAAATCAGAAGATTTAAAAGATGCATGGGACTCTGCAAGACAAGAGTCTAAAGCTGCTTTTGGTAATGATGATATGTATATGGAAAAGCTTATTGAAGAGCCAAGACATATAGAAATTCAAATTGTAGGAGATTCATTTGGTAAGGCTTGCCATTTATCTGAAAGAGATTGCTCTGTTCAAAGACGTCATCAAAAACTTACAGAAGAAACGCCGTCCCCTTTTATGACAGATAAATTAAGGGAAGATATGGGGAATGCTGCAGTAAAAGCGGCAGAGTTTATTAAATATGAAGGAGCAGGTACAGTTGAGTTTCTTGTAGATAAGCATAGAAACTTTTACTTCATGGAGATGAATACCCGTATACAGGTAGAACATCCAATTACAGAAGAAGTAGTTAATTATGATTTAATTAGAGAGCAAATTTTAGTTGCTGCAGGTGTGCCAATTTCGGGTAAAAACTATTATCCTAAAATGCATTCAATAGAATGTAGAATTAATGCAGAAGATCCGCATAATAATTTTAGGCCAGCACCAGGTAAAATAACAAACTTTCATGCACCAGGTGGGCATGGTGTTAGAATAGATACACATGTTTATGCCGGTTATATGATTCCGCCAAACTACGATTCTATGATTGCAAAGTTAATAACAACTGCGCAAACAAGAGAAGAGGCCATAAATAAAATGAAAAGAGCATTAGATGAATTTGTAATAGAAGGTGTAAAAACTACAATTCCATTTCATAGACAACTTATGGATCATCCAGATTATGTTGCTGGAAACTATACCACAAAATTTATGGAAGATTTTACAATGCAGTCTTAAAATATAAGTTTTATTTTAAAAGTAAAAATGGAGAATACAATTTGTATTCTCTATTTTTTTTATCTTTATACAAAAAGAATGGCTTATGAAAATTGATGGAATTGATAAAATAATAATAAATAAACTTATAGAAGACGCAAGAACCCCTGTTTTAAGTATTGCAAGAGAGGTTGGTATTTCTGGAGCAGCTATACATCAAAGATTAAAAAAATTAGAAAAAACTAATTTAATAGAAGGCTATCATATGGTAGTTAATTCTAATTCTTTAGGATATACTACAACCGCATTTATTGGTGTTTTTACAGAATCTACTAGCCCTATTTCTGAAACAATAAAAAGGTTAAAAGAGATTCCTCAAATCATAGAAACCCATTACATTACAGGAAATTTTAATATTTTTATCAAAGTTTTATGTAAAAGTAATAAAAGTTTAATGCGTATTTTAAATGAAGAGGTATTACCTATTAAAGGAGTATTAAGAACAGAAACGTTTATTTCATTAGAACAACAAATAAAACGTCAAATTAAAATTTAGCCATTGGAAAAACCTAATTTATCTTATATTGAAGAAATTTCTGGAGGAGATGAAGACTTTAAAAACAATATGATTGCTATATTAAAAGTAGAATTTCCTTTAGAACTAGAGAGTATAGTGCAAAGTTTTAAGGAAAATAATTTTAATGAAGTGTCTTTTTATACGCATAAAGTAAAACATAAAATAGCTATGTTAGGTATGCCAAAAAGTTATGAACTTGCTTCTATTTTTGAAATGGAGATTAAAAAAAACAATACAACAAAATATAAAGATTTTTTGTTAATTTTAAATAGAATTGCACTATATTTAAATGCCAAATAATAACCTACTAACATGAATTGCATTATTATAGATGATGATGCCGCTGCAAGATTAATAGTTCAGCAGATGTGCAAGAATAACAAATTAAATGTACAAGAAGAATTTTCTTCTGCCATAGAGGCAATTAAATATTTAAACTCTTTTGAAGTAGATTTAATTTTTTTAGACATACACATGCCAACATTTTCTGGTTTTGATTTTATCAGATCACTAAAAAATCCACCTAAAATAATACTAACAACATCAGATAAAGAGTTTGCGTTAAAAGCATTTGAGTACGATTGTATAGTAGATTATTTATTAAAACCAATAACAATTGATAGGTTTAAAAAATCTTTAGAAAAACTATTGAAACCGGTAAATGATAAGAAGTCAAGTACAAATATAAAAGATACAAATATAAAAGAGAATGCAAATTATATATATGTAAATGTAGAAAAACGTTTGGTAAAAATAGATATTCCTAAAATTCTTTTGGTGGAAGCTAAAGGAGATTACATAAATATTAAAACTGAGAAAAAAAATTATATTGTGCATTCAACATTAAAAAAAATAGAAGAAAAATTACCTTCAAAATTATTTTTAAGAATACATAGATCTTTTATAATCAATACAACAGAAATTATAGATATAGAAGATAATACGGTGTTAATTCAAAAACATGTAATTCCTATTAGTAGATCTAATAAGCCAGAGTTAATAAGAAGGCTTAATTTACTCTAATCTTATAATTAGTTCTGTTTATCGATTAATTATTGCAGTACATCGAAAATTCTCTTTTTTTAGAAGTAATAGAAATATATTTACATTGTATTTAGGGGTAAATACATCATAATAGTTAAATAATCTTAAGTTGGGGAATTTATAGATTATAACAACATAAAGCCAAAACTTTGTTTTGGCTTTTTTTATGTGGTTAAATAAAAAAAACCGTAACAAATAAATGTTACGGTTTTAGTACTGAAGATGGGACTTGAACCCATACGAGCATTACTGCTCACTGGATTTTAAGTCCAGCGTGTCTACCAATTCCACCACTTCAGCATTGGTATGTGTTTCATAATAGAGCGAAAGACGGGATTTGAACCCGCGACCCCCACCTTGGCAAGGTGATGCTCTACCCCTGAGCTACTTTCGCAGTCAATGTTATTATGAACTTGCTCCTCTTCTTGGGCTCGAACCAAGGACCCTCTGATTAACAGTCAGATGCTCTAACCAACTGAGCTAAAGAGGAGTTTGCAACGGTTATTTCCGTTTTGCGAGTGCAAATATAAAACTTTTTTACATATGACCAAATAAAAAATGAAAAAATGTTATTTTTTTTATTTTTTATTTATTGCAGAAATAAATTCTTACTTTTATTACAAATATTGTATTTTTGTTCGTTCCTATAAGCTTATAATAAAGCAGAGATAATAATATGGATAAATTTTCGTTTTTAAACGCAGCACACACCGGCTTTATAGCCGATTTATATGATAAATATTTAGTTAACCCTGATGCCATAGAGCCAAGTTGGAGAAGTTTTTTCCAGGGATATGATTTAGCTAATGAAAATTATTCTTTAACAGACCAAGACGAGTCAGTCGAAATTCCGCAAGAAGTAAAAAAAGAATTTTTAGTTGTAGACTTAATTAATGGCTACAGAACGCGCGGCCATTTATTTACAGAAACGAACCCTGTTAGAGAAAGAAGGCAGTACCAACCAACTTTAGCAATAGAAAACTTTGGCTTAAATGAAAAAGATTTAGATAAAGAATTTTCTGCTGGTGAGGTATTAGGAATTGGTAGAGTTAAATTATCAGAAATAATTAGTCATTTAAAAACTATTTATTGTGATTCTATTGGTGTGGAGTATATGTATATGCGCAACCCAGAAAAATTAAAATGGTGGCAAAATCGTTTAAATGAAAATTACAATCACCCTAAATATTCTACTGACGCAAAAAAATATATTTTATCTAAATTAAATCAGGCAGTTACCTTTGAAAGCTTTTTGCAAACTAAATATGTTGGTCAAAAAAGATTTTCTTTAGAAGGAGGAGAAGCTTTAATTCCAGGTATAAGTGTTGCTTTAAGAGATGCTGCTGAGATATACGGCGTAAAAGAATGTGTTTTAGGAATGGCCCACAGAGGGCGTTTAAACACATTGGTAAATATTTTTAAAAAACCAGTTAGAGATTTATTTAGCGAATTTGAAGGAAAAGACTTTGAAGACGATGATATTGATGGTGACGTAAAATACCATTTAGGTTTAACTTTAAGTAAAACCTATAGAGATGGTAATGAGATAAAAATGAATTTAGTTCCTAATCCGTCTCACTTAGAAACTGTTGCAGCAGTTGCAGAAGGAATTACAAGAGCTAAAATAGATAGAAAATATAATGGCGATTCTGGTAAAATTTTACCAATAGTTATTCATGGAGATGCAGCAATTGCAGGCCAAGGTATAGCTTACGAAGTAGTGCAAATGGCAAAATTAAATGGCTATAAAACTGGAGGAACCATACACATTGTAGTAAATAACCAAGTTGGTTTTACTACCAATTATTTAGACGCTCGTTCTAGTACATATTGTACAGATGTGGGTAAAGTAACATTATCTCCTGTTTTACATGTAAATGCAGACGATACAGAGGCTGTTTGCCACGCTATGCAAATGGCGCTAGAATTTAGAATGCGTTTTAAAACAGATGTTTTTATAGATTTATTAGGGTATAGAAAATATGGACATAATGAAGGTGATGAGCCTCGTTTTACACAACCAAAACTGTACAAAACCATTTCTAAACATAAAAATGTAAAAGAGTTATATGCTGCACAATTGTTAAATGAAGGAAGTATAGAGGAAAGTTACGTATCTGAAATTACTAGCGAGTTTAAAGGAATGTTAGAAAGAGAGTTTGATGAATCTAAAAAAGTAGAAACATCAAAAGTAAAAGAATTTATGCAATCTACTTGGGAAGGTTTTGATAGAGAAGACCTTTCTACAATGTTAGAAAAAGTTGATACTTCTTATAAATTAGATGGATTAAAAAATATAGCAAAAGTTGTTTCTACCGTTCCAGAAGGTGCAAAGTTTTTAAGAAAAGCAGAACGTATTTTAAAAACTAGAGACAAAATGGCTTTTGAAACCAATCAATTAGATTGGGGAATGGCAGAAAATTTAGCCTATGGCTCTTTAATGGAGGAAGGTTTTAATGTGCGTATTTCTGGACAAGATGTAGAAAGAGGAACTTTTTCTCATAGACATGCTATTTTAAGAGATGAAATTACAGAAGAAAGAATTAATCTGTTAAACACAAACCCTGATAATAAAGGACAAATGTATATTTACAATTCTTTATTATCTGAATACGGGGTTTTAGGTTTTGATTACGGTTATGCAATGGCAAACCCAAATACATTAACAATTTGGGAAGCACAATTTGGAGATTTTTCTAATGGTGCGCAAATTATGTTTGACCAATATATTTCTGCTGCAGAAGACAAATGGAAATTACAAAACGGAATAGTTGTTTTATTGCCTCATGGTTATGAAGGGCAAGGTTCTGAGCATTCATCTGCAAGAATAGAGCGTTATTTACAATTGTGTGCAGAAGATAATATGACTGTTGCAAACTGTACAACACCAGCAAACTTTTATCATTTGTTACGAAGACAAATGAAACGAGATTATAGAAAACCTTTAATTGTATTTACACCTAAAAGTTTATTGCGTCATCCTAAAGTAATTTCTTCTATGGAAGATTTGGCTACAGGAGAGTTTCAAGAAGTAATAGACGATACATTAAACCCTAAAAATGTAAAGAAATTAGTGTTTTGTATGGGTAAATTCTATTATGACCTTTTAGAAGAAAGAGATAAGTTAGAAAGAGAAGATGTTGCTTTAGTAAGAATAGAACAGTTATTCCCTTTACATTTAGATAAGTTACAGCAAATTATAGATAAATATTCTAATGTGACCGATTATGTTTGGGCTCAAGAAGAGCCTAGAAATATGGGTGCTTGGAGTTTTATGTTAGAACGTTTTGATTTGGTAAAATTAAATGTATGTTCTCGTAAATATTATGCAGTGCCTGCAGCTGGTTCTAGTACTAGATTTAAAAAGCGTCATAAAGCAGTAATAGATAGTGTTTTTAATGAATCTGAGTAAGTTGCGTTAAGGATTGAAACGGTATCCTTTTTTCTGATTCCTGAATTTTAATTCAGGAATCAGAAAAAAGATTTAGTGGAAAGCCTGTTAAAACGCCCAAAAAATAAGTAATAAAATAATTAAATGCTAAAATAAGTTTAGCAAAAGTAAATTAAGAAACCATGAGTGTTTTAGAAATGAAAGTTCCTTCTCCGGGAGAATCAATTACAGAAGTAGAAATTGCAACTTGGTTAGTTGAAGATGGAGATTATGTTGAAAAAGATCAACCAATTGCTGAAGTAGATTCTGATAAAGCTACTTTAGAATTGCCAGCAGAAGAAAGTGGAATTATTACATTAAAAGCCGAAGAAGGTGATGCTGTTGCTGTTGGTGAAGTAGTTTGTTTAATAGACACTAGTGCTGCAAAACCAGAAGGAAGTGCAGAAAGCAGTGAGCAGTCGCAGGTAGCAGTAGGTGAAGAGCCAAAAGCGAAAAGCGAAGAGCCTAAAAAAGATACTTATGCTACAGGAACTGCTTCTCCTGCTGCTAAAAAAGTTTTGGCGGAAAAAGGGATTGATACAAACGCTGTAAAGGGAACTGGTAAAGATGGTAGAATAACTAAAGAAGATGCTGTAAAAGCGGTACCTTCTATGGGAACACAACCTGCAAACGGAACACGTGGTACAGAGCGTAAAAAAATGTCTATGTTACGTAGAAAAGTTGCAGAACGTTTGGTAGCTGTAAAAAGCGAAACAGCAATGTTAACAACCTTTAACGAGGTTAATATGCAACCAATTTTCGATTTACGTTCTCAATACAAAGAAGACTTTAAAGCAAAACATGGTGTTGGTTTAGGGTTTATGTCTTTCTTTACATTGGCTGTTGTTAGAGCTTTAAAAATGTATCCTGATGTAAATTCTATGATAGATGGAGATTTTCAAATAAAGCATGATTTTCAAGATATTTCTATTGCAGTTTCAGGCCCTAAAGGCTTAATGGTTCCTGTAATTAGAAATGCAGAAAATTTATCTTTTAGAGGTGTAGAGAGCGAAGTTAAACGTTTGGCTATTCGTGCAAGAGATGGGCAAATTACTATAGATGAAATGACTGGTGGAACTTTTACGATTACCAATGGTGGTGTGTTTGGTTCTATGTTGTCTACTCCAATTATCAATCCACCACAGAGTGGTATTTTAGGAATGCATAATATTGTAAACAGACCAATGGCAGTAGCTGGAAATGTGGTTATTCAACCCATTATGTATGTTGCTTTGTCTTACGATCATAGAATTGTAGATGGTAGAGAATCTGTTGGTTTTTTAGTTGCTGTTAAAGAAGCTTTAGAAAATCCTGTAGAATTATTAATGAATAACAACCCAACGGGGGCATTAGAAATGTAGATAGTAACGTCTCTAAAAAATGTTTAAATCCTAAGCTTTTGCTTGGGATTTTTTTGTAGATTTTTTTTATTAACTTTAATTTCCTTATTTAAGGATCTATTATGATAAATATTTTTAAAAATTTAAGCATAGAGAAGCACTTTCAGAAGTAGCAGACTTATAAATAACAATTCTAAAAAAAACCATTTAAAATTTATAAATTTTAGATGGTTTTTAGTTTTTTCGCTATTTATTTTAGGTTCTCAGTAAAATCAGGGCGTATTTATCCTATACTTTTATCTTTTTAAGATTAATGTTTAGGCTACTTTTTCTAAAGATTGTTTTTGCATTCTTCTGCCAATTTCAAGACAGTTTGCAGTATGTATTCCAAAGAATATCCAGAGAATTTCAGTTTTCTTTGTCTTGGCTTTTATCTTCTTTAAATGATAATGTTCTTTTTCTTTTCCAAAACTACCCTCTAAGCGAGTTGCTCTCTCTTTAGTGATTATTCTAGCTAATTGCAATTG
>NZ_CANLXV010000001.1 GCF_947495205.1 uncultured Polaribacter sp. | reverse complement strand
ACTTCTGTGCTATCTGGTGCTGGAACTACATCTAAAGTACCATTGGTCTGTAAGGTTACCATGGTACCATCACTTAACGTTACTGTTGAGCCTGGTGCAATTGGTGTTGCTAAATTACCATTATTAGGATCTATAATCTCTGTAATCATTAAATTCCCATTATCACCATCTGGATCTTCATCACCATTTAAAACACTAATGTTTAATGGCGTGTTGATTGTTGCACCCGTTACAGATTCATTATCTGCTGTTGGATTTAACTCTGGTACATTTCCTATATTGTCTGTTTCAGTATCTGCATCTTCATTGTTTGCTAAATTTGGATCTGGTTGATCTGCACTTACTGTTACTCCGTTTGTAAAGTTACCAGAATCGGCAACTTCTGCTGTAACCGTTATCACCACATCGCTTGCAGGAGATCCTGGAGCAATACTTGGTATTGTACAAGGGAATGATGAACATCCTCCTCCTGTAACTCCAGTAATTGTTAAATTTGTTGGAGTATCTGTAACCACCACATTTGTTGCTGTGCTTGGTCCAGCATTACTTACTGTAATATCGTAAGTAACAACACTTCCAATAGCGAAAGGTCCTGTTGTTGTTAATACTTTATTAACCGCTACATCAGCCGATTCTTCAACAGTTAAAGTAGCGCATCTTGTTTCTGTAAAACATAAATTGTCTGGATGTGTAATTACTACACAATATTCATTACCATCCATAGAAAGGTCTACTCCGTTAAGTGTTAAGGTGTTAGTCGTTTGACTAGCTATTGCATTAGTTGGATCTGTAGAATCGCCTAAATACCATTGATATTGTATGTTGCCATCTGCGTTACCTGAATTAGCACTATAATCTGGTGTGGTACTTGGTGCAAAACCAGAAAAAGATGTTGTATTCGTAGCAGTAACGGCTACCGTAAACGTTGCATCTGTACCACTATTCACCGTTTGGTCTGCTGGTGGAGTAGCTATTACTACTTCTGTAGCAACTGTTTCTGCATTATTAATGCTAGCTCCATTATAACCATCTGAAATGTCTCCACTACCTGTGGTAACTTGTCCGTTTGCATCTACCATTGTTGCTGTATCTCCTAAAATACCATCACCATCTGCATCGGCACCTCCTGATTCTATTGAGTCTGGACAACCATCGTTGTCTGAGTCTAAATCGAAAATATTTGGAACTCCATCTCTATCTGTATCTATTGGTGCACATACTCTTAAAATAATTAAATTACCCGGACTTGAAGAGGTTGAGAAAAGTGAAACAGACCTAGCGTACTCTTGTGAAATCCACCTTCCTACTTGGTATCTGTTAAGAGGACCATCAGACATTACCTTTTCAACAAAATAAGTACTACCCTGTTGAATTAAATCATAATTTGTATCATCAAAAACATTATTTGGATCATCAAAATCATATAATATCGTATCTTCAGATATGATTCCGTCTATAACACCTAAGTTACCTGGTAATACAGAGCCATGTTGTGCTTCTATTCTGACAGGAATTGTACCTGAAAATGTAAAAGTAGATTTATCTGCAATACCTCCATTACTTACTATAAACTCTGTACCATTATCATTAACAACAGCATTGGTAGCCGTTACAATAATACTCCCAGGAGGATATCCAAAATTAGCACTTACATCTGCTGTTCCATTATTGCCAGAAGACATAATTGGAAAACCAAAATCGCTAGGTCTAATTTTTGTAAAATTGTTAGTACAAATCCCTTCTTCTGTGTCTAAAATACCATCATTGTCATCATCGAGATCACAAATATTTGGTACACCATCGCCGTCATTATCGGCAGTATCATCACCACCTGGACAAATATCTGCACTGTCTAGTACGCCATCGCCATCGCTGTCAATATCTGTTAACTCAATAGTTAATGTTGCTTGCTCACAAACATCGTCTGCTGTGTTTGTTGCTGGCATATTGTTGGCATCAAATGTTGTGTCATTGTCAACATCATTACATACTTGATATACTATTGTAATAGGACCTAAAACTTCTCCAGGACCTGGTGTATAGGTTGCTTCGCCTGTATTTGGATCAAAAGTTACAGTACCCGTACCAGAGTTACTTACTGGAGTAATTATTGTATTTCCTAAGTTGTTAGGATCATTATTTGGTAAAAAATCGTCATTGTCTAATATATTGATTGTAACTGGCGTGTCTAAAGGCGTAGTTTCCATATCATCCATTGCACCTGATACACCTGGATCAGAATTGTTAGCTAATTCGTTACTATCTGGATTCCCATCATTATCATCATCATCATCACAAGTATCTGCAAGGGAATCACCATCTGCATTGGGCCCGACTGCAGTTACAGCTGCAACTTGTGGGTTTTGAGCTGTAGAATAGGATGCTGCTACTACTGTACCATTTGGATTGATAGCACCAGGCTCTCCCGCACCAAACTGTAAACCATCACCACCATCTGCATTAGCATCGTTATATGCCTCGTTTGCATCACTACAACCATCGCCATCACTATCGCCATTTAAAAAGTCAAAGGTATTATCACCTAAAGTATCAATAGGCGCTAAACCTGCACCTGCACTACTTGGAATACCTGTTACCGTATCTGTAAGTCCATCGGCTAAACCATCATTATTTGCATCTTGACCTCCTGCTTCTACTACATCGTATATACCATCGTTATCTGCATCTAAATCAAATTGATTAGGAATACCATCGTTATCTGAATCATTATCGTTAAGATCACAAGCTGAATTATTAAATATAGCAGCTCCTAATGCGTCTATACTAGCATCCGGTATATCAAATGTGTTATCTATAATATAGATACCTCCTCCTTGTTGTATTCCATCTGAATCTTGAGCAATACTATTAGCTTGAAATGCTGATATTGAAGCATTGTACAAACTAGATAAACGCTGATACTCCCCAAAGTCGTTTAATGCTTCTGGTGAATCAGCACCTCCCTCATCAACTAGAGCAGAAACAGCATTAATACCAATGGTAAAACTACGCTCCGCATCTGTAAATATAAAAAACCCCGAAGGATTAGCTAACTGACCTCCATCATCAAATATTCCATCGTCAATCATTTGATCTATAGATTCTGGTAAGTGATCAAAATTGAGATTTGTATTATTAGAAATCGCTATTGTTGGATTTGAAGTGTATCCTGAAACAATTGCAAAAGTATGACTCCCAAATCTCTGTGGCACATTGGGACTACCATATTGAACTACTGCAATTTCCACATTACCCCTAACTTCTAAATCATCTGCAAGTTTTTGCAAAGATATTGTTAGGCTAGCTCTTTCTGCATCACTTATTGAACCAGAATCGTCAATAATAAACACCAATCTTGTTACGCTTGTAGCGCTACATAATGTTTCTGCAGTATCTGGTATCCCATCATTGTCATCATCTAGATCACAAAAATCTGGGACACCATCATTATCATTATCTGCACTATCATCTCCACCTGGGCAAATATCTGCGCTGTCTAATACGCCATCGCCATCGCTGTCAATTTCACAGCCTAAATCATCTGTTGGGTCTGTAACTCCTGAAACTTGTGGATTTTGAGCTGTAGAGTAGGATGCTGCAATTACGGTACCGTTTGCATTTATTGGTGCAGGTTCTCCTGTACCAAATTGTAAGCCGTCGCCACCATCGGCATTAGCATCGTTATATGCCTCGTTTGCATCACTACAACCATCGCCATCACTATCGCCATTTAAAAAGTCAAAGGTATTATCACCTAAAGTATCAATAGGCGCTAAACCTGCACCTGCACTACTTGGAATACCTGTTACCGTATCTGTAAGTCCGTCGGCAAAACCATCATTATTTGTATCTTTACCACCAGCTTCTACTACGTCATAAATACCGTCGTTATCGGCATCTAGATCTCTAAAATCAGGCACTGTATCACCATCGGTATCCTGAGTTACACAATAATTAAAATTAGACAGTATAACCGTTGAAAGTCCCGAGTTATATATATTTCCATCACGTTTAACCTTTGAAACTCGTATTGTAAAAGCAGAAACTAAACCATTAATTCGAACATCTACTGAATTTATACTTAAATCGGCTGAACCCGCTGCATACGAAACATAAGAAGCCGAACTCGTATTGTTGTTTATAGCCTCTGATAGTACTAGGTTTGTATTAGCTGTAGGTGTGGGCGCACCGTCAAAGTTTTCACTGAAATTCTCATTATTTCTGGAATTAAAAAATTGTACAGGCGCATTAGTACCTGGCGCCGCAGCAGAGGTAACGGTAATTATATCTCCGCCATCAACACCTAGGAGTGTAAACTGAGGAGTCCCAACAATATCGGTAAACGCGTATTCAAAAATAGCCGCTTCTCCATCAAGAAAATCTGTTCTAAAACCCTGCATACGTATCGTTTCTGAAGATACATTTGGATCATTTGCCTGAAAACCGCCTACTTGCGCAGGTTGGTTGTTTAAAGAAGCATCATTAGAAGGATCATCTTCGGCAGTTGCTGTAATATTAACCGACACCCCACTAAAAGGGTAAACATTATTAATTGTAGCAGTACCACCAGCCATAACTGGCTGATTAGCTGTTGTTGCTCCAACCGCTAAATTTGGTGAAACATCTAAACTACATATAAATCTTTCTTGAGTATCGGTAATACCATCATTATCATCATCATCATCACAACCATCTGCAACACCATCATTATCAAAATCTAAAGAATCATCGAAACCAGGACACTGATCTAAACTATCTACTATGCCATCACCATCTGAATCTCGCTCTACTACATTTAATGTTCCTGAATCTGTTAACTCTATACAGATATTAGCCGGAATCATTGCCCCCGAGTTTAGACCCGGCATGGTAATTTCTACCGAGTAATTCAACCCATCTAATCCTGTAACATCTGAAATACTTAGACGAGAGGTATTGAAATTAGAATAGACACCGCCGTCTGTTGTGTTATCTATTATAACGCCGTTTCTAAACCATTGATACGCCAAACCTTCATTAGCATTGAAAGCATCTGAATACACAGGATCACCGTTAGCATCAAAAGTTGTGGTTTGATCTGCTTGTACCACCACTATTAAGGCTGCAGCATCTCCTTGCTGAGCTGTAACATCAGCTATATTTTTCGAAATACTTGCGCGCGAAGCAGTTACTACCGCATTATTAGTACCAGGATATGTTGCTGCAGAACCAAATACTGTACCGTCTTGATTTATTTCAGCTTCAGAAAGCAATAATGGATCTCCCATTCCAAACTGTCCGCCATCACCACCATCAGCGTTAGGATTTTCATAAGCTTCATTTGCATCAGAACAACCATCATTATCAGAGTCTGTGTCTAAATAATCTAAAGCCCCATCATTGTCAGTATCCACAGGATCTAAACCTGCTAAAGTTGCAGAACTAGGAAAACCATTGGTAGCTGTATTGTTAGCATTATTATCATCATCATCTGCTATACCATCATTATTACTATCTATACCACCTGCTTCTACAACATCATAAATCCCATCATTATCCGCATCTAAATCGAATTGATTTGAAATTCCATCGGCATCAGGGAAATCACAAAATAGAGGTTGCAAACTTATGTCATCCAATAAGTAATCGTTACCACCCACATTTGGCCCTCTTTTAACAAAAACATCTACAGTTATAAAATTATCTGAACCTGAATTCACAAAAAAGTTATCGAATTCCCAGGCACCGAAACCAAGACCTGCCTCACCATCTAATATTATAAATTGACTACCGTTTACTCTTAATTCAATTTGACCTTCCAAAGTGCTATCAACTATGCTAGGGTCACCAGCAAAATCTGTTCTAGCCCAAATCATGTTAGCAAAACTAAATTCAAAATCTTGATTTGGCTGAGCAGGAAGCGTTAAACTAACTACTTGCAAAAAATCTTCGGCACCGTTATCTGAAGGGCCTGCCTGAATACCTATTATAGAACCACCCGTACCTAAACCTGTAGTAAAATCTGTGATTGTATTTTGATTTGCATCTACCTGAAAGCAAGGATTATCTGCACCACCAATTGCATAAACTGGAGCTGCATCAAACCAAATACCTTGGCTACAATTTTCTGACCTCGTAAAAGGAGGTGGCAAAGTAAATGAAGCATTATCAAAGACAAGACCACAAGGAGCTACCTCTACTGAATCTGGAATACCATCATTGTCATCGTCTAGATCATCGATATTATTAATACCGTCACCATCACAATCACCAGTTGCTGAGGTGTCTCCACACTGTGCATAACCTGCAGTTGTCATAGCAATTAAAAACAACATGAACAATAGGAAACCTTTAAAGGTTTGTTGGTTTGTTTTGTTTGAAGTAATTTTTGTCATAATCATCAATTATTTTACTATACTATTGTTTTCTTCTAATTTTCTAAATTTGTAGATTAGCCGTTAGCGCTACGTTGTTCTAAAAATTTAAAAAATTATTTTAAATATATTGTGTGCACTTTAAAGTGCTGTATTTAATGTTGTATTAAGTTAAAGACCCTAAATTGTAAAAAAGTCACTAGAAATAATTGACTTTCTTTATTTTTTTTAATTTATTGCACAAAACAAACTGTAACTTTCACATACAAATTGTAAAGTTGTCTTAATTTAATAAAGGGTAAATGGGTAATTGTTAAATGAAGCATATTGGGGAATTTAGTTCTTTAACAAATTTAGAAAAGTTTTTAACATATTCCAAAAAAAAAGTTAAATTTTATTAAACTGAAAATTAGTTACTTAGGTTTTTTTTAGCATAGACAATGTCTTTGACACCCCAATTAAAGAAGAATTAACCTAGTATAATTGTTAATAACTAAGTTTACTAATTTGTAAGTTTTTATAAAAAGCTTGTAAGTTTTACCATTTTTAGAAAATTATGGAAGGTTTAAATTAAATTATAACGAACAACACATTTTTTTTGTTTGCGTTACAATTGTTGCACAATTATTTGAAGAAAACTAAAAGTTACGTTCGTTTTTAATTTTCTCATAAGCTTCTTGTACACTTTGAAATTTTTCTTTGGCACCTTTAATATGCGCTTCTCCTAAATTTTGCACCCTGTCTGGATGGTATTTTTTTACCATTTTTCTGTAAGCTGCCTTAATTTGGTTATTTGTAGCCGCTTTTGTAATTTCTAGAATTTTGTACGCATTTTCAGCCTCATTATAAAACATGGCTTTTATAGAGTTGTAATCGCTATTATTTATATATAAATACCCTGCAATTTTTCTAATTTCTTCTACTTCTTTATGAGACACCAATTGGTCTGCCTTTGCAATACCAAATAAAAAATGCAGCAATTGCAAACGCGCTGCATGAGACATGTGTTCTCTTATTTGCATACAAACTTGACGCGAAGAGATATTTTGTTTAACCACACCTTTAAATAATTTAAAGGCATTGTTGGCTCTTTCTTTACCATACATTCTTAAAAATTGAGCACGTACAAAATCTAATTCTTTTTGATCTATTTTACCGTCTGCTTTTATTACAATAGAGGCTAAAACCAATAGACTCATTTCAAAATCGCCAGATTGTGTTTGTGCACTTTGTTTTTCTTTGCTTGTTTTTTGTTGATATTCGCCTTGCTCTAAAACCAGATCTTTTTCTGAAAAACCGTCTACAAAACTACCTATTGCAAAACCTATTGCTGCACCAATTGGGCCACCTAACGTAAAACCCAAGCCTGCTCCTATCCATTTTGTAAATTTGCCCATAATTGATTTTTGTTGCCGTAAATTTACCAAATTACTTATAAAGTATTATTTTTTTATGGGGTTAGATTGTACATAATTTCGATTTTTTTTTCTTTTTTTTGAAAAAATGCTGAAAACTGTTTTGTAGCCAAAAGTTTGCTCTTGCATGAAGGATTGTAGCATTTGTTTGAGCTCTTATTTGAGGTACGAAAATAAAGCGAGTGCGAAAAGCCTGACGATTGCTATAGAAAAGTGCAGTGTAACGAAACTTTTTTATAGCAATGGGCATGCCCAAATTATTATAAATCAACAACAATAATTCCCTATAAATTTTGTTGATATTTCTATTGAAAACAGCGTTTATATTAAGGTTGAATTTTGCAAAACAAATACTTATCTTTGTTACATAAAATTATATAATTATGTATCCAGAAGAATTAGTAAAACCAATGAGAGACCAGTTAATTGATGCTGGTTTTGAAGCATTATATACCGGTGAAGATGTAGAAAAGGCAATGGCAAAAAAAGGAACAACTTTAGTGGTTGTAAACTCTGTTTGTGGTTGTGCTGCAGGTACTGCAAGACCAGGAGCAATTGCTTCTTTAGGCGCTGCTAAAACACCAGACAATTTAACTACGGTTTTTGCAGGTGTAGAGAAAGAATCTGTACAAAAAGCGCGTGAATTTATGATTCCTTTTCCGCCGTCTTCGCCAGCAATGGCTTTGTTTAAAGATGGTAATTTAGTGCACATGCTAGAAAGACATCATATAGAAGGACGCTCTGCACAAATGATTGCAGAAAATTTGGCACAGGCTTATGACGAATATTGTTAAGCTATTCTAAAGCTTTTTGAAGAAAGAGAACTTTGAAAAACCACATGAAAAAAAAATCGTGTGGTTTTTTTAATTTTACTAAAAAACACCTATGGCTTTTACCAATTATACCAAAGAAGAACTTTTAAAGAAATTAAAAACACAGCAAAAAATGTTCTTTTTTAAGATTGTTGTGGTTTTTTTATTAATTTTAGTGAGTGCTTACCAAACCTATATAGAAGGGTTTTCTTTTAACACTTTGTTACCTTTACTTTTTATTCCTATGAGTATTTATATGTACATGGAACTGAAAAAAATACAAAAAGAATTGGCCTCTAGAAAATAATTATGAATAAAGAAATTGTTATTAAAAATACGATAGCCTTTGTAAAAAAAGAGTTGCAAAATGCAGAAGGTGGGCATGATTGGTTTCACGTAGAACGCGTTTTTAAAAACGCTATTTTAATTTCTAAAGATGAAAAAACCGATGTTTTTGTGGTTTCTTTAGCCGCGCTTTTGCATGATATTGCCGACCCAAAATTTAACAACGGTAACGAAAAAATTGGTCCGGAAAAAGCAACAAATTTTTTAATTGCACAAAATGTACCTAAAAAAACGGGTGTACATGTTGTAAATATTATGAAACACATTTCTTTTAAAAATACGTTTGATACTACTGCCAAAACCTTTAATTCTAAAGAGTTAGCAGTAGTGCAAGATGCAGATAGATTGGATGCTATTGGGGCAATAGGTATTGCACGATGTTTTAATTATGGTGGTTTTAAAAATAGAGCGTTGTATGATCCTGAGATTTTACCCAACTTAAATATGACGAAAGAGGCGTATAAAAATTCTACGGCTCCTACCATAAATCATTTTTATGAGAAATTGCTGCTTTTAAAAGAACATATGAATACAGCTACTGGAAAACGTATTGCTGAAAAACGACATGCGTTTATGGAAATTTATTTGGAACAATTCTATAATGAATGGAATGGACTGCAATAAGTTTTAACTATACATAAATTTATTACATAGTTTTTGCTAATAAAAAAAGGCTTTAAAATTCTATATTTAAAGCCTTTTTATTTTTAAGTAACCCAATTGCATGTTTGTTTAAAAAAATAATCTTAAACCTGTATAAAAATGCGTATTTTAAATTTTGAGTCGGTTTTTTACCCTTTTTGAAGAAAATGTGCTATTGAATTAAGTTCAACATTTCGCTTCTGTATTTAGAAGCTGATTTTCCTGTAAACTCTTTAAACAATTTATTAAAATGAGAAAAATTATTAAAACCACACTCAAAAGCAATGTCTGCAATACTCATATTGCTTTCTGATAATAATTTTGTTGCATGCACCACACGATACTCATTTACCAATTTTGTAAATGTTTTTGACGTGGTTTTTTTGAAAAATCTACAAAATGCAGGCACTGTCATACTTACCAAATCGGCTACTTCTTCTAAAGGAATGCTTCTGGTAAAATTCTCGTTAATGTGTTTGAATATAACATCTATTTTTTTGTTGTCTTGTGGCTGGGTTTCAAAAGCAAAACCATTTGCATTTAAAATGGTATAATCGTCTGTTTCTGCCAATTCTTTTAGTATGTTTAAAAACGCAATAATTCTTTCAGCACCTTCTAAACCCGCTAAATTTTCTATTTTTGCACCAATTCTTTTTTTAATTTCTATATTAAAACGAATGCCTTTTTTTGCTCTTTCAAATAATTGATTGATTGCCTGCATTTCTGGAATACTAAAGAAATCTGCTCCTAAAAAATCTGGCTTAAATTGTATTAAGGTTTCTGAACCATTAGTTGTTAAACGATCTACAAAACCCATGTGTGGCAAGTTAGAACCAATTAAAACCAACTGACTGTTGTTAAAATAACCAATATGGTTACCTATATGCCTTTTTCCTTTCCCTTTATTAACGTATACAATTTCTATTTCTGGATGAAAATGCCAAAATGCCTTATTCTTCTTTAAAAACTGTACGTGCTGTTTAACTAACAAAGAACTACCAAAACTTGGTGTTATTTTTTCTAATGTTGGTTTTGTTTTCATAACCTATTTATATATGTGCAAAATTACAACACAAAAATGAAATAACGCTTATAAAATTAACATTATTGTATTCTAAATTAACTTAACATTCAATTAACCTTAATTTAATAGATAATTTAGTGTATATATTTGCTAATTTAAATGTTTTCAGGGATCTATAAACGCCATAAATTTGTAGTGTTAAACATCATGAACAATGATAAAAACAAAAATTATGAAAGCAATAGTAAAAAAACTAGTAGTAGTAGCTTTAATGTTTGGAACATTAATTACTAACGGAAACAACAACGCAAAAGAAAACAATACTTCTAAAGTAAGTAATGTAATTGTAGAATTTACTGCCGCAAAAAAAGGACAAGTCTTATCTATAAGAAATTTAGAAGGTACTTCTGTATATAGTGCACAAATTGAAAAAAATGGTGCATTTTCTAAAACATTTGATTTATCTCATTTAGCAGAAGGAAACTATACAACAGAATTGGAAAAAGAATTTGAAATTATTGTAAAATCTTTTTCTATAAGCAAAGGTTTGGTAACTTTTGAAGACAATGTAGAAAAAGTTTTTAAACCAATTATTAGAACAGAAAACAACTTGGTTTTAATCTCTAAAATAGCTTTTAATAAAGAACCGTTAAAAGTAAATTTATATTATGGAGATGAAATGATTTATAAAGAAACTGTTACAGATGCTAAAAGTATTTTAAACAGAGTTTACAGAGTATCTGAGCAAGAAAAAGGTGCTTATACAGTTGTTATAAAATCTAACAACAGGTCTTTTACCAAAAACTTTAACCTTTAAGATTTAGTTAATTGATGCATTAAATTACTGCTATAATTTAATGGTAAAGCGAGCCTTTTAAGGCTCGCTTTTTTTTAGTTATTTATTTTTTAAAATTACCTATAAACTATACATAATTAACCCTTTAATTAACCTTAATATTATTTTTGATAAAATATAGTATATAAAGTGGCTAATTTTGTTGTTTTACAAAGTTTAATTCTACCATATCTTTGTAGTGTTATTAATCATATAAATGAAAAAAAATGAAGACAACAATTAAAACACTATTAGTTATGGCTACACTGTTTGGTAGCTTACTAAGCAACGCAAACGAGTTGGCAAACAATTTAAAAGGTTTGGCTGCCGAAAAAGTTAAAGTTACTTTTAACGACGTACAAAAAGGAAATACTTTATTTATAAAAAATATAGCAGGTGCTGTAGTCTATAAACAACAAATTAAAACTTCTGGAGCTTATACTAAAACTTTTGATTTATCTAAATTAGAAGAAGGAACATATAGCACAGAATTGGATAAAGATTTTGAAATTATTATAAAGGAATTTACAGTTGCCGACGGTAAAGTAAATTTTACAGCTCAAAAAACTGTTTTTAAGCCCGTTTTAAGAACTAAAGATAATTTAATTTTATTTTCTCAAATATCGTTTTCTAAAAAACCAACTAAAATCATAGTGTATTATGAAGATGAAATGATTTACAGTGAAACAATTGATAAAACAACACACAACATTGTAAATAGAACTTTAAAATTAGAAGAAGATATTAAAGGCGCTTATAAAGTAGTTGTAAAAAATTCTGGAAAATCTTATTTGAAAGAATTTATACTTTAATCCTTTAGTTTTATATTTTATGTTTTGTTAGAAACGAGTCTTCAAAGACTCGTTTTTTTTGCATAAGAAAGTAATGATAACAACTAATTTCCAGGAAAATTTGGTTTTCTTTTTTCTAAAAACGCGGTAGTACCTTCCTTAAAATCTGCGGTAGCAAAACAACTACCAAAACTATCTATTTCTGTTTTAAAGCCAGTAATAGGTTCTTTATAACCTGCATTAATAGCAACAATTGCAGCACTAATAGCCACCGAAGAATTGCGCATTATTTTACCCGCTAGTTTTTCTGCCAAAGGTAATAAAGCCTCTAATTCTACTACATAATTTACCAAACCTAGTTGTTTTGCTTCTTCTGCAGAAATCATAGCAGCTGTCATAATCATTTCCATAGCTTTACCTTTACCTACCAATTGTGGCAAGCGTTGTGTACCACCATAACCTGGTATAACACCTAAAGAAACTTCTGGCAAGCCCATTTTTGCGTTTTCTGAAGCAATTCTAAAATGGCAAGCCATTGCCAATTCTAAACCACCACCTAATGCAAAGCCATTTACAGCAGCAATAACTGGTGTGTCTAAATTTTCTACAAAATCAAATAAAATTTCTTGTCCTACTTTTGCTAAACTTGCACCTTCTTGTTCTGTAAAATGGGCAAATTCAGAAATATCTGCACCTGCTACAAAGGCTTTTTCTCCACTTCCTGTTAAAATAATAACTTTAATACTTTGGTCTGTTTCTAAAGTATCAAATGCAGTGTGTAACTCTTGTATTGTTGCTTTATTTAGAGCGTTTAATTTTTTTGGTCTGTTAATGGTAATTTGTGCTAAACTATCTTTTTTTGTTACTTGTATGTTTTGATAATTCATGGTTGTTTTGGTTTTAATCATATACATTTCCTATAAACTGATAATATTCATTTTTATATATCCATATATATTTCTTATATTTGTATCTATTAGTCTGCGGAACACGAAAGTCGACTCCACGTCGTTATTTTAAATTTAATTTAAAATTAGTGTTTTAGTGGGCTTATTTTATTTTTAGATGTTAGTGGATTTTTTCTGTTATCATAATAATTTTTCCAACCTTCATATTTATTACTATCATATAAATCAACTACTAATACTACTTGATCTTTAATATAATTATAATATCTGATTTCTCCTCTTTCAAAAACACGTTGAATTGTCCAACAAAAATAATCTACCAAATTTAATAACGGATCTTTAGTTGGATAATTTACATTGAAAACTATTTCAGTTTTTGATTCTTTATCCTTATTAACCCTGGAAAATCTTTGCTTGGCTTTTAAAAAAGCTAATTCTAAATTATGATTTTTAGTGCTTTTACCTCGTTCTGAAATATGCATAACCAATTTGTCATGCTTTGTTAATTTATTTTTAAGTAAATGAGATAATAAATCTGCATAAAAATATTCTTCTTTACCTTTATGTTTTGTTTCATAACGCTCAATATCTTTTCTTCCTACAACAGCTTCAAAACTACAATTTATGGTTTTCATTAAATCGAACATTTCTTTTCTAACTTCTGGTAAATCATCTGTAGCATGCAAATAGTATCCTGTTTTTTTAATTTTCTTTAGAACACTGGGAACATGATAAAATTCATCACCAATTATTTTGTTTTGAAGCTCATTTATTTTATCTCTTACCTCATCTAATGGATCCTTAATTTTTATCATTCCAAGGATAAACGCTTTTGAAACTCCATTTTCTCCAATAATATTTCTCTTTCCTTTACCGTAGAAAGTAGTATCACCAGCTTCATCTAAAAACCTATGAAAATCCATTAATTTCTTCTTTCTCATTATTTATTTTTTTAGAACACTTAAGAAATATTTAGTCGCATTTAAAATTGCATTTTTAAATTCAATTGTCAAGAATAAGAATTAAAAAATTAGATTTTATAAAATGATTTGTGTTTTATAGCATTGTATCTTTTAGATTAAAAAAAAGGAACAAGAAACTATACTTTGATAATAGATTTTATTTTTTACTTATCAATACTAAAGATCTTAGTTTAAAAAACAATTTTGATAAACACCTATTTTTTTGGTAAAACAACCGTAAAAACGGTACCTTCTCCTTCTTTAGATACAAAAGAAATAGTACCATCGTAAGCCTCTATGATGTTTTTAATCATACCTAAACCTAAACCCATTCCACTTGATTTTGTGGTAAATTTTGGTTCAAAAATTAGCTCTTTTACATTATCTGCAATTCCTTTTCCGTTATCTGTAACCTCTAATTTTAAATTATTTTTCTCAGAAAAAACAAATACATTTATGAGTGGGTTTTCTTCCTTATCTGTTGCTTGAATTGCGTTTTTAACCAAATTGGTAACAATTCTAATTAATTGGGTTTTGTCTAAAAAGGCATACAATTCTTTTTCTTTGGGTTGATAAGCTATAGATTTTTCATTAAAAATGTCTAAGGCAAATTTTACCACACTTATCACCTCTATTTCTTCTTTTTTTTGTGATGGCATTTTGGCAAAATCAGAAAAAGCAGATGCAATAGAGCTCATTACATCTATTTGCTGAATTAAAGTTTGGCTATATTCTGCTAATTTTTCTTTAATATTATTATCTTCAGGATTAAATTTTCTTTGAAAACTTTGTACAGTTAAACGCATTGGAGTTAGTGGGTTTTTAATTTCATGAGCCACCTGTTTTGCCATTTCTCTCCATGCTTGTTCCCGTTCGCTTTTTGCTAATTTTGCTGCACTTTCTTCCAATTGATCTATCATGCTATTGTAAGCATCTACCAAAACTTCTATTTCTGAGCTTGCTGTATCTAAAATAATTTTTTCATTACGTTCATTTAAACGCGTTTGCTGCATTTTATCTGAAATGGTTTTTATAGAACGTGTAATGTAACTGGATAAGAAATAAGCAAATGCAATGGCAATTAAAAACATTACCAAATACACTAAACTTAATCTAGAAATAAACTCTCTTAATTCATGCTCAATCTCTGAATTATCTTGTGTAAACTGCAATTCTAAAATACCAATTCGCTTAAATTTTGAATCGTTTATATAGGTGTAAGAAGTTTGGTAACTGGTACCTTCTACTTCTTTATTTTTTAAAATTCTATGGTTAGAGTTTTGTGCCAACTCTTTTACAATTTCTTGCGTAAGTGGTTGTACATCAATTTTTTCGAAAGCAGCAGCAATAGAAGATTTTAAAAGTTTACCTTTTAAATTATATATGGCAATATTTAATTTATTAATAGACGATATTTCATAAATACGCTCTTTAAAAATCTTTTCTAAATTTTCTGTTTTTACCGCGTAAGTGGTTTTATTACTTAACTCTAAATCTATGATTTGTTTGGTAATGGCTTCTTTACGTTCAAAACGCTGAATGTTATAGTCTTTTGTTTGCTCATCATACTGGTATACTGTAACCACCAAAATTAATATAGAGGCCAATAAAACCAAAAAAAGCATCGATAAAAAGATACGGATTCGTAAAGAAATATTTTTAACTTTAAACAAAATGGTTTTGTATTTTTAATGATAAATTTCATGGAAAGATACCAAAATAAAAAAGCCATTACAAATACTGTAATGACTTTTGGTTTACTTTTAACGTAAAAACTCTTTTGTAAATAAGGCAGACTTAAATATAAAGTAGCTTTAATAACTTAATATAATTGCAACTTTAGCAAGAATAAAATCTAATAATTAGTATTATTTATAGATTTAGTTTTTTAAATGGATAGATTTTACCGCAAAAACGAAATTACATTTTCAAAAAACATTTTCTGCACAAACAAGCTAATACCAAAAGCACACTGTGTACTAACCTACTATATTTACTATTTTTCCAGGTACAATAATTACTTTTTTAGGTGTTCTGCCCTCTAATTGTGCTACTGTTTTTTCATGTGCCATTACTGTTTTTTCTATTTCTTCTTTAGATAAATCTAAAGGAAGTTCTAAAGTAAAACGCATTTTTCCGTTGAAAGAAATCGGATAATTTTTAGCACTTTCTACCAAATGTTTTGCTTCAAAAACAGGAAAATCTACAGTAGCAATAGATGTTTTATGACCTAATAACCTCCACAATTCTTCTGTAATATGTGGTGCATAAGGCGATAATAAAACTAGCAAAGGTTCTAAAATTTCGCGTTTATTACACTTTAAAGCTGTTAATTCATTTACAGCAATCATAAATGTAGAAACAGAAGTATTAAAAGAGAAGTTTTCTATATCTTCTTCTACCTTTTTTATGGTTTTATGTAAAATTTTTAACTCATCTTTTGTAGCTTTTTCTTCAGAAACTTCAAACTTTTCTCCTTTAAAATACAACTTCCATAATTTCTTTAAGAAAGAAGAAACTCCAGAAATACCAGAGGTTTTCCAAGGTTTTGTTTGTTCTAAAGGCCCTAAAAACATTTCAAAAAGACGCAAAGCATCTGCACCATATTCTGCAACAATATCATCTGGATTAACCACATTGTATTTAGATTTCGACATTTTTTCTACTTCTCTAGAAACTTTAAAAACATTTTCTACTAAATCTTCTGCTATAAAAATTGCATCTTTATATTCTTTATTTATGGGATGATTTTTAAAACCTTCTACATCTAACTCATCAGAAGCATTTACCAAAGAAACATCTGCATGTAATGGTGTTTTCGTAATCATTACCAAATCTGCAAAATTAGGATTCAGTAATTTTTTATCTAACAAATAATTTTTTACGACCGTTTCAAACTCATCATCATTAGAAAATAAACTTTTTGAAACAAATACTGTGGGTATGTTTTCAATAACGTCGTCATTAGATTTGTCTATTGCACAACCATTTTTAACAAAAATAGTAGCTTTAAACACAAATGCAGAAGTTCCTAAAATCATTCCTTGGTTAATCAACTTTTTTGCAAATTCATCAACAGGTACAATTCCTTTGTCAAACAAGAATTTTTGCCAAAAACGCGCGTATAATAAGTGTCCTGTTGCGTGTTCTGATCCACCAATGTATAAATCTACATTTTGCCAGTAATCTAACGCTTCTTTGCTTGCAAATTCTTCAGAATTTTTAGCATCCATATATCTGTTAAAATACCAAGAACTGCCTGCCCACCCTGGCATTGTGTTTAGTTCTAAAGGATAGACCGTTTTGTTTTTTAGCTTCTCATTAGCAACTACTTTTTTAGCACGAGAATCCCAAGCCCATTCTGTTGCGTTTCCTAAAGGTGGTTTACCGTCTTCTGTTGGTAGGTATTTTTCTACTTCTGGCAACACAATTGGTAAATGTTTTGCAGCTATCATTTGTGGCATTCCGTCTTTGTAATACACAGGAAAAGGTTCTCCCCAGTAACGCTGTCTGCTAAAAACAGCGTCTCTTAATCTGTAGTTTATTTTTCCATAGCCAAAACCTCTTTTTTCCATTTCAAAAATGGCAAGTTTTAGTGCTTTTTTATATTTTAAACCTGATAAAAAATCTGAATTTGCAATTACAGTTCCTTCTTTATCTGTGTGTGCCTGTTCAGAAATATCTACACCTTCAAAAATATTAGGAATTGGAATACCAAAGTGTTTTGCAAATGCATAATCACGCTCGTCTCCACAAGGAACGGCCATAACTGCGCCTGTTCCATAACCTGCTAAAACGTAATCTCCAATCCAAATTTGTATTTTTTCACCAGAAAAAGGATGAATTGCATAAGCGCCCGTAAAAGCACCAGAAATGGTTTTTACATCTGCCATTCTATCGCGCTCAGAACGTTTTGCAGTTGCTTTTATATAGGCTTCAACTTCTGCTTTTTGTGCGTCTGTTGTTATTTTTGAAACCAACTCGTGTTCTGGAGCTAATGTCATAAACGAAACTCCATAAATTGTATCTGGTCTTGTTGTGAAAACCTGAATCCTATCTCTGACTTTCTTTCCAGAGGAAAGAGACACTGTTGGAGCTGACTCTTTGTTGCTTATGTTTATATTATTTTCTTTTTCTTGACTTTTTTTGATTTTCTCTTCTAATTTTTGAAGATTGTAAAATTGATTATTTAACTCTTTTTCAATTTTAAGAATTACTTCATCAATATTACCAATTACCTCTTCATTAGTAAAACGAATTACTTTAAAACCAGATTTTTGCTCTAATTCTAAAGTTCTAGCTTCGTCTTTTTCTAGTTGATAGTCGTGAATTCTTCCATCAACTTCTATTATTAATTTACGTGTTAAACAAACAAAATCTACTATATAATCATTGATTAAATGTTGTTGTCTAAACTTTAACTTGGTTTTTTTACCTTTTAACTGTTTCCATAAAATAGCTTCTGCTGGTGTAGGGTTTGCTCTCATTTCTTTTGCTTTTTCTAGCAATAAATAAGAATTTGTTCCACCAGTCATATAACCAGGCGTTTTCGATTCCGTATTTGCTCCCTTTCCTTCGGAAAGGGTTGGGGATAGGATTTCGAAACTAACCATTGCACCTTGACTTCTACCAATCCAATTGGTTTGTGAATCTTTTAGCGGTTGTGGCCAATCAATTTTTTCTAAACCGTCTAATAAACGTTGTGCATAAGCAGAAATTCGCATAGACCATTGTGTCATTTTTTTACGAATTACTGGATGACTTCCTCTTTCTGAAACTCCGTTTACAATCTCATCATTTGCTAAAACGGTTCCTAAAGCAGGACACCAATTTACTTCTGTATCTGACAAAAATGTTAAACGGTATTGTAGTAAAATTTCTTCTTTTTCTTTGGTTGAAAACGCCTTCCATTCTTCCGAAGAAAATGTTTTTACAGCATCATCACAAACAGCATTTACAGTTGCATTACCATTTTTTATAAAGATTTTTTCTAAGCTAGAAATATCTTCTGCTTTGTCTGTGTCTTTATTGTACCACGAATTAAAAAGTTGAATAAAAATCCATTGTGTCCATTTATAATATTCTGGATTAGAAGTTCTCACTTCTCTACTCCAATCAAAAGAAAAACCAATTTGATCTAATTGTCTTCTGTAAGTTTTTATGTTTTCTTCTGTAGTTTTTGCTGGGTGTTGGCCAGTTTGTATGGCATATTGTTCTGCAGGCAAACCAAAAGAATCATAACCTTGAGGGTGCAAAACGTTAAAGCCTTTATGACGTTTGTAACGTGCATAAATATCACTAGCAATATAACCTAAAGGATGCCCAACGTGTAAGCCTGCACCAGAAGGATAAGGAAACATATCTAACACATAATATTTGGGTTTATCTGAAGTTTCTTCGGCTTTAAAAGTTTGATTTTCTGCCCAAAATTTTTGCCAATTTTTTTCTATTTCTTGATGGTTATATTGCATCTCTTACATCTTATTTAGTGGGCAAATTTACGTTTATTCTTTGTAAGCAAAAAACAGATTTCTCTTAAATTAAAAAGAGCTTTCTAACTACATAGAAAGCTCTTTTTTTATAGGATAAAAATGTAAGATTACAAACAATTTTTATAATTAGAATTTCTTTTGTAAAGTGTTGTATTTAATGCTCCATCTTTATAAAATTCTACTATGGTATTATCACAAGAAAACTTTACTTGGTAAGTAACTATATTGCCAAAATTAAAATCTAAAGTTATGCCGTCTCCAGAAATTGTATACGCTTCTGTACCTGGTATTGCTTGATCTTGAAAAACATTATCTACACCATAATACGTTAAACGTTCTCCATTTACAAATGCATACATTACCCGATCTTCAAAGTCTTTTAAAAGCCATTCTCCATTTTCTAAGACTTCTATTTTGCTTGCTGTAGCTAGTTCTAAATCTAAATTTTCTTTAGTACTGCTGCAACTGGTAAAAACAATGCTAGCTATAAGTATAAGGTTTAAAAAAGTTCTTTTAAAATTTGGTTTCATGTGCTTCATTTTTAAAGTTTTAATTAAGTTTTACACAAATAAACTGTAAATTAATACTTTACACGAGATATTTATTGCTAAAAGCGAAAAAAAAGCTTTGAAGCCGAAAAAAGCCACAAACAAAGTTTGTGGCTTTTTTAATAGTTATATAATTTAAACTTATTTTACAGTTATTGGCACAGATACAACGGTGTGCTCCCAACCCATTTTTAAGGTCATGTTTTTATCAAACATCATAGAAAAAGCTTCAATAGAATCTTCTACTTTACTTACTGCTCCATTAACTCTTACTACATCTTGGTCTTGCTTATAAAAGTAAGAACCCCAATAATTTAATTGATTACTTAAAATGATTGTCCAATCTCCTTCTGTGGGAATTGTGTATAAAGAATAGGTGCCTTTTTTTACTTTTTTACCACCAAAAATTACATCTTTATAGAATGTAATTACTGCAGATTCGTTTGCACCAGTTCTCCAAACTTTATCATTTGGTGCTAATTTTGCTAAAGATCTACCCTTTAAAGATGGTCTACTATACACTACTTTTACTACTTTATCTGAGTTTCTCCAATTGGTTGGAAAAGCTGCAGCATCCATAGGACTTACATCTAATTTTGGGAACTTTTGTGCAAAGGTGTTTGTACTTGTAATTATTGCAATTGCAAAAATTGCAATTGTAAGCATAGATTTTTTCATGGTTATATTTGTTTTTGTAACGTTAAACTTCACAGGAAGTCTGCCAAAAATAAATATCATTACAAAAAACTTTGCTAATTTTATATTAAATTTTAATGGCAATTACAATCTGTACTACAACCCGTTTTTTTCTTGGAAGGAAGAATGTATTTTTTCAGCAGAAAAAAAACAGCCACCAATACTAATATATATACTATAATCTGTTGCATTAACTTAATATTTGATAGGTTATTAAAGCAGACATATAAGCCAAAACACCCATTCCAAATAACTGAATTAAAGGCCATTTCCAACTTTTAGTTTCTCTTTTTACTATGGCTAAAGTTGCCATGCATTGCATTGCAAAAGCATAAAAAACTAATAAAGACATTCCTACAGGAAAGGTAAACATACTTTTACCTGTATCTGGATTAATTTCTGAACGCATGCGCTCTTTAATGGTAGCTGTATCTTCATCATCTGCACTTACACTATATATGGTTGCCAAGGTTCCTACAAATACTTCTCTTGCAGCAAAAGATGTAATTAAGGCAATACCTATTTTCCAATCATAACCCAAAGGTTTTATAGCAGGTTCTATAGATTTACCCATAATACCAATATAAGAGTTCTCTAATTTTGCAGCTGCAATTTTTTGTTCTAGTTCATTGGCTTGTAACTTATTATTTATATTACTTTCTATAGTATGTTTTTCTGCGTTTTTATAGGATTCTGGTCCGTTAGAAGCTAAAAACCACAACACAATAGAAAGGGCTAAGATTATTTTACCTGCTCCAATTACAAAAGCTTTCGTTTTTTCTAAAACATCAAAAAATACATTTTTAAAAGAAGGTATTTTGTAGTTTGGCATTTCTATTACAAAAAAGGATTTGGTACTTATTTTTAATGTTTTTTGTAACATATATGCTGCAATTATTGCGCTTAAAAAACCTAATGCATATAAACTTAACAATACCAAACCTTGTAAATTTAAAAACCCAAAAAGTTTAGTTTCTGGAATAATTAGTGCAATTAAAATGGCGTAAACAGGTAATCTTGCAGAACAAGTTGTAAAAGGTACTACTAAAATGGTAATTAAACGCTCTTTCCAGTTTGTGATAGTTCTTGTTGCCATTATTGCAGGTATTGCACAAGCAGTTCCAGAAATTAAAGGAATTACACTTTTACCATTCATACCAAAACGACGCATAATTTTATCCATTAAAAAAACAACCCTACTCATGTAACCCGTTTCTTCTAATAAGGCAATAAACAGAAATAAGATTACAATTTGAGGTATAAAAATTAATACACCGCCAATTCCTGGTATAATACCTTCTACTATTAAATCTGCTAATACACCTTTTGGTAGATTGGCTCTAGCAAAATCTGACAATTTTGCAAAACTACCATCTATAAAATCCATTGGCATACTTGCCCAATCAAAAATAGATTGAAAAATTACAAGAAGAATTAGAAAGAAAATTACGTATCCAAAAATTTTATGCGTAAATATTTTATCTAATTTACTCCTTAAATCTGTAGCCTTAGATTTGTCTACTAAATAGGTTTTCTTTAAAATTTTATTTATTTCTTGATATCTAAAAATCGTTTCTTTATGTTGGTATTTTTTTAGTTTGGTAACATCTTTTTTAAATGCTAATAATTTGTTTTTTTCTTCTTCTGTAATGGTAGCTGGGTAGTTGCCTTGGGTAACCATTAACCATAATTCGTACAAAGAATAATTGGCACTAATTTCTTTTAATCTAGAAAAATAATCTGGATCTATCTTAGAGTCTATTCCACAAAGTGGCGATGCTTTTGCTGCAACATGACAGCGAATAATAGCTTCTTTTACGTCTAAAATACCATCGTTTTTACGAGCACTTATTAAAATAACCTCTGTATTTAACTCTTCTTTTAAGAGAGAAACATCTATAGAAATTCCTTTTTTGGCCATTTGATCTACCATATTTATGGCCAATACTGTGGGTATTTCTAAATCTTTAATTTGAGAAAATAAAAGTAAATTTCGTTTTAAATTTTCTACATCTGCAACCACCAAAATTACATCTGGTGTTTCTTTAATATCTTTTTTAAGTAGTGTTTTTAATACAATACTTTCATCTAAAGAAGTGGGATTTATGCTATAAGTACCTGGTAAATCTGTAATAACAGCATTTTGTGTAGCAGATAATTTAGAAGTGCCTTGTTTTTTATCTACAGTAACTCCAGGATAATTTCCTACTTTTTGATTTAAACCTGTAAGTTGATTAAAAAGTGATGTTTTACCCGTGTTGGGATTACCTACTAAAGCAACTTTTATATCGTTTTTAGACATTAATTTGCTTTTAATATTTTTATTTGTGCTGCAGTTTCTTTACGTATTGCCAAATGACTTCCGTTAACACAGATATACAAAGGGTCTTTTAAAGGCGCAATTTGTACCAAAGCTACCTCTGCTCCTGGCAAACAACCCATTTCTAATAATTTAAGTGGAATAACATCTAAAGAATCTTCAGAAATGTAACCTACTTCTCCTTTAAGTAATGTTGCAATTGTATTCAATATAAATAGGATAAAAAATTATTACTAGCGCAATAATTAAAGTTATTGAACAAAGATATGCATTTAGAATGATTCTAAACAACTTTATTTGTTCGCATACTCATCTTTTAACAAAACGATATCTTCTTTTAATTTTTCCATTTCTAATTGATCTGTGCCATCATAATAGCCACGAATACGTCTATCCTTATCTACCAAAACAAATTGTTCTGTATGTATAAAATCATCTTCACCACCATCTCCTTGATCTAAAACTGCAAAATAACTTTTTCTTGCCAACTCATAAATATGCTTTTTTGGCCCTGTTGTTACATTCCATTTACCATCTATTACACCTTTATTTATGGCATATTCTTTTAAAACGGGTACACTGTCCATAACTGGTGTTACAGAATGTGATAGAAACATTATGTCTTTATCATTTTTGTAATATTCTTGCAGTTCACTCATATTAAAAGCCATGGCAATGCAAATAGTTTTGCAACGGGTAAAGAAAAAATCTGCTACATAAATTTTGTTTTCGTAATTTTTGTTGGTAATAAAATTTCCATTTTGATTGGTTAGTTTAAAATCTGCAATTGTGTGGTCTTTTGTAATATGCTTTATAGAAAAATCTACCAATTGCGGATTTACATCTGCAGGATTATAAATTTTCAATTTTTTATCTACTTTTAAAAGGTGATAAAAAACAGGAATAGCCAAAGCAGAAAATACGCCCAAAAAAATAAGCGTAGGTATCGATTTTTTAAAAAATTTAACTTCCATATCACCAAAATTATATTGCAAAAATACGACTTAAAATCGCCCTAAAAAAGAAAGGAAAAGCCAAGCAATCTAAATTCTTTGTTAAAATAAAAAGGCAACTTCTAATAGTTCTTTTACAACTCTCTTTAAAAACGTACATTTGTTCGATTTTTAAATTATGATTTAATACCGAATGGAAATATTAATAAAAGCATCTCAATTTATTTTAAGTTTATCTTTACTAATTGTTTTGCACGAACTGGGGCACTTTATTCCTGCAAAATTATTTAAAACCAAAGTAGAAAAGTTTTACTTATTCTTTGATTATAAATTTTCTATCTTTAAGAAAAAAGTAGGAGAAACCGTTTATGGTATTGGCTGGATTCCTTTAGGTGGCTATGTAAAAATAGCGGGTATGATAGATGAAAGTATGGACAAGGAACAAATGGCATTGCCACCAAAACCTTGGGAATTTAGATCTAAACCTGCGTGGCAACGTTTAATCATAATGCTAGGTGGTGTTTTTGTGAATTTTGTATTGGGTATTTTTATCTACATTATGTTAATGTGGTCTTATGGCGAAGAATTTTTACCAAACGAAAGTGTAAATGCTAAAGATGGTATTTGGGTAGAAAATGCTTTGGCAGAAAATTTAGGTTTACAAACAGGAGATAAAATTTTAACAGTAGATGGGCAAGCAGTAGATAAGTTTGCAGGCTTAACTTTAGAATTTATAAATGGAAACAACTACCAAATTGAAAGAAATGGGCAAATTTTAGACAAAGAAATCCCAGAAGATTTTATTTCTCAGTTAATGGATAGAGGTAAAAATGCGGGTCCTTTAATTTACCCACGTTACCCTTTTACCATTTCTAGCATTTCAGAAGATTCTCCTAATGTTGGTTCAGATTTAAAACCTAAAGACATTATAACGGCTATAAATGGTAATACCATAAAATATTTTGACCAAGCTGAATCTATTTTACAAAATCTTAAAAATAAAAAAGTTACCGTTTCTGTAAAAAGAGGTAACGAAACAAAACAAGTAAATTTAGAAGTTACAGAAGAAGGTAAATTTGGTGTTGGTTTGGCTATTTTACCTGGTAAAGATTTAGAAAAATTAGGTTATTATGATTTAGCAGATATCAAATATTCTTTCTCTGAAGCAATACCTGCTGGATGGAACAAATCTTGGAAAACATTAACAGATTACGTAAAACAACTTAAAAAAATATTTAACCCAAGTACTGGTGCTTACAAAGGTTTGGGTGGTTTTATTTCTATTGGTAGTATTTTTCCTGATGAGTTTAGTGCACAGTCTTTTTGGACAATTACCGCATTTTTATCTATCATGTTAGGTTTTATGAATCTTTTACCAATACCTGCTTTAGATGGTGGGCATGTTGTATTTACCCTTTGGGAAATGATTACTGGTAAAAAACCTGGAGATAAATTTTTAGAATACGCACAAATAGTTGGTTTTGTATTATTACTTACATTGCTGATTTTTGCTAACGGAAATGATATTTTTAGATTGTTTAAGTAATTTAAACTGTCTAACTTAAAAAAGCCTCACAAATAAGATTGTGAGGCTTTTTTTTATTTTTGAACTTATTTTTACAAGAGCAAATTATAGTTATATTTTGGTTTGTTTAATAGCTTGTTCATTTTTCCAATCTATCCATTTTTGTCCTTTTATTCTTCTCATTACGGTATCTATAGTTCGCATCACAAAAACATTGTACATCGCTTTTCCTAAATTTTTAGGGTTTCTTGCCATGGCTCTTAAACTCATAGAAAAACCTGGTGTTAGGTATTTCATATAATGCCAAAAACCTTCTGGCATATACAATACTTCCCCATGCTCTAAATACGTTTTATAACCTTTTGCATTTTTTAAAGCAGGCCATTTCTTAAAATCTGGATCTGAAAAATTAATATCTTCTCTCACAATTAAAGAATGTGGAATTTTATACAAGTGTTTCGTTTGTTGTTGATCAAACAAAATAATTTCTTTTTTGCCTTCAAAATGAAAATGAAAAATATTGGCCAAATCAATATCATAATGCATAAAAGTATGCGAATTTGTTCCACCAAAAAATAACATTGGTAAGCCTTTCATCAACTTTAAACCAAAATCTGGATAGGTAAAATCTTTTTGTAAAATGGGCACTTCTTTTAAAACATTCCACAGAAAAATTCTAAATTTTGTAGGTTTACTTTTTAGTAAATCTACATATTTTGCCATTTGCATTTTTGCATGTGGTTCATTAAAACCATCTTTAAAATCTACAGGTCTATCATCATACAAAGGCACAATTTTGTCTCCTGCAACTTGTTTTATGTAATCTAAATTCCATTTAGAATATGCTGGCCAATCTTTTATAAAATTTTGAATTACAACAGGTTTTTGTGGCTTAAAATAGTTTTTTATAAAATCTTCTTTTGTAATAGTTTCTACCCTTTCTATTTCTATTAAATTTAAGCTCATTTTTAATCCTTTAAGGTTTCAAATTTAAGTAATTAAAAAGAAAAAAATTATCGCATCAAAAAACCATCAACTTTAAAAATTGATGGTTTTTGTGCGTAAGTTAAACGCTAGTTATAAACTAAGTTTATTGCTCTTCTTTTATAGCTATGGTTTTTTCTGCTGCAAGGTCTTTTCCTTTTAAATAATCTGGCAACTGCATGCCTGCCATATTAAACATATCTTGTAAAGGTGGTACTGCATTGTACATTCCAGAAATAAAGTTAGATGTTGAAGATTTACCATCTTTACCACCACCGTTTTCCCAAACTGTAACTTTATCAATTTTAATATTCTTAATAGCTTCTGCTTGCGTTTTTACCAATTCTGGTAATTTATCTGCAATTAATAATAAGGCTGCGTTTTGAGAATCGTTACCAGCTGCTTTTACAATTTGGTCTAAACCTTGTGCTTGTTTTGTTAACACTTCATACAAACCTTTTGCTTCTGCTTCTGCTTTTAAGAAAATGGCATCTGCTTCACCTTTTGCAATTCTTCTAATGTTTTCTGCAGCAGCTTCTGCATCTATTTCTACTTTACGCTTGTCTATTTCTGCGGGTACAATAATGTCTGCCAATTGCGATGAACGTTCTCTTTCTGCTCTTGCCAATTCTGCTTCTTGCTCTGCAGCATAAGATTCTTTTAATGCATTTGCTGCTTGTACTTTTTCTGATGCAATTGCTGTACGTTCTGCTTCTGCCTCTCTTTGTCTTCTTAAAGAATCTGAATTTGCTACATTAATTTTAGCTTTGTTTTCTCCGTCTACAGCTTGTGCATTTGCTGCCGCAACTTGTGTTCTTTCATCTTGTACTGCATTTGCCTCACCAATAGAACCATCTCTATTTTTTTCTGCCACAGATTTTCTTGCTGCGTTAATTGCATGTGCTGCTGCTTCTTTACCTAAAGCTTCTATATAGCCAGATTCGTCTACAATATCTGTAATATTTACGTTTATTAATTTTAAACCTACTTTTTTTAATTCGGTTTCTACAGATTGCGAAATGTTGGTTAAAAACTTGTCTCTGTCATTATTAATTTCTTCAATATCCATGGAAGCAACAACCAAACGCAACTGACCAAAAATAATTTCTTGCGCCAAATCTTGAATTTCATTTTGCCCTAAACCCAATAATCTTTCTGCAGCATTTTGCATAACACCAGGTTCTGTAGAAATACCAATAGTAAATCTACTGGGAACATTTACACGAATGTTTTGTTTAGAAAGTGCGTTTACCAAATTTACTTCTATAGAAATTGGTGTTAAATCTAAATATTCATAATCTTGAATTACAGGAAAAATAAAGGCTGCACCACCATGTATACATTTGGCAGATTCGCCACCACCAACTTTACCATACACTACTAAAATTCTGTCTGATGGACATCTTTTGTAGCGTTTTACCATGGCAATAATTAATATAAAAATAAATAATATTGCAATTCCTACTCCTATTAGACCCGAAAATTGGGTGATTTGTAAATTAATTAAGTTTAGCATAGTAATTTTGTTTTGTTTTGAGGTTCTATAATTAATGTTCCGTTTGTTGTTACTTCTGTAACTGTAATAATTCTGCCTTGTTTTAAATCTTCGTTATAATCTGTTAATGCATCTAGCTCTCTTAAAGCGCCTTGTATTTTAATTTGAATTTTGCCTGTACTTCTTCTATTTGCACCAACTGTTAAATAAACTTCTCCCGTAGCATTTAATGCGTTTTGCATTTTTAAGGTTCCACTAGAAGTTAATTTGCTGATGTAATAAAACAAAGCTGCCATTACAAACATCATTAATAAACCAAAAAAGATAGAAACAATTACAGTGGTTGGTTTTGAGTTACCAGAATGGATACTAGAAATACCACTCCAACCAAAAATAGTAAAAAACGCAATTAAATTTTTTAAGGTAAAAAATTGAAATCCAGCTCCTGTATCTGCATCAATTTCTGCATCTACATCGCCACCAATATCATCTGAATCTGCACCAATTATTGTAGTAATTAATACAATTAAAAACATAAAAGTTGCAACACCTGTAAGCAACCAATACGTTTGCTCAAAGGCTGTAAGTTCTTGAAACCATTCCATTTATAACAATTTTTTAAAAGTTACTAAATATAAATATTTTTGATTGAATAAAACAGGTTATTTTATCAATACATTAGAGAAACTTTAAATTTAAAAATTAACTTTATATAGCGCTATTTTTGTTGATTACATTTAGCATTCGTAAAACGAAAAAAGATAAATTGTATTAAATTTTGGTTGCTCTACATATATTTGTAGCAGAAAAAATGTTTTTGTTACAAAAAAAGTTTTTCTAAAAAAAGAAAACGAAGTACTACAAGGGGTTTAAACCTCTTGTTAAACCCCTTGTTGAAAACCTTGTTAGAAATTATAACGCAAACCAAATAAAATATTGCTTGGTGGCATTGGTACAAAACCAGATTCTATATAATCTGCATTAAAAATATTATTGGCCGTAATTGTAAAATTAAATTTGTTGAAATCTACAATTACAGAAGCATCCCAAACATTATAACTTTGCCCTGTTGTGCGTTCTGCGTGTTTGTAAATAATATTTTGTCTAATATTTTTAAAGAATCTAGAAGAAAAACGCGTTACAAATTGATGTTTTAAGGTATTTAAAGAATAACGAGACAAATCTTTATTATGGTCTAAAATATCATCATTTAAATACGTATAACCAAAGTTTACAACCTGTTTATAACCTAACAATTTAAAATTATAAGCGCCTTCAAACTCAAAACCTTGTGTATTTACAGCTGCAATATTGGTTGCTGTAAAAACACTTGTTCCTGTATCTTCTCTTATATAATCTATTAAATTATCTGAATCTCTATTAAAAAATGCAACAGAACCAGCAAAACGAGCATCGTTGTATTTAAAACCAAATTCTTGCGCAAAAGCACTTTCTGGTTCTAAATTTTCGTTACCAGCAGTTACAGGATCGTTATAAAACAAATCTGTGTAAGTTGGCACTCTAAACGTATACCCTACATTACCATAAGCTTTAAAATTTTCTGAAATTTGTACCCCTAAATCTAAACCAGGAAATGCATTAAAATCAAAATCTGAAAAATAAGAAACAGCAACACCAGGTGTAATATCTATTATATTACCAAGTTTAAAACGGTGTTCTAAAAAAAGATTGGTTATGGTTCTACTTCTTTCACCTAAATTATTACTGCTAATTGCATAGCTAGAAAAATCTATACCAAAACCTGTAATACCCAATTTAGATGTATAAGAAACATTAGTTTCTGCACCAACTTTATTGGTAATATGAAAATTTCTAAAAAAAGCAGGATCATCTCTTTTTAACAGAAACATGTCTTGCCCTCTTCTCCAATACAATCTTGGTGTAACTTTAAATTTATCGTTTTTAAACGTGGTAGAAACACCTAACAAACTGTTTTGAGTTTCTTCATACTCATTCCAAGCAGGATTTGTTGTATAAAAGTTTTCTGCACCAAACTTTTTATCGAAAAACGTTCCAATAATTTCTATAGGTTGTTTTTTCTTGTTTACAATTGCTTTTAAAAAATAGTTGTAATTATTATAATCAGAATTATTTCTGTAACCTTCTGATGTTAAAGTACCTACATGTGCTATAAATGAAGAATTTTCAAACTCTTTACCAACAGTTATAGAACCATTTAATTGCCCAAAAGAGCCGCTTTCTACATTAACAGAAGCAACACTATTAAGTTTCTTTTTAGTAACAATATTAATAGCTCCTGTAAATGCATTTTGCCCAAAAACTCTTGCTGCAGGTCCCTTAATAATTTCTATTCTTTCAATTACTTCAATTGGTAAAGCTGCATTCAAGGTATGGTGTCCTGTTTGTGCATCATCCATTTTTATACCATCAATTAAAAGTAACGTTTGATCAAAACCACCACCTCTAATATACAAATCTGCCTGACTACCTGCAGTACCTCTTCTTCTAATATCTACACCAGCCACTTGTTGCAATAAATCTGCAACATTAGTAGCTGCACTGTTTACAATAGCTGCTTTAGACACAATATTTATAGTTCTAGAGTTTGCTTTAAAAGGCAAATCTATTCTTGCAGAAGTAATAACTACTTCTTTTAAAGTATCTTTTTTTATTAATTTTTCTTGTGCGCTTATTACTGTAATACAACACAATAACACAAATAAACCGGTAATTTTAAATTTCATAAGTATTCATTTTAAATCTTTGGCAAAAGTCGTAACTTTAACAGCACCAAAGATAGTCCAGTTTTAAAATGAAAGATAGTCCGGTATTTGAGTTTTTTAAAAATGAAATTAATTTTGATAAATCACTTTTGCAACCGGTTTACCTGCAAGTTGCAGCACAAATTATTAAAGCCATACAAAGAAACGTATTAACAGCAAAAACAAAATTACCTGGAACACGCATTTTAAGTACACTATTAAAAGTTCACAGAAATACAGCAGTTGCTATTTACGACGAATTAGCTGCACAAGGTTGGGTTGCTATTTTACCAAATAAAGGTACTTTTATAGCACATAAACAACTAAAATTAAACAAATTAAAAGGTACATTAGAAAACACAGACGGAAGTAATTCTGAAATAAAAAAAACTGGTTTTACATTCCAAAAATCGTTTCATTTGGCTTCCACAGTACAAAAAACAAATGCAAAATACACTATAAATGATGGCAAACCAGATTTACGTTTGCACCCTGTAAACGACTTTACAAGATGGTATAGTGCCGCCATGAAACGCAAAACATTAATCAAAAAATGGAACAGACCAAATGAAACCTCATTATCTGTATTTCAAACACAATTGTGTAATTATTTAAATGCAACAAGAGGTTTTAAAAGTACATCAAAAAATATAATTAGTACCAGAAGTACAGAAATGAGTTTGTACATTGTTTCTCAATTACTTTTAAAGCCCAATGATATTGTTTTGGTAGGAAATTTAAGCAATTACGCGGCAAATATGATTTTTCAGCAAACTGGTGCAAAAATTGAAACAATTCCTACAGATAAAAATGGTTTAGATACTAATTTTATCAAAGAAAAGTATACCAAAAACAGTATACGATGTATTTATATTTGTGCGCATAGAGACTATCCCACCACCAAAAGTTTAAGCAGAAAAAGACGTTTAGAATTATTAAAATTAGCTAAAAATTATGGTTTTGCAATTATTGAAGATGATTATGATTACGATTTTCAATATAATAATGCACCTGTAAAACCTTTAGCCAGTGCAGATACAAACGGAATGGTAATTTACTTGGGAAAATTAGGGCAATCTTTATTTCCGAGCTTTCAGACAGGTTTTGTTATTGCACCAGAAAATTTAATTGCAGAAGCCAAAAATTACTTGTATTTGTTAGATGAACAAGGAGATTTAATTCAAGAACAAATGTTATCTGAATTGATTAGCGAAGGCGAAATTCATCGTTTGATGAAAAAAAACATTGTTACCTATAAGCAAAGAAGAGATGTTTTAACGCAACTTTTACAAACGCATTTTTCTAAAATTACCAATTGGGAAATTCCTAATGGTGGTTTGGCAATTTGGTTAAATTTTAAACCACAAATCTCTTTAATAAAATTGGCAACAGCAGCAGAAAAAAACGATTTATTTTTGCCCAAAACCATTTTATATCAAAATAAAAACACTTGTGCTATTCGTTTTGGTTTTGGTCATTTAACTACAGAAGAATTAGAAATTGTAATCCTAAAATTAAAAGAAACTTACTTAGAGATTACCACAAAGATTTAAAAGCATAAAAAGTGATAAAGTGAAAGAAAAGTTTTAATTTGGCGTATTATGACTACATCACAAAATTTAGATTTTTTTGCACCCAAACCTTCACCAATAGCAGGTGCATTTTTTATAGATAATGGCATTTCCGCAGGTTTTCCTGCGCCTGCAGAAGATTTTGAACAAGAACGTGTTTCTTTAGATGAAGAATTGGTAAAAAATAAAGACACTACTTTTTTTGCTAAAGTAAAAGGACAATCTATGATTAATGCAGGTTTAAACGATCAAGATTTATTGGTTATTGATAGAAGTTTACCACCAGAAGATAAAAAAATTGCCGTTTGTTTTGTAGATGGAGAATTTACCGTAAAACGTTTGCGTGTTCAAGGTAAAGAGGTTTGGTTGCAACCCGAAAATCCAGATTACCCAATTATAAAAATTACCGCAGAAAACGATTTTGTTATTTGGGGCATTGTAACCAATGTAATTAAGAAAGTGTAGTTCTTTTTATGTTGAATAAACCTTATACAAACCAAGGTTATCCTATAGCAATAACATTAAAATTTAGAATATTTGTAATACCAAAACTTAAATTATAAACACATTGCCATCAATTTAAAATTAAAAAACATCACTAAGCTTGTTAAATTGAAGTTTTTAGAAATATGGAAGATAAAATCCTCCTTAAACCAATTAAAACCTAGTTACATTAACATAATTCAGCTCTAAAAATAATAGTTAAAATATAGCATGAACATTAAAAAAACATTTGTTGGATTTACTTTCTTACTTTTTTGCACAACCATATTTTCCCAAATAAGCGTAAAAGATTCTACTGTGCAAGTTATTGGTTATTGGGCTAATTTAGAGCAACAATCTTATGACATTTCTTTAGAAAAACTAAAGTTAAAAGGAACAGATACAATTTCTAGAGAATATACAAGTTACGAAGTAGATTTAAAAATAATTGATTCTACAGCAAATAGTTACACTACAGAATGGTATTATAAAAATTACAAAGTAGAAACCGATAGTGAAATTGCAAAAAAAATTAATGCTTTAGCTAGTGATATTGCTGTACAAATTAAAACAGATGAATTTGGTACATTTATGGAAGTTGTAAATTGGGAAAGTATCAAAGAGTATCAACTAAAAGTAACAGATCAATTAAAAGAAGAATTAAAGGACGTACCAAACATTAACAATATTATAGATAATGTTATGAAAAACTTTAATTCTAAAGAAGCTATTGAGGCAAATGCCATAAAAGATGCCATTCAATTTTATAGTTTTCATGGCATTAAATATACTTTAAATGAAAAAGTAAAAGGTAACATTACGCTGCGTAACAATTTTGGCGGCAAACCTTTTGACGCAGCTATAAGTTATAGTTTAGACGAAATTAACGAGGAAGATGGAAATGCTGTAATAAGAATGAAACAGGTTGTAAATTCAGAACAATTAACCAATGAAACTTATAAATTTTTAAAAAAAGTGAGTGCTTTTGGTAAAAATATGCCAAATCGTGAAGATTTTCCTCCATTAACCAATGAAACTTATACAGCCTCTAGAATCCATGGAGAAACAGGTTGGGTAATTTATAGCATAGAAACTAAAGAAGTAAAAGCAGAAGGCACTACAAAAATTGAAGAAAGAATTATTGAGATAAAATAAGTCTGATACAAACTAAGATTATCTTTTATTGCTAACATTAAAATTTAGAAGAATTGTTATATTTTTAATACCAAAACTTAGGTGATAAACGCATTGCCATCAATTTAAAATATTACATAAAACCAAATCATTCAATTAAACTAAAAAACTATTATGGATCATAATTTAACCAACAAAACACTTTTAATAGAATCTACAGACCAAGTCCGTGTAGAATTTTACAAAAAAACCTATGCGCACGTTGCAGGTGGCGTTTTACTATTTGTAATTTTTGAATATTTATTGCTACAAAGTAATGCTATTGTAAACTTTATGCTCTCTATGACAGAAGGTTGGCGTTGGCTGGTAATGTTAGGTGGTTTTATGCTAGCAACCAATTACGCAGAAAGTACTGCATTAAAAACTACCGATAAAAACATACAATACATGGCGTATGCTTTATACGTTTTTGCACAAGCCATTATTTTTGTGCCACTATTATACATTGCTATTTATTATACAGAAAGTGCAGATTTAGTACAACAAGCTGCTGTTGTAACCTTAGCGCTATTTGTAGGTATTTCTGCCATTGTATTTGTAACTAAAAAAGATTTTTCTTTCTTAAAAGCGGGTTTAACCGTTGGTTTTTTTATTGCAATTGGTTTAATTATTGCAGGAACTTTGTTCGGTTTTAATTTAGGTTTATGGTTTTCTGTAGCTATGTGTATTTTAGCAGCAGGTAGCATTTTATACCAAACTTCTGAAATGGTTAACAAATACGGAACAGAAGATTACATACCCGCTTCTTTAGGCTTATTTGCTTCTTTAATGTTACTTTTTTGGTATGTTTTACAAATTTTTATGTCTAGAGACTAAGCTTATTTTTTTATAAAAATTAGCATTCAGACCTCACAGTTTTTAAAAAAATCTGTGAGGTCTTTTTTTTGATGAAAACTAAAATAATTACTTTTTTAAAATATTTTATTATTGTTTTTCAATAATTTTTATATATTTGTTATCGTAAAACAATAATTATTATGAGAAAATTAAATATTTTAAAAGCTATTGTAGATTTTATGTGGATAATTGCTGTGCCAATTACTGCACCTTTAATTCTTCTTTTAATAATTGCAATTTGGTTTGACAAGTTTTCTGGAATAGACTTTAATTTTCTTGGAATTGAAGTAAAACTAGATCGTTTACCTTCTAAAATTATAATTTTTCTAACTGGAACTAGTTTTTTACTACAGATTTATTGTCTGCACATTTTCAAGAAGGTTTTGCGCTATTTTAAAAACGTTAAAATTTTTGATGTTTTTGTTATCAACTCCTTTCATACAATTGGCAAACTATTAACTATCTCTGGAGCTTTGTTTTTATGTATTGGTTTTGTTGGAAAAATTTACCTTCAAAACAAAATTAGCATTTCATTAGGTCTTCATCCCTATTTATTAATAATAGGTTTGGGTTTGTTTTTTCAAATACTTAGCGAAGTTTTTAAAATTGCCAAAAACACAAAACAAGAAAACGATTTAACCATATAATTTATGAAAGATTTAAAAGACACAAAAAAAGCCATTAAAACCTATGCATTCGTTTTTACATTTATGCTGTTTCTATATCCTATTAAAGCGCTATTCGCTTTTATGGAAAACGATTTTAGTTATTTAGGAATGGTAATTAACAACGCTAGTGCCAGCGTAATTTGGATTAAATTCGGTATTAAATTTATTGCTAGTATTGTGTTCTTTATAGGGCTATATCATTTGATAAAAACACTAAATTTTACCGATTTTAAACAACTCTTTTCAACCGAAAAAATACTGCTGTTTAAAAAAACCGGTTTTTACTTTTTACGTTCTAGTGCAATTGGTAGTTTATTAATTTTTGTAGATATTTTTGATGGTAAGTTTGCCAACTTAAAAATGAGTACAGACTTTATATTCATCTTATATTTTTCTATGATTATGGGCTTCTTTTTCTACGTTTTTAGCAGAATATTAGAAAGAGCAAAAGAATTACAACAAGAAAACGATTTAACCATATAATTATGATCACAATTTATTTCTTATTATTTGCAATTGTAGCAGTTTTTCTAGTAATACTAGTCTATAAAGCTATTTTAAAAAAAAGTATTGTAAATTATTTATATAGCATCTTTAGAGCTGGTTATTGGTTTCTTATTTTATTTTTAGTTTTTCAAATTTCTATGGAAGTTTTTACAGAAAATGGCACCATTCACTTAGATGATAGTAGTAGAATTTTTAGTTCAGATCATTCTTCAAAAGGCTATAATGTACCAGTAACTATCAACTTATCTTTTGATGAAAAAAAAATATACAATTACACTAAAAAAGATACGATTACTGGAGAGACTTTTTCCGGCAATTTCACAAAATTCTCTAACGAGGAAAAAAACAACCCAATTAAAAAAAGTTTTCTTAGAAATGCAGGCATTACAAAACAACAATTAGATAGTATTTTTGAATATTCATCAGCTATTAAAATTCAAGGAAATAAACTTAAAATTTCTGGAGAATCTGGCTTAAATAAAACTTTAAAAACAAATACTTCATCATTTAGCACAAATGGGTATTTAAATATAAAATCTTCTCATTGGTTTTTTGTTTTTTGTCAGTTTGTTGGTAATTATCTAAAAATACTAGTTGTAATAGTTATTTTCTACCAAATGCAATCTATTTTTAAAAATTTAAAGAAAGAATTTAAATTTAGCAAAGCACTCTCTAAAAAAATGAAATGGGTAGGTTTTTTAGTGCTGACCCTACAATTGTTAACTTTTATACTAAGTGTTATTTATGGTATTTATTATAATTATGTTGGGTTTAAAAATCCAAATAATGATATTCAACTTAGCATAAACCCAAGATTAGAATTCGATTTTACTTTTTTTATTATAGGTTTGGGCCTAATTGTTTTAAGTACTTTATTAGAAAAAGGCGGGGAAATTCAACAAGAAAACGACTTAACCATATAATATGGCAATTATTGTAAACTTAGATGTAATGCTTGCCAAACGCAAAATGCGAAGTAAAGAGTTGGCAGAAATTATTGGCATTACCACAGCAAATTTATCCATCTTAAAATCTGGTAAAGCCAAAGCGGTTCGTTTTTCTACTTTAGAAGCTATTTGCAAAGCTTTAGATTGCCAACCTGCAGATATTTTAGAGTTTGTACCCGATTAACATGGTTTATTTAAAAGTTGGTCTTGTTGCGTCTAACTGCTTCAACTTTAATTTTTAATGCTGAATTTCTGCATCCTTATCTTTGTTTTCTAGCATGTTGTATTTCAAATTTGTAAAAAGATACACCATTACCAAAATACTTCTTAAATCATCTGGATTGTATTCTTTAAAGAGACCAAACTTATTTAACAAAAAAGAAATACCGAATAAAACAAGGGCTGTTATCGCCAATTTTTGATATGTTTTTCATCAATAGCAGAATTTAAATCAACCTAAAATTAAGGAATCTTGCTTATTTTAGCAACACTAAAAACTCAAAATTTTACAATTCTTAAATTCAATTCAAGTTTCGCTTTTCAATAAAAAATCGTTTTAACAATTGTGCGCATTCATTTTCTAAAATACCACCAACCACTTTTGTTTTTGGATGTAACGTTGTTTTTAAGTTGATAAAACCACGTTCTGGTTCACTAGCTCCATATACAATTTTACCAATTTGCGCCCAATAACTAGCGCCTGCACACATTTGGCAAGGTTCTAAAGTAACATACAAAATACAATCTTTTAGGTATTTACCTCCTAAAAAATCTGCTGCTGCAGTATACGCTTGCATTTCTGCATGTGCAGTAACATCATTTAAAGTTTCTGTTAAATTATGCGCTCTTGCAATTATTTTATCTTTAAAAACTACAATAGCACCTACAGGAATTTCACCTTTATCAAAAGCATATTCTGCTTCTTCAAAAGCTTTTTTCATAAAATAAAGATCATCAAAAGGCTGTATCATTTTTTAATGTTATAAGTAACGAATTTAAATAAAATAATTAACGGGCAGTTTTAAAAATCACAAATTTTGATGTTGTATTTTTGCATTGAAATGAAAGTTTTATTAGACCATATTAATAATCCAAAAGATTTAAGAAAATTAAACCTTTCTCAATTGCCACAATTGGCAAAAGAGCTGCGCGATTTTATTATAGATATTGTAGCTACTAAAGAAGGGCATTTAGGTGCAAGTTTAGGTGTGGTAGAACTTACTATAGCATTGCATTATCTATTTGACACCCCAAATGATTTACTAGTTTGGGATGTTGGCCACCAAGCTTATGGCCATAAAATTTTAACGGGTAGAAAAACTATTTTTCATACCAATAGGCAATTTAATGGTATTGCAGGTTTTCCTTCTCGTAATGAAAGCAAATTTGATGCTTTTGGTGTTGGACATTCCTCTACATCTATTTCTGCAGCTTTAGGTATGGCAATTGCAGCCAATTTAAAAGGCAATACCAAAAAACAACATATTGCTGTTATTGGTGATGCTTCTATTGCAAGCGGAATGGCGTTTGAAGCTTTAAATCATGCAGGTGTTTCTAAAGCTAATTTGCTAATTATTTTAAATGATAATGCCATTGGTATAGATCCTGCAGTAGGTGCTTTAAAAGAGTATTTAACTAGGGTTAAAACCGATAGAAAACTTGCCGCACAAAATAATATTATTAAAGCCCTAAATTTTGATTATTCTGGGCCAATAGACGGGCACAATTTGCCTAAATTAATGCAAGAATTAACACGTTTAAAAAACGTGAAAGGACCAAAATTTTTACATGTAATTACTACAAAAGGAAAAGGTTTACAAAAGGCAGAAGAAGATCAAGTAACCTATCATGCACCAGGCAAATTTGATAAAATTTCTGGTGAACGTTTAAAAAAAGAAAACAACTTATTTACCAAATACCAAGATGTTTTTGGTAAAACTATTGTAGAATTAGCAGAAAATAACCCTAAAATTGTAGGAATTACACCTGCCATGTTAACAGGGAGTTCTTTAAAACTTTTATTAGAAAAATTTCCTAAAAGAACTTTTGATGTAGGTATTGCAGAGCAACATGCAGTTACCTTAGCTGCTGGTATGGCAACCCAAGATTTAGTGCCTTTTTGTGCTATATATTCCACATTTTTACAGCGCGCTTACGATCAAATAATACACGATGTTGCTTTGCAAAAATTACCGGTTATCTTTTGTTTAGATAGAGCTGGTTTGGTAGGTGAAGATGGCGCAACACACCATGGTGTTTTTGACATGGCTTATTTAAGAACAATACCCAACTTAATTATTTTTGCTCCAAGAAATGAAATTGAATTGCGTAACATTTTATATACTGCCCAACTAGGTTTAAAAAACCCTATAGCCATCAGATATCCTCGTGGTTATGGAAACATTATAGATTGGCAACTACCATTTAAGAAAATAACAATTGGTACAGGAATTCAACTTAAAAAAGGAAAAGATATCGCAGTTTTATCTGTGGGTACAATTGCTAAAAATGTAGAAGAAGCCATAATTTTATCAACAAAAAAAGAACAAATTGCCCATTTTGATTTGCGCTTTGTAAAACCTTTAGACCACAAACTGCTGCATACAATATTTAAAAACTATAAAACCATTTTTACTATTGAAGATGGTGCTATAAAAGGTGGTTTTGGATCTGCAATTTTAGAATTTTCAGCCCAACATCATTATAAAAATACCATAAAAATATTAGGTATTCCAGATAGTTTTGTAACACATGGTTCTGTTGTAGCACTGCAAAAACAAATTGGTTTAGATGCTAAAAGTTTAGCAACATTATTTTCTTACGCATAAAAAAAGACGCTAAAATTAGCGTCTTTTCAATTAAAATTTCTGTTTAAAATTTATTCTATAACAATCTTCTTAGAAGCTTTCTTGCCGGTTTTATCTATAATATTTACAATATAAATACCAGTATTTGCATTTATAGAAATTTGCTGCTGCTCTTTAACATTAAAATCTACTTCTTGTTTATGTACTTGTCTACCAGCAATATCAAAAACTACTACGTTAGATTTTCCTAAACTATTTTTAGCAAATAAAGTAAAGTTTCCATTAGATACTGTTGGGTACACTGTAAATGCAGATTTATCTGATAGTACATCTTCCACAGCTGCTGTTCCTGCTGTAAAGGTAGCTGTAAACATACCTCTACCATGTGTTGCTGCCAAAATTAAATTGTCACTTTCTCTATATTGCAACATATCTACTCTTACATTCCCCATATTGTTTGAAGCTTGCTCCCAAACTACAGGTGTTGCTGTAATATCATCTGATTTCCAAACACCAGCTTCAGTTGCTAAAATGGCTTGTTTTCTATTTAAAGGATTAAATAAAGCCCATCTTACAGGTATGTCTGGTAAATTACCTTCTATATCTGTCCAATTTTCACCGCCATCTGTAGTATACCAAACACTTTTTACTCCAAAATTAGAATATGTTAATAAGATTTCATCATCAGAAGCACCAATTTCTATACAAGAAACTGCTCCTGTTATTTCAGGTGTACGAATATTTGAAAAAGAATCATTAGTTGCATTTAATGTAACAACATTACCTACAGAAGTACCAAAATAAACTGTTCTTTCGTCTTTATTATAGCTAGATACTCTTATATGAGTAATGTCTCTACCTCCAAGAAGTCCTATATTTTCTAAATTATCTGTTGTTCCATTAAAACCTCTTCTTGAGCCTTGGTCTTCCCCATCAGGCAAAAGCTTAGCTCTAGAAATAGAGTTGGTTCCGTTATAAGAATATAAAATGTTGTTTTCATCATCATAATCTGCAGGATTTATAAAACTACCATTATCGTTAAGAATTAAAGGAACAAAATCTCTAGCTCCATTTTCTCCCAAAGGATATAAATAGTAATTATTATTTTGTGTTGATGCTATAAAATACAAACCATCAGTTCCATTTTCTGCAGTTTGGTCTATAAATGAAAAACCACCGTCTCCTCCTAAAAGTTCTGTAGTATTACTAATACCTGTCTCAAAAAAAGCGGTTGTACCATTATCTTGCGCACCACCTATAAATACGTTTTTATTTACAGGATCTATGGCCCCAGAATAGTATTGTGTAACATTAAAATTTAAATTTCTTGGTTCTACATCTGCAAATGGAAGTAAACTTGCTTTATCTGAATAAAAAATACCACCGTCTGTAGAAAATAGGATACCGTCTGAATTTGGTCTATATATAATATTATGAATATCAGCATGAGCAAAATCTACCGATGAATCTACATTTAAGTCCCAACTAGAAACTTTAAACCAAATTCCACCACCATTTATGGTTTTAAAAGTATTAATTCCTCCAATAAAAACTTCATTTTCATCTGTATTGCTTACTCGAATTGCTAAATCATACCAAGCTTGACCTCTGGTAAAATCATCATTAGGAACTGTACTATCTCCTGTATCTTCTGGTTCTATAACTCCAGAATTATTAGTTTCACTTGAAACCCAACTGGCACCGTTATCTGTTGTTTTAACCACTTCTCCAAGTCTATTACTGCTAGTAATTAAAGCATATACAATATCTTTATTACTTGGTGCTGTAGAAATTGCTACCCTACCACGCCCAGATAATGAAGTTGTATAACTAAGTGTAAAGTTAGTACCATCTGAAGAAGAAAAAATACTACCACGAGCACTACCAAACCAAATTTTGTTATCTGCAGCAATATCTAAATCTCTTACTGGTTCAGAAGAAACTCTAGTCCAGTTTATTCCTCCGTCAATTGATCTAAATAATCCTCTATTAGCAGAACTACTGTCATCTCCAGTAGCCGCGTAAATTACTCCAAGGCTTCCTCCTTCATTTCTTACAACCATATCAAAAACATAGTCGAATTCTTGGGTAGAAGGTAGCACATTCCAAGTAACACCACCATCTAAAGATTTCCAAATTCCTGCGCCATTTACGGCATCAAAATTACCCCAACCTTCTCCAGTACCTGCATAAATTATTGGACTATTTAGTGGGTCTGCAGCTAAAGCAGATATTGCAAAATTTGACATTTCTGGGTAAACTAATGTCCATGAAGAGTTTGGATCTGTAATATCATCATTTTTCCAAATACCACCACTTACGCCTCCAGAAAAAACTCTTTTGTTTGAAGTATCATTAGGATCAAAAAGCATAGCTCTTACTCTACCAGAAACCGTTTTTGGACCTCTAGATTCCCAATTAAAATTACTGTCATCTGTTTTTCCTAAATTAGTTTGAGCTCTTTTTTTTGCGCTAAAACTTGCAACTTCAATTAGATTTTCTTTGTGTAATCTTTTTGTAATTGGATTTACAGTTTTTAAAAAATCTTGCTCAAAAGCCAAGTCAGGTCTATCTTTTTTTGGTAAGTCCTTAACTTGTTTTGCTGTTAAATGCTTTCTTTTTGTAAAAGGGTGGTTTTCTAAGTAGTTTGAAAACTCTCTTTGTTGTTTTTCAAAAGCAGTTTCTTTTTGACAAGCAACAACAAATAGGGTTATTACAGCTACTAAACTTAATAATTTTAGACTCTTCATATGACTTAATTATTTATAATTTAAAAAGGAAACCAAATTTAAGTATTATATCTTACTCTTAAATAATGTTACCTGTTAATTTTTTGTGCATTTTAATGGCATAACTGTCAGACATTCTAGAAACATAACTGCAAACTTGCATAATTCTGTTATACAAATTATTGGTTTGCGTTTTGTATTCTTCTGGCATTAATTTTAGTACCAAACTATCAAAACTAGAAGGCGTGTTGTTATGCCTGTTGTTTAATGCCGTAACAAATACGTCTAATAAATCTGCTATAATTCTATAGCCTGCTACTTCTTTTTCTACAACTTCTGTACTGTTATAAATTTTAGCAACACTAATTTTTAATATGTCGTTAATCTGTGCTTCATACTTACATTTATCTAACAAAGATTTGTTAAAAGTGCCATTTAAAATGCTTTCTTCGTTTTTTAAGAAGATTGCTACTGCCTCGTTAATTAAAACACCAATTGCTAAAGCACGTAAATAACTTATTCTATCTGTTTTGTGCGGTAAAGAATGGTATTTTTTAATGTCTATGGTATCTTTTACCAACTTAATCATGTATTCTAAGGCAAATTCTTCTTCTATTAAACCTAAATTAATACCGTCTTCAAAATCTATTATGGTGTAACAAATATCATCTGCAGCTTCTACCAAATATGCTAAAGGATGTCTGTAAAAAGAAATGTCTTTTGTGGTTTTTTGCAACATTCCTAATTCTGTCATAACTTCTAAAAAATCGGTTTTTTCTGATTGAAAAAAGCCATACTTTTTATCTGAAATATGATTTGTAGGTTTTTTTGGAAGACTTTCTTTGGGATATTTTATAAAAGCACCTAAAGTTGCATAACTTAAGCGTAAGCCACCAGAAATGCCTGCTCTAGATTCTGTTAAAATTTTGAATCCGTTTGCATTGCCTTCAAAATCTATTAAATCTTGATATTCTTTTGCTGTTAATTGTTCTTTATATTTTGCGCCATTTGCAGATTTAAAATATTCTCCAATAGCTTTTTCTCCAGAATGCCCAAAAGGCGGATTTCCAATATCGTGCATTACAGAAGCTGCTGCTACAATAGCTCCAAAATCGTTAAAAGTATAGCCTAATTTTGCTAGGTTTGGATGGCGTTCTAACAACACTTTACCTACTCTTCTACCCAAAGTTCTACCCACTACAGAAACTTCTAAACTATGTGTTAAACGTGTGTGCACAAAATCGGTTTCAGAAAGTGGAATTACCTGTGTTTTATCTTGTAAACTTCTAAATGCTGATGAAAATATAATTCTATCAAAATCTACATCGAAACCTAAACGTGTTTCGTCTTGTGCTATTCTGTAGCGTTTTTGTGTGTCGCCAAAACGTTTTAAAGAAAGAAGTTGTTCCCAGTTCATTATATGCTAAATTTATTATGATATTTTCATCTATAAAACTGTTTAAGTTCTTTGAAAATACCAAAGTTCGAAAATACGAAATCTTTAGCCTAAACCAAGTTTTTCTTGTTTATCTAATTCTCTAATAATTTCATATTTTGTTGTTGATTTATTCTTTTTAATTTCTTCTGATTTTTTTATTCTTATTTGTTACACAGGTTATGCTGTAAAAAGCTTTAAGATATGGCCCAGTTTTGTATGAATAGCTTTTAGCGTGACAAAAAATTGGGTGTGTTTCTTCCTCTACACAGTTTGTTATTCTGAAAGCATCTTTTTGAGGCTTTACGAAGTCTTGCGTGAGATGCTTTCAGCAGGACAAGTTTGCAGATAAAGAATTAATACTTGCAAACAAGCTTAGCCTTATGGTATGGCTCAGTTTTGTGTGAATAGCTTTAAGCGGGGCAAAAAAATTAGGTGTGTATCTTCTTCTACACAGTTTGTCATTCTGAAAGCATATTTTTGAGGTTTTATGAACTCTTGCGTGAGATGCTTTCAGCAGGACAAGTTTGCAGATAAAGAATTAATACTTGCAAACAAGCTTAGCCTTATGGTATGGCTCAGTTTTGCGTGAATAGATTTCAGCGGGACAAAACTTTGTGTGAGTTTCTTCTTCAACACAGTTTGTTATGTTGGATGCATCTTTTTGAGGTTTTATGAACTCTTGCGTGAGATGCTTTCAGCAGGACAAGTTTGCGAATAGAAAATTAATGCTTATAGACAAATTTGGCTATACTCTATCGCTAAGTTTTGTGTAAATAGCTTTCAGCGGGACAAAAATTTGGGTGTATTTCTGTTGCAACATAGTTTGTTATGCTGAATGCATCTTTTTGAGGTTTTACGAATACTTGCGTGAGATGCTTTCAGCAGGACAAGTTTGCGGATAAAAAACTAATGTTTGTAGACAAGCTTAGCTTTACATTATGAATCAGTTTTGTGTGAATAGCTTTCAGCGTGACAAAACTTTGTGTGAGTTTTTACTTCTTCACATTTTGTCATTCTGAAAGAATCTTTTTGGGGTTTTATGCACTCTTGCGTGAGATGCTTTCAGCAGGACAAGTTTGCGGATAAAAAACTAATGTTTGCAGACAAGCTTAGCTTTACAATATGAATCAGTTTTGTATAAATAGTTTTTAGCGTGACAAAAATTTAGGTGTGTTTCTTTTTCTACACAGTTTGTTATGCTGAATACATCTTTTCGAGGTTTTATGAACTCTTGCTTGAGATGCTTTCAACAGGACAAGTTTGCGGATAGAAAACTAATGTTGGCAAACAAGTCTAGCCCAGATTGAACGGCTTGTTTGAGCTCTTTTTTGTTTTTTTCAAACAAAAAAAGCGAGTAGTGAAAGCTGGAAATGGCTTCAAAAAAAAAAAGAGAAAAACATTACTGCTTTCCTCTTTTTTACGAACTTTTACTATAAAAATGTGTTTATCCTTCACAAGATGCACATTCTTTCTTTTGTTTAAATTTTTGTGCAGCATTCATACTGTGTTGGTAATACATAGATTTTACTCCTAATTTCCAAGCGTTAATGTATACTGCATTTACTTCTTTAATTGGCATATCTGGATGCACCATAATGTTAATAGACTGCCCTTGATCTATGTGGTTTTGTCTGTTTGCTGCTTGATATACAATTACGTTTTGATCTATTTCTGAATAGGTTTTAAAGACTTCTTTTTCGTGGTCTGATAAAATGGTTAAGTGTTGCACAGAACCATCATTATCTCTAATACTTCTCCAAATTTCTGTTGTATTGTGTCCTTTTTCTTCTAGAAGTTTTTCTAAAACAGGGTTTTTAATAGTGGTTTTAATTTTTGCAATATCTTTTACATAAATATTAGACCAAATTGGCTCTATTCCTTGAGATACTTGCCCCAAAATAAATGCAGACGATGTTGTTGGTGCAATTGCGTTTAAGGTTGCATTACGTCTGCCATAACCTTTTAAAACTGCTGGCTCACCATATTCTTTTGCCATTTCTTCAGAAGCTTTGTAAGATTTTTCTTTGATTACTTTAAAGATTTCACTGTTTAAATCATAAGCTTCTGCACTATCAAAGGCGTACATTTTAGATTGTAAAAGTGAGTGCCACCCTAAAGCGCCTAAACCTAATGCTCTGTTGTCTTTGGCAAAGTTGTAGGCTTTTTCCATAAAACGGAAGGTAAATTGATCGTCTCTGTTTTCTGATACTTTAAATACTTCTAATTTGGTAATGAATTCTTCCATTACGGCGTCTAAGAAATAGGTAAGTGTTTCTACTGCGTCTGTATCTTTCCACTTGTCATAATGCAATACGTTTATAGAAGATAAACAGCAAACGAAAGACCAATCGTCATTAGAGGGTAACATAATTTCTGTACATAAGTTACTTGCGTAAATCTCATGATTTTTGTCTTTATAAACATCTACAGTGCCATTGTTTGCATTGTCTCTAAACAATATATAAGGATACCCAATTTCTCCTCTTCTTTGTAAAATTTTTGCCCAAATGCTTCTTTTTTCTACATCGCCAGCAATCATTTCTTCCATCCATTGGTTACCAACAGTTACACCATGGGTTAATTCTTGAATTGGATTCCCTTCTGTACCAATTTCTAAGAATTCTTTAATATCTGGATGGTCTACTGGTAAATATGGTGAAAAACGACCTCTTCTTACAGAACCTTGGCTAACTACATCAACCATTTTTTCAAACAATTGCATAATGTGTACAGAACCAGATGATGAACCATTATTTTTTACATCTGCGCCTCTTTCTCTTAATTTACCAAAGTAACCTGATGTACCTCCACCTAATTTAGACATCATACCTACTTCTGATTGAGAGAATAAAATATCTCCCATATCATCTGCTACATGCGAACCAAAACAACTAATTGGTAAACCTCTTTTTTTACCAAAATTAGACCAAACTGGCGATGCTAATGAGTAATAACCTGCAGCCATGTATTTGTAAAACTTGTCTGCAAAACCATCTTTCTTTAAAATACGTTCTGCATTTTCTGCAATTTCGCGAATTCTTTGTTCTGGCGTTGTGCCTTGTGTTAAATAACCCGATTCTAAAAATTTACGACTGTTTTCTGTTAGCCATTCAATTTCTGGTTGGTTTTTATTTTTAAGCATTTCTTTTCGCGCTGTATTTCTTGCTTGAATTAGTCTTTCGTGCTCAGTAAGTTCTGTTGCTGTTTTTGTTTCGTTCAGGTTCATAGGTTATAATGAGGTGGTGGTTTAAAATAGGTCGTCGCTAGTAATACTTTTAGTTCTTTTACTATAATTTATAGATCTTTTTACAAAGAAATCTCCGTGTTTGGTTCCAATAATTTCATCATCAAACCAATCTGTTTCTGCTAATAAAGCTTCATCTACATCAAATACTTGATCTACACCAATGCTAGCTAAAGATTTGTTGAATCTATTTTTGATAAATTCTTTAATTACATCTTTTGGTAAGAAGTCTAATTCTCCTTTCTCAAAAATCCAATCGATTATTTTACTTTCTGCAATAAATGCCTCTCTACATGTTTCTTGTACTAATAAACCATGTGCTTCATCAAACCAATCTGGGTTTTCTGCTTTAATAATTTTAATTACATCAATACCAAAGTCTCCATGAATTTGTTCTTCTTTTGATGTTGCTTCTACTACATTAGAAATACCTTTTAATTTGTTTCTATGTTTGTTAAAAGCCATTATTATTAAAAACTGAGAAAACAAAGAAACATGTTCTATAAACAATGAGAACAAAATAATAGATTCTGAAAACTCTTTATTATCCTCGCTATTTACATTTTTAAGTGCTCCTTCTAAGTAATTTACACGTCGCATAATTACAGGATTTTTTTTCAAGTTTTTAAACTCGTTATTTAATCCTAAAATTTCTAATAAATGTGAATATGCATCATGGTGCCTTACTTCACTTTCTGCGAATGTAGCACCTACAGAACCAATTTCTGGTTTTGGCATTTTCTTATAAATATCTCCCCAAAAAGTTTTTACAGCTACTTCTATTTGAGAAATTGCCAACATGGTATTTTTAATGGCACTTTTTTCTACTTCACTTAAACCTGCCTTAAAATCTTGAATATCGCTTGTATAATTAAATTCTGTATGAATCCAATACGAATGTCTAATAGCATCTACATATTCATTTAATTCTGGATAATCATAAGGTTTAAGATTTAATCTTTTTTCGAAAATATTCTTTTTTCTGCTTCTGTTTTGCTCATCTCTATATAAAATATAAGCTTTAGCCACATCATGAAATGGGCTATCCATTAACTTAAATTCTACAATATCTTGAATTTGCTCTACAGTTGGCACATAATTGGGTTCTTTTAACTTCCTTTCTAATAAGGTACCATTCACAATATTTGTAATTGCAAGAGCATCTTCTCTTGATCCGTTGTCTACAGAAAGCATGGCTTTTTCTATAGCCCGAGTAATCTTGTCTAATTCGAAATTACTGGTTTGGTAATCTCGCTTAATTATTTGAGTAATTTCCACGATAAAAAGGTATTTGTTCTAAGTTAATAAATGGTTAAATACCACCTCTACAAAGATGGCTTTTTTTGTTCCAAAAAGAAAGTCATAGTTATTCACAAATCCCTTGAAGTTTTTAACAAAAGCAAAAAATATTTAAAAAATCTAAAATTTTAACATTTCTACAAGTATTTAGTTTTCAATATATTACAAGTGTAAAAAACGCAAACTTATTGCTATTACTGACATTCTTAAAAAAGTTAGCAAACCGAAAAAAAATTAAGCGTTTAACGTTTATAGAAAAACATTAAACATTAAATTCACTTATAATTAACATTAATTTTACTTATAAATAGGGTTTTTATTAGGCTATTTAGAACATTTTTACATAGCAAAAAAAGCCATGTCCTTTTTTTAAAAAACTTATTTATAGGTATCTTTGCAAAAAGGTTTTTACATGAAAAAAAGATTCCCAAAAATTGTTCAAATTGCTATAATTTCTGTGTATTTAATTTTTCTAGCAGGCTCTGTTGTAAGAATGACAGGTTCTGGAATGGGCTGCCCTGATTGGCCCAAATGTTTTGGGTATTATATACCACCAACTTCTGAAGAACAAATAACCTGGAAACCCAACACAACCTTTAAAAAAGGATACATTATTATTAAAGATGAAACTTTATATGTTGCAGAACATGATGTAAACACAGCAACTACTTTTTATAGTAAAAATTGGGCTAAATACACCAAACACGATTACAACATATTTAATAAATTTCATACCTGGACAGAATACATAAATCGTTTGGCGTCTGTTTTATCTGGTTTTGTGTTTTTATTTTTAATTTACGGAGCTTTTCTTTTTAGAAAAGAAAACAAACAAATACCAATACTTGCTTTTATTGCTTTTTTCTTAATGCTTTTTGAAGCGTGGTTAGGAAAAACAGTTGTAGACAGCAATTTAACACCAACTATTATTACCATACACATGGTGGTAGGTTTAATTATAATTGCACTTTTATTACGTTTAAAATTTATTGTTTCTAATACAAAAACCTATATATATGACGCTCTTTTTAACAAATTGCTTTTAATATCTGTTATTTTTTCTTTGATACAAATTGCAATGGGCACACAAGTAAGGCAGTTTATAGATGAGCAGGTTAAACTATTTGGTTTCGAAAATAAAAACCTAAGCTTATTAAACCCTAGTTTTAAATTTTACTTTCATAGATCTTTTACCATTGCTATTGTATTGGTTAATTTAGGAATGTTCTATTTAAATCAGATTAAAAATTTAGGTTTTAAACTGGTAAATTGGATTGTTTTCTTAATTTTCTTAGAAATAATTACAGGAATTTTAATGTATTATGCAGAAATTCCTTTTGGTACACAAGCTGTACATTTATTGGCAGGTGCAATTTTATTTGGTTTACAATTTTATTTATGGCTACAAAGTAGGAGAGCTGTTAGTTTTTGGTTTTTGGTTTTTGGTTTTTGGTTTTTGGTTTTTGGTTTTTGGTTTTTGGTTTTTGGTTTTTGGTTTTTAAGAAAAATAAAAAACAGCGTTTTTGCAACTTTACTCAATTAAAAATTGATAAAAATTTTAAAATGTTCTCGCTACAATTGCGATAAAAAATCGAAATCACTTAAACTGACAGACTTTGAAATTTTGAAACTAAAATAATAAAATAACTGCAATTTTAAGACTCAATACCGAAGACTGAGAACTTAGAACTTAGAACTGCAAACTAAAATCATGGATGTGCATTTACCCAAACTTCGCCATCTGAAAAATATTCTTTTTTCCAAATTGGAACTGTTTCTTTTAAAGTATCTATGGCAAATTCACACGCTAAAAAAGCGTTTTTTCTATGTTTAGAAGATGTGGTAATAATTACAGGAATAGCGCCTATTTGTAACATGCCTTCTGCATGATGTATGGCAATTTTTTTTATGTCGAATTTTTCTAAGGCCAAATCTGCAATTTTTTGCATTTCTTTAATTGCCATAGGTTTGTAGGTAGAAAAATCGAGTTGTTTTACTTCTTTACCTTCTGTATCATTTCTAACAGTGCCTACAAAAGCTGCAATTCCGCCACAAGTATCGTCTTCTACAAACGCATAACAATCTTGTAAATCTAGTTTTTCTGATGTAATTTTTATACTTGTTTTTTGCATTTCTTTAACCCCTAAATAAATTCAATTTCAACAAAAATAGGAAAACAAATTCGTATTTTTGTTATGTAAAACTGAATAGCGAAACTTAACCTCTTTGTACCAAAAAAAACAAAACTATCAACATGAAAAAAACATTTAGAATTATTAGTTTTTTAGAAGGAGTTTCTTACTTATTGTTACTTTTTATTGCAGTTCCTATAAAATATTTACAAGGTGATGTTACTTATGTAAAAATGTTGGGTATGCCACATGGACTTTTATTTATGCTGTATATTGTTTTAGCAATTGTTATTCAAAAACAAATGAAATGGAATTTTAAAACTTTAATTATTGTTTTAGCCTGTTCTGTAATTCCTTTTGGTACTTTTTACGTGGATAAAAAGTATTTGCAATAGTTTTTTTTAAGATTGATTAAATCACGTCTTAAAAACATAGATTTTACATAAAATTTCAATTCGGCAATATTTTTTTCTTTGGGAAGATTAAGATAGGAATTACCCTCCACTAACTGGCGGAATTATGGCAACAGTATCATTTTCTTTCAGCAAAAAATTGTTTTCTGCATACGTTTCATTTACAGCAATAGCATAAGAATCTATATTTTTTAATGCTGGATATTTTTCTTGAAGTAACTTTTTAAATTCTGCTACAACAATTTCGTTTTTAACCGCTATTTCTAATTGCGTTTTCCCAACTAAATCTGTTGTTATTCCAAAAAAAAGTGTTGTTATTTTCATCATATATAATTACAGGTTTAATCTAAATACAAAACCATTTTCTTTAATTGCTCCAAATCTAGCACTTACATATTCCATTCTTAAAAAACGCCATTTACCAAAACCTAAGTTTGCCAAACCAATAGAATATTCTGTATACGGATTTTTATCTGCCACAAACAAAGCTTTTCCGCCAGCAACTACATGAAAATTTAATTTATTAAGTAGCGGAATTCTACTTAATAAAGCGCCTTTAAAATTGTGCTCTACATGCATTTCTGCATACTTATCATTGGTGTAAATCTTATAATATTCTAGCAAATTAAAACTATTCAATTCCCTATCAATAGGAAATAATAATTGATTACCGTTTGCTTGTAATTTATCCATAAAAGCAATATCTTTTTTCTTTAAAAAAGCAGCTGCTCTTGTGTGGTAAGAAAACGTACCATAATTACCTGCATTTATATTTTGCTCTATGTTTGCAATAAATACATCTGAATTTAGATTGCTTTTGCTTGCACCAAATCTTTTTATATAGTTTAAACTTATACTAGGAAATTTACTGCCGCCAACACTTACTTTTCTATCTGGATAAGAAAGGTATTTTTGCCCAATTACAAAAGTTGCGCCCAAATTTAAAGTAGCAATAGTATGCGTATTAAAGGCAGGATTATCAAAATCTGTAGGATTTAAAGGGTTGTTAGATGTAAATTTATTGTTTTCTTCTTTTACAAAAGAATAATTTGTTGTGTTAAATAATGGCGATCTTTGAGCATATTCTAAAGACCCAGAAAAATAAATACCATTTTTTATTTGTTCTGAAAAACGCACTCTCGCAAAAGCTTTTTCATATATTTTCATGTAATTGTATCCATAAAGTAAAGAGGAAATAGTGTTATTTAACCTTAAAATAGGTTTTCTACCATTAAATTGTTGTGTAGTAACACCTCCAGAAATGGTTAATCTTGGTTTAGAAAAATTATCCCATTTTTTACTAAAATAAAAAGTAGGTCTTAATCGTTTATCAGAAAAACCATAATTAAAATCTACTCCAGAACTCCACCATTTTCCTTCTTTATTTAAAGCATTAAAATAGCTAAAACCAATAGATGTATATGCACCTTGCACGGTATTAAAACCTGTTTGTAATAAAGGCCCATTGTAAGAAAAAGAACGGTTTTTATAAGAATTATTATGCGTATAACCTGTAAACGGATCCGACCAAGCGAATTTATTACTCTTAACATCTGTAGAATCTAAATATTTTTTAGACTTTTTTAATATTTTAATGCTGTCTTTTACCTTGTAGTCTGCAACCTCTTCATTAGTTAAAGGTACAGGTCTTAGCTTGTTCCAAAAAACCGTGTCTTTTTTTGTTGCATTTTTTTCGAAAGAAAGAATTTCATTAGTAAACGTTTTTGGAGTAAAATTGGGTTTAAAATTATAATCTGAATACGCATAAGAAAACTTTCCATTGGGTTTAAACCCAAAAATAGAAATATCAAAATCTATACTTTGGCTAATTAGAACCCAAGCATTTATTTCTTCTGCATAATTATAACCCTGTTTTAGTTTTAATTCATTTACAATAGGAATATTAACTTGTGCGCCGTTTGTTTTTAAATCGCAACCATACAAAGCCCAATCATCTTCTACAATATATAAAAACCCACTAAAAACCCGATCGTTTTTACGTTTTGGCAGCAATTTTATTTTATTGATTAGTTTACCACTTTTCTCATAAAAAACACCTACCAATTTGTATTTATAATAGTTAAAAGCATTGCTAGAAATTGGTGAAACCAAATCGTTAAAAACTTCAATACTATTTTGGTACAAATCTATATTAGAATCTTCTGCCCTGTTAAAACTAATACCATTGTCTTCTCCAGAAACTTTAGATGCTATAATTTTTTCTTTAAATTTTTTGGGTTTTTTCTGAAACGAAATGTTAGAAAACGTTTCTGATAAATAAATGATACCACTTCTGGTAGAGTCTAAACCGCCACCAAAATCTCCTGTAGATTGTCCGAAAAATTTTTCTGGTGCATCTTTAATTCTTGTTAAACCTCTAGAGTAAAATCTGGCAGTATAATTGGCAAATTTATCGGTATTTTTTTCTTTATTTTCTAAAACCTTTCTAATAATTATATTGGCAGGATTCTCTTTAGTAGAAACTGTAATGGTGTTTAAAGCAACACTTTCTTCAACTAAAACAACATTCAATTCAAAAGGAAAAGAGGTAATATTTATTTCTTTTTTTAATGTTTTAAAGCCCAAGAACTGAAAAACTAAAGTATGTTTTCCTAATTTATTTAAATTTAAAATATATTCTCCATCGTCATTAGAAGTTGTACCTGTTATAGATTTGTCTAAATAGACGCTTACAAAAGACAAAGGTTCATTTTTTACATCTGTAATTTTTCCTTTTACTTGTGCTAAAAAAATGGAGGTAAAGAGTAAGAAAAAGAGCAGCAATTTATTTTTCATGCGTTGGTTTTGATGATTGATAACAAACATAAAATTTATAACGCAAAATTAAAGTTTAAAAAATGTTAAAGCAATGGTATTATTTACCTTTATAAAAAAGTGTTTTTTTACTAGAAATTTATATCATTAGCTTTTAGTAGATTCTCTGATAATTAAATCTGTCTCAAGAACAATATTTTTATAATTAATAACTTTCTTCTTTTTTTTATCTTTTATTTCTTTATAAAGTAATTTAAAAGCGTTTTTACCCATTTCAAATCCAGGTTGATTTATAGTAGTTAAAGATGGAGAAATTACAGATGCCATAAACCAATTGCTAAAACCAATTACATTTATTTGTTCTGGTACTTTAATACCTTGATTATTGAATTCTGATATGGCTCCAATAGCTACTAAATCTGTATTGATAAATATACCATCTACATCTGAATGATCTTTTAAAAGTTGATTGGCATAAAACTTTCCTTCATCAAAACTCATATCATTTAAGAGATATACCAAAGAGGAATCATAAATTATATTGTTATCAGTTAAAGCCTGCTTGTAACCTAAAAAACGATCAATTGAATTTTGAGGCAATAATGGCCCTCTAAAATGCGCAATTCTTTTACATCCAATGTCAATCAAATATTGTGTGGCTTTGTAAGCTGCCTTTCTATCGTCTATGGTTACTTTAGAACATTTTATAACTTTCGCAATTTTATCAAACATCACTAAAGGTGTTTCTTGATTTAATACTTCAGATATATGTTTATAATCTGCAGTACCATTTGCTAAAGAAATTAAAATACCATCAACTCTTTTACTTATTAATAAATCTATCTGTTTTTTTTCTAACTCATAAGACTCGTTAGATTGAAGTGTAATTACCAAATATCCTTTTTTTTCTGCTTGAGAAATAATCCCCTTAATAACACTAGAAAAAAAATGATGTACAATTTCAGGTATTATTAAACCAATAGTTTTAGATTCTTTAGTTCTTAAATTTACAGCAAAAGAATTGGGTTTATAATTTAACATAGCAGCAGTTTCACGAACCAACTTTCTGGTTTTTTTACTAACATCAGGATATTCTTTAAGTGCTTTAGATACTGTAGTTATAGAAATACCCAATTCTTCTGCTATTTGTTTTAGTGTAACCATAATATCTTACTTTTATAGAATTAAACTTTGCTATTTTATCCTGTAAATATAGTAAATTATCTTAATCGAAAACGTTTTCGGAAAATCGAAAACGTTTTCGATTTATTTATTTAATAATTTAAAAACCAATAAAAATACATTTGATAAAAAATAACTAACTTTATTATTAAATTCATATTAAAATGGAAAAACAAATAAACTTTAAAAATTTGCTTTTGATGGTTCTTATGCTATCATCTACAGCTTTTGTTGCCCAGTCAACAATTTCTGGAACTGTTAAAGACAACAGTGGTAATTTAATACCTGGTGTAAACATCCTTTTAAAAGGAACCGCAAAAGGAGCTAGCTCAGATTTTGATGGAAATTATAAAATTAATAATGTAGGTAATGGTACTTATACCTTAATAGCTTCCTACATTGGTTTTGATAACTTTACAAAAGAAGTAATCGTAAATTCTTCAAATATAACTTTAAATATTGTTATTAAAGAAAATGCACAATCTTTAGATGAAATTATTGTAACGGGTGTGGTAAATCCTAAATCTAAATTAGAATCAAGTATTTCTGTTTCTACAGTAGGTATTAAACAAATAGAACAATCTTCACCTAGATCAGCAGGAGAGCTTTTTAGAAGCCTGCCAGGTATTCGTGCTGAATCTTCTGGTGGTGAGGGTAACGCAAACTTTAATGTACGTGGTGTGCCTGTTTCTTCTGGTGGTTCTAGATATTTACAACTACAAGAAGATGGACTTCCTATAATGCTATTTGGTGATACTTCTTTTGGAAATGCAGACAACTTTTTACGTATAGATTCTAATATTGGAAGAGTTGAAGCGATTAGAGGTGGTTCTGCTTCTACGCAAACATCTAATGGTCCTGCAGGTATTATAAACTTGATCAGTAAAACTGGTAGAACAGAAGGTGGTACTATAGGTGCAACTTATGGTTTAGATTTTCAAACTAGTAGATTAGATTTTGAATATGGAACTCCTATTGGAGAAGGTTTATATTATCATGTTGGAGGTTTTATGAGAGTTGGTGAAGGACCTAGAGACATAGGTTACCAAGGAAATAAAGGCGGTCAAATAAAAGCAAACCTTACTAAAGAATTTAAAAATGGTTATGTACGTACTTATTTTAAATATTTAAATGATAGAACTGTAATGTATTTACCAATGCCAGTTAGTTTAACAGGCACAAATGCTAATCCTACTTTTGGAAATTTACCAGGCTTTGATATTACTTCAGACAGTTCACATTCTACAAATATTCAGAATACATTTAGTGTTTACGATGGAAATCCGACACAAAACGACATTAGAGACGGTAACAATCCTGTAAGTGCTTCTTTTGGTGCAGAATTTTCTTTTGACTTAGGTGATAATTGGAAAGTAAATGGTAAAGCTAGATATTCTAATAATTCTGGTCAATGGAACGCTCCGTTTACTGCAAATGTTGGTACTGTAGCAGAAATAGAAGCTTTAGTAAGAGATGCTTCTGGAGCAACTGGCGCTTTAACCTTTCAAGATGGTTCGCCATTTAACCCTTCAAATGGTCTAGCACAAGATATTAGATATTTTGATGTAACTATAGAAGATTTAAGTAACTTTTTTAGCGATGTAAAAGTTTCAAAAGCAATTAATGATAATATAGGTGTTACAGTTGGTATGTTCTCTGCAACTCAAAACACAAAGATAGGATGGCAATGGAGTTCTGCAATTTCTGAAGTAGCAGGAGGTGGAACAGCAAGATTAGGTGTTTTTGATGGATTCTCTCAAGGAGGAGCTTACTCTTTTGGGCAGCCAGTTTGGGGTAACTGTTGTCAAAGAAAATACAATACAGTACATAATGTAAACTCTCCTTATGTAGGTGTAGATGCAGAAATTTCTGAAAAATTAAATTTTGACGGTAGTATTCGTTTCGAAAACGTAAATGTAAACGGAACCATAAACTCTGGTCAATTAAGTAATTTAGATGCAAATGGAGACTTAATTGGTTTTGATTATAATAGTGATGGTGTAATTAGCCCTTTTGAAGAAACAATACCTACAATTGCTGGTAACCCAGGACAAGCTATAAGCGACAATTATAATTTTGTTTCTTTCTCTGCAGGTTTAAACTATAAATTAAATGATGGTGCTGCTATTTTTGGAAGATATAGTAAAGGTGCTTCAGGTAGAGCTGCAGATAGAAATAACTATGGTACAGATGGCTTAGGAGATGTACAATTTGATGAGATTTCTCAATTTGAAGTTGGTTTAAAAAAGAGACTAGATAATGGTGTTTTAAATGTTACAGGTTTTTTAAGTAATACAGATGAAGGTATTAGTAACGAGTTAAATAGAACTGTAGGAAATCCTTTTAAAGCTCTAGGTTTAGAGGTAGAATCTGCATACAGGTTTGGAGATTTTAGTATCAATGGCTCTATTACTTATACAAAAGCAGAAATTGATGGTGGTGATAACAAAGGAAACAAACCAAGAAGACAAGCAGACTTTGTTTACAATTTTGCACCTGCATATTCTTTTGGAGCACAAAAACAACACCTTTTAGGAATCACAGTATTAGGTACATCTGAGTCTTTTGCACAAGATGATAACGACCTTGTAATGCCAGGTTATGCTTACATTAATGCAGTAGCTAAAGTTAGCTTAACAAAAGGATTATCTTTAAGCGTTAATGCAAACAATTTATTCGATACCATTGGAGTTACAGAAGTAGAAGGAAATGGAAATATAGCAGGTGGTTTAGCTGCAGCTAGAACAATTTCTGGACGCTCTACCACAATGACATTACAATATAGTTTTTAAAAAAAGAAAGTTTGTTACTTTTTATTAATTTGAACTAAAAGTGGAGCTAATGATAAATTTATTGGCTCTACTTTTTAAAACAATACAAGCATCTTTAAATTCTAAAATTATTTTAAAATGAAACATTTCATAATTATTGTTCTTTTATTTACATCACTTCAAACCAAAGCACAAGAAGTTTTTCATCAAAATAAAGAATCAAAAAAACAAAAAATGATTGTGTATGGTAGCGATAGTTGCCATAGCTGTTTAGACACAAAAACTTTTTTGAAAGGAAAAAATATTAATTTCACTTATTACGATATTGATGTAAATAAAATAAAGGAACAAGAAATGTTAGTAAAACTTCAAAAAAATAATATTTCTATTCATACTTTAAGTTTACCTGTAGTAGATAGTAAAGGAGATGTTTTTTTAAACAAAGGTAACCTACAAGAGTTTTTAAAAGTTTTAGCTAAAAAAATAGAAAAAGATGAAAATTAAAAAACCCACACTAAGCTTTTGGCAAATACTAAATATGAATGTTGGTTTTTTTGGAATTCAATATAGTTTTGGCTTGCAACAAAGTGCAGTAACGCCAATTTATGATTTCTTAGGTGCAAGTCCAGATCAAATTCCAATTTTACATCTTGCTGGTCCAGTAACAGGTCTATTAGTACAACCTATTATTGGAGCTTTGAGTGATAAAACTTGGAGCCCAAAGTTTGGAAGACGTAAACCCTATTTTTTAATAGGAGCCATTTTATGTAGCTTAACTTTATTCATTTTCCCATACAGTAGTTCTTTATGGATGGCAGCTGGTTTATTATGGATATTAGATGTAGGTAACAACACTGCAATGGAACCTTATAGAGCTTTAATTGCAGATAATTTAGATGAAAAACAACAACCCCTAGGCTTTCAAATGCAAAGTTTCTTTACAGGTTTAGGGCAAGTATTAGCAAACTTATCTTTATTTATTTTCCCTTTAATTTTTATTGGAACAACAGGTTCTTTACCTACATGGGTATATGCATCATTCTTTTTAGGTGCAATTTGCTCAATAGCAACAGTGTTATGGAGTAATTACAAAATAAAAGAAATACCGCCAACTCCAGAGGAAATAGAAAAATTAAAAGAAAAAAGAAGTGTTTTAGAACCTTTTATTGAAATTTTTTCTGCCATAAAAGATATGCCTAAAGTAATGTGGCAATTGGCTTTGGTATACCTATTTCAATGGTATGCATTATTTTGTTATTGGCAAAATTCATCTAAAAGTGTAGCTCTTTCTGTTTGGAATGTAACACCAGAAAATAAAGAAGCATATAGTGAAGCGGTAAGTTGGACTGGTTTAGTAAACGGTTGGTATAATGTTGTAACTTTTTTAGTAGCCTTTGCTTTAGTAGGTTTTGCAAAAAAATATAGCCCCAAAAAAGTACATGCCTTTTGCTTACTAATAGCAGCTATTGGCTTTCTGGCATTTCCACATATCGAAAATAAGAATATGTTATTCTTTGCCATAACAGGCTTTGGTATTGGTTGGGCTAGTATGATGGGAATTCCATATCTAATGGTTGTTTCAGACATTCCTAAAGAACGTTATGGAGTTTATATGGGAATTATTAATATGATGATTGTAATTCCAATGATTATCCAAACCTTATCTTTTGGATATATTTTAAAAACCTTCTTGAACAACGATCCAAGAAATGCCATCACATTTGCAGGAGTTCTATTAGTATTAAGTGCAACATTTACACTCTTTATCAAAAGTAAAAAAGAAGTAAATTATTAATTAAAAAGATTTGAAAAATAATATTAAAAATATAGATATTTTATGTATAGGAGAAGTTTTAGTAGACTTTATAGGCCATCAAAACAATGTGCTAATAAACGAAACTAGAGACTACCACAGATATTTAGGTGGTTCGCCTGCAAACGTGGCTATGAACTGCAAAAGATTGGGCTTGTCCTCTACTTTAGTTTCCACTGTTGGAAATGATGGTTTTGGAGAATACATTTTTAAAAGGTTAAAAGAAATTGGTATTAATACCTCAAATATTAAAACATTAGAAAACAAATCTACAAGTGTTATTTTTGTTTCAAAATCTAATGGAACACCAGATTTTATGCCTTACAGAAATGCAGATTATCACATTTCAGAAGATCAAATTACTACTGAAATTTTATCTCAAACCAAAATTTTTCATACTACCTGTTTTGCGCTAAGTAAAAATCCTGCACAAAAAACAATTCTTAAAAAAGCTGAAGAAGCCTACAAAAAAGGATGCAAATTAAGTATCGATATCAATTACGCTAAAGAACTCTGGGACATTAAAGAAGAAGCTTTACAAGTAATTAAAAATTATTGTAAATTCAATCCATTAATAAAAATTAGTGAAGATGATATGTTGCGTCTTTTCGAAAAACAACTTCCACATCAAGAAATTTTTGACTTCTTTCACTATTTAGGCGTAAAAACTGTTTGCTTAACGTTAGGAAGTGAAGGGGTAAAACTTTCTCAAAAAGGAAAAGACATTATTCAATTACCCGCTATAAAAATAGAAAAGGTAATGGATACAACAGGCGCTGGAGATGCTTTTTGGTCTGGCTTTTTATTTGCCTACATAAAAGAAAAATCTATTGAAGATTGTTTGCAAATTGCTTTAAAGTTAGCAGCTTTAAAACTACAAAACGTAGGTAGATTACCTAACAATATCAATATATTATCAAAACTTTTATAAGTTTTACTAAAAAACACCTTTTTTATGTCATCAGAAAAAAATACTACTATTTCTAATGGTGTTATGTTAAATGCATATCCAGATAGTATTGGAACAAATTTAAGTGATACTATTAAAATGCTTCAAAAAGAAGAATTTAAAAATGTGTTTTCTTTGTTTTATGTGTTACCTACTTTCTTTAATAGCGATTTAGATAGAGGTTTTTCTATTATTGATTATAATATAAACGAAGAATTAGTTTCTAAAGACGATTTAAAAGCCTTAAAAGAATTAAATATCGAGTTAAAATTTGACATTGTTTTAAATCATCTTTCTGTAGCTTCTCCGCAATTTAAAGATCTTTTAAAAAACGGAGAGAAATCAAAATTTAAAGATTTTTTTATCAACTGGAACGAATTTTGGAAAGGTAATGGTAAGTATAATGATGATGATATCATTGTGCCAAAAGAAGAATTTCTCAATAAATTGTTTATGAGAAAATCAGGACTTCCAATATTAAAAGTTCCTTTTCCAGATGGTTCTGAAAAGCCTTATTGGAATACTTTTTATCAAAACATAACACATAACAAAATTAAAGTAGAAGATTTAACTTGTATTAAGGGTTTAGGTGTAAATAATGCTATTTTAATTTGCGAAAAAGTAAATTTCGCAATCGATAATAATTTAGATTTAAAAACTTTTCAATTTAATGAAATAGAACAGTATAAAGAAAAAGTACTTAAAATAGTTTATAGAAAAAGTTCGTTTTTAGGTCAAATGGATGTAAATGCAAAATCTGAATTAGTTTGGGCGTTTTATGAAGAAACTTTAGCCAAAGTAAAAAGTTTTGGATGCTCTATTTTAAGATTAGATGCATTTGCATACTTACATAAAGAAGTTGGACAAACTAATTTTTTTAACAAACCAGGTACTTGGCAGTATTTAGAGAGAATTAACCAAATTGCTAAAAAGAACGATTTAATTCTATTACCAGAAATTCATGCAGAATATGGTTTAAATCTACATAATGAAGTCGCAAAAGAAAACTATCCCATTTATGATTTTTTCTTACCTGGTTTAATGATTCACACACTTGAAACAGCAAATAATACAGCTTTATTAACTTGGATTAACGAAATTATAGCCAAAAAATATAAAACTGTAAATATGTTAGGTTGTCATGATGGAATTCCTGTTTTAGACTTAAAGGGGAAAGAAGTTAATGGTATTTATAATAAGGGACTTTTAGAAGATTCTGAAATTGAATCGATAATGAATACCATTATAGAGCGTGGAGGAAGAGTAAAAAATCTATACGACCCATCAGGTAAAAAGATATCTTATTATCAAGTTAATGCCACTTTTTTTAGTGCTTTGGGTGAAGATGAAAAAAAATTATTACTTGCAAGAGCTATTCAAATGTTTATGCCAGGTATTCCTCAAGTTTGGTATTTAGATATTTTTGCTGGTAAAAACAACTATAAAGCTGTAGAGAAAGGTGGTAGTGGTGCTCATAAAGAAATTAACAGAACAACACTTTCTAAAGAAGACATAGAAGAAGGTTTGCAAACAGAAATTGTTAAAAATCAACTAAAGATAATGCGATTAAGAAATACTTTAAAAGCATTTTCTGGTAGCATAAACATCAATAACTCTAAAGAAAACGTTTTAGATATTTCTTGGCAAAATAATCAAGAATTTGCACACTTAAAAGCCGACTTAGTTTCATTAACTTTTTGTATCAGTTATTTAGAAAACGATTTCATAAAAAAATTGAAATTTTAATACCTATTTAAACTTATTATTATTTCATAATTTCATTTTCTCTTTCATTGAAAACCATATCTTTGTAAGCTATAAATTAGAAGAATAATTTTATGAGCGATTCTAGAAAAAGACACGAAGCATTAATTTATCATGCAAAACCAAAACCAGGTAAAATAGCTGTAGTTCCTACAAAAAAATATGCAACACAGCACGATTTAGCCTTAGCTTACTCTCCAGGTGTTGCAGAACCTTGTTTAGAAATTGCAAAAGACAATAATAACGTTTATAAATATACCTCTAAAGGGAATTTAGTAGCAGTAATTTCTAACGGAACTGCCGTTTTAGGTTTAGGAGATATTGGTCCAGATGCCTCTAAACCTGTTATGGAAGGTAAAGGTTTACTGTTTAAAATATTTGCAGATATAGATGTTTTTGATATTGAAGTAGACGCTACAGATGTAGATAAATTTATAGAAACTGTAAAAGCTATTGCACCTACTTTTGGTGGTATTAATCTAGAAGATATTAAAGCTCCTGAAGCTTTTGAGATAGAAAATAGACTAAAAGAAGAATTAGACATTCCTGTAATGCATGATGACCAACATGGAACTGCAATAATTTCTGCAGCCGCGTTAAAAAATGCAATAGACATCTCAGAAAAAGACATTACCAAAGTAAAAATAGTAGTAAGTGGCGCTGGTGCAGCTGCAATTTCTTGTACAAGATTATACCTTAAATTAGGTGTAAAAAGAGAAAATGTGGTTATGTGCGATAGTAAAGGTGTTATAAGAAAAGATAGAGGTAATTTATCTTCGCAAAAAGCAGAGTTTGCAACAGACAGAGATTTAGACACCTTAGAAAGCGCAATGAAAAATGCCGATGTTTTTATTGGTTTATCTATGCCTGGTTTAGTAACTCCAGCAATGTTGTTATCTATGGCAAAAAACCCAATTGTTTTTGCTATGGCAAACCCAGTACCAGAAATAGATTACGATTTAGCAATTGCAACAAGAGAAGATATTATTATGGCCACAGGAAGGTCAGACAACCCAAACCAAGTAAATAATGTACTTGGTTTCCCGTTTATTTTTAGAGGCGCTTTAGATGTAAGAGCCACTAAAATTAACGAAGAAATGAAAATGGCTGCCGTACACGCCTTGGCAGATTTGGCAAAAAAATCTGTACCAGAGCAGGTAAATATTGTGTATGATGAAGTAAGTTTAACTTATGGCAAAGAATACATTATACCAAAACCATTTGACCCAAGATTAATCTATGAAATACCGCCAGCAATTGCAAAAGCAGCAATGGATTCTGGTGTAGCTTTAGAACCCATAGAAGATTGGAACCAGTATAGAGAAGAATTAATGGAGCGTTCTGGCTCTGGCAGTAAAGAAGTAAGATTATTGCACAACAGAGCAAAAAGCAATCCTAAAAAAATAGTATTTGCAGAAGCAGATCAATTAGATGTTTTAAAAGCAGCACAAAGGGTTTACGAAGAAAAAATTGGTTTGCCAATATTGTTGGGTAGAAAAGAACTTATTTTAGATTTAAAAGAAGAAATTGGTTTTACTGGTGATGTACCTATTCTAGATCCAAAAACAGACGAAGAAAATGAAAGAAGAGAGCGTTTTGGTGAAGTTTACTGGCAAAAAAGGCAACGAAAAGGACGTACTTTTTCTGAAGCAAAAAAATTAATGCGAGAACGCAATTATTTTGCAGCAATGATGGTAAATGAAGGTGAAGCAGATGCCTTAATTACTGGGTATTCTAGACCTTATCGTTCTGTAATAAAACCTATTTTAGAGTTGGTAGAAAAAGACAAAGGCGTTTCTAAAATTGCAGCTTGTAACTTAATGTTAACAAAACAAGGACCTTTATTTTTAGCAGATACTACCATTAATGAAAATCCGTCTGCAAAAGAATTGGCCAAAATTGCACAAATGACAGGTAATTTTGCAAGCATGTTTGGTATGAAACCAAATATTGCCATGTTATCTTTTTCTAACTTTGGTTCTTCTAAATCAGAAACCTCTAAAAAAATTAGAGAAGCCGTTTCTTTTATCCATCGTCATTTTCCTGATGTAGTAATTGATGGGGAAATTCAAGCAGATTTTGCTTTAAATCCAGAATTATTGGCAAAAGAATTTCCGTTTTCTAAATTAAATGGTAAAAAAGTTAACGTTTTAATTTTCCCGAATTTAGAATCGGCAAACATTACTTATAAATTATTAAAACAAGTTAACCAAGCAGAATCTATAGGACCTGTAATTTTAGGATTAGACAAACCTGTGCATATTTTACAATTGGGCGCAAGTGTAGATGAAATGGTAAACATGGCAGCTTTAGCTGTAGTAGACGCACAACAAAAAGAAAAAAGAGGTAATAATTAAGAAGTTGAAAAACTTTTATATTTTTAACTCTTTTAAAGACAAAAGTTGAACAAATTTTATTAAAAAATAAAAAGCGTTACTTTAGTCGCATTAAAAAAAGTTATGATTACACAAGTTAGAGGAAGATTGGTTGAAAAAAACCCAACAGAAGTTGTAGTAGATTGCAATGGTGTTGGTTATTTATTACACATTTCTTTAAATACATTTTCTGCCTTACCTACAGATGAAAACGTAGTTTTATACACCCATTTGTCTATTAGAGAAGATGCGCACACACTTTTTGGTTTTATCAACAAAACAGAAAGAGAAGTTTTTAAGTTATTAATTTCTGTTTCTGGTGTTGGGCCTAGCATTGCAAGAACCATGTGTTCTTCTATGACATCAGAAGAAATACAAAATGCAATAGCATCAGAAAACGTAAGTTTAATACAATCTGTAAAAGGTATTGGTGCCAAAACTGCACAAAGAGTAATTGTAGATTTAAAAGATAAAATACTAAAAACGTTTAATGTAGATGAAGTTTCTGCCATTACAAACAATACAAACAAAGATGAAGCGTTATCTGCTTTAGAAGTTTTAGGTTTTAATAGAAAACAGTCTGACAAGATAATCTCAGGCATCTTAAAAGAAAACGCAGAAGCTTCTGTAGAACAAATTATAAAATTAGCTTTAAAAAGCCTTTAATACTTTGAATACCTTTTTTAAAAAAACTTTCCTTTTTTTACTAGTTACTTTCTCGGTAAAATTAGCTACTTACGCTCAAAAGAATACAGCCCAAGATTCTACAAGAGTACGTAAAGACTCTGTAAATTTGCGTTATAATTTTAAAAACACGCAAAAAGGTGGTTTATTTTTAAATGATTTGGCCAAAAAAGAAATCATTTTTGATAAAACCTTAAACCGTTATGTAATTCTAGAAAAAATAGGAAATTATTGGACCAGAACACCAATTTTCTTAACACCTAGAGAATATAAAGAATACAGATTAAAAAGAGATATGTTGCAATACTTTAAAGATAAAGTTAGTGCAGCAGACGGAAAGAAAAAAGGAGCCAAAGACGCTCAAAAAGATTTATTGCCCACATATTACGTAGATTCTAAATTTTTTGAAACCATTTTTGGCGGTACAGCAATTAAAGTAACACCAACAGGTAACTTAAATTTAAAATTAGGTTTTATTTATCAAAACACAGAAAACCCACAAATTTCTGAAGAAAATAGAAGTAACCTAAATTTTGATTTCGATCAACAAATTAATGCCAGTATAAGAGCAAAAGTAGGAGAACGTTTAGAGTTTACTGCAAACTATGATACACAGGCCTCTTTCGATTTTCAAAATTTGGTAAAAATTGGTTTTACACCAACAGAAGATGATATAATACAAGGTTTAGAAGCGGGTAATGTTGCTATGCCTATTAAAAACTCTTTAATTAATGGTGCACAAAGTCTTTTTGGTGTAAAAGCAGATTTAAAGTTTGGTAACACCAATATTACCACAGTTTTTTCTCAACAAAATTCAGAAAGTAAAACCGTGGTTGCAGAAGGTGGTGCCTCTATACAACCGTTTGAATTGAGAACTACAGATTATGATAATGACAGACACTTTTTTTTATCGCAATATTTTGTAGACAATTATGCAAATGCATTAAAAAATTATCCGCTAATTAGCAGTCCAATAAATATTACTAGGGTAGAAGTTTGGATTACCAATAGAAATTCAAGTACAGAAGATTTTAGAAGTATTGTTGCCTTAGCAGATATTGGAGAAACCAATTTGCCAGTAATGGTAAACCAAACAGGTAATGTAAATGCTACAAACCCACCAATGCTGTCTGGTGTTAATTTACCAACCAATGAATCTAATAATTTAGCCACATTATTAACAGAAAATAGTGGTATTAGAGATGTTTCTACAATAGACGGCACATTATCATCATTTATGATGCAAAATGGTACAGATTATTCCATTTTAGAAAATGCTAGAAAATTACAAGAAAACGAATATCGATTAAACCCACAACTTGGTTTTATTTCTTTAAATAGAAGGTTAAATGATGGAGACGTTTTAGCAGTTGCTTATGAATATACTGTAGCTGGAAACGTAACAGGTAGCAGTAAAAATTCTTTTAAAGTTGGTGAATTTTCTAATGATGGTATACAAGCACCAAGTAATTTGGCTGTAAAATTACTGCGTAGTGAAGTTTTACAAACCTTTAGACCAAACCCAACTACAGGAGAAAGTGAATCTTTTCCTACATGGCGTTTAATGATGAAAAATGTATATGCATTGGGTGCATTTCCATTATCTCAAGACGGTTTTAGATTCGAAATACAATATAGAGATGACCAAACTGGTATACCATCTAACGTGCTACAAAATGCACAAACACCAGGTATTACCAATCAACCTTTATTACAAGTTTTAAATTTAGACCAATTAGACCAAAGTCAGGCAAGAGAACCCGATGGTTTTTTCGATTATGTAGAAGGCATTACCGTAAATTCACAAAACGGATTCATCTTTTTCCCTACTCCAGAACCGTTTGGTAACGATCTAGAAAATGAACTTACAAATCCTGCAGATGCTTCCTTTTTATTCAAAGAATTATATTTAAATACAAAAATAAACATCAAAAATAATTTTCAGAATAAAGATAAATATTTTCTAAAAGGATATTTTAAATCAGAAAGTTCTGGAGGTATACCTATTGGGGCGTTTAACGTACCAAGAGGTTCTGTTAGAGTTTCTGCTGGTGGAAGACAATTGGTAGAAGGTATAGATTATGTAGTAGATTATCAATTGGGTAGAGTACAAATTATAGATCCTGGTTTACAAGCTTCTGGAGTACCTATTAGCGTTTCTACAGAAAATAATGCCGTATTTAATCAACAAAGAAAAACCTTTATGGGTATAGATGTTGAGCATAAATTTTCTGATGATTTTATAATTGGAGGTACCATATTAAATGTTGAAGAAAGACCTTTAACGCCAAAGGTTAATTTTGGTTCAGACCCCATAAATAATACCATGTTAGGGTTTAATTTTAACTACGCTACAGAAGTTCCGTTTTTTACAAAATTAGCCAACAAGTTACCATTTGTAGATACAGATGCGCCCTCTAATTTATCCGTTAAAGGAGATATGGCATATCTTATACCAGGTACACCAAGTGGTATAGATGTTGCAGGAGCAGCAACTTCGTATATAGATGATTTTGAAGCTTCTCAAATACCTATAAGTTTACTATCTCCTTTAGATTGGTACGAAGCCAGTACACCAAGATTTTTCCCGAATTTAAATGGACAAAGTGAAGGATTGGAATACAATTACAAAAGAGCAAAATTAGCTTGGTATGCTATAGATCAAATTTTTTACGGAATTGGTGAAACACCAGCAAGTATAGATGCAGATGAACTTTCTAGAGCAGAAACTAGACAAATTAATTTTGGAGAATTGTTTCCAAATTTACAATTAGATATTACCCAAAATTCTTTGGTAAGAACGTTAGATTTAGCCTATTTCCCGCAAGAAAGAGGTTCTTATAATTATGATCCTTCTGCAAATATTATAGAAGGTAAAGTAAGCCTACCAAATCCAGAAACAAGGTGGGCAGGTATTACCAGACCTTTAAGTACCAATAACTTTGACCAAGCCAATGTAGAGTATATGCAGTTTTGGATTATGGATCCTTATGAAAATTATTCTTTAACAGAAGCAGAAGGATTACCAAGTGGCATTAATCCTGAAAACCCTGTAAATCAAGTAGGAGATTTATACATTAACTTGGGTAATATCTCTGAAGACATTCTAAAAGATAACCGTAAAATGTACGAAAACGGTTTACCAGAAGATGGTTTAAAAATAGCAGGTAATAATGTAAATAGGACCACTTGGGGAGATGTACCTAGAAACCCATCTATTATTTATGCTTTTAATGAAGACAATAGCGCAAGAACCAATCAAGATATTGGTTTTGATGGTTTAAATGATGAGGAAGAAAGAAACCTTCCAGGAATTGGCAGATTTGCTTCTTTAGAAGACCCAGCTGCAGATAATTTTCAATTTTTTAGAGGCAGTAATTTAGATGCAATAGACGCGTCTTTAATTACCAGATATAAAGACTTTAATAATACCCAAGGAAACTCGCCAACACTAAGTCAAGGTGGCGAAGCTTTTCCAACTTCCTCCACAACGTTTCCTGATGTAGAAGACATCAATAGAGACCAAACCATGAATACGGTAGAGAGTTATTATGAATATAAAATATCTTTAAACAAAGCGGCTTTAAGAAAAGGTGTTGGTTTTATTGTTGATGAAAAAACAACTACAGTTACTTTAGAAAATGGTACCACGCAAGAAAGTAAATGGTATCAATTTAGAGTACCCGTTAGAACAGGAACACCTGTAAACGGAATTTCAGACTTTAATAGCATTCGATTTATGCGTATGTTTTTAACTAACTTTAAAATGCCTGTAGTTATTCGTTTTGGCGAATTAGATTTAGTTCGTGGAGATTGGAGACGCTATGTAAGAACATTAGATCCAGCTCTTAACCCAGATAGAGAATTAACACAAGATGAACTTAATGATTTTGAAGTTGGTGTAGTTAGTATAGAACAAAATGAAGGTAGTTATATACAACCACCAGGTATAGAGCGCGAACGTTTACAAGGTAGTACAACCGTACAATTACAAAATGAACAATCTGTTACCTTAAAAGTTAACCAATTACAACCCGAAAAAGTAAGGGCTATTTACAAAAACATTAGTGTAGATTTAAGACGTTTTAAAAACTTACAAATGTTTATGCACTTGCAAAATAACACATCAGAAATTGGTTTAAATGATGGTGATTTTAGTGCTATTATAAGATTAGGTACAGATTTAAATGAAAATTTCTATCAGATAGAACTTCCTTTAACTGTCTCTAGACAAGGAACAACAGCGTTAGATATTTGGCCAGAAGCCAATAATCTAGATGCATTTTTAGAAGGTTTTGGCTTGGTTAAACTAGAAAGAGATGCTTTAGGACCAACCATAGCGCCAATAAATGAAATATATACATCTACAACACAAGCTATAGATTTACCATACAGCATTAGTGTAAAAGGTAACCCAACTTTGGCAGAATTAAGAACCATAATGTTGGGTATAAAAAACACTTCTTTAACCACAAAAAGCGGAGAAGTTTGGTTTAATGAATTGCGTTCTTCTGGTTTTGATAATGATGGTGGTTGGGCAGCAGTAGTAAATGCAGATGCAAATTTTGCAGATGTAGCCAATGTATCTCTTGCAGGTAGCATGTCTACTATTGGTTTTGGTAATGTAGAAGATAGAGTTAATCAACGTAGTTTAGACGAAACAAAACAATATGATATTGCAACAACCGTACAATTGGGTAAAGTATTAACACCAAAAAATTGGGGTATACAATTGCCTATGAGTTATAGTATTGGAGAAATTTTTATAGACCCTAAATTTGACCCACAATACCAAGATGTAACCTTAGCAGATGCTGTTGAACAAAATCCTAATAGTGAGTTCTCTAGAGATTATACAAAAAGAACAAGCATTAGTTTTATCAATGTAAAGAAAAATAGAAACCCTAATTCTACCAAAAAGCCTGCCTTTTATGATGTAGAAAATCTTAACTTTTCTTACGCACATAACAAAGAATTTCATAGAGATTATAACATTCAAAAATTTATAAATGAAAATGTAAATGCTGGCGCCACGTACAATTATAACTTTGAAGGGAAATCTATAGAACCTTTTAAAAATAGTGCGTTTTTTAAGCATAAATACTGGAAACTTATAAAGGACTTTAATTTTAATCCTGTACCCACAACATTTGCCTTAAATTCTAAAATTAATAGAAATTATACAGAACAACAGTCTAGAAATTTAGTTCCTGGCTTATCTCCACAACCTGAGTTAAAACAACGCAGATTTTTATTTGATTGGGATTATACGATTGCTTTCGACCTTACCAAATCAATACAATTAAACTTTAACGCAACAAACAGCCATATTTTTGATACGTTTGGAACCGGAGAAGACATACAAATATTTGATGATTTCTTTAATTTAGGTAGAGCCAACCAATACCACCAAAAATTAAACGGAACCTACCAATTGCCTATAGATAAAGTGCCTTTTTTAAGCTGGATAAAAGCAGATTATGCATACACTGCAGATTTTGATTGGCAAGCTGCAGCACAAAGTACCATTGATGTTAACGGTGTAGATGTACCTTATGTAGATTTAGTGGGTAATGTAATTCAGAATGCAAATACGCACAATTTAAATACCACTTTTAATTTTTCTAAATTTTACAAAGGTTTAGGTTTCGAAAAATTATTACTTACTAAAAACCAAAGAAAAAACGCTAAAGGAAAAAAAGGTGTTGGCTTACCTCCAGCTCCAAGAAGAGGCAAGCAAAAGAAAAAACTTCCTTTAGGAAAAAAAGTTTTAAAAGTTACTTATGATTTAATTACCTCTGTAAAGCAAGCAAAAATAAGTTATTCAGAAAATAACGGACAATTTTTACCAGGTTATGACCAAAATATTGGCTTTTTAGGTGGCTCACCTACTAGCTTTGCTTTTGGTAGCCAAGTAGATATTAGAAGTAAAGCGCTAGAAAATGGTTGGTTAGTAGCACCAAGAGATCCAGAGAATAGCGAATATTATAATAAAACCTATAGCAGAACTAGCTTTAATAAAGTAGACTATACTTTTACGTTAAAACCTTTTAAAGATTTAAACATAGATGTTAGAGGAAACAACATTAAAACAAGAGATTTATCTCAACAAATAGATGTTGTGCTAAATGGTACAGAAAATGGTGCCTTAGATTTTAGTGCACCTGCATTTGAAACTGGTAATTTTAGTTCTAGCTTTTACATGTTAGGTACCGCTTTTACAGATGGCGATGCATTGTTTCAACAAATGAGAGATTCTAGAGCCATTATTGCCAACAGATTAGCAAATGAATCTGGTGCGCCAGTAGAAGGTTATGGAGAAAATAGTCAACAAGTATTGTTACCTGCATTTATGGCAGCATATTCTGGTAGAGATCCCAATAAAGTAAACAAAAGTCTGTTTAGAAATATACCATTACCCAATTGGACTTTGCGTTATAATGGCCTAATGAAGTTAGATTTCTTTAAAAAGAATTTTAGCACATTTGTTCTTTCACATGGTTATAAATCATCATACACTGTATCTAGCTTTACTAATAATTTACAATACAATGCTGCAGATCCATTTGCGATAACAAACTCTTCTGGAAATTATGAACCCGAATTATTAATTGCTGCAGCAACTTTGGTAGACGAATTTTCTCCTTTAGTTAAAGTAGATATGAAAATGAAAAATTCTTTTTCTTTTAGAGGTGAAGTAAAAAGAGATCGCACGCTTACTATGAATTTTAACAATAGCACACTAACAGACATTAAAGGAACAGAATATATCTTTGGTTTAGGTTATGTCTTTAAAGATGTAAAAGTTAAAACGCGTTTTACGGGTAAAAAAACAAACCTAAAAGGAGATATTAATTTAAGAGGAGATATTTCTTTAAGAGACAACTTAACACAAATTAGAGCAATAGATGAAGATAACGACCAAATTAGTGGTGGACAAAGATTATTTTCTATTAAATTTACAGCAGATTACAGGTTAAGTAGTAACTTAACGGCATCTTTTTATTACAACCATCAAACCTCTAGATATGCAATTTCTACAACATTTCCTAGACAAGCTATAAATGGTGGTTTTAATATAATTTATAATTTAGGAGGCAATTAAAATTAATCATATAAAAAACAAATAAAAATGAATATACCATCAGAATTAAAATACACAAAAGATCACGAATGGATTAAAATTGAAGGTAACGTTGCAACAGTAGGAATTACAGATTTTGCGCAAGGAGAATTGGGTGATATTGTATATGTAGATGTAGATACTTTAGATGATACTGTGCAAGAAGGTGATGTTTTTGGTTCTGTAGAAGCAGTAAAAACAGTATCAGACCTGTTTATGCCATTAACTGGTGAAGTTATAGAATTTAATGAAACCTTAGAAGATGAGCCAGAATTGGTAAACACAGACCCATATGATAAAGGATGGATGATTAAATTAGAAATTTCTGATACCTCTCAAATAGAAAATTTATTAGATGCAGCAGGTTATAAATCAGTTATTGAAGGGTAAATTAACCCTTGTTTTATCGTTAATTATTACCATTGGTATTGTATATTTAAGCTTAAATAAGCCTAATCAACATAGTAGTATAAACATAAAGCATTTAGATAAAATACAGCATTGTTTTGCTTACTTTATTTTTGCTATCACTTGGTTAATTACTGCGCATAACAAAAATATTAAAAACTATGTTATTATAATTTTTTGTATATCTTTTGGTATTTTATTAGAATTTCTGCAAGAAATTTTAACAGATTATAGAACAGGAGATTTATTGGATGTTTTAGCAAATTCAACCGGTGTTTTACTCGGATTGCTGTTTTTTGATAAAATTTTCAAAAAAAAATGGCTTAATTAACACAAACGCTTGTATTAAAAACAATAATTTATTTAAATTAGCACTCTATTAAAATTTTTATTCATGGAAATTAAGAAAAACCCAAAATCAAATTTAGAAAATTACAGCAAGATTTTTATGCAAATCGGGCTAGTATTGGCCTTGTTTGTTACATATGCAGCAATAGAACAAAAAACATATGACAAAACCGTTGAAGATTTAGGGGTTGTAAGTATGAATGCTATAGTTGAAGAAGAAATACCAATTACAGAAAGAGTGGAACCTGTAAAACCAAAAACTCCACCACCACCAGCACCAGAAAAAATTGAAATTGTAGAAGATAAAGAAGATGTTGAGGAAACTGTAATTGAATCTACAGAAACTGATGAAACTGAAGAGGTTGTTGTAGAAGAAATTGTAGAGGTAGAAGAGGTAGAAGAAGTTGTAGAAGATGTAAACTTTATGATTATTGAAGACTCTCCTGTTTTTCCTGGTTGTAAAGGTAATAAAGCAAAATTAAAAGCTTGCTTTAATAAACAGGTGCAAAAACATTTTAGTAGAAAATTTGATACAGATTTACCAAATGAATTGGGTTTAACCGCTGGTAAAAAGAGAGTTTTTATTGGTTTTAAAATTGATAAAAAAGGGAACATTGTTAATGTTCAGGCAAGAGGACCACACCCTAAAATAGAACAAGAAGTTATTAAAGTAATGAAATTATTGCCTAAAATGAAACCAGGTAGACAAAGAGGTAAACCTGTTGGCGTTAGTTATAACATTCCTTTTTCTTTATTAGTAGAGTAAAAATTAAAAACATTTATTAAAAAACACTTATAGCTTACTTAGCTTTAAGTGTTTTTTTTTTGACTAAAATAGAACCAAGTAATACCATCATTTTTAAATAATAAATAGCTACAAGCATCATTTTATACTTTTTACCTTTAACTTATTTGCAAGAATTAGCAGACAATATAATGGTCAAAGTAAATCAATTACAGAAAAATTACTTAGTTTAAGAAATCGATTTAAATGTGTTTTAAATTCAATATTCACCTAACTGTATGTTGCACTTAAAAGATCTCCAAAGTTTTCTAAACAACCAAGATTAATTCTTTACACATTTGATCCTTCAATATTTTGAAACACGATTGATTAGGCAACAAAAAAAAGCTTTAAACTATTACAAGTTTAAAGCTCTTTCCAATTTATTTGTTAACTATTGATTTATTTATTTGCCGCTATTTTAGATTCTGCTTTCCATAAACTAACATCTTGAACTGCGTTATTGCTATAAGTAATTTCTTTTAATGAATCTGCACCCCAAATAAACCATTTTCCTGTTTTTTTGCCATCTTTATAGAATGCTAATTGGGTTTTATTTCCTTTTTTATCAAAACGAACCCATTTACCCGTTAATTTTTTATCCTTAAAGAAACCTTGAGTACTTATAGAGCCATCTTCATGGTAATATGTTGCCTTTACTAAATCTCCCTCTGCTTCAAAAGTTGGCTTTTGATTTTGAGAGAAACCAATTGTTGCGATGCTTAAAAGTGCTATTGTGAATAATTTTTTCATGATATATGTCTTTATAGGGTTAACTTTACTTTTACAAATATAACATTTAAATAACATAAAACAAACATTTACATAACATTAACTTAACATTGGGATTTTTAAATTGCAAAACTCATTGATTTTCATATATTTACAGAATTAACAATCTTAAATTTTAACAATATGGCAGTAATGAAAGTTATTGAAGTTTTAGCAAACTCAGAAAAAAGTTGGGAAGACGCAACAAAAAAAGCGGTAAAACATGCCGCAAAATCGGTGAAAAATATAAAATCTGTATTTGTACAATCACAAAGTGCAGTGGTTAACAACGATGAAGTTACAGAGTTTAGAGTAAATCTAAAGATTACATTTGAAGTAAATTAATTTTACCTTATTAAAGTTTAAGCGATTTAATGAATTTATTAAATCGCTTTTTTATTGTACTACATAAACATCAACTTATAGATAAAACGAAGTTCAAAACAGAAAAAATTATAATTTAATTATCTAAATATAATATTTCTATAATCAATACTTTATTAAATTTGTACTTAAAATTTTAAATTATTTATCATGTTAGAATACCTAGACCAAGCTAAAGAATTAGTAATTAAGTATGCACCAGACGTTTTTATGGCATTGGCCATTTTAATAATAGGTTTATTTGCCATAAAGGTTTTGGTTAAAACCAGTAAAAAAATAATGAATAAACAGGGCTTAGAAATCTCTTTACAAAAATTTTTAGGCAACCTTTTAGGGTGGATTCTTAAAGTATTATTGTTTATAACAGTAATTGCAAAACTAGGTGTAGAAACAGCATCTTTTGCTGCCATAATTGCTGCTGCTGGTTTAGCTATTGGTTTAGCATTGCAAGGTTCTCTTGCAAACTTTGCAGGTGGTGTATTAATTATGATTTTTAAACCCTTTAAAATTGGTGACTTGGTAGAAGCTCAAGGCGAAATAGGTGTTATAAAAGAAATTGAAATTTTTACTACCAAACTAACAGGCTTATCCAATAAAGAAATTATTATACCTAATGCATCCTTATCTAATGGTACAATAGTTAATTATACTACAGAAGGCACAAGACGTGTAGATTTAGTTATTGGTGTATCTTATGATGCAGATATTAAACAAACTAAAGATGTTTTAATGGCTGTTTTAACAGCACATAAAAATGTTTTAAAAGATCCGCTACCGAGCGTTTCTGTCTTAGAATTAGCAGATAGCTCTGTAAACTTTGCAGTAAGACCTTGGTGTAAAACAGAAGATTATTGGACAGTTTATTTTGATGTTATGGAGAATACCAAAATAGCCTTAGACAAAGCTGGTATAGAAATACCTTATCCACATCAAGTAGAAATTAAAAAGTAATTTAAGTTTATTACAGTTAAACCAACATCAAAATTGTTGCTTTAACTTTTGCATAAATACTTTCAAAATTTAAACCTTTTATTGGCATAATTTTTGAGCCTATAATCACCTAAAATAATAGATATGAAATTCAAATTTACCCTTGTATTACCGTTCGCATTTTTACTTTTTATTGAAACCAATGCACAAGCTACCTCAATGAGCAGTACTTCTGGCGGAAGACCTATAACCGTCTTTATGCCAAGAGATCTATCAAACAATTCTAAAGAATTTGAAAAAATAGCTCATAAGATGTACTTAACTCCCAATTATATGCCTTGTAAAGTAGATGGCTTAAACGAAATTATGTCTTTGAAATTTAATATTTACAGAAATGAAATGGAGCTTATTAAGAATGATAAAATAGCCATTTTAAAAAAGCAAAAAGGCAAGAAAGTTAAAATGTTAGGTATTGAAAAAACATACCAAGTGTTTGAGCATAATGGTAAATTAAAATACTTTGTTTTACATAATCTTTCTGGAGAAGCAAAATTGCTATCCGAAGAAATTGTTAAATATTACAAAGCAACTGAGCCAAAATCTAACTACGATTCTGCTAAACCAGAAAATTTTAAAAGACAAAATGATGAAATTTTTATAAAATTTAAGGATAACTCCTTTATTGAAGTGCCGAAAAGCAAAAAGAAATTTCCTTTAATTTTTGGTGAAAAAGCATCTGAAATTAAAAGTTTTATGAAAAAAGGTAAATTAAAAAGTAATAATATTAAAGATTTAACCAAAATAATTAATTATTACAACACGCTTTAAAAAGTAGGTTTTTTCTTCTTTTCTGGAATTACAATAAAATCTTTTAAATAAAAAGGTTCAAAATAAGCGACATCTTCCATGTCGTTTTTTTTGTACTTGTAATAAGACAAAGGTGCCATTTGTACTGCTGATGGATGTTTATCTTCTACAAAAATTGCATTTTTATCTGTAATAACATCTTTGCACTTGGCTGCTCCATCGCCTAAAAAATAAACCAGACCGTTTTCTAAATATTCTTTAAAAGAATTTTCATCTATAACATCTGCTTGAATAGCTCTAATTTGTTCATTTTTATGATTGTAAACTGCAGTATATACTTCCATTCTTCTTGCATCTAACATAGGTGCAACTAATCCACTCTTTAATTTAATTGTGCTTGCCAAAGATTTTAATGTATCCACAGCAATTAAAGGGACATCTAAAGCAAAACAAAGCCCTTTTGCAGCAGAAACACCAATTCTTAATCCTGTGTAAGATCCTGGTCCTTTACTTACAGCAACAGCATCTATTTTAGCTTTGGAGATATTTGCCATATTCAAAACTTCTTCAATAAAAACATGTAAAACTTCCGCATGAGAATAATTACCATTATTTAACGCTTTGCTTGCTAAAACCAAACCGTTTTCTGCAATACTTACAGCACAGTTTTTAGTTGAAGTTTCTATATTTAGTATAATTGCCACTTCTTTTTTTAACAAAGATAAGTCATCGAATTAAAAAAACACGCACAAAAAAACCGCATTCAATTTTAAAAAATTAAATGCGGTATTTTTATTATATGCTATACTGTTATTCTAAAACTAATTCGCCACAATAAAATTGTAATACTTTGGTTTTAAAAACATAATCATATTTAGACAAAACCATTGCCCCTTCTGCATTTACTAAACGAGTTCTAACCAAATCAAAATCAAACAAAGTTATAGCCCCAAAATTGTAACTTTCTTGTGCATTTTTAAATGCTTCCTTTTGGGCATCTAAAGAAATTTTTGCAGATTCATAGGTTCTTAGTGCTGTTTTTACATCCAAAAAAGCTTGTTCTATAGTTTGCTTTAAATTTAGTTTTTCATTTTCTAAACGAGTTTCAGAAATATCTCTGTTAATTACAGATTGTGCTACTCTATTTTTAGTTTGAAATCTATTAAAAATTGGTACATTAATGCTAAAACCTACACCATAACCTAAATTATCTTCTAACTGGCTGCCAAAACTTGGATTGCTAAAACCATCAGGCAAATTTAAATTGTAACCATAATTTGTAGATAAAGAAGCAGATGCAGTTATGGTTGGGTAAAAGGCACTTTTTGCAATTTCAATATTAAAACCTGCATTATCAATAGCCAATTTTGCTCTTGTTATTTCTGGCATTACTTCTAAAGCTTTGTTATAAACTGAATTAGAATTTTTATAAAATAAATTTGCAGAAGGTGTATCTATATTTACAGGAGCAACATCAAAATTCTCTGACGGTTCTTGTAATAATTGGGCTAGCGTAAGTAATGCAATTTCTAATGCATTTTCTCTTACTACTAAAGTTTGCAAATCATTTGCAGCAGTAGATTTAATATTAAACAAATCTCCCTTTGCTATTACGCCTGCCTTAAAACGCTGCTCCGCCGCCTCTATTTGCTTGGTACTAATCGCAGCCTGAACTTTAGCTATTTCTAAATTTTCTTTAGCAAATAATACGTTTAAATATGAGTTAACCACTCTTAAAGAAATAGCATTTTCTATTTGTTCTAAATCGTAAATACTAGTTTCTACACCCAATTGGGCTTGTTTATACGTATTGGTGTTTCTAAAACCGTTAAAAATAGTATAACCTGCTCCTGCTCCAAAAGAACCACCAAAAAAACTTGTATTTACACGATCTTGAGAAACGGGGTCAAAACCTGTACCAAAATTTACATTACCACGCGTATTAGCATTTAGGTTTGGTAAAAAATTACCTTTAGCAATAGCTACATCTTTCTTAGCAATTTCTAAATTTAATTTATTTTGCTGAACGGAAATATTTCTTTTTAAAGCCTGTTCTACTGCCTCTTTTAAGGTCCATTGTTTTTGAGAAAACGTAGCAAAAGAGGTAAAAATTACTACTAAAAATAAAAATTTAGTTTTCAAGAGTATTAAATTTTGGTTGTTAATTGTAATCTACTAATAAGCAATTCTCATTAGAACGTGCAATCGTAAGACGACCAAAAATAAAATTTGTTACAAAAATTGGCTCTTATTTAAATGTTAATTTTTAGCTTTTTTATTATACCTATAAATGGTAAACAAAAGTATACCTACTAAAATGTATGGAAAAACCATTAAATAGGTAATCCCATTATTAATACCTTCTGCAAGAGATGCATCTCCATTTTCTACAACAGCTTTACACATTGCACATTGAGAAAATACAGATTTTATTGAAAAAATAAAAGCTAAAAAGACGAAAAGAAATTGTTTTTTAAGCATAGTATGGAGATATCATTAAATAAACTATTACACCTGTAACTGCAACATACAGCCATAAAGGAAATGTTTTTTTCGCAATTTTTTTATGCTCTGGAAACTTTCCTAATTTTGCTCTCATATAAGTTACTAGTACAAAAGGAATTACAATTACAGACAATATAATGTGCGTTATTAAAATAAAATAATACACATATTTAATAAATCCCTCTCCTCCAAAACTGGTAGAGTCTGAAGTCATATGATACGCAATGTACATTACCAAAAATAACAGAGAACAAGCTATTGCTGCCGTATTTAGTTGCTCGTGTAATTTTTTGTTATTATTTTTTATAGCAACCACTGCAGCCATTAATAAAACAGCGGTTAAACCATTAATAGTTGCATAAATTGGTGGCAAAAAGGATAGTGGTTCTACATTAAAACCCAATTTTCTAAGATTAATACCAAATAAAGCAGCCACTGCAATAGGAATTACAATAGATAATGCTGTTATAATTTTCTTATATTTTGCTTCTTGTGCTTCTATATTATTCATCTAACAAAATTTTAATATCTTCTTTTAATTCTTTTATTTGGTCTGAAAAACCTTGTTCTTCTAAAGCTCTATAATACAGTATTGGGTTACCAAATTCGTCTTTTCTAGATCTTATATAACCGTTTTTATCTACCAAGGCAAACAAACCAGAATGCTCAAAACCTCTATGATCATCGTCTCCTTTACCTGCATATAATTTAAACCCTTGATTAGATAGCGCATAAACTACAGCATCACTTTTACCCGTAAGCAAGTGCCAATTTTTATTGATAATACCATTATTTTTAGCGTATGCTTTTAAAATCTCTGGCGTATCTATTTCGGGTGTAATAGAAATAGAAGCAATACCAAAATTAGGATTACCAAAAAACTCATCTTGAATGGTTACCATTTTTTGATTCATAATTGGGCAAATGGTTGGGCACGTAGAAAAGAAAAATTCTACTACATAAACTTTGCCTTTATATGTAGTATTATCTATGGTTTTTCCTTCTTGATTTATAAATTCAAAATCTGGTACTTTATTAAATTTTACCAATTCTGAAGTGTGCGAAGTAAAACGATTAACAACTTTTGGGATTGTATAAATTCCAAATAATAAAACGATAAATGCAATACCTATATAAGAATTTTTTTTCTTCATTTAAACCTTGTTCTTTATAACCACTAAATTTGTCTGTCTGCGTCGTTCTTTTTTAAGGCTAATCTGTATTCTGCCAATAAAACCTTAACATCATCTTTCATTTTATCTTTTAAGATGGCTACAGAATTCATATCATAACCATAAAGTTTACCATCTTTATAATCTTTATCGTCTGTTCTACCTCTTAAATTTACTTCTTTATCTACAATAAACGCTTTTGATGTTTGCAGGTTTTCTAAAGGTTCATTTGTTTTAAAAGTTTGATAAAACGCATTAATTTCAGCATTGGTACTTGGTACAAATTTCCATTTCACCATATCTGTAAATGCGCCCACTTTTTCTCTTAATTCCTTAACCTCTTTTTCTTTGGAAGCAGGATAAACGGCTATTACTTGAAAATTTTTAAAGCCGTAAAAAGGTTTATATATCTTTTGATTTAAATTGAAAATAGCGCCTTTTATTCGCTCAATATCCTCTCCTAAAAAACAAACTACAGAAATATTATTCTGAAATTTTACTTTGTTAGCGGCATCTATTAAAGCTACATCTGAAATGTTTTTAGTTACCACTGGTAATTTAGCAAAATTGTTAATTCCTGATGATAAAATCAGGTAAAAAAACAATGGAAAAATAAATAATAAAAACAGTACAATTCTTTTCTTAGTGAAGATTTTCATTTTAATGATAAATTTACTTTAACCTATTTTTAACAAATTTTGTGCAAAAAAAAAGGTGGTTAAAACCACCTTTTTAAATTATATCTTACCAATTTACTAATGGTGATAATGTTTCGTATAAATAATCTCCTTCAATTAACAACAACGTAACCAAATAGATGATTAGGAAAACGGCCGACCAAACTATAGAACGTCTAAACCATTTTTTTTCTCCTTCTAAATGCATAAATACCCAGGCAATACCGTAAGCTTTTGCTAAAGTTAAAATAATAAATATCCAATTTAACCAACTTGTACCAGGACCTGCTAGGTGTAAAGAATCTGGTTTAATAATACCTAAATAAACCTCTACTAATGTAATTACGGAAAGAATACCAAAAACGATCCATATTCTTTTTGTGTTAGATTCGTGTGCGTGTGCCATTTTTAATGCTATATTTTAAATGTAATCTAAAAATCTTTATGTTATACTAAGTAGAAGAATGTAAATACAAATACCCAAACTAAATCTACAAAGTGCCAGTACAAACCAACCTTTTCTACCATTTCATAATGTCCTCTTTTCTCATAAGTTCCTAAGATTACATTAAAAAAGACAATTATATTAAGTATAATTCCAGAAATTACGTGAAAACCGTGAAAACCTGTAATAAAGAAAAAGAAGTCTGCAAAAATGGTGTTTCCATATTCATTTGCTCTTAAGTTTGCTCCTTCAACCACCATTTTAGTTTTAGCCAGTTGCAAAGCGCCTTCTTCTCTAGATAAGATTGTTTTCTTTTTCAAGTCCATATCCATCAGTTCTGTTCTTACTTGAATATCTGGATTAGCTTCATAAGCTGCTATTACTTGTGCTACAGAATAATTTGAAATTGTTTTTTCACTCTCAAACCAAAGACCGTTTTTAGCTGTGTGCTGCTCTCTGTCATCTGTTCTTGTATTTGTTACAAAATCTGCCAAAGCAATTTGTTTGCCGTCTTTTACAAATTGTAATACTTTACCTTCTTTTGTTTTTACAGCGCCATAAGTACCGTTAATAAAAGTATTCCATTCCCAAGCCTGTGAACCCACAAATATAACACCTCCAATAATGGTTGCAAACATGTACCAAGCCACTTTGTTTTTTTTCATTTGATGACCTGCATCTACGGCTAGTACCATTGTTACAGAAGAAAAGATTAAGATAAACGTCATTATAGCAACATAAATCATTGGAAATTCTCCATGTACAAAAGGTACGTGTGTAAAAACCTCATCTGCTATTGGCCAAGAATCTATAAATTTATATCTTGTTAAACCGTAAGCTGCTAAAAAGCCAGAAAAAGTTAGTGCATCTGAAAGGATAAAAAACCACATCATCATTTTACCATAGCTTGCGCCAAATGGTTTTACATTACCTCCGCCCCAGGTTTCTTTGTTGTTATCGTTTGGTACAGCAATATTTGCTTCCATAAATAGTTCTATTAGTTATAAATTATAATATAGTTTTTGCAAAATTAATCATTTTATATCATCTAATAAAATAGAAAAACAAAAATAGATAAATCCATAGTATATCTACAAAATGCCAAAAGATTGCACCGAGTTCAAAACCTAGTAAATCGGTTGGTTTATACTTGTATTTAAAATGATTATAAATAACAACTAAAAGTACTACAACCCCAGCAATAAGGTGTAAAACGTGCATTAGTGTTATGCCTATAATGAAAGATGTAGATACTGTACTTGTTGGTCCTGTAAAATACAAACCAGCATTTTTTAAATCGTTAAAACCAACATATTGTTGCCATATAAAACCAATTCCCAATAAAAAGGTTACCACTAACAATACTAAAGAAAGCTGTCTTTTATCTTTCTTTAAAAAAGATTGCGATAAAAATAAGGTTATACTGCTAAAAACTATTAAAAAGGTACTTATGTAAAAAGAGTTTGGCAATTCAAAAGTTACCCAATCTTCTCTTTTCATGCTAATTACGTACGCACTAGTTAAGCCTGCAAAAAACATAACCATACTAATCATAGATACCCATAACATTGGTTTTGCTGCTTTTCTTTTGGCAACGGTTAATTCTTGTTGTAATGTTTGTTCGCTCATTTAAAATTCTTTTAATGTAAAAATTTATCAACTACATATAAAATTGGCACAATAGTAATGTACAAAATACTAGATAGCATTAATTTTCTTGCATCTAAATTTTGTTCACTTTTATATAATTTTAGGCCATAAAACAACATCAATATACCTAATAATGCAACTAAAATGGCAGTTATTGGGTAAATATAAAAATCTCCAGAAACTTTTAATACTGGTGCAATAGAAACTAAAAGCATTATTACCGTGTAAAAAATAATTTGTTTTACTGCACCTTTATCTTTTTTGCCCATAGGCAACATGTTATATCCTACTTTTTTATACTCTTCATGTTGTAACCAGCCAATTGCCCAAAAGTGAGGAAACTGCCAAAAAAACTGAATCATAAATAAAAAACCTGCTTCTATACCAAAATTATTTGTTGCTGCAACCCAACCCAACATAAAAGGAATTGCACCAGGTATAGCTCCTACAAAAACAGTTAAAGGTGTTACCGCTTTTAAAGGTGTGTAAACACTGGTATATATAAATATTGAAATTGCACCAAATAAAGCTGACTTTGGATTAATTGAATATAAAATTGAAATACCTAATAAAGTAAATAAAATTGCAATAACTAAAGCTGTATTCACAGACATTCTACCTGTGGGTAAAGGTCTGTTTTGTGTGCGTTTCATTAATCCATCCACATCTTTTTCTATAATCTGATTGAATGCGTTTGAAGCACCTACCATGAAAAAACCACCTACTGCTAATAAAAAAAGTGTAAAATAATTAACAGTTTCTGCCGCAATTAAGTAACCAGCAACTGAAGAAAACACTACACTTAAAGACAAACCCACTTTTGTAAGTTGCTTAAAGTCTGTTAATATTGTTTGCATAGTTACTTTATTCTCTGAAATAACTGTTGTATTCATATTACCACAATTGGCTTGCAAAGATAAATGCTAAATGTGAATAAACCATACATTTTAAAGCTATTATTGGTTAAAAAAAGTTAATTTTTTATATAATTAAGAAAAATAACAACATAAAAAAACCCACTCTAAATTGAGTGGGAAAATTGCTATGAAAAAGAAAAAGTGTAACACTTAAAAAGTGCTACACTACAAATATACTACATAATTAGCATATGTTTTACAAAAAATTTAAAAAAAATTAAAAATCTAAATACCAATTGAACAAATCTGCTCTAATACCTGCAGAAAACCAAACTGTATTTCCATTAGGCAGCGCGTTTGTAGGGTTTTTAATTGAAAAACTACGATAAGTTAACCCTGCAAATAAACTTAAATTATTTGCTGGATTTATTAAATAATTACCGTTAAAGTCTGCAATAAATATATCTGCAGTATTTCCTTGGCCTATTTCATTACCTGTATCTCCAAATCTATCATCATAAGATTGATAAATGTTACCACCAAAACTAATGGCTTCATCTTCAAAATCGAAACCTTTTTTACCTAAGGTAAGTTTACCGTTAAAAGACCATCTGTCTTTTTTATAGCGTGCAATTGCAACTGCTTCATAAAAATTTGCGCCCCATAAATGTGCCATTGGTTGGCTGTAGTTACCGTAATTTAAAATTGGCGATCTGTGGGCAAAAGTGTATGGTCTTGCATAATTATACTCTACTTGTAAAAATAAATCTTCAACATTAAAAGCATTAAAATATTTTGCTCCTAATTGGTAAGCAAACTTATTTCTCCAATCTCCTAAATCGTTTAAATTACCAACAGAAAACTCATCAACTATTAATTGAGAATATAAAGATATATTATTCGTTAACTTGTATTTTCCTGTTAACCCAATAATTGCATTTCCAGAATCTTCTCCTCTATTAAATTCTACTGCTCTATAAAACATTACTGGATTTAAAAAGCCAGCATCAAAACCATTTTCTCCCGATGAAATAGCAGTTTCAAAGAAACCAATGTTTAATTTATTATTAATATTTAAACTTAAATAGTGGGCTGCAACATACTTTCTTGCATGTTCGTTTGGGTTAGATGCAGATGATGCTGAAGGTTCTGTATTCCACATCCAAACATTGGTGTATTGAAACTTCCAAAAATCTACCTTCATTTTAAGATAGGTTGTAGGTGCAGAAACATCAGATAATATAAAAGAACGGTAACCATCACCTATAAAATTACGACCATTACCAAATTGAAATTGCATAAATTTGTTAGGCTGAAATGCTAAATAACCTTCAGCCACAGGATAATCAAAACTATCTTCTTTAAAACCTTTGGCTTTACCTCTACCAGGTACCAAACCTTCAGAATTTTTTGGTCTTGTTAATAAACTTCTATTAGAAATATAACTATTTACATAGTCTGCAAACCTAGCTTGACTTTCATAAACTGTAGCCGAATAAGAAAACTTATTTCCTAAACCACCATTTGCCGTTAAAATTCTGGTATTGTTAAAAGTATATGCTACGTTAGAATTGTCTTTACCACCTTGCACATCTACCAAAAAGTCTAAGGTAAACCAAAAATCTTTCTTTTTAACTTGCAATAAGTGTTCGTTCCACAATTTTTTACCCAACCAAGATTTTTTATCTGGTTTTATAAACTGTTTTTTTTGAGCTGCTAAATCAAAATATTTATTAATTTCACTGTAAACATATGGTTTAGAAGCGGTATGTGTGCCTTTTGCTTTGTGTAAAGCAAATTCATAATCTACATATCTTTGGTGTGTGAAAGGAATGTTTAACTGACTATCGTGTTCTAAAAAAGTAGAATCTGCTATTTTATTTTGCGCCACAACATCAAACAAACTTACCTTCGTTTTTTCTTGTTTATCAGAAAAATTGGTGTTTGTTTTTTGTTGAATTTCATCTGAACCAATAGGAAACTTTATAGGTAACTCAAACTGCATTTCTATATTTCTATTATTGTATTTTGCAGGAGAAATCTTTGGGAATTTCTTAAAAACCTCTAAAACTTCAGTTTTAATCTCTTGATAAGGTGTGTTTACATAAATTACCTTAAAATTGCCTTCTTTAGTAACAATAAATAAAACTTTTCCTGTGCCTGTATAATTTTCTTTATTTACTATTTCTGGCGTTTTAAAAGCCTTATAAAAATGTTTTTTTGTGGTTGTATAAAAACAATCTTCTGTAGTAATATTTTCTTGATTTTCACAATCTTTAAAAACAGGATATTTTTCTGATTGTGCATGTCCTAATGCAGATAGAAACAAGAAAAGTAGGGTGTATTTTTTAATCATTTTATAACTCTATAATTGTATTATTTTTTAATTGATATTGTTGTTTACTCTCTTTACAAATAGCAAAACCTTGCTCATTAAACACTAATCTATGGCCATATTGGCTAACCCAACCAATTTGCTTAGAAGGATTACCAACCACCAAAGCATAGGGTAAAACTTCTTTTGTAACTACAGCTCCTGCGCCTACAAAAGCGTATTTGCCAATAGTATTGCCACAAACAATAGTAGCATTGGCACCAATACTTGCCCCTTCTTCTACAACAGTTTCTAAATATTGATCTTGCCTTTTTATTGCACTTCTTGGGTTTATTACATTGGTAAAAACCATAGATGGACCTAAAAAAACATTGTCTTTACAAATAACACCTGTATAAATAGAAACGTTATTTTGCACTTTTACATTTTTACCCAAAACTACTTTTGGAGAAATTACCACATTTTGCCCAATATTACAGCTTTCGCCAATAGTACTATTTGACATAATATGACTAAAATGCCAAATTTTAGTATTTTTACCAATTATACAATCAGCATCTATAACGGCGGTTTCGTGTACAAAAAAATCTTTCAAAATTAATACCCTTGTTTTGTGTTTTGTTTTTTATTAACAATTGCTAAAGCTGCAGATGTACCAATTCTATCTACACCTAAAGCAATCATTTTTAGTGCTGTTTCATAATCTTTAACACCACCTGCTGCCTTAACTTTTAATGGTTTTGCATTTTCAGAAATTAGTTTCATAATTTCTAAGGTTGCGCCGTTTGGCTTGTTATTTTCTGTTATATAAAAACCTGTAGCAGATTTTACAAATACATTTTTTGCATTTTCTTCACCAAAATTATTTATTACTACGTTTTTAATCAATTGTGAAATTACAATTATTTCTTGGTTTGAAAGCGCTGCAACTTCTATTATAAATTTAGCTACTTTAGTATTAATAAGACATAATTTTACGCAGTTAGTCACTTCTTTTTTAATTAATTCTAAATTTCCTGCTTTAAATGCAGTGTAATTTATTACAAAGTCTAACTCATTTGCCCCTAGATTTATTGCTTCTTGTGCTTCTTGTAATTTTTTTTCTAAGGTTGAATTTCCTTTAGGAAAATCTACAACTGTGCCAATTGATACCCTAACTTGTGCTTGCTCTAAAAATTGTTTTACGGTTTTTACATATTCCGCACGAATCATAATTAACTTGTAATTATACAATATAGCTTCTTGCACCAAATGAATTACACGCTGTAAATTTTCTTCTTTAGAAATATTTGCTTGTTTTGGTGTTTTTAAATAAGTAGCGTCTAAAAATTGGCTAATTTCCATGGTACAAAAGTAACAAAATCTAAACGATGGTATTTTAAGTTTATGACAAAAAAAACCCAACAATATGTTGGGTTTGTAATTTATTGTACACTAAAAGCTATTGGTAAAGTATACCTAACGCTCACAGGCCTGTTTCTTTGTTTACCAGGAGTAAATTTTGGTAATTTATTTATTAATTTATTGGTTTCTTTTTCTAATCTTTTATGTGGAGCTCTAATTTTTATATCTACCACGTTGCCTTTATCATCAATTAAAAACTGTGTGTATATTTTATATTTTCCACTTCTTAAACCTATTTGGTTGGCTAAATCTACGTCAAAATTTCTTTTAATAAATTTTTTCATTTGCTTATCAAAACAAATTTTATTTTCTGTTTTAGTTAATCCTTCGCAACCTTTAAAAATGGGTGCATCTTCTATTAAAATAAAAGGTACATCTTCTACAGGCTCATTTCCTTCTGGGTTTTCTACTGTAATTACAGTATTTAAATCTAAAGGAACAAAATCTTCTTCTTCTTGCAAATCTATTGGTGTATCTTCTACATTATTTGCTGCTTTTTTTATGGGAGCATCTGGAATAAAAGCTTGTGCTTTTAATATTTTTACTTTGGGTACAACTTTTATTTCTTTTTGAAAAATTACTTGCTGCGTGGGTTCAATGTGCAAAAACTGGCGTTCTGTAGGTTTAAAAAACGCTGCAGTTTTATCTTCGGTTTTGTGCTCTAATGTTACATAAACTATAAAGAGGACTAATACAAGGCCTAATTGGGTGAAAATATTAGAGAACTTTTCTAATTGTTTGGTTGGTGCTTTTTTTAGGTTTTTCATAATTAGTAAAGTTTTAAATGTTAAGTTCTTGTTAAACCAAAGTTCGTGCCAAGAAAAAAAGCATCAAAAAAAAATATTTTGATGCTTTTGGTTTAATTATAAAAATTAAAACAACGTTTACCTTTATAATTAAAAAATTTACTTTCTCTCTTCTTTACCATGTAAAAGTTTCGTTACTTACAAGATCTGTATAAAAACCAGATCCGTCTGCTTCCCAACTATAAAGTGCTATGTAAAGCGCATCTTCGTACACTTGAATGGTACCAGAATTATCTGTACTATTTGATTCTAAAACAAGTCTAAATCCATCTGCATCTAATTCTATTTTAGTTGTAGTAGCGTTTACCCACCATTTAATGGTAGAGCTTTCTTGGTTGTCATCAAATAGATTTACTTCTGCATAAGTTTCATCTTTTAATTGAAAACCTTCCATCACTTTTCCGTTAAAATCACTAGAAACAATAGTATAGTTAAAGGTGTATCTATCTGATTCTTCTGAAATTGTATAAGTTACACTTTCGCCACCAGCAGACCAAGTGTAAGTTTGTGTATTTAAAACTGCAGATTTTGCCAATTGCTTTTCATTAGACTTTAAAAAGACGGCGTCTGAAGGAATTGTAAAAAATGAGGTAAAAGAAACGCCTATAATTTTTAAAAGCTCAAATTGCGTATTTGCTTGTTGCGCATAAGGACTTGTTGAATTTGATAAGCCTTCTGGTACATTTGTGTTTTCAAATTTTTGTACAAAATCTTTCATGACCACTTCAGATAATTGTTCTCTTTCAAAAATGGCATCTTCCTGATTATTACTAGAGCAAGAAGTGCATGTTATAGCAATTGTAAATGCTATTAAGGTTAAAATTTTAAATGTGTTTTTCATAGTTTTTAGCTTTAATTATTACTTATTTATAGTTTTACTTTATTCGTTTTTATAAAATCAAATACGCAAAAAAAATTAAATTTTGCATATTTGATAAGTTTGGGAGATTCTTATAATTATCTAACTATTAATTTTTTTGAAATAACTGTGTCTTCAGTTTTAATTTTAACCACATACATTCCTTTAGAAAAAAGGTTTGTATCTATGGTTTCTTTTAAAAGAGTTCCATTTTTTTTACTGAAAACTTTTTCTCCTAAAATAGTATAAATTGTTATATTTTTAATTGCATTTTTTTCTGAAGCAATTGTAATATGTGATGTTGCTGGGTTTGGGTAAATTAAAAAATCACTTTCCAAAACTGTGAATTTATCTGCAGAAAGCACACTTGTTTCTTGTGCTATAATTATAAAAGTTCCGTTTTCTATAAACTTAGAACTTTTGCTAGAAGATGCAGACTCTAACCAAACTTTTACATACAATTTAGAACCAATAGTTAGGTTATCTAAAGAGATATCTGTACCACAAGTTAATGGTGTTGTACTGTTACAAGTTTCATAAACAGCCAATTTTAATTGCCCTCCAAAACCTGAACCTTGTATATTAAATTGGCCTGTTTGTGGTACAATTATAGAAAACCAAACATCTGCAATTACGTTATTTGTGACACAAGGTGCGTTGTTATTTGTATTGCCACTATTTACATCTCCTGGAGTTGGTTGCCCTAAAATTAATGGTATTGCGTTTGAACATTTATCATTATAAGGTGCACAATTTTCAGAAAACGAAGTTTGGCTATCTTTATTAAGCCAGTTATTTGTACTAAAACTTACATCATCTACCTCTACACAAGTTAAATTAGGATTGTTTCTTAAATCGATATTAAAAAGAATCCAATTTTTGGTGTTTTTTAAATTTAATCCAATTAACTCATTAAAAGAGGTGTTTAATTCTACTAAATTTGTATTGTTTTGTATATCTAAGTATTTTAGTTTATTGAAGCCTACTATTAATCTGCTAAGTGCAATGTTACCATAAAGATTTATATTTTCTAATTGATTGCTGCTTAAATCTGCATAATTTAGTTTTTTATTTTTACTAATATTTATAGAAGACACATTGCTATTAAAACAATCTAATCTCTCTAAATTAATTAAACTAGAAAGGTCTAAGTTTACTAAATTATTAGACCCTAAATTTACTTCTTTTAAGGCTTTGTTGTTATTAAAATCTATAGCTGTTAACAGATTTAACTTTGTATCTAAAACTGTTAAAGCTGTATTTTTCGAAAGGTCTAAAGTTGTTAGTTTGTTTCCAGAAACATTCAAATCTGTAATCTTAATATTTTTGCTAAAATCTACATTTGTTAATTTATTTTGAGCAAGATTTACAGTTTCTAATTCTATGTTTTTAGACAAATCTAAACTTGTAATTACATTAGCGCTTGCGTTTAAATTTGTTAAACTTACAAAAGCTTCTATACCAGTTAAATCTGTAATGTTTTCATCACTAATATCTAAAACTTTTAATGCAGATATTTTTGCAGTATCTACAGAGTTGTCATTGTTTTCTCCATTTCCTAAACCTTTAAATTCTAAATAATTTTCGAAATTAGTATCTGCAATATAAGTTTGCGGATTACACTCTTCTGAAAACCTACTGGTTGCATCTTTACCCCAATTTGCACTATTATCACTAAAAGACTTATCATCTACCTTTATACATGCCAGAGTTGGGTTGTTTGTACTCCTAAAAACACTTATAATAGTATTATTTCCATTATTTATGTTTACAAAAGTTAACTTATTATCCTGTAATCTAACAAATCTTAAAGCAGTGTTTGCTGTTAAATCTATAGAAGCCAAATTATTATCCTGTACATTTAAATCAGTCAATTTTGTATTATTAGAAAGGTTTAATTCTATAACGTTATTCTTATAAATATCTAATTGTTCTAACTTAGTTAAGTTTGTTGTGTTTAAACTAGAAAGCATATTTACATTACAATTAAGTTCTACTAGATTCACATTATTAGTAACATCTAAAGTAGTTAATCTATTTTCTGACAGATCTACTTCTATTAGTTTGGGGTTTTGTGAAAGGTCTATGTTTGTAATTTTAGAACGCGTAACATATAAGGTTTCTAAATTTATATTATTTGTTAAATTTAAAGTTGCATTGTCATCTAAACTACCATACAAACCAAGTTCTTTTAGCTTGGTATTATTTGATATACTTAGTTTTACAGTTTCTGTACCAGTTAAAGACAAACTTTCTAAATTGGTATTAGAGTTTAAGTCAATGTTTGGCAAGTAATTATCTTGAATATTTAAACTTTCTAATGCAGAAAAACTGCTAATACCTGTTAAATCTCTTATATTTTCAACAATACTAATAGATAGTCTTGTTACATTCTTTATATCTGCTGTAAATACTTTTCCGTTTACAATACCATCTGTATCTATACCTCTATTAATCAAAAACTTTTCGAAATTTTTGTCTGGTATAGAAGTTGTGCTTTGAGCAGAAATTAAGTTTACACTAGCTAAAAGTATTATACTTAGTAATTTTCTTTTCATAATTTATATTTTAAAAGCCCAATGAATTATATTCATTAGTGTTGATTGTAATATTTTTCTTTTCATTAAATTTTACAGCTCTCATATTGGTTGTGTCCTTACCAGATTTTAAAGTAACTTCTAATACAAAACCACCTAAACCATTATTTTTACCCATACCTAACATGCCAATATATGTTTCTTTAACAGGAAAATCTTGTGTTACCCAAATACTAGAAGAATCGGTTTGGTTTATGTACTTATATTCATAACATGTATAACCTAAAATAGATTTAGACGCTCCTGTTTTTTTAAAATCGTTTGCGTTTGTAGGCACTTTGTCAGAAAAATCTGTTTTTGAGAATTGTTTTTGCGATGCAGATTTTTTAATTTTCATGCCGTTAACTTCCATAAACATGGTAATGGTTTCTGGCGTAAAAACGTTGTAAACTTTATTGCCATCTCCCATATCTTTAGAAGCAATAGACAAACCATAAATATCTGGATATTGTCCTATTAAAAACTCCATATCTGCCTCTGTTTCGCCATTATTAGATATTTTCACTTCTAAACTAGCGGTAAAAGAAAACGTTTTAGGAATTTTAATTTTGGCATTAAACTGTAAAGAATCATTTAAAGTGTTTTTCTTTTTACGGGTTGATGTTTCTTTTTTTTCTTTGCCATTTAAAGTATCATCTATTATTTTATCTGTTTCCTTATCTATTTTTTCTTCAACTTTACGTTCTAACTTTTTTTCTAATTTCTTTTGAATTTTTTTCCAAATTTGTGCGTTTGTAATTGTACTTATTGTAAGAAACAGCAAACAGAACAATAATGTTTTACTTTTTTTCATAACTTTTCATTTTATTTTTCTTTACACAAAAATGTGCCAATATGTTGTAAAAGCAATTTAAAACTGTACAGATGGTTGTAAAAAATGTATAAATGGTGTTTTTTTTGTGAAATTATATTTTATACCATTTATCATTAAAAAAACACTGTTTTTCTTTAATTATTAACCATTAACACAACTGTATATAGTGTTCAAAAAAAATAATTTAACTTTACTAAAATTGATAAAATGATAAAGGCTGTTATTATAGATGATGAACCAAAAGCAATACAAAGTTTGGTTTGGGAACTTGCAAATTTTGAAGATGAAATAAAAGTTATAGCTACTTTTACAGAACCAGAAAAAGCACTTACACATTTAAAAAATGCTACTATTGATGCTCTTTTTTTAGATATTGAGATGCCAACAATGGATGGTTTTCAATTTTTAGAAAAACTAGAGCACAAAGATTTTGCGGTAGTAATTACAACTGCTTATAACGAATATGCCATTACTGCTTTAAAAAAAGAAGCTATAGATTATTTGCTAAAACCTATTGATACAGATGATTTAGCAGAAACCTTGTTAAAAATTAAAAAATACAATAGTAAAAACTTTAATGCAGATAAGTTTGAGGATATTTTATTACAATTCAACAACAAACTAAACAACAAAAAAATAACCATTAATACAGACGGTAAATTGGTTTTTATAGAGCCTAAAGACATTTTTTATGCAGCGTCAGATGGTAATTATTCTACACTTTTTCTTTCCAATAACAAAAAGATTGTAATCACTAAAAAATTAAAAGAAATAGATGATTTGTTGCCCAAAGATTGCTTTTTTAGAATACACAATTCCTATATTATTAACCTTAATAAAATAAAAGAATTTCTAAAAACAGATGGTTATGTAATTTTAGAAAATAATGCTAAAATACCTGTTTCTCGTCAAAAAAAATCTGCCTTTCTTAAAAAAATATAACAATTTTACAATGCTTACAAAACAACTGTTCTCTTATATATTATTCGTATTTTCTATTAGTTTATTTTCTCAAAATAAAGTAAAAACACTTGCCCAAAGTTTAGATAGTATATTAATAACCAAACCAAAAACATATAAAGAGATAGATAAAATTTTAAAACCTTATCAGCGCGATTCTGTAAAAGTAAAAACAATTATTCAAAAATTTAATAGCGAAAACTATAAAGAAGGTTTGGCTTATGAATATATAAAATTAGGAAATATTTACCGCAAATATTCTATGTACAACAAGGCGGAAGCAACCCATAAAAAAGCCTTAGAAGTTTCTAATAATAAAGAATTTCAAATTTTTAGCTTAAATATGTTGGGTGTAGATTATCGTAGAAAAAACATTTATACCTCTGCAATAGATTATAACAAAAAAGCACTAGAAATTGCTGAAAAAATTAAAAAACCAAATTCTGGAATTTTAAGAAGTATGGAGGTTTCTTACAACAGCATTGGCAATATTTATATACTCTTAGAACAATACAATTTAGCTGAAAACAGCTTTAAGAAAGCCATAAAAATTGCTGAGAAATCTGGTAACAAATGGTCTATTTCTATTAATAATGAAAATATTGCAAAAGTAAAAGAAGCACAAGATAGTTTAGATTTGGCTATTTTTTACACACAAAAAGCCCTAACAATAGATAAAAGTATTAACAACCATTATGGCCGAATGATTTGCTACAATAGGTTGGGAAAATTATATATTAAAAAAGGGGAATTTAGCAAAGCTAAAAACTTTTTAAAAGACGCAATTCCCATTGCTAAAAGTGTTAAAAACCCGTATTATATTGCTTTAATACACAATAATTTAGGTTGGGCTTACACCAAAACAAAAAACTATACTACTGCAAAAACCTATTTTAATAAAAGTTTAGAGATTGCCGAGAAAAGAAACTATAAAACAGCCTTAGCTGAAATTTACATCAATTATGCAGAATACAATCAACTTATAGGAAACTATAAAGATGCGTTTACATATCATAAAAAATATACCAATATTTCTAAAGAATTACTAAATGATAAAACCAGTAAATATGTAAATGATATCATTATAAAATACGATAGTGAACGCAAAACAAATCAACTTAAAGATTTAGCAAAACAAAGCGAAATTACCCAATTGGAATTGGTTAAAAATAGAAATTTTTGGATTATTGCTTTTGTTTCTTTGTTGCTTTTTTTAGCAATTTTATACTTTTTATACAGACAACGTTTATTTGCAAAAGAAAAACGAATTTTAACTTTAGAGCAAGATGTTTTGCGCTCTCAAATGAACCCTCATTTTATTTTTAACGCACTAAATTCTATTAAACATTACATTATAAATAACGAACAAAAAAATGCAGTTCACTATTTAAATAAATTCTCTAAATTAATACGTAAAATACTAGAAACTTCTGCTTTAAAAGAAGTGTCTCTAAAAGAAGAATTAGAAACTATGGATTTGTATATGAATATTGAAAATATTCGTTTTTCCAACGAAATTAATTATCACATGCACGTAGATAAAACTTTAAATTTAGCTCAAATAAAAGTACCCCCTTTAGTTTTGCAACCCTTTTTAGAAAATGCTTTATGGCATGGTTTATCTTCTAAAAAAGGAGACAAAAAAGTTGTTTTATCTGTACAAAAACACTCCAATAATTTTATTGAAATTAATATTGAAGATAATGGTGTTGGTAGAAAAGCATCTGCAAAAATAAAATCGAATAAAATAATTAAACGCAAATCTGTTGGTATTAAACTAACCATTGAACGTTTAAATAATTTTATAAAAGAATTCAGCAACCCTTTTAGTATTAGTTTTAAAGATTTGGTAGATAAAGATGAAAATTCTATCGGAACAAAAGTAATTTTGAAAATTCCAACTCAATAATTTTCAAATCCTTTTTATATTTTTTCTAACGTAAATAAGCGTTTGGTTTAAATCGAAAGATTTTGCAATAACCAACTATTCTTTGAGTTTTAACCAATTAACTAATACCTAAAAAACACAATTTAAAGTAACAACATGTTATCGGTTATAGTTTGCAGCTACTTTTTCTAACTCGTCATACCAATTTTGCCCAAACTTTCTAATTAAAGCTTGTTTTACAAACTTATAAACAGGTACTTGCAATTCTTTTCCTAAAGTACAGGCGTCATCACAAATTTCCCACTTGTGGTAATTTACCGCAGAAAACTCACTATAATCTTTTACTCTTACTGGGTATAAATGACAAGAAATTGGTTTTTTCCAATCAATTGCACCAGAATTGTAAGCCTCTTCTATACCACAAAGTGCTGTTTTTTTATCATCAAAAATAACATAAGCACAATCTGCTCCATCAATTAAAGGCGTTTCTAATTCGCCCCATTCACTTTTTACCCAAGTACCTTCTGCTTCAATAACAGCAATACCTTCTTTGCGCAAAAATGGTTTTACTTTTGGGTAAATTTCTTCTAAGATTTTGGTTTCTGCAATATCTAGAGGAGCACCAGCTTCCCCATCTACACAACAGGCACCTTTACAAGCTGATATATTACAGACAAAATCTTTTTCAAAAACGTCTTCTGATACTATGGTTTTTCCTAATTGAAACATATCGCAAAAATAATATAAATTTTATCTTATATTTTATAGAATCATTAATTTAGTTGTCTAATTTTGCAAAAAAAACAAAAATGTCTATCAATTTTAATTTTAAAGAAATATTTACTGCTTTTATGGTTTTATTCGCAGTAATTGATATTATTGGAAACATACCCATTATAATAGATTTACGTAAAAAAGCGGGTCATATACAATCTGGTAAAGCCTCTTTAATTGCAGGTTTTATTATGATTCTTTTTCTTTTTTTAGGAAAAAGTTTGTTAAGTTTAATAGGTATAGATGTAAATTCTTTTGCAGTTGCAGGTTCTTTTATATTATTTTTTATTGCTCTAGAAATGATTCTTGGTATTACCTTATATAAAGATAATGGAGATATTAATGCAATTACAGCCTCTGTTTTTCCATTAGCATTTCCACTAATTGCAGGACCTGGTAGCTTAACTACATTACTTTCTTTACGTGCAGAGTTTCATATAGAAAATATTATTGTGGCCGTTTTATTAAACATCACTTTTTTATACCTTGTTTTAAAAACTTCATCTAAAATAGAACGTATTTTAGGGCCAAACGGCATACAAATTATAAGAAAGGTATTTGGTGTTATTTTATTGGCTATTTCCGTAAAATTATTTGCTGCTAATATTAAAATACTCTTTGTATAATGAATTTTGATGTATTAATAATTGGTGGTGGTGTTTCTGGCTTACAATGCGCCTTAGTTTTAGGTTCTGCATTACAAAAACCTTTTGCAATGCATAAAAAAACAGGCATTATTACACATCAAAAAGCGTCTCACCTACAAAATGCTTTGTTTAATAATGTGTTAGGTATATCGCCTAAAACTTTAGGTAAAAATATTTTAATTAGTGGTAAAGACCAACTGGCACAATTGTATCCTGAAGTACTTCAAATAGAAAAAGAGAAAGTTCTTTCTATAGAAGAATTTGAAAATAATTTTAAAATTGTAACAAATAAAAGTGAGTATATTTCTAAAACAGTTGTTCTAGCTTTAAATTACGCAAAACCTCTTACTATTAAAGGTTTAGAAAAATACTTAGAACCCCATCAAAGAGCAAATCCTTCAAAAGATAGAATTCAGCTTAAAAATAAAGATTTTTTAATTAAAAAAGACTTGTATTGTTGTGGTACTATAGCTGGTTTAAGAAGTCAGTTTGCCATAGCTGCTGGTTCTGGTGCCAGTGTTGCTACAGATATTTTAACTTTATGGAATAATAATATACCCACCAAAGTACACGACAAGGCATGACGAAAGTCATGTTTTAATACCTTTTATAACTGTAATTTTATAGTGTCTTAAAGAGCTTGATTTAACTAAATAAGTTAAAATTGAGATGGTTAGACAAAAATTAATAGAAACTATAATTATAAGGTTATGCAAATTAAAAAAAACCCAAAGTTACAAATAGAGAAATTTAGTAAAATATTTTTTGAACTAGGTTTAGTACTTACGCTATTTATTATTCATAGTTTGTTAGAATACAAAACCTATGAAATTAATGAAGTAAGTGATTTAGCAGTTGTTCATATGACTGCTCCTTTACAAGAAGATATACCTATTGTAAAAATTAAAGTAAAAAGTGCGCCACAAAAAACACCACCTCCTTTAGTAGAGCAAATTAAGGTAGTAGAAGATGATGTAAAAGTAGAAGAAACTGTTATGGAAACTACAGAAACAGATGAAAATGATGCTGTTGTGCTTGATATTGATGATATTGAAGAAGTACAAGAAGGTGAAGTTATAGAAGAAGATATTCCTTTTATTTTAATAGAAAGTGTACCAGTTTATCCTGGTTGTAGAGGAAATAACAAAAAACTTAGAAAATGCTTTACAGAAAAAATTACTAGGTTTTTTGGTAAAAAATTTGATGCGAATTTAGCAACAGATTTAGGTTTGTCTGAAGGTAAAAAACGATTGTTTGTAGTTTTTAAAATTAACAAAAAAGGTAACATTGTAGATGTACAAGCCAGAGCACCACATCCTGTATTAGAACAAGAAGTTAAAAAAATAATGAATGCTTTACCACAAATGACACCCGGTAAACAAAGAAATAAACCGGTTACTGTAAGTTATAGTTTACCCATTACTTTCTTAGTAAAACAATAAATTATACACCAAAGTGAATGAGAAAAAGCAAAAAACCAGCTAAAAAATAGCTGGTTTTTTATAGTATAAATTTTAATAATTATTCTACAGTTACAGATTTTGCCAAATTTCTTGGCTGATCTACATTTTTACCTAACATTACTGCAATATGGTAAGATAAAAGTTGAAATGGAATCGTGGTTAATAAAGGCGTTAAAGCCTCTTCTGTTTCTGGTATTTCTATTACATGATCTGCAATTTCTTTTACCTGTGTATCGCCTTCTGTTACAATTGCAATAATTTTACCTGCTCTAGATTTTATTTCTTGAATGTTACTTACAACTTTTTCGTAGTGCCCTTTATTGGTTGCAATTACAAAAATTGGCATATTCTCATCAATCAAAGCAATGGGTCCATGTTTCATTTCTGCAGCAGGATAGCCTTCTGCATGAATATACGAAATCTCTTTTAATTTTAATGCACCTTCTAAAGCTACTGGAAAATTAAAACCTCTACCTAAATACAAACAATTTTTTGCATCTTTATAAACGTCGGCAATCTCTTTAACCTTTTCATCAATTTTTAAAAGATCTGCAACCTTATTGGGTATTAATTGCATTTTATGTAAAAAGGTTCTAAGTTCAGATTTAGAATATTCGCCTTTTTTAGAAGCTAATTTTAACGCAATTAAGGTTAAAACAGTAATTTGGGTTGTAAATGCTTTTGTAGAAGCTACACCTATTTCTGGTCCTGCATGTGTATAAGCACCTGCATCTGTTTCTCTAGCAATAGAAGAGCCTACTACATTACAAATTCCAAAAACAAATGCGCCTTTAGATTTTGCTAATTTAATAGCTGCTAAAGTATCTGCAGTTTCTCCAGATTGTGAAATTGCAATAACAACATCATCTGAAGTAATTATAGGATTTCTGTATCTAAATTCTGATGCATATTCTACTTCTACAGGAATACGAGCCATATCTTCTATTAAATACTCTCCTACCAAACCTGCATGCCATGATGTACCACAAGCCACAATAATAATTCTTTTTGCGTTTAAGAATTTATTCATATGGTTATCTATACCAGACATTTTAATAATGCCTTCATCAGCCAACATTCTACCTCTATAGGTATCTATAATGGCTTTTGGTTGCTCGTGTATTTCTTTAAGCATAAAATGGTCATAACCGCCTTTTTCTATTTGATCTAGACTCATTTGTAACTCTTGAATATTGGCATCTACTTGAGCATCGTCTTGTATTCTTCTTACTTTAATACCTTTACCCAACTTAATAATTGCCATTTCTTCATCTTCTAGATAAATAGCGTCTTTGGTGTATTCTATAAAAGGTGAAGCGTCTGAAGCTACAAAAAATTCTGAATTATCTTTTCCCACTCCAATAGCAATAGGGCTTCCTAAACGCGCTACAATAATTTCATTTGGCTTGGTTTTATCAAAAACGGCAATTGCATATGCACCTATAACATTAGTTAAAGCAATTTGTACAGCTTTACCTAATTTACAACCTTCCTTCTTTTTTACTTCTTCTATTAAATTTACAAGAACCTCTGTATCTGTATCACTTTTAAAAGCGTATCCTCTAGAAATTAATTCTTTTCTAAGTGTATCGTAGTTTTCTATAATTCCGTTATGTACAATAACTAAATCTCCAGATTGTGAGTAATGTGGATGTGAGTTTACATGATTAGGAACTCCGTGAGTTGCCCATCTTGTATGCCCCATTCCAATATTTCCTTTTTTTCTTTCAGTTTCTTTATCTGTAATAAGTTCTAAATCAGAAACTTTACCTTTTGTTTTAGATAAATGTATAGCAGCGCCATCAAACATCATTATACCTGCACTGTCATAACCTCTATATTCCAGTCTTTTTAAACCATTTATAACAATAGGATAAGCTTCTCTAAAACCTATGTACCCAGTAATTCCGCACATTTTTTTTAATTTTGGTTGATATATAATTAATTTTCTTTTTCTGTATATGAAATTTTCAATTGAGCTCTTCTTGTTCCGTTAGCTGTTGCATCTCCATTTAAAATGGTAACAGCCTTCGGGTTCCAACTATACCCTGTAAAACTAGCATTTGTAGCAGATGTTGGAATATCTGATGTATTAAAAACCTTTAACCTTAATGGTGGATTATCTGAAGTTTCTCCACTTAAAAAGTCCGACAAATAATCTGTTATTTTAAAAGTATAACTATCTTTTTTATTGTTAGCGTCATATCTTAAGACACCACTAAAAGTAAATTCTCCTTCTGTATTAACATCTTTAATCTGGCTTAATTCTGTGTTACCTAATTCATCTACTCCATTTTTGTATAAATACAGTCTAAACGGAACATTAGTAGTATCTGAATCTTGGTTTATGTAAAAGGTTAAAGCAGCATCATTAACCAACCAGTTTTTAGATTTTAAGAAATCTAACTGTGCAGGTTCTAAAATTTTAACTTCTGCTTCAGATCCTGCTGCTCCTTGCAAAATTACTTCATTATTTACTGGATAAACCCTATTCGTAACATTGTATTTGTTATTAATAACTCCACCCAATTGAAAAGTATGGTTTTGTGTAAGCACTGTATCTATTTGATTGTTAGCACCAAAAAAAGTATTGGTGTAATAAACTTCTATTAAAGATTTACCAGCGTCTGATGCTGCGTCTCTTAAATTAAAAGAAATTAATGAACCACTTCTTTGTCCTGTACCTTGGTTTTTTTCTTTCGCTTCAATAATAATTCCTCTAAAAAAATCATTAAAAGCTGTTTGAGATGCAAAGTTTGGCGTTTCATAGTTATTTAAAAATGTTTCTTCTGCAAAACTCTTTTTTAATCCTATAATTGCCATAGGTAAAGCTAAATCTGGGCTTTGTGTAGTTGCATAGCGTATAGAATCTAGTTTATGTACTTCTCCTAAACTGTTTCTTCGTTTTACAATAAGCAATGTATCATTTGGCGTTGGTCTAAATACTCTAGATGCTGGCACATTTAAGGTATCTGTTGTTCGTTGGCGATAATCTGTATCAGAAAAATATCGGTTTCTTTTTGATGGATCTGCAGGATTTAAAGTGTTTAAAAACGCAGAAATCTCAAAAATGTTTAAATCAAAAGCATCGTTACCAATAACAGAATCTAAAGAATAAACAGGTCTGGTTGTGTTAGATTGTAAAGTTGCTTGATATGGTATTCTTAAAAAGACGGTATCTATGGTAGTTTCTACTCTTAAATTACCAGGATTACTAAAACTTACTCTTTGTAAACCTGTATTTATAAGTACTTGTGAAACTATAGAAGCTTCAAAACTCTCGTAATTCTCGTTAACATAAGCACCTAACAAATACTGCCCTTGAAAACCAAAAAATGGAGCTCCTAACAAATCTAAACCATCTGTTCTAATTCTATCTACTGGTACATTAGAAACTAAAACATCTATTATAGTATCATTTGTAGAAAACTTTGTGTTGCTAACAACACCAGAATTTATGTTTGTAAAATCTTCTTCACAAGAAATTATTATTCCAAAACATAAAACTAAAGCACTAAGATAAGCACTCTTTTTAAAAATATTTTTCACCTTAAAAACTATTAATTTTCTGAAACTAAATCAGTATAAAAATTTAAATAACTTTCCTTAAAGTTTTCTTCTTGAAAACCTAAAACCGGAATTTCCTTTTCTTCAATAAAAGAAGTAATTTCATCAGAAATATCTTCACTACCATGTATTACTGCATCTGAGTTTTCTATGGCACTTTTTAAAATATTGGTGTGGTTAGGTGTGTTAATTGTTGCTATTTTCTGGTTTTCTTTTAAATCGAACTTTACTTTGTCTGCCAACTTTTCATTTAACGTTCCTTCAAAAGGATTGTTGTATATAGAAGTAACTATTTTACTTTCTGTAAAAAGAGGTTCCTCATTATAAAACTCTCTTAAATATAATGGTAATAAAGAGGCCATCCAACCATGAACATGAATAATATCTGGCGCCCAATTTAATTTTTTAACCGTTTCTATAACTCCTTTTGCAAAGAAAATGGCACGTTCATCATTATCTGGAAATAAAGTTTCATCTTCATCAGAAAAAACAGCTTTTCTTTTAAAATATTCTTCATTATCTATAAAATAAACCTGCATACGCTCTTTAGGTATAGAGGCTACTTTTATAATTAGCGGCATATCCATATCGTTTACTACCAAATTCATCCCAGAAAGACGAATTACTTCGTGCAATTGGTGTCTTCTTTCATTAATAACACCAAACCTTGGCATAAAAATACGGGTTTGTACGCCTTTAGAATGTGCGTTTTTTGCTGCATTAAATGCAGTTGATGATAACTCTGTTTCTGGCAAATAAGGAACTACCTCAGATGATACAAATAATATTCTTTTGTCCTTCATTAAATCAAACTCTTTTTGTAAGATTTGCGAAAATACAAATTTTTATGCAAATATCGTGTTAAAATGGTAAGTTTGCAGACATTTACAAGCAATAAACTATGCATATTTTTAATAAAAAACAGGCGCTTACACAATTTTTAAAGCAGGTTAAGCAAAAGCAAAAAACCATTGGTTTTGTGCCAACTATGGGCGCTTTGCATAAAGGGCACCTTTCTTTAATAAAAAAAGCAAAAGCAAAAAATAATATTGTAGTAGTAAGTATTTTTGTAAACCCAACCCAGTTTGATAATGTAGAAGACTTAAACCAATACCCCAAAACATTGGTAAAAGATTTAGATTTATTAAAATCTGTGGCTTGTGATGTGGTGTTTACACCTTCCGTATCAGAAATTTACAACACAAACATTAGCGCTAAAAAATTTAATTTTGATGGTTTAGAACATCAAATGGAAGGCAAATTTAGAGATGGCCATTTTAACGGTGTTGGCACTATTGTAAAAGCGCTTTTCGAAATTGTAAAACCAAACAAAGCTTATTTTGGCGAAAAAGATTTTCAGCAATTACAAATCATCAAAAAAATGGTGAAAAAAAATAATTTGCCTGTAAAAATTAAAGGTTGTGCCATTTTTAGAGAACCAGACGGTTTAGCCATGAGCTCTAGAAACACAAGACTTACAGAAGCATACAGAAATGCAGCTCCTTTTATTTACAAAACTTTAAAAAAAGCCAAAAAAAAATTTGGCACAGAAAATGCTACAAAGATTACAGCTTGGGTAACTAAAAAATTTAAAAAGCACCCTTTACTAGAATTAGAATATTTTACCATTGCAGAAGAAAAAACATTAGAAACTGCCATTACAAAAGAAAAAAACAAAAAATACAGAGCATTTATAGCTGTTTTTGCAGGTAAAATTAGATTGATAGATAATATTCGTTTAAAATAAACTCAAGCGCAATGGAAATTTTAAAAAAACACCATTTATTTTCAATTTCTACCACCAAAAAAATTAAAAAACAGTCTCACTAAAAAAACCTATTTTTGTCATATGTTAGTACAAGTAGTAAAATCTAAAATCCACCGTGTAAAAGTTACAGGTGCAGATTTAAATTATATAGGAAGCATTACCATAGACCAAGATTTAATGGATGCAGCCAACATTATAGAAGGTGAACGCGTTCAAATAGTAAACAACAATAATGGCGAACGTTTAGAAACTTATGCAATTCCTGGACCTCGTAAAAGTGGAGAAATTACCCTAAATGGTGCTGCTGCAAGAAGAGTTGCTGTTGGTGATGTTTTAATACTAATTGTTTACGGTTTTATGGATTTTGAAGAAGCAAAAAACTTTAAACCATCATTAGTTTTCCCTAATGAAAAAGACAATACACTTACTTAATTTTGGATATTAAAAAAGTTTTAAAAACCATATTACCTCTCGTTTTGGGAGGTTTTTTAGTTTGGTATTCCCTCTCTAAAATCTCTTTAGAAATATTAATTGGTTATTTTAAAGAAGCCAATTATAGCTGGATTTTTCTAGGACTTTTCTTTGGTATTTTAAGCCACTTATCTAGAGCATACCGTTGGAAGTTTATGCTAGAACCAATAGGTTTTAAACCCAAATTCACCAACAGTGTCTTAGCTGTTTTAGTAGGTTATTTGGTAAATTTAGCCTTACCCAGAGCAGGAGAAATTTCTAGAGCTACAGTAATGGCAAATTACGAGAAAATTCCGTTCGAAAAAGGTTTTGGAACCATTGTAGCAGAACGTTTAGCAGATTTAGTAATGATGCTTTTAATTATAGCCATTACACTTTTTGTACAATTCGATTTTATTTACCAATTATTAACCAAAAACTTCGATCCAATCAAAATTTTAATAGGCATTACCATTTTAGCCACTTTAATATTTGTTTTCATTCGGTTTGTAAAAAAAGCAAAAACCGGTTTTTTACTTAAAATTAAAACCTTTGTTAGTGGTTTGGTAGAAGGCTTAACCAGTATATTTAAAATGAAAAATAAATGGGCATTTATTTTTCATACCGTATTTATTTGGGCAATGTATGTTGCCATGTTTTGGGCAACAATACCAGCAATAAATGGTTTAAACGTTCCTTTTGGCGGTATTTTAATTGGTTTTATAGCTGGCGGTTTTGCCATAGCAGCCACAAATGGCGGCATAGGTTTATATCCCGTTGCAGTTGCAGGTGCATTGGCTTTATTTAATATACCCACAGAACCAGCCACCGCTTTTGGTTGGATTATGTGGACCGCACAAACTGCCATGATTATCATTTTTGGTGGTTTAGCCTTTTTAATTTTACCACTTTACAATAAGAGCAAATAACTTAGCGTTTTTTTTTTAATTTTCTCCATAATTTGGGCGTTCCCTAAAGGTCGCGCTTTCATTACTCGCTTTTTTATAAAAAATAAAAAGAGCTCAAACACGCCATTCAATCGCTAACGCAAGTATTTGCCAACTATTGGTAAACTTTAAAATCAAAATAGTTTTAAGATAATTAAGTTCGTAAATTTGTAGCACTAAAACTTTGCAACTAAAACAAAATGGCCAAAACCAAAACAACTTTTTTCTGTCAGAATTGTGGTACCCAACATGCAAAATGGATTGGACAATGTGGCGCCTGTAAAGAATGGAATACTATTGTAGAAGAAGTTATTCAAAAAGAAGAAAAACGCGTTTGGAAACAAAATACAACCGCAAAACAAAGCATAAATAAACCGCTTAAAATTGCAGATATTCAACTAAACCCAGAAGAAAGAGTAATTACCAACAATAAAGAGCTAGATACTGTTTTAGGTGGTGGCTTGGTAAAAGGTTCTGTTACCCTTTTAGGTGGTGAACCTGGAATTGGTAAATCTACATTATTATTGCAAGTAGCCTTAAACATCAATCAAAAAGTATTGTATGTTTCTGGAGAAGAAAGTCAATCTCAAATAAAAATGAGAGCAGAACGTTTAAATGCCAACAACTCCAACTGTTTAATTTTAACAGAAACCAATACACAACAAATTTTTAAAAATATAGAAACCACAGAACCAGAAGTTTTGGTAATAGATTCTATACAAACCTTACACACAAATACAATTGAAGCCTCTCCTGGTAGCATTTCTCAAATTAGAGAAACCAGTGCAGAACTTATAAAATTTGCAAAAGAAACAGCAACACCAGTTTTATTAATTGGACACATTAATAAAGAAGGAAACATTGCAGGACCAAAAATTTTAGAACACATGGTAGATGTGGTTTTGCAGTTTGAAGGCGATAGAAACCACACTTATAGAATTTTACGCAGCCAAAAAAACCGATTTGGATCAACTTCAGAATTAGGAATTTATGAAATGTTATCTAGCGGATTAAGAGAGATTTCCAATCCGTCTGAAATTTTAATTTCTAAAAAAGATGCCGATTTAAGTGGCACTGCAATTGCCAGTACTTTAGAGGGTATTAGACCCTTAATGATAGAAATACAAGCGTTGGTTTCTACTGCAGTTTATGGTACACCACAACGCTCTACAACCGGTTACAATTTAAAACGATTAAACATGTTGTTAGCCGTTTTAGAAAAACGTGCAGGTTTTAAACTAGGTGCAAAAGATGTGTTTTTAAACATAACTGGCGGCATTAATGTAGACGATCCTGCTATAGATTTAGCAGTTGTTGCCGCTATTTTATCTTCTAACCAAGATATTGCAATAAACCCAAATGTGTGTTTTGCTGCAGAAGTTGGTTTGGCAGGAGAAATAAGACCGGTTTCTAAAATAGACCAACGTATTACAGAAGCAGAAAAATTAGGTTACAAAACCTTTGTCGCATCCAAATACAATAAAATTTCTTCTAAAAATCACGGAATTAGATTGGTTTTAGTAGGTAAGATAGAAGAAGCTTTTGCTACTTTGTTTGCTTAAGATTATTTAAAAAATCCAACCTGTTTTAAGCTTCCAAATTTCAAAATCTTTTTGATATTGCACAAAATCTTTTGGAGCAATTTGATTTTCTAATTTTGCACGTTCTCTCATAATCTCAATCTGTTTTTCCAAAGAATTTAGTCCGAGAGCACACCTTCTTTGGTTTACTTTTTCTAAATTATCAAAAATATTTGGACTTAATTTTCCTTGATTATCCCAATTAAACTGAGTGCCATATTTTTGAGGTTTGTTTTCAAAAAAGGCAATTCTATCTGATAAATAAGCAAAATTTTTAGCATCTGCCTCTTTATTTTTAACAGCTATCTCTAAAAGTTGCAAACATTTACGCATAAAATTTGGTTTAGAAATTGCGTGTTGAATAATTAACCAAGCTGCATCACTTGCTTCTTCACCAACTTTAGCAATGGTTGGGTACCCTATTTCTGTTATAATTTTATCTAATACTTCTGCATTTTTAAGATGAAGTCTTTCCATTTCTTTATGGTAGCCTTCATTAAATTTTTGCTGCTTTATTAAAACGTCTCGCAATTTTAAATCTTTATGCTTTAACGCAATAATTGTATCAGAAATTTCTTTAAATTCCATATTAATATTTAAAAGCACTGTAAAGTAACATAAATTATTAAGCTGTTTACATTATTCTGTAAAAACAAAAACCCAAGCAAAAGCTTGGGTTTCTAATATCAATATAAAAAGTAAAAATTACTTTTTATTTACGGTTTTAATATATTTTTCTAAAGCCATTGTCATAGAAGGTGTTTCTGGCGCAGGTGCCTGTATATCACACTTAAAACCAGCTTCTGTAACTGCTTTTACAGTTGTATTACCAAAAGCGGCAATTCTAGTTTCGTTTTGTTTAAAATTCGGGAAATTTTGTAATAAAGATTCAATTCCAGAAGGACTAAAAAATACCAAAACATCATAAAAAACATTTTCTAAATCAGACAAATCACTAACAACAGTTCTGTACAAATCTAAACGTTGCCATGTTATACCCAATTTATCTAACTCTTGTGGTACCAAAGGTTTTAACTTATCTGAACTTGGCAGTAAAAACTTTTCTGCTTTATGCTTTTTAATTAGCTTAACCAAATCTGGAAAAGTTCTATTACCTACATAAATTTTACGCTTTCTGTACACCACATATTTTTGTAAATAATAGGCAACAGCTTCAGACTGACAGAAATACTTCATATCATCTGGCACTTTAAAACGCATTTCTTCTGCAATTTTAAAAAAGTAATCTACTGCATTTCTACTGGTTAAGATAATTGCAGTAAAATCTTTAAAATCAATTTTTTGGTTTCTAACCTCTTTTACAGGTATGCCCTCTACATGAATAAAAGATCTAAAATCAATTTTCACTTTTTGCTTGTCAGACAAGTCAAAATAAGGAGATGTTTCTGTTTTTGGAGCAGGTTGGGATACTAAAATAGTTTTCACTTTCATACGCTTTGGATTATTGGGTTAAAGCATCATTTTAAAAAGTATTAATAACGGGGCTATTTCGAGAGCGCAAATGTACAAAATAAAATAAAACAACTTGCTAAAAATCAGCTTTTTGTTAATTATCACATGAAAAACGAACTTCAATAAAAACAAAAAAACCACCAAATAGCCAAAACCCATTGGTTTTACGGGACTAAAATTAAAAATACTAAAGAGTATAAAAAGTACAAAAGCTAAGGCATAAAAGTAACTATATTTAGAAATTATGTAAAAACGCAACTGTTTTTTCATTAAAAAAAGTCCCATAAAGACAGATTCTAACAAACTGCGCGCTAAAAAATATGCCAAAGTAAAAAGAAACAAATACAAAAAATTATAAAAATTTAATGTAAAATTGGTTGTCATTTCATTTAAAACCAAACTTAAACACAAAGTAACACTGGTTACAGAAATCATAAAAATTAACCAAGTAAAACCGTTTAAAAAAGAAGTGTTTTCTTCTGCTTCGTCTTCTACAAATGGTTTATTAAAAAAAGCCAAAGCATAGCCTTTTAACCTTTCAGAATCAATTATCTTTAAAACAGCAATTAACGCAATAATAATAACCCAAACTATGGGAATCCAATTGGTATTTACCGTTATTTTTTCTATTGCTTGCACGTGTTTTGTTTGCTAAGATTAACACAAAATTAGTAATTAAAAAATGTATATTTGTATTCTTACCACAGGAAATTTATTTTATGTCCGACAGCTTAGTTATAATCCCCACTTTTAACGAAAAAGAAAATATAGAAGCTATAATTAGAGCTGTTTTTAATCAAAAAAAAGCGTTTCATATTTTAGTAGTAGATGACAACTCTCCTGATGGAACTGCAAAAATCGTAGAACGCTTAAAAACAGAATTTTCTAGCCAACTTTTTCTAGAAAAAAGAATACATAAAAATGGTTTAGGTACTGCTTATATTCATGGTTTTAAATGGGCGCTAACCAAAAAAAAATATGATTATATTATTGAGATGGATGCAGATTTTTCTCATAATCCGGCAGATTTAATTAGGTTATATAATGCCTGCGCCAATGGCGATGGAGATGTTGCAGTTGGCTCTAGATACGTTAACAACCAAGTAAATGTTGTTAATTGGGATATGAAACGGCTACTGCTCTCTTATTTTGCCTCTAAATATGTACGTTTAATTACTAGAATACCTATTTTTGATACTACTGCAGGTTTTGTTTGCTGGAGCAAAAAAGTTTTAGAAACCATGAATTTAGATAAAATTAAATTTGTAGGTTATGCATTTCAAATAGAAATGAAATTTAAAGCATGGAAACATAAATTTAAAATTAAAGAAGTTTCCGTTATTTTTACCGATAGAAAATTAGGCACCTCTAAATTAAGCGATGGTATTATTTCTGAAGCACTTTTTGGTGTCATAAAAATGAAATTTAAAGGCTTGCCAAAATAAATTTAAGTGTACAAATTGTAATTCTTAAATGGTTTTAAAATAAAACAATACGGTTTAAAGCCTTTGAACTTTGCTTAATAAAAACGCTAAAAAGAACTGGTTAAAACCATTACGATATTAAAAAGAATAAAAAATGAAAAATGCTTACCTAATTAAAAATGCTACAATTGTTAACGAAAATAAAACCTTTGTAGGTGATGTTTTAGTTGAAAACGAAATTATAAAACAAATTTCTTCAGAAATTAATGTAACAGAAAATATAGAAATTATAAATGCAGAAGGCAAGCTTTTAATTCCTGGTTTTATAGACGACCAAGTACATTTTAGAGAACCCGGTTTAACACACAAAGCAAATATTGCTACAGAAAGTAAAGCCGCTATTGCTGGTGGTATTACTACTTTTATAGAACAACCCAATACAATACCACAAGCTACTACACAAGAATTATTAGAAAATAAATTTACAATTGCCGCTAAAACTTCTTATGCCAATTACTCTTTTATGTTTGGTGGCACTAATAATAATTTAGAAGAATTACTAAAAACAGATCCTAAAAAAGTAGCAGGAATTAAATTGTTTCTAGGTTCTTCTACAGGAAACATGTTAGTAGACGATGTAGAGGTGTTAGAAAAAATATTTTCATCAACAAAAATGATTATTTCTTTACATTGTGAAGATGAAGCAACCATTAGAAAAAATACAGCAACATTTAAAGAAAAATATGGTGAAGATATTCCTATTGAAGCACACCCAATTATTAGAAGTGAAGATGCTTGTTACATTTCTTCTTCTAAAGCTGTAGAATTGGCTAAAAAAACAGGTGCTAGAATTCATATTTTTCACATTTCTACAGAAAAAGAAACCCATTTATTTAGAAACGATATTCCTTTAGAAGAAAAGAAAATTACAGCAGAAGTGTGTGTACATCACTTATGGTTTAATGATGCAGATTATGAAACCAAAGGCACACATATTAAGTGGAATCCTGCTGTTAAAACAGAAAAAGACAGGCAAGGTTTATGGAAAGCCTTGTTAGATGACAGAATAGATGTTTTGGCTACAGACCACGCACCACATACTATAGAAGAAAAAAACAATAAATATTTAAATGCACCAAGTGGCGGACCTTTAGTACAACATGCAGTACTTGCTTTATTAGAAAAAGTAAAAGAAGGCGTAATTCCTATTGAAAAATTGGTGGAAAAAATGAGTCATAATCCTGCTAAATTATTTCAAATAGAAAAAAGAGGTTTTATAAAAGAAGGCTATTATGCAGATTTAGTTTTGGTAGACAACAACCAAGAACAAACAGTAACTAAAGATAATATTTTATACAAATGTGGTTGGTCTCCTTTTGAAGGTACCACGTTTTCATCTACCATTACACACACCTTTGTAAACGGTGTTTTAATGTACAACAAAGGTACTTTTAATGAAGATGTTAAAGGAAAAAGAATTACTTTTAATAGATAAGATGAAATTAAAAACCGCTTTTTTACTGTCTTTTATTTTCTTAGTTTCTTGTACAAGTAACACCATTTTTGAGAAACCTAAAAACTTAATTCCTAAAGACACAATGAGTCTTTTATTACAAGAAATGATGATTGCTTCTAGTGCAAAATTTGTAAAAAACATTCATAAAGAAAAAAACGTTAACTATATGCCTTTTGTGTACAATAAGTTTTTAATAGATAGCATACGTTTTGAAACTAGTAATTTTTATTACATGTCTAAAATAGACGAATATCAAAAAATATTAGTAGATGCTAAAAAAGCATTAGAAGAAAAAAATAAGGTTTTTAAAGACAGAAAAAGCAGGTTAGATTCTATTAAAAAAGATTCTTTAGATAAAGCTAAAAAGATTACAATGCGTTTAGATAGTCTTAAAATTGTAGCTAAAAAAAGAAAAAACGATTCGCTAAAAAAATTGAAATTAAAATAAAGCTACTTCAGGTAGTTTTTACAAGTATCGGCTATTGATTTTTCTATTTTTTCAAATTGAAAATCAATAGCTTTTTCTATTTTCTTAGCAGAATATTCAGAAACTGTATGAGCACTTCTTGCAGAATATTTACTTAATAAAGGCTGTACACCTGTAATTTTACTTACAAAAGCAGAAAAACGCCATAAAATAGCAGTTTGCCAAGATTTTATTTTTTTTGATGGTCTTTTTTTACCAAAAGCATCTGCAATAGCAAACAAAACTTCTTTGTAGGTTTTATTTGCTGCAACCAAAATAAAGCGCTCGTTTTTTATGGTAGTATTGGTTAGTAAAATCATAGCTTTTACCACATCTTTTACACTCACAAAACCAGTTTTACCTTCTGTATAATATTTAAAACCGTTATAAACTTGGCTAAACAATTTACCAGAACCTGTTTGCCAAAAACCGCCACCTAAAATAATACCAGGATTTACAATAACAACAGCTACTCCTTCTTGGCTTGCGCGCCAAACTTCCATTTCGCCACCAAACTTGGTAATGGAATAACCACTATTGTCTGCCTCTTTATTCCACTCGTTTTCTTCTGTAATCAAAGCGCCATTTAAAGAATCGCCAACAGAAGCAATAGAACCTACATAACATAGTTTTTTTACTTTAGCGTCTATTGCTAAATTTACAATAATTGCAGTACCATGTATATTTACTTTACGCATTTCTCTATAATCTTTTGGACTAAAAGAAATAAATGCAGCACAATGGTAAACTTTTTCTACACCTTTAAATGCAGGTATCATAGCAGGTACTTCTGTAATATCTGCTTTAAACCATTCAATTTTATCAATTAAAGTAATATCATCTGTATAATAAGTAAACACCTTTTTAACAGCTTCTATTTTAGTTTCAGAACGATAAATGGCACGCACTTTTTCATCATTTTTAACCAAATGATACAATAAATGTGCGCCTACTAAACCTGTTGCTCCTGTAACTAAAATCATACAGCTAAGTTATGGTTTTTTGGTTGATAAGTTTATCTTTGCGCCCAGAAAAAAGACGTACTTGTATTGGTGCAAGATTGTCTTAACAAACTCAAAAGAGCTAAAATTGTATTAAAAACAGTGCTTAACTGCGCTGTTAATTGCAAAACTCTTTTAAAATTGAAAAAATAAAGCATTACAATGACAAATTTTGTTGAAGAATTACGCTGGAGAGGACTGTTGCATGATATTATGCCAGATACAGAAGACTATTTACTAAAAAATAAAACTGCTGGTTATATTGGTTTTGACCCAACTGCAGACTCTTTACATATTGGTAGTTTGGTACAGATTTTTATTTTAAAACATTTTCAAAATGCTGGTCATAACCCAATTGCATTAATTGGTGGTGCCACTGGTATGGTTGGTGATCCTTCTGGAAAATCTGCAGAAAGGAATCTTTTAGATGAAGCTACTTTGGCAAAAAATATTGCTGGAGTTAGAGAAAACTTAGAACGTTTTTTAAGTTTTGATGACAATGCAGCAAATAAAGCAGAATTGGTAAACAATTACGATTGGATGAAAGATATTTCATTAATTGACTTTGTAAGAGATACAGGAAAACATATTACTGTAAATTACATGATGGCAAAAGATTCTGTAAAAAAGCGTTTGAGTTCAGAATCTTCTGTGGGAATGAGTTTTACAGAATTTACCTACCAGTTATTTCAAGGTTACGATTTTTATCATTTATACAAAGAAAAAAATTGCATGCTACAAATGGGTGGCTCAGACCAATGGGGAAATATTACCACAGGAACTGAATTAATACGGAGAAAAGCACAAGGAAAAGCCTACGCAATTACAGTACCTTTGGTTACAAAAGCAGATGGTACTAAGTTTGGTAAAACAGAAGGTGGTAATGTTTGGTTAAATGCAGATAGAACATCACCTTACAAATTTTACCAATATTGGTTAAACTCTTCTGATGAAGATGCAGAAAACTTTATTAAAAAATTTACGTTTTTAGATAAAGAAACTATAGAAAATTTAATTGCAGAACACAAAGAGCATCCACATTTGCGTTTACTACAAAAGAAATTAGGAGAAGAAGTTACCATGCTTACTCATGGAGAAGAAGCGTATGAAAATGCATTAAAAGCGTCTCAAATTTTATTTGGAAAAAGTACAGCAAATGATTTAAAATCTTTAGACGAACAAACTTTTTTAGATGTTTTTGATGGTGTACCACAAGCTACAGTTGCTAAAAGTGATGTTGCAGAAGGTTTAGATATGATTGGCGCTTTAGCTGCAAAAACCAACTTCTTAAAATCTAATGGAGATGCCAGAAGAGCTTTAAAAGAAAATGCAATTTCTGTAAATAAAGAAAAAGTTAAAGAAGATTTTACCATTACAGAAGCAGATTTAATTGCAAATAAGTATGTATTGTTACAACGTGGTAAAAAAACATATTATTTACTAGTTGTAGCGTAAATCTAAATTCATAAAAAGAGAAAAGCCACATTAGTATTTAAATACTAATGTGGCTTTTGCATATAGAGAATCAACTTATTTGTTGATGATGTTTAGCCAATTTTTATCTGCTTTTTCCTTTAATGCTGCTGCACCTTCTTTTTGCCACATATCTAAGGTATTTGTGCCCCAAGAATTGTAGAAAAGATACAATTTACCATCTCTTATTTCGAATGTTTTTGGGTTTATAGCAACCTTTTTTGCCTTTGCACCAATTGCATATGCACAATAACCACCATAAGCTGGCGCGTATTTTTTTGGATTCTTTTTAAATGTTTCTAAATTTTCTTCTGAAGAGAATTTAAATTTTACACCATCAAATTCTGCTGTATGTTTTTTATTTCCTTCTATTGCTTTGTTAGAAAAATAAGCTACAACATCATACCCTTCTGCAACGTAACCTTTATTTAAGTTGTAGTTTTCTTTTTGGGCAAATATGCCTGTAGTAACAAGTAGTAGTAAAATAGTTAGTATTTTCATTTTTAAATTCTATTTTAAGTTAGTGTATAAAAATAGAATATCCTTACAATAAAATATACAAATTATTAATTTCAATTTTTTATTGTTTGATATAAAAAACTATAAAACCATTAAATTACAGCCTCTAATATCAGAATTATCAAAACGACCAATAATTTCAAATGTACCGTCTTTATGTACTTTTCCTAAATCTTGCGTGGCAATAAAACTGCAAGAATTGTAGTTAGCCAAATCAATAACGTTAATTCCGCCATTTTTACCTTTTGGATTAATTGTTAAGGCGTCTTCTGTATCTCTGGTTAAAATTTGCATCCAAGGTGGCGTTTCAAAAATTCCGTTTCCTTTAGAATATCCTTGACTTAATAATTCTGTCATTCCATATTCTGAGTGAATTTTAGCAACTCCAAAACCGTTTTGTAAAATGTTGTGCAATTCTTCTCTAACCAATTCTTTTCTTCTTCCTTTCATACCACCAGTTTCCATAATTATGGTGTTTTTTAGGTTAAATTTTTGCATTTCCACCAAATCTAATAATGCAAAAGAAACTCCAATTAAGAGTACTTTTTGTCCTTTTTTGTTTAATTCTTCTAGTTTTTTGCTCAATTCTTGCAAATTATCAAGAAAAAAACCACTTTCTATATTTTTAGTTTTCCGAATTAAATCATCAACCATAAAAACCAAAGAAGAACCTTTGCGCTCTAAATAATTGGGTAGTAATGCCAATACTACATAATCTTCTATATTGCCATAAAAATGTGCAAATCCTTTTAAATAACTTTCTTTATATACATTAATATTGGTAACCAAATGTTTGCTAATTGTACTGCCTGTTGTGCCAGAACTTGTAAAGGTTTCTTGTATATTTTCTTTGGATGAAAGTACTTTTCTGCTTTTAAAAAACTGTATGGGTAAAAACGGAATTTCTTCAACTTTGGTAACATCAGAAACATGCACATTAATTAAATCACAAAAAGAGCGGTAAACCCTATTGTTTGTAAATTGATGTTTAAAAACTTCTAAAGCAACTTGGGTAAATTCTTGCTTGTTCTGTATGTTAAAAATTTTGTTTATCATAATCTAATTACAAAAATAACATTAATAGCAACAACCGTTTGTTACTTTTTACAATTTTACGTTTACCGAGAAAAATTATCCGTTAATCGAAAAAATGAAACACAAAATACACTTTGTAAATAACTTTGCTTTTGTAAATAAGTGAAGAATGAAATTTAAAATAAATACCTATAGAACATTAACTGGAATTAAAAAAGTTGTAGAAATTCCTACAAAAAAATACCACCAATGGCTTATTTATAGAGACAATAAACCTAGTTATTTTGTAGATTTTTACGATTTAGAAAAAGAATCTAATGCAATGATGAATTCTTTGGTTTGGGCTACAGACAACAGTATAGAGGAAGTTTTAGAAAAAATTAACAAGAAAAATAACGTAAACTTATCTATTCCAAAAATTATAAAAAATCCTTTTAAAAGAAAAATTAAGTCTACAGTTACACAATTAGATTTGCCCACTTTACCTAAAGAATGGTTAAGTTATTCTTTGTAAATTTTTACAACTAAATCACCTTTAGCATTCATAGAAGCTCTGTACATACCTGCAGTATTAAACTCAAAAGACATATTTCCGCTTTTATCTAAAGCAACTACACCACCTGTTCCACCAAGTTTGGTTAATTTATGCTGAATTACATCTTTTGTAGCCTCTTTTAAACTTTTTTGTTGATATTCCATCTGTGCAGAAATATCATAAGCTACTTGACTTCTTATAAAATACTCTCCCCAACCTGTAGAAGAAACACCACAAGTTTTATTATTTGCGTACGTTCCAGAACCAATAATTGGTGCATCTCCAATACGTCCCCAACGTTTGTTGGTCATACCTCCAGTAGATGTTCCTGCAGCAATATTTCCATTTTTATCTAAAGCAACACAACCTACAGTTCCAAATTTTGCATTTTTAATATCAGCATCATAAAAAGCGGCTTTTTTATCATTATGATCTAGCTGAGCTTTGTTTCTATTTTTAATTCTTTGTAAAGATTGAAAACGTTTTTCTGTATAAAAATAACTAGGATCTACCATTTCTAAACCTTTTTCTTTAGCAAAAATTGACGCTCCTTTGCCAGATAACATTACGTGGTCTGAATCTGTCATTACTTTTACAGCCAATTCAATAGGGCTTTTTACATTGGTTACTCCAGCCACAGCTCCTGCATTTAAAGTATTTCCATCCATAAAAGAGGCATCCAATTCATTGGTTTCTTCATGCGTAAAAACAGCCCCTTTACCAGCATTAAATAAGGGCGATTCTTCCATAACTTGTATGGTTTTAATTACTGCTTCTTGGCTTGTTCCACCGTTTTTTAAAATTGAGTGTCCTATTTTTATAGCTTCAGTTAATTTGTTTTGATAAGCTTTCTCTTTTTCATCAGACATGTTTTTCTTTAAAATGGTTCCTGCACCACCATGTATTACTATAGCAAAATCATTTATTTTTTCAGATTTTTCTTCACCTTTAACAACATTAGTTGGTGTTTCTTGTTTACAACCTATAAAAGTTACAAAAGCTAAAATTAAAAAGAAGGTATTTTTCATGGTACAAAACTTATCTAATTATTCGTAATTTAGAAGCTCTAATTTATACATTTAAAATAGCTTTACAAAATGAAAGATTTTGGAATAAAACAGGCGTTACAAACTTTAGGTTTGCAAGATATAAACAACGGCACAGCAACTGGTTTGCATAACTTTTCCAATGGCGAAATTATAGAAAGTTACTCGCCTGTTGATGGTAAATTAATAGGTAAAGTAAAAACAACAACAAAAGAAGATTACGAAAAAGTAGTAGTAGCTGCAACCGATGCTTTTTTAGTTTGGCGTAATAAACCAGCACCACAAAGAGGTGAAATTGTAAGACAATTTGGTAATAAATTACGAGATTTAAAAGAACCTTTAGGTAAATTGGTTTCTTATGAAATGGGAAAATCTTTGCAAGAAGGCTTGGGTGAAGTACAAGAAATGATAGATATCTGCGATTTTGCTGTAGGTTTATCTCGCCAATTAAATGGACAAACCATTCCGTCTGAAAGGCCAAGTCATGTAATGAGAGAACAATGGCACCCAATTGGTATTGTTGGTATTATTTCTGCATTTAATTTTCCTGTTGCTGTTTGGGCTTGGAACACAGCTTTAGCGTGGATTTGTGGAGATGTTTGTATATGGAAACCTTCTGAAAAAACACCTTTATGTTCCGTGGCTTGTCAAAACATTATGGCATCAATTTTAAAGGAAAACAACTTGCCTGAAGGAATTTCTTGCATTATAAATGGTGATTTTAAAGTAGGTGAAATGATAACTTCAGATACTAGAATTCCACTAGTTTCTGCAACAGGCTCAACAAGAATGGGAAGAATTGTGGGCGCAAAAGTTGCTGAACGTTTTGGAAAAACTTTATTAGAATTGGGTGGTAATAATGCCATTATAATTACACCAACTGCAGATTTAAAAGTAGTAGTTCCTGGTGCTGTTTTTGGCGCTGTTGGTACTTGTGGGCAACGTTGTACATCTACGAGAAGATTAATAATTCACGAATCTGTTTATAACAAAGTACGCGATGCAATAGTTGGCGCATACAAACAAATAAAAATAGGAAACCCTTTAGATGAAAACAATCATGTTGGGCCTTTAATTGATAAAGCTGCTGTACATAAGTATTTAGCTGCCATTGAAAAAGCAAAAGCAGAAGGTGGCACTGTTTTAGTTGAAGGTGATGTTTTAGTTGGAAAAGATTACAATTCTGGTTGTTACGTAAAACCTGCAATTATTGAAGCAGAAAATCATTTTGAAATTGTACAACATGAAACGTTTGCACCAATTTTATATCTCATGAAATATGCTGGTGAAGTCGAAAATGCTATCGAAAAACAAAACGGCGTTGCACAAGGTTTGTCATCAGCAATTATGACGAATGAATTAAAAGAAGCTGAAAAATTCTTGTCTTATGCAGGATCTGATTGTGGAATTGCAAACGTAAATATTGGTACTTCTGGCGCAGAAATTGGTGGTGCTTTTGGTGGCGAAAAAGAAACTGGTGGTGGCAGAGAATCTGGTTCTGATGCTTGGAAAGTATACATGAGAAGACAAACCAATACCATAAATTATTCTAATGAATTACCGCTTGCTCAAGGTATTAAGTTTGATCTTTAAGAGCATTTAGATCGTATTTAATTTATAAAATTCAACTTTTAAAAGTTGGGTTTTTAGTTTTAATGAACTTGACATTCTCAAAAAAATAGTTAACTTAGTTTAAGTTCTGATTAAATGAATTAAAACTCACTTTATCCTTAACGATAGTTTTTCAAAGAGTTATTTTTTTATTCTTCCAAATCTAATATCCCGTTAGTTAATCCTATGGCAATATTACCTTCGCTAATTGTCCCTTCTTTTATTTTTTTATCTAAAATATTATATCTTTTTTTATTTTTAGAAACACCAAAAGTTGTTTTTAAATGATTCATTTGTAAAGCCTTCTTAAAACTGGAAAACTCATAGAAAAACCTTCTTTTTTATGTTGTAAAAAACAATTTAGTATAATCTGTTTTTAAATTAAACTGATTAAAAGTATTACTTAAATTATAGGTAAATATTTTACTGTTACAATCGTTTATAATTTTATTATTCTAATCTTCCATAATTTCTAAAGGGTAATTTTCTAAGGAAACTGTTTCTAAATGTTTCTTTTTTAATTGATCTATACACGTATGAATTACAATCCTTTTTAGCCAAGAACCAAAGCTTGTATCATCTTTGTAAGAATCTATACTTAAAAATGCCTTTAAAAAAGCATCTTGCATAGCGTCTTTTGCCTCTTCTTCATTTTTTAAGTATATATATATAGGCAATAAAAAACATAGCTTCGCAAAACAGCTCATAAAGCTTTAACTGAGCTTTCTGGTTTCCTTTTTTACTCTTAAGAATTAAAAAATGTAGTTCTTTAGACATTTATTTGTTTGGTTCTACTCTTAAAAACGATTTAAAAATTAAAAGGTTTCGTTTTTTATAAAATTAAGACAAAAAAAGAGCTTATCATTTCTGATAAGCTCTTTATAAAATTTTATAAAAGTATTGCTAGTTATTTAAAACTGTCGCTTTTTTTATAATTTAACTTCGCTTACACTACGTTTAATTATTCAATGCCTCTGCACCACCAACAATTTCTAAAATTTCATTAGTAATTGCTGCTTGTCTTGCTTTATTATAGGTTAACAATAAAGAATCTCTTAGTTCTGTTGCGTTGTCTGTTGCTTTATGCATTGCAGTCATACGTGCTCCGTGTTCAGAGGCAAAACTATCTCTAATTCCTTTGTATAATTGTGTTTTTAGAGATTTTGGTATAAGAGCTTCTACAATTTCTAATTTTGACGGTTCAAAAATGTAATCAGAATTTACTGCATCTGCATTTCCACCTTCAATTGGTTTAATTGGTAAAAATTGTTCTACTTGTGGTATTTGTGTTGCTGCATTTTTAAATTGATTGTACACCAATTCAATTTTATCATAAGTACCATCTGCATATAAGCCCATTAACTTTTCTGCTATTAAAGCCACATTATCAAAAGTTAAATCATCAAATATGTCATTTCTTGTATCGCTAACGTTATATTGCTTAGACAAAACATCTGCACCTTTTTTACCAATACCAAACAAAGCTACCTGAGCATTGCTATATTTTGCGTTTACTGTTTTTATTACTTCTTTAATTATAGAAGAATTAAAACCACCACACAAACCTCTGTTAGAGGTTACTACTACCAATAAAACCTTAGAAACTTCTCTTTCTGTAGAATATACTCCACCCACTTCACTATCTAAAGTTGCGCTTAAATTTTGCAACAACTCTGTTAGTTTAGATGAATAGGGACGCATAGCCGTAATTGCATCTTGTGCTTTTTTCAACTTTGCAGCAGATACCATTTTCATGGCAGATGTAATCTGCATTGTTGATTTTATAGAAGTAATTCTATTACGTATTTCTTTTAAGTTTGCCATATTTTAGTTGTTAGTTATTAGTCTTTAGTTTTTAGTACTTCTGTCTAAAAGCTCTAAACTAACGTCTATTTTTATGCAAAATGCTTTGTTATTTCTGCTGCTGCTGCTTCTAAAACACCTGTTGCTTCTGGTGTTAATTTACCAGATTTTAATACATCTAAAGTATCTCTATGCTTTGCATTTAAATAATCTATGTAATCTTTTTCAAATTTCTTAACGTCTGCAACAGGTACATCTTTTAATAAATTCTTAGAACCTGCATAAATAATTGCAACTTGATCTTCTACTGCGAAAGGATCGTTTTGAGCTTGCTTTAAAATTTCAACATTACGTTGTCCTTTAGAAATTACACTCATTGTTGCTGCATCTAAATCTGAACCAAATTTAGCAAATGCTTCTAATTCTCTAAACTGTGCTTGATCTAATTTTAAAGTACCAGATACTTTTTTCATAGACTTAATTTGTGCATTACCACCAACACGAGATACAGAAATACCTACGTTAATTGCTGGACGTACACCAGAGTTAAATAAATCTCCGTCTAAGAAAATCTGTCCGTCTGTAATAGAAATTACATTTGTTGGAATGTATGCAGATACATCTCCCGCTTGTGTTTCAATAATTGGTAATGCAGTTAAAGAACCTCCACCTTTTACGATACTTTTTAAAGAATCTGGTAAATCGTTCATTTCACTTGCAATTTTATCATCATTAATAACTTTTGCAGCTCTTTCTAATAATCTTGAGTGTAAATAAAATACATCTCCTGGATACGCCTCACGTCCTGGTGGTCTTCTTAATAATAAAGAAATTTCACGGTAAGCTACGGCTTGTTTAGATAAATCATCATAAATAATTAATGCTGGTCTACCTGTATCTCTAAAGTATTCTCCAATTGCTGCTCCTGCAAATGGTGCATACACCTGCATTGCTGCAGGGTCAGATGCATTTGCTGCTACAATTGTAGTGTAAGCTAACGCTCCTTTTTCTTCTAACATGTTTGCAATTGCTGCAACTGTAGATGCTTTTTGACCTACTGCAACGTAAATACAAAATACTGGCTCACCAGCGTCAAAAAATTCTTTTTGATTTAAAATAGTATCAATAGCAACTGTAGATTTACCTGTTTGACGGTCTCCAATAATCAACTCACGCTGACCTCTACCTACAGGAATCATTGCATCAATAGATTTAATACCTGTTTGTAACGGTTCTGTTACAGGCTCTCTATAAATTACACCAGGTGCTCTTCTTTCTAATGGCATTTGGTAAGTTTCTCCAGTAATTGGTCCTTTACCATCTATTGGGTTACCTAATGTATCTACAACTCTACCTACAATACCTTCTCCTGCTCTTAAAGATGCAATTCTTTCTGTACGTTTTACAGTAGAACCTTCTTTAACAGAGGTAGATGCTCCTAATAATACAACACCTGCATTGTCTTCTTCTAAGTTTAATACAATACCTTCTAAACCGTTTTCGAATTCTACTAATTCTCCGTATTGTACGTTAGAAAGACCATAAACACGAGCAATACCATCTCCTACTTGTAAGACGGTACCAACTTCATTTAAAGTTGCTTTTGCTTCGAAATTTGTTAACTGTTGCTTTAAAATTGCTGATACTTCAGCTGGTTTAATACTTGCCATATCTATTTACTATTAGCTTTTGGCTTTTGGCAAATAGCAAATTGCTAAAGGCCAAAGGCTACTTTTATTATATTTTTGGAATGAAATGACTGTTGTCAAATTCCTTTTTCAATTCGTTTAAATAATTAGAGATACTCGCATCATACTGCACATCTCCAACACGTAAAATAAATCCGCCTAAAATATCTGGATTTATAACATTTTCTAAATTTGCTTTTTCGCCTGTTAACGCTACAATTTTATTTAAAACCTGCGCTTCTACTTCTGGCGTTAAAGGCACTGCTGTAGTAACTTTTGCTACTTGTGTATGTTTTAAATGGTCAAAAACAACAGCGTATTGTTTTGCAACACTGTCTAACATTGCCACTCTTTTATTATCTTCTAATAAATGAAATAAACCTAAAGTAATGTTATTTACCTTCCCATCAAATAAGGCTTTTAAAACCTTCATTTTATCTGATGCTTTTACTATTGGGCTTTTTAATAAAACAGCCAATTCACTAGTTTCTGCAAGGGTATTTTTAATTAAAGACATATCATCATTTACAGCAGACTCTGCATTAGAATCTGTTGCAAGATTTAAAATTGCTTTGGCGTAACGTAATGCTGCTCTTGCGTCTTTCATTATATCTTTAGTTTAAAGTAACATCTTTTAAGATACCTTCTACTAAATCTAGCTGGTCTTTCTTATTAGATAACTCTTTTTTAATTACAGATTCTGCTATACCAATAGATAAATCTGCAACATTCTTTTTAATTTCTGCTAAAGCAGCTTGCTTTTCTTGTGCAATAGATGCCTGAGCTTTTTCTATTAAATTAGCAGTAACTTCTTTTGCATCTTCTTTAGCTTCTGCAATCATGTTATCTCTAATTTCTCTAGCTTCTTTCATCATTGCTTCACGTTCTGCTCTTGCCTCTTTTGCTAACCTTTCATTATCTGCAGTTAAGTTTTGCATTTCTTTACGTGCATTTTCTGCAGATTTTAATGCATCTTCTATACCTGTTTCTCTTTCTTCTAGTGAAGCTAAAATTGGTTTCCAAGCAAATTTACCTAGTAATACTATTAATATTACCAAAATTATAAGCTGCATAAAAAACAACCCTGGAGAAAAATCGTTTAATAAAGTTTCCATTCTATAAACTAATTATTTTGTTTTTGTTTGTTTAATTTTAAAACACACTCTGAAACCAACCGTTACAGAGTGTATTTTTCCATTTAATTTCTTGGATTATGCTCCTAAGATTAAAGCACCAAATGCTAAACCTTCTAATAAAGCTCCAATGATAATCATTGCAGTTTGTATTTTTCCAGCCGCTTCTGGTTGACGAGCAATACTTTCCATTGCTTTTCCACCGATTTGACCTAATCCAATACCACCACCGATAACGATTAATCCTGCTCCTACTAAATTTGGAATTACCATACTAATTGATTTTTATAAATATTAATTAAACAAATTCTAATTTTACTCTTGAAATTTAATTCAAGTTTTTTAATGATGCTCATGCTCTTCAACAGCCATTCCTATAAATAACGATGATAACATCGTAAAAATAAACGCTTGTAAAAATGCTACTAAAATTTCTATTACTGAAATAAACAGAGACAATACTAAAGACATACCTGTAGAGGCAACAGGACCAAAGGCCTCTTTCATAGTTACCATTAGCGCAATTAAACTCATTACTACAAAGTGACCTGCTGTAATGTTAGCAAATAAACGTACTAGCAATGAAAATGGTTTAATAACTATAAAACCAACTAATTCTATAACTGCTAAAATTGGTCTTAATATTACAGGTACACCTGGCATCCATAATGTATGTGCCCAAAAATCTTTACTACCATTTGTTATATATATTACCATTGTAATAATAGCTAAACAAGCCGTTACAGCTATTTGCCCAGTAACATTAAATCCTAACGGGGTTAATCCTAACAAATTTAATATCCAAATAAAGAAAAACACTGTTAACAAAAAGCTCATAAACTTTTTATATTTTTTTTCTCCAATATTTGGCCTTGCAATTTCATCTCTAACATAAATTACCAAAGGCTCTAACAAACGACCTAAGCCTTTTGGTATACTTCTAGCTTTATATTGTCTTGCTAATTTAGAAAAACCTAAAAAGATTAACAATCCTGCAAATAAAATACCTACTACACTTTTTGTTATAGAAAAATCTAATACTTTGTGTGCATTGGTTGCATGGTGTGTTTCATCAAAAGCTACGTTTGTAGCATTACCGTCTAACTCGTAAATTTTAGAATGAATTTTAGCAAATTTTAATCCTCCTTTTTCTACAATTACATGACCATCATCATTATGATGAAAAGCTGAAGACATAAAAGTTACCAAACCTTTACTTGTCCAAACAATTACAGGTAATGGAAAACCAAAATGTTTTCTTTCTCCTTCACTAGAAGTGTAAGAAAACAAAGAAAAGTCATGCGAATCTGCAAGGTGATGCTTTATGTAAGCACTAATTTCTGTCTTTGTGTTTACTTGGCCGCCATCTTCTTTACCTTGATTGTTTTCATTAGAATTTAAGGCAAAATTAACAGTTGTAAACAACGCTATTACTGCGATTGTAAGAAATTTGGTTGTTTTTTGTGCAATATTCATTATAAAAGTACGCTTTCTAAATTCGGCGCAAAGGTACGGAATAATTCAAAAGTACAAACGATTTTTTCAAAATTAAATAGATTGTTTTTGATTTATCAATTTTATCACAAAAAACAATTCTGTTGATAAAAAAACAAAGACGGTAATTAACATAGAAATTTTATCTACCGTCTGTAAAATATCTTTCTTAATTATTGATACATAAAAGGTTGCTACAAATAATAAGATTTTAAGCAATAAAGCTCCCAAATAAATAAAACCCAGTTGTTCTGCAATTTTATTAACATTACTAAGCAACACTATGTTTATACAAACTAAGAGCGAAAAACCTGTATTAAATTTATATAATTTTAAAAGTGAAAAAGCTGGTTCTTTATGTATTTGAGTAAAAATATAAGAATGTACTTGATAGCCTAAAAAGCCTAAAACTAAAAAAACAGAAACAATAACAAATATCTTTTTAATCATTAATTCTATTGGCTTGTTTTATTAGTAAATAAGTAGACAATACAACAGCTATTAAAGTAAAAGTTACTGTTAAAAATTTAGTTGTAAACTTTGCATCTAACCAGTTTCCTATGTAAAAACCTGCGTAAATAGTTAACCCCATTTGCAAGCCTGCGCCAGAAAGTGCAATAGCTTTATTAAGCGGTTTTGTCTTTTCGTTTTTTTGTTTCATTTGTAGCATTCAACTCTTTTAAAGCGCCTTTCATAGCACATGTTGCATTAAAAGTTGCTCCAGGTTCTATAGATAATTTACCAATTACAACATCTCCAGAAATATGTGCTGTATTTTTTATGGTTAACATATTGCTTACAAGTAATTGCCCTGAAAACTTGCCTTCAATATCTGCATTTTCTGCTTCTACATTACCTTTAATAATGCCTTCTGCACCAATTATAACTCTACCTTTTGTTTTTAAAGTACCTTCTAAAACACCATCTATTCTAAAATCTCCTTCAGAACTTACATCTCCTGTAAAAGTAGATTTTTTTGCAATTACGTTTCTTTCCATAACTCTATTTTTAGATTTCTCTTGTTTTTTGTCTTTAGTACCAAACATGCTATTTGTTTAATTGGGTTATAATTTCTTTTGCTTTTCTCCCTTCTTCTGTATTTCCATAGTTTACGGCAACAAATTCTAACGCCTCTTTGTAGGTTTTAGAGTCTAAATATTTACCAATAGCGTAGGCTTTAAGTAACTCAAATTTTGCTTTTAATTTTGATTCTCCTAAATTTTCTAACAAATCATTTGTTTCAAATAAAACTTGTTTAAATTTTCCTTTTTTGTATAAATAGTATAATTCTTTGTATTGCTTTTCTAATGCACTCACATCTTTATCTTCTTCTATTTTTTTATTTGGGTTTTTTATAATCTTCGCAAAAATAGTTTCTGGATAATCTGTTAATATTTTGTTTTTATAAGGTAACGCTTCTGCAGATTTTAAATTTGTGTAAATTTGATATAAATGCCAGTTTATAGGTAAAACAAGGTCTTTATGCGGATTTAAACCTTGTACTCTTTTAAATCTTTTAATTGCTAAATCTGGGTTTTTAAATTGTTCTTTATAAATTAAACCCAACTCATATAGTGCCTTATTTCTATTAATTTTTAAGGTGTCTAAAGTTTCTTTTGCTGTAGGTATTTTAGCCAAATAAGTTTCCAAATCATACCTAACGTCTTTTGTGGCAACTGCTACAGAGTCTTGTGTTGCAATACCAATTGTTGCACTAGAAGACCAACGCCAATTGTCTTCTAATTTACGTTTACCCCAAACTCTTTGAAATTCTGTTTTACCAAAACTTAAGGTTTGGTTGTTGTAAAAATACCATTTGCCTCTACTTGCAGATTGTAAAGAATTTGTAGCGCCACCAAAAGCCAATTGATTTAATTTTAACTGCGCAGCTTCTTCATCTGCCTTTTTTATTTTGTTTATATACTCTTGAAAAAACGTTTCTTGTGCTTCTTTAGGTAATGCTGCTATTTTTAAAATACTATCATTAGTTGCCACTACATCTTCAAACTTAATTAAAGAAGCTAAGTTTTTAAACTTTCTTTTTACACGTCTAACGCGCAAATCTAAAGTGTCTGCAGAAAATGCCAATACACTATCATAATAACTGCTAGCCAATTGGTAAGCCGCTTCTTTAAAATATAAATTACCTAGTTTTTCATAGGTGTAGCTTTTTTGTTTATCTGTGCCATTTTGCGCTCTTAAAGAATTGTTATAAAATTGTTTTGCAAGTTTTATACTGTCGTAATTTTGATGAATTGCACCAACTTGGTAATACAATTCATCTAAATAAGGCCTGTTTTCTCTTTGCTTAATTAATTTTCTTAAGCGTTTTAAAACAATTGCAGAAACAGAATCATTAGGAGAATTTTTTGCCAATTCTATAGTAGCATGAATTTTATATTTGTAAGGCGCTTTTTTAAAATTACTAAGTCTTTGAAACACCATTGCCGCAGAATCTTTTTTATTTTCTTTAGCATAAATTTGCCCCAAAACAAACATATTTCTTGCAGCTTGCGATTTATTTTTTTGCGTTCTTGTAGCTAATTTTAAATGTTTTTTTACTTTCTGTAAACTATCACTTTGCATGTAAGCCATTGCTAAAGTTGTATGGCCTTTTTCTTGAATAATATCAGGAAAAGCACTTTCTAAAGTATCTGTTACTTTTAATAACAAATTCATGGTTTCTATAGCAAACTCTTCATTACTTAACCTAATATTTGCTTTTGCACGCCAAATTTTGGTTTCTGCAATTAAATCTGCATCTGGGTAATTGGCAATTACATAATTAAAAGCTTCTATTGCAGGTACAAAACGTTGCGAATAATATCTGGCTTTACCCAATAATAAATACGCATTATCTATTTGGCTATTTCTTTCTAAACCGTCTATATTCATGCCGTGTTTTTGTATAGCTTTTACAGCTTTTTCTTCGGCTTTATCAAAAGGTGTGCTTGCTTTTTGGGTTTCTTCTTGGTTTGCTGGTTTGCCAAAACCTGCTCCAAGACCACCACCATTACCTTTAGATAACACAATTTTACGATCATCAAACGCTATAGGCTCTATAACCAATTGCTTAAACCAATCATCTTTATAGCTATCTCTAATGCCTTGTAAACCGGCTTCAAAAGCAACTTCACCATTAAACAAAATGTTAAAATGACTTGTCATAGCATGATAATTTCTGCTAGTAACTGTATCTTTTTTGGTACTACAAGCATAGATTGCTCCAAAAAGCAGTGCAAAAAGAAGTATTTTTTTAATGTGTTTCATAAATTGAAAAAACGCTTAAGTTTACCTATTTATTGTTGAAAATAGTATAAACTAAGATGTAAAAATAGGAATAAAATAAGAATACTTTAAATTGAAGTGAAAAATTGTGAATTTTCTAGTTGTAATTTTGTGCTAAAAAAGATGTTTATTGTAATGTAAATAGCCTTAAAAACCTTTTTCATTTAAAGAAATAACGTATAATTCCTTTTTTATATTGATGAAAAATAAGTTCTCGATACAATTCTGCCCAAAAATCGAAATCACTAGAACTGACAGACTTTACAGAGGTTTAGAAAAACGTTTCTTCTGAAACTTAAAACTTGTAGAAAGGTTTTTGGATTAAAAGGAATTGTATCGATTTTTCGATTCCACTGCGTTTCACTAAAAATGAAAAATGTCCAGTAATTTCAACCTTGTAGAGAAATCTCAATAATAAAAAGATACAATCTCATCAACCAAAAAAATAAACCTAATTTTTACAAAGCAAAATAACTTTCTAATTCTTTTAAAGTTTCTGGTGATGTTTCTATGTCTTTTACCACAGCACCTTTATCTAAAACTACAATTCGTTCGCAAACTTCGGTTACGTGTGTTAAATCATGACTAGAAATTAAAACGGTAACTGCTCTGTTTTCTGTAAGAGTTTTTATAATTTGTTTTAAACGAATTTGGGTTGTTGGGTCTAAATTTGCAAAAGGTTCATCTAAAATAACCACTTCAGGATTTCCCATCATTGCAGCAACAATGCCTGCTTTTTTCTGATTTCCTTTGCTTAAATCTCTCAAATATTTCTTTTTTCCAACAATTTCATCGTTAAAAAACTCATCAAATTGTGCAATAAATTTTTTTACAGCAACTTTACTCATTCCACGTAAATCGCCCACAAAATCAAAATATTCTTCTGGCGTTAAATAACTAATCAAAAAAGATTCATCTATAAAAGAACCAGTAAAATTTTTCCAATCTTCACTTTCATTTACTACAATTTTGTTATTGGTTATTTTACCTGTTGTAGGCCTAATTAAATCTAAAAGTATATTAAATAGAGTGGTTTTTCCTGCACCATTATTGCCAACCAAACCAAAACTTTGTCCTGTTGGTATGGTTACAGATGCTACATTTAAAACCTCTGCTTTTCCGTATTTTTTTGATATATTTTCTACAGTAATCATAATTTATTTTTTAGTTGATGCGTTATGCTTCTTTCCCAAAAGCGTTAATCATTACATATTTGTTTTCTATGTACTTTTGCTCTATAAAATTCATGACATACTTTTTACAAAGCAAACTAAGAACACCTATAGCAGCTACCACAATAAAACCCCAATAACCGCCCAAAAACTTGTCTGTTAACCAAAAAACCAACATTGGAAACAGCATTAACGGAATTATAATAATAAACTGCGTTGCACTTGTGCCTTGTGTGTTGCCAAAACCGCTTTTGTTTAAATCTATTTTTTTTCTGTTGAAGGAACCTGAAAATAATAAAAATAAAGAGTTGAAACCAATATTAAAAATTGCGCCTGCAGTAATCATTAAAAATATATCTACACCAAAATATAAATAGGGAATACTTAACATGTACATGGCAGCAGTTACAACTACCATTAAAATCCATTTAGAGTCTAAAAATTTACGATATTTAAAACTCTGACTCATTAGCATTTTATAATGTGCACTGTCCCAAGCAGGAATAAACTGCCCGTAATTTAATGCAAAACCACCCGTTACAAACAACGAAGCAAACATTAACATTGCTGGCATTTCTCTGTAAGTTTGTTGTGTAAAAAAGATTAAACCATAGAATAAAAATAGAAACGACATTAAAAATACCGTTTTTGTTCTTTTGTTTCGCCAAATTAAACGAATATCGTTTTTTATAAAAGGCGCAACATCACCTAACTTATCTGCAAAAGATAAATCTGCAGCATTTGCTTCTACTACTTTTTCTGAAACAGCTTCATCTAAATACACCAAACTTCTTAATTGTTTGTAATTTAATTGATACAATACGGCTACTAAAATTATGCCTAATAATGCATAAACAGGATTGGCATAAATGGCATCAAAAATTTTACCGCCAAAAGCTGTAACATTATAAATATTAAACTTTTGCAAACCAATTAAGCTTAATAAAGTTGCAACTAAAACCCCTAAAGCAATGTTGTTTTTATTGATTAAAAAATTTAAAAAATTTACAGACTGAATTAATAAAATAATAGCAAACAACCAACCCAAAACGCCAACAGTATTGTAACCTTCTTTAATTAAAACCACCGTAAAAGGAATGTAAAAAAACAACCCTAAAATATTAAAGAAAGAAACAGACGATTTTGCCAACACATAATGCACCAATTTACTTTTTCTGATGGGTAAAATTAGCAAAGGCTTAATATTCATCACTGGCAATTTTTGCATGAGATATCTAAAAATTAAATCGCCCAAAAAAGCATATAATATAAAAGAATTTACCAGAACTAAAGGATCTGTTTCTGGCATTTTTTTCTTTAAAATGTAATACCCAAAGGCACCAATAGCCACAAAGCAAACAATAAAATAAAGGGCAAAAAGCACCATTACTATTTTTATTCCAATACTTTTTTGCCAATGTGCAGATCTAAAATATTGTTTCCATTCTAGATTTAAAAAATGTGAAATCATAAGTAGTTGGTTTGTTTAGTTGATAATTAGTTGTCTAGCGAACGTATTTGTTACAAATTTTTTACAATTTTATATTCTGGATAGGTTTCTTGCAGCAATTCTTCTGCTTTTTGAGGCATTAAATAACTGGTTACATAAAATAGCAATATAATTATAGTTGATGAAAATGATATTAAAATTAACCAATGATCTGCTAAACCAGAAAAACTAACCTTAGTAAGATGAATAAAATTAAAAAAATTCACAAAAGTTAATCCTACAAAATTTTGTCTTGTAGCGCCAATCATTGCTTCTAAAAGAAATATTTTTTCTTTTTTCTGTTCTTTTTGCTTGTGTTTTTTCTTTGCCTTTATTTGTTTGATGATATCAAAAGTTATTAAAATTAGCAAGAAAGCAAGCAAAATATATTCTGAAAATGTAATTTTCAAGACTAAAAATAAACTCATAAAAATAGCCAAGGTGGTCATTAATTTTGGCATTGTAAACCACTCACTAAAAAAGCGCCACATTATTTTTGTATAGCGTTTGTTCATTTGTTTTTGTTTGGCTTCAATCACATCCATAAAACCAAAAATACCAAACTTTTTAAAAGATTTATCTCTAGCATCTTCAAAAGATAAATTAGGGTGTTCTTGCCAAATTTGTTCAATATCATTTGCCAAATGATCTACCAATTCTGTTTGTACATCATAATGATATACATAATGTTTTCTAGTGAATTTGTATAAGTTGTCTATTTGTATTTCTGATAATTTCATCAATAAAAAATTTAAACCAATTTATATTCTGGATAGGTTTCTTCTAACAATTGGGTTGCTTTTTTTGGGATAACAACACAAGATATGTAACTGATAATTATAAGAAAAGACATGACAAAAGCAATTAGAAAGCTTCTAAAATCGTCCATTTGATAAAACCCTACAGGTGATTTTGGCAAAATAAATTGAACAGTGTAAAATGCAATTAAACCTCCACTACCAAAACCTTGTGTTTTTATAATACTATCTAAAAGCCACTTTTTATTTGTTTTTATATTATGTTTCTTCTGTTTTTTTATGTTGATAGAAAAAACAATTAATTGAGTAATAAAAACACCAAATAACACAGCAATATGCACTTCATAAGCATTACTTATTTTTTGCAATTGATAAAACCCAAAAAACAACCCAAAAGTGAGTATGATTTTTGGCAAACGAAACCACTCTTTTGCAAACTTTAAAATAATTTTAAAGTATTTTTTATTCATTTGAACTTTCTTGGTGTCTACAACATTCATAAACCCAAAAACGCCAAACTTTTTAAACGATTTATCTCTAGCATCTTCAAATGATAAATTGGGATATTCTTCCCAAATTTTTTCAATATCATTTGCCAAATGATCTACCAATTCCGTTTGTACATCATAATATTCTACATAATGTTTTCTGGTGAATTTATAGAGTTCTTGTATGTGGTTTTGGGTTAGTTTCATGCTTATGAAATTTGATGTTTTTTTAATACTGTTTTATGCTTTTTGTAAAAATTAAAATAACTGAAAGTAGAAAATAAAAAAGAACAAAGCATACCTATATCAATTCCATTTAACTCAGAGATTCTTGTCATAAAATCTATACAAAGAATTAAACCTACAAATAAATTAAAACTTTGTGCTTTTAAAATAAATCCATAAGTTGTTTTCTGTTGTTTCTTGGTAAAAAGCATAAACAAAAAACTTGCAAAACATAAAAAAACTACTGCTTTTACTAATATAAAATAATTGTTTTCTGAAGGGTTTTTAATTATAAAATTGTTACTAGTTAACCATAGAAATGGCACAAAATAAGAAAGTAACAAACCTAAATAGCACTTTAAATATCCTTTTTTAGCTTTTTGTATTACAATTTTTGGAGCAGAAAAACCAAAGCCAAAAAACATGCTTGTAGTTTCTTGTAATTGAGGATTCCATTTTTGTTTAGAAGTTGCAAAAGCATTGTGAAAAGTTACTTTTTCTACTTCCATTTTTTCTTCAATTTCTGTAACAATGTGGTCTAAAACTTCTGGTTGTAAGTCTACATATTCCAAATTTTTAGACTTTAAATAGTGTGCCACTTTTTGTATTTGTTGTTTTGTTAATTCCATAGCCATTTATATTACTCCAAACTAAATTTAGGATTTACCAAATGTTGCATAGTTCTTAAAAACTCTTGCATTTCTTCCAACTTGTTGGCAGTTTCTTTGGTTCCGTTTTCGGTTAATTTGTAATATTTACGCAATCTGTTTCCCACTTTTGCAACCTCTACATCTAACAAACCATCTGCCTCTAATTTGTGTAATGCTGGGTACAAAGCACCTTCTGTAATGTTTAATTCGCCTTTGGTTAAAGCTTTTACTTTTTGCGTAATTTCATAACCGTACATTTTATCGTTACTTTCTAATAACTTTAAAATAATGGTTTGTAAAGAGCCTTTGTATAATTTCTGATTTCCCATTTTATGAATGTGTAATTGTATAACCGTGTAAACGTGTAATTGTCATTGCGAGTCACGAAGCAATCTATTGATTTATAGTAACAGTTAGTTTCACTTTGTTCGAAATGACAATGTGAATCCAAATATACATAATTTTCTTATACATTAGTTTCTTATGTATAAAATTTATATCAAATTATTTTGCTGCTTTTTCAAGGTAAAATAGCTTTTTACATCTAATTGAATTCAAACTACACCTTTTAATCTTCAGTTATTTTCCGCTAAAAAAAGGGTGTTTTTCCTCAAACCTTAGTTAATTTAAAATAATAATTTTGCTTTATAATTTTTTACAAAATTTAACTATGAAAAGAAAAATATTTTATGCAATCTGCTTTTTTAGTATAACTGGAATAGCTAATTCACAAGAAAAGAACAGCAAGTATGTTAATGGAGAAAGTAATTATGACTCATGGTCATTAAGTGGGTATTTGGGACCGAGTTCTATATACACTGGAGATCTAAGAACAGATGAAGCTGCCTTTAAATTTGGTGTAGCTGGTGAAATAGGAGCAACCAAATGGTTTAATCATGGATTTGGTGTGGAAACTTTACTACAGTTTGGAAAAACACGCCAAACTAATGCAACTCCAAATACAAGTGGAAATACTACCTATTTAGGTCTTTCCTTTAACGGAATGTTAAACCTTAACTCTGTTTTTAGACGCGGAGATTTAATTGGAGAAAGAAAATGGAATGCCTATGCATATGCAGGTATAGGAATAATGGATTTTACATCTAAAGTTACAAATACCGTTACAAATAGAACAACAGAGTTTAAAAATGATGCGCCTTGGAGAAGTATATATGTGCAAGGTGGAGCTATTCTGTCTCGTAAATTAAATGATAAATTTGATATTTCTGCAAGGGCAAATTTTTTATTATCAGGTAGAGATATGTTTGATGGAGTGGAGTCTACAAAACATGCAAATGCGCAAGAGCAATTACTCACTACAACTATTGGAATCACCTATCATTTTGGAAAAAAAGAAAAATTAGTTTGGTCAGATCCTCTTGATTATAAATTAAAAAATGCTTTGGCAGACCTTAAGCTTACAAATACTACAACCACAAAAAGTTTAGATTCTGTAGCTAATGTAGCGTTAAACAAAGGTACTTTAGACCAAGATAAAGACGGTGTCTTAGATGCAATGGATAAATGCCCAACCATAAAAGGAAAAAAAGAAAATGGTGGCTGCCCAGAAATGATGAACACAGAAAAAATTATAAACAATATATTAGAAGAGCTAGTTACAGAAAAAAGTAACGCTAGTATAAAACCTAAATATTACAACAAATTAAATAAAGTTGTTACAGCATTTAGAGACAATATTAAAAATATACTAGATGATCTTAATTTTAATTTAGAGGGTATTAATTTTGATACAAATAAGGCAATTATAAAACCTGAATATTTTAACCAATTAAATGAAGCTGCTAAAACTTTAAACAGTAATAAAGATAAAAAGTTTATAATCTATGGTTATACAGATTGTTTAGGTAATTTTTCTTCAAATCAAATATTATCAGAAAAAAGAGCATTATCTATTAGAAATTACTTGATAGAAAGAGGCGTTTCAAGCAGTCAATTACAAGCAATCGGAAAAGGAGAAAACTCTCCTTTAAATACATGTACTCCATGTAATTCATGCGGCAAAATAGAACATGATCAAAACAGAAGAATAGAATTCAGATTAGTAAAATAAAGAGTTTAAATTGAGTTAATTATTTTTTAACAGGTCTGTAAAAATTTTATACAGACCTGTTTTTTTATTACCTATTTCGCTATCTTTAAAACTTCTGCAATTACACGTTCTAAATCTGCTTTTGGTAAAGCTCCATTTGCCATTTGTGGCTCGCCTTCTGCAGGGCAAAACAACATGCTTGGTATACTTCTAATACCAAACGCTGCAGACAACTCTTGCTCTGCTTCTGTATCTATTTTATAAATATCTATTTTACCTTCATATTCTTTAGATAATTGCTCTAAAACAGGTGCTAACATTTTACACGGGCCACACCAATCTGCATAAAAATCTACTAATGCTGGTCGTTTTCCTTCAAACTTCCATTCTTTATTTTCTTCAAAATTAAACACCTTTTCTAGAAAAGTTGCTTTGGTTAAATGCTCTACCATAATACTTGTTTTTCTTCCAACAAAGTTGGATTTTTAATTTCTTTTTACACTTACTTACGTAAGTTTATTCTTTGGTTATTAGCATATAAAATAAATGCTACAATATGCACAAATGTAGTCGAAATTATAAAACCTACATTACAAATGCCAAACAACAGAAAATTTTAAAGGTTAAAAGCTGTTAAATACCAAAAATAAAACTTTAAAATCTTTAAATTTGAAATGTATCAAAGCCACCTAGATTATGAAATCTCAAATACTCATTCCTTTTTTACTAACCAGCCTTATTTTAGCATCTTGTAAAGAAGTAACCACAAAAAGCAACCAAAATTTGACCTATCCAAAAACTACAAAAAAACCAGTTACAGAAACCTTTTTTGGCACTAAAGTAACCGATAATTACAGATGGTTAGAAGACGACAAAAGCGAAGAAACAAAAAATTGGGTTCAAGCAGAAAATGAAGTAACTTTCGGTTATTTAAATAAAATTCCATACCGAAAAGAAATTAAAAATCGTTTGTCAGAATTATGGAATTACGAAAAAATAGGCACTCCATTTTTAGAAGGCGATTACACTTATTTTTATAAAAATAACGGCTTACAAAACCAAAATGTATTGTACCGTAAAAAAGGCGATGATACTGCTGAAGTTTTTTTAGATCCCAACACTTTTTCTAAAGACGCCACAACTTCTTTAGTATCTATAGAATTTTCTAAAAATGGTAAAACAGCAGCCTATTCAATTTCTGAAGGTGGTTCTGACTGGAGAAAAATAATAATTATAGATGCTGCATCTAAAGAAATTAAAGAAGATACTTTAGTAGACGTAAAATTCTCTGGCATTTCTTGGTACAAAAACGAAGGTTTTTATTACTCTTCTTATGACAAACCTAAAGGAAGTAAATTATCTGCCAAAACAGATCAACATAAATTATATTACCATAAACTAGGCACTTCACAAAAAGAAGATTTGGTAATTTTTGGAGAAAAACCTTCAGAAAAACACAGGTATGTTGGTGGTAATGTTACAGAAGATAATCGTTATTTAATAATATCTGCATCCATCTCAACCTCTGGTAACAAATTGTTTCTAAAAGATTTAGAACAACCAAATAGCAAATTAATTACCATTGTAAATCATGTAAAAAGCGATACGTATGTTGCAGTAAACAACGGCAGCAAATTATATTTGGTTACCAATTTAAATGCACCAAATAAAAAAGTGGTTACTGTAGATGCCAAAAATCCAAGTCCAGAAAATTGGAAAGATTTTATTCCTGAAACAGAAAATGTACTAAGTTTAAATACTGGTGCTGGTTATTTTTTTGCCAATTATATGGTAGATGCTGTTTCTAAAATTTTACAATACAATTTTAATGGTCAATTCATTAGAGAAATTAAATTACCAGGCGTTGGTTCTGCCAGTGGTTTTGGTGGCAAAGCAACCGCACAAGAATTGTATTTCTCTTTTACAAATTACAGCACTCCTGGTGCCTCTTTTAAATTTAACCCCAAAAACGGTACCTATAAAACTTATTGGAAACCAAAAATAACTTTTAATCCAGAATTTTATACCAGCAAACAGGTGTTTTATACTTCTAAAGACGGCACAAAAATACCAATGATTATTACACATAAAAAAGGAATAATTTTAAACGGTAAAAATCCTACAATTTTATACGGTTATGGTGGTTTCAACGTAAGTTTAACTCCAAGTTTTAGCATTACAAATGCCGTTTGGATGGAACAAGGTGGGGTTTATGCCGTACCAAATTTACGTGGTGGTGGCGAGTATGGTAAAAAATGGCACAATGCTGGTACAAAAATGCAAAAACAAAATGTTTTTGACGATTTTATTGCCGCCGCAGAATATTTAATAGAAAAAAACTATACCTCATCAAATTATTTGGCAATTCGTGGTGGCTCTAATGGTGGGCTTTTAGTTGGCGCAACAATGACGCAAAGACCAGATTTAATGCAAGTTGCGCTGCCAGCAGTTGGGGTTTTAGACATGTTGCGTTACCACACATTTACAGCAGGCGCAGGTTGGGCATACGATTATGGTACTGCCAATGATAGCCCAGAAATGTTTGCGTATTTAAAAGGATATTCTCCAGTACACAATGTAAAAAAAGGCGTAAAATATCCTGCAACTTTAATAACCACTGCAGATCATGATGATAGAGTTGTGCCCGCACACAGTTTTAAATTTGCGGTAGAACTGCAAGAAAAGCAAACTGGCAAAAACCCAGTTTTAATAAGAATAGAAACCAATGCAGGCCATGGAGCAGGCACACCAGTTGCCAAAACCATAGAACAATATGCAGATATTTTTGGATTTACACTATTTAATATGGGTTTTAAAACACTACCAAAACCATCAAAAAATAAAATTAAAAGTTAAGTTTATAATCAATTTTATACTAATTTGGGCGTTCCCTAAAGGTCGCGCTTTTCGCACTCACTTTGCACAAAAAAGTGCAAGAGTTCAAACAAATGCTGCAATCGCTAACGCAAACATACGGCTATTTAAAAAAGAGATTGCTATCTAAAAATAACTTGTAAAATTTAATCAACAAGTAAAAAAGTTTAGAAAAATTATAAAAAAGCTCAATTTTTTTGTTTCTATATTTCATCAATAGAAAAAAGAAAAGGAATAAAAGAAAGCTTATTTTTGTACCATGCTAAAAGTAAACAACATTTCTTTTAATTATCAAAAAAAGAAAGCGGTTTTAAACAACTTCTCCTTTCAATTAAATGCTGGCGAACATTTGTGTATTATGGGTGAAAGTGGTTGTGGAAAATCTACACTTTTAAAAATTATTTACGGTTTATTCGATTTAAATGAAGGCACAATTTTTTGGAACAACACTCAAATTTTTGGACCTAAAAAAAATTTAGTTCCCGGTTTTAAACACTTCAAATACGTAGCACAAGATTTCGATTTAATGCCCTACATTTCCGTTTCAGAAAACATTAAAAAACATTTGTCTCGTTTTTATCCAGAAGAAAGCGAAAAACGCACACAAGAACTTTTAGAAGTTATAGAAATGCAAGCTTTTGAAAACACAAAAGTTAAAAATTTAAGTGGCGGGCAAAAACAACGTGTTGCCATTGCCAGATCTTTGGCAAAAGAACCCCAATTATTGCTTTTAGATGAACCTTTTGGCCAAATAGATAACTTTAAAAAAAATACACTTAGAAGACGTTTATTTGCCTATTTAAAAGAAAAAAATATTGCCTGTATTGTAGCCACTCATGATAAAAATGATGCTCTTTCTTTTGCCGATAAATTGCTAATTATTAGAAACAACAAAATTTTAATAAATGCTGCACCAAAAGAAATTTACAACCATCCAAAAGAAAAATATGTAGCTACTTTATTTGATGATGTAAACGAGCTTCTAATACATAACAAAACCGTTTTATTATATCCACATCAAATTAAATTAACAGAAAACACAAAACACAAAGCCTCTATTGTAAACTCTTATTTTAATGGTACTTGTTGGTTATTAGAAGCTAATTTTAATGGTAATACTATTTTTTTTAACCATTCTTCTCAGATTAAAAAAAATAAAGAAGTGTATTTAGAGTTTCTTAAAAGATAGTTAAACATAAAATTTCAATTCTTTTTTCTGTTTTTCTAAAAAAATCACTTTTATACAGGCACAGCATAACTATGTTTTATAACTCCAATAACAAAAGTACTATGCGCACTTCCTATATTTTTTACAGAACCTAACTCATTAATTACAAAAGATTGATAATGTTTCATATCCTGAACCATAATTTTTAATAAAAAATCATAGTCCCCAGAAATATTATAACACTCTACCACTTCTTTAAGCGCAACTATATCTCGTACAAACTTATTTCCTATTGCTTTGGTATGCTCTTTTAAAGTAATATTGCAAAATACGGTTAGGTTTTTATCTACTTTTTCAGCATTTACAATAGCAGTATATTTTTCTATCACTCCTTCTTTTTCTAGCCGTTTAATCCTTTCATAAACAGGTGTAGTAGATAAATTTACTCGTGCAGCTATCTCTTTAGTAGTCAATTTTGCATCTTTTTGAAGAATTCTAAGTAATTTAAGGTCTATTAAATCTAGGTTTTTTATAGAAAATATTTCTGTTTTATTCATTTTAACACGCTTTAAAAGATTAATAATCTACAATAATACAATAAATAGATAAATTATCTAATTTTAGATATAAAATTAATTAATTAATCTTTTATTATGAATTTTACAGAACTAAAAACTGTAAATTAAGATGATATGAAAGCAACTTTATTAGAAGATTCTAACACAAGTAAAAAGAAAAATATTGCCCCATTACAAAACACCATTAGCAACAATTTTACATTTGCTCTAAAGCATATTTATTTTAACGAAAACTATATTCCCTCTAGCAATACACGAGCAACTACCAACTTTGCAAATTTAGCAAGAGGAGGCAGTCGTAAAAAAAACTTACAAAACACTATTAAAATGATAAACAATCGTTTTAACAGTTTAGCAAATTGGGACAACCCTAATAACGATCGGTATTCTATAGAATTAGAAATTGTTTCTGTTGATTTAAATATAGATAATAGCAATACAACGTTTCCATCCATTGAAATATTAAAAACAACTATAATCGATCATAAAACAGATAAACGTATAGCGGGTATTGTTGGTAATAATTTTTCTTCTTACGTACGCGATTACGATTTTAGTGTATTGCTTTTAGAACACAACAAACATAAAAGTACATTTAGTATTCCAACTAATTTTGGAGAATTACATGGCAATATATTTAAGTGTTTTGTAAATTCTAACACCTACAAAAACAACTTTATCAAGCCACCTGTTATATGTTTAAGTGTATCAAATAGTAAAACATATCAACGTACAGGAAATCATCACCCTGTATTAGGCTATGAATACCAAACCGATACATCTTCTTTAACAGAGCAGTATTTTAAAAAAATGGGTTTACAAGTGCGTTATTTTATGCCGCCTAATAGTGTTGCTCCCTTAGCGTTTTATTTTTTTGGTAATTTACTAACAGACTACACAAACCTTGAATTGATTAGCACTATTAGCACCATGGAAACATTCCAAAAAATTTATAGACCCGAAATTTACAATTCCAATTCTGTGGCAGGACAATGCTACAAACCTAGTTTAAAAAATCAAGATCATTCTTTAACTAAAATTGTATATAACCGAGAAGAACGCTCTCAACTAGCAATAGAGCAAGGTAAATATACTGAAAATCATTTTATTAAACCCTACAAAAATATCCTAGAACAGTGGTCTGCTAATTTCTCACTTGAATTAGTAACACATTAAAATTATATTATTATGAAAAAATTATTACCAACCTCTATAGTTGGGAGTTTACCCAAACCTAGTTGGCTTGCACCTCCAGAAAAACTTTGGTCTCCATGGAAATTAGAAAAAAAAGAATTGCTAGAAGGAAAACAAGATGCTTTACGTATTGCTTTACAAGAGCAACAATTGGCTGGGATTGATATTATTAGTGATGGCGAGCAAACTCGTCAACATTTTGTAACAACATTTATAGAGCATTTAAGTGGTGTAGATTTTGAAAATCGTAAAATTGTAAAAATTCGTGATCGTTATGACGCCAGTGTTCCTGTTGTTGTAGACCAAGTTACACGTAAAAAAGCTGTTTTTGTTGATGATGCTAAATTTTTACGCAAACAAACTAACAAACCTATAAAATGGGCATTACCTGGCCCCATGACCATGGTAGATACTTTGCACGACAACCATTATAAAAGCCGAGAAAAATTGGCATGGGAGTTTGCAAAAGCTCTTAACGAAGAAGCCAGAGAATTGCAAGACGCAGGGGTAGATATTATTCAGTTTGACGAGCCAGCTTTTAATGTTTTTTTTAATGATGTAAACGATTGGGGAATGGCAGCAATGGAAAAAGCTATTGAAGGCTTAAACTGCGAAACTGCAATACATATTTGTTACGGCTATGGTATAAAAGCTAATAATGATTGGAAAAAAACATTGGGTACAGAGTGGAGACAATACGAAGAAATTTTTCCTAAAATTCAAAAATCTAATATAGATATTGTGTCTTTAGAATGCCACAACTCTTGTGTACCGTTTAATTTAATAGAACTTATTAGAGGTAAAAAAATAATGGTAGGGGCTATTGATGTGGCAACTAACAACATAGAAACTTCAGAGGAAGTAGCTACTACCCTAAGACAGGCTCTTAAATTTGTAGACCCAGAAAACCTTTACCCTTCTACAAATTGTGGTATGGCTCCTTTGTCTAGAAACGTAGCTCAAGGAAAATTAAATGCGTTAAGCAAAGGCGTAGAAATTATTCGTAAAGAATTAGCTATTTAATCTTAATTTACAAATCAATTAAAGGTTTCACTTTTTTAGTGAAACGAAAATCTATAAAAATAATTTATTAATGGATATATTTATTCTTTATTACTTGGTTGCTGGTGCTTTTGCTGGCATAATTGCAGGCTTGTTTGGAATTGGCGGCGGTATGATAATTGTACCTGCTTTAATTTACATTTTTACAAAACAAGGGCTTCCAGGAGCGGCACTTACACACATTGGTATTGGTACATCTTTAGCTACTATTATTGTTACTTCTATTAGTTCGCTTCGTGCCCATAATAGTCGAGGAGCGGTAAATTGGAGTGTATGGAAACGTATGGCGCCCGGGTTGGTAGCCGGCTCTTTAATTGGTGCTGGTATTACATCTTTTATCAATGGTAATTCACTTCAAGTAATCATTGGAATAGGTGCTTTTTTAGTAGGATTAAAAATGCTGTTTATGAAAAATAAAGCTTTAGAAGTAAACGACTTTAGCAAACTACCGTCACCAATTGGGCAAACTGGCTTAGGTGGTTTTATTGGTCTTGTTTCTGCTATTTTTGGTATTGGGGGTGGTACATTAACTGTACCCTTATTAAGTAATTATGGACTAAAAATTCAGAATGCAGTAGGCACATCGGCTGCCTGTGGCTTACCTATAGCTAGTGCTGGTGCTATTGGTTTTCTTTTTTTTGGTCAATTTATTAATGCTGATATAAAAGAATCACTACCTAATGGTATTCTGGGTTTTGTGCATATTTATGCTTTTATTTGCGTGAGTTTAGCTAGTTTTTTCACCGCACGTATTGGAGCTAAAATTGCACATAAATTACCTGCCGCAACATTAAAAAAGGCATTTGCAGTACTGCTATTAATTGTAGGTGTTAAATTAATGTTAGCTTCTAATATTTTTACGATCTAAGAATCTTTATTATTTATTAAAAATTCGTTGTGCTTTTATAGGTGTTTTACATAACTTTTATAAATGCACATCGATTTATTTTTTTAACCTAAAAAATGTCATCAATTTCTATATACTTTCCGTTAAAAGAAACGGTGTCTCTTTCCTCTTTTCCTAAAAATAACTTACCAATAGGAGAAGAGACAGAAACAGCATAATAATCTTCATTTAAAACCCTTAATTTTCCTGCAGAAATAGCTATAAAATAATTAATATTTGCTGTTTTAACAATGCTGCCTAAACAAACTTTTTTAGACGTTTTATAAACATCAATCTTTGTTAATGTTGTTTTCATGTTTACAATTCCTGCCAATTGCTGGCTTGCTTTTTCCATTTCTAATTGCAACATAGCACGCCCAGTTTCGTGTTTGTCTCCAGCAGAACTTTTGGTTTCAGACTGCAATGCTTTTTGGTTAGAACTAATGGTTTGTTTTACATTCTGTAAACGCTCATTTACAAAAGTTTCGCACGCTTTAAAAAGTATTTCTTTAATGCTCATAACTACAACATAAATGCAAAAGCGCCATATTTTCCATGATGGGTAATAGAACAAGAACTGGTTAATAATTTATTTTGGTAATAAAACTTTGGCGCACCGTTTTTAGTTTTTCTTTTTTCAACTTTGTTCTTGGGTAAATTATACAGTGCTGCAAGTTTTGTTTCAATTTCTGCATCAACAGTATTTGCACTACCAAAACCTTGGTACATATTAATTTTAGGCTTTATGTAAAATGCTTTCTTATTTTTGGCAACAGTATGCACAAAATGCGCATCAAACTTAGATTGTGTATAAAATATTTGGTTGTTATAAAACACAGTTCCCTTTGCATCAGTAAGTAAACTACACTCAAATTTTTGCGGTGCAAAAAAACGTTTTTCTTGCTCTTGTGTGTAACATTTGTAAGCTGCTTCTTTCATAGACCAAAACAACCAAACTTTTTCAAAAGGAATTTCTGAATTTAAAATTTCTTGTTGTTCTTTTTCAGTAAATTGTTTTTCTATAAAACCATGTCTTTGCCAATTACTTTGGGTTTTAGCCAATTTTAAATCTACAATATCGTTACCAATTTTAGGCATTTATTTTTTCTTGAATAATAGCAACTGTAGCTTTTACAGACAACATTTTTTCCATAGACTCATTATCTATTTCTATAGCAAAAGCATCCTCTACATCTAAAATAATATCTACCAAATTTGCAGAGTTTATTTCTAAATCGTTTATAAAATCGGTTTCTTCAGATAAGTTTTTAAAACCTTCTTCATTTTGCACATAAGGTTTTACAATAGTGGTTAATTTTGTTATAATGGCTTCTTTTGTCATCTGATAAATTCTTGTAGTTACCACAAAGTTAGGCAAAACATTGGGAATAATTAAAAACTAGCTTCTATACCTAAAGAAAATGCTTTAATTTCTGAAACGCCCAATTTATAATTTGCATAACCAGATGCAATTCTATAGTTTTTTAAATGATATTTTAAAAACAATTTTGTGTTTCTAACAGATGTTGAGTTTATGGTTGCCCATTTGTGAGATGCCATTATGCTTATTGGCTTTTTCACAAACAATTCGCCACCAAAACCCCATAAAAATCTGGTTTTATTTACGGTATTAAAAATACTTCTAAAACCAATACCAAACCAAGCATTAAAACGCTGTGTTCTAATTCTGTGGTATTTTAAAAGTGCAGAAAACATATGAAAAGAATCGTTTTTATTTGGTAATCTTTCTAAAAAAGTAGTGTAATTTACGTCTAGCGCAAAACGTTTTAAAAACTTAAAATCTACACCAAAATCATTGCCATAAAATGTATTACTTTCTAATAAAAAATAATTGTAAACATCTAACCTTGCCAATGTATAATTGGTACTATCTGTATAAACAAAATTACCATAATTTGCCTGTTTGTAAGGGTAATACGCAATTTCTGCATCGTGCATTTTACCTTTCATTTCCCAAGGAGATTCAAACAAAACACCATAAAAAGAATAGGCAGCAATGCCAAAAATTATGCGCGCTATTGGGTTTGTATCGTCATCATTATCTAATAAAGTATCAGAACTTGTTGTACTTGTTGCTGTTTTAGTAACTGCACCACCTGTATTGTTTGTGTTACTTAAACTTTGTTTGGCTTTATTTAATTTACCACTTTGCCCGTATGTTTCTGAATAAAAAAACAGCACAAAAAATAAAATATAGCCCTTTATTATAGTTCATAGTTTGGTTTTATTATCTGCAAAGCAACCAAAAATTATGCCGAATTAACTGTATCTTTGCTTTTTAGTTCTATCTCTACAAAAACAAAAACTGTGTCTGTACAAGCAAAAAAACATTTAGGTCAGCATTTTTTAACAGATGAAAGTATTGCAAAAAATATTGCAGACGCTTTAACCGAAAACGGTTACGATAATGTGTTAGAAATAGGACCAGGAATGGGTGTTTTAACCAAATACCTCTTAACTAAAAAACCAAAAACTACAGTTTTAGAATTAGATAGAGAATCTGTAGCTTATTTAAAAGATGTTTTTCCGGTAGAACAGTTGCATTTAGACACAAGTGCTCAAAATTTTGCCATAATAGAAGGCGATTTTTTAAAGAAAAATCTTCAAGAAATTTTCCCAAACAAACAGGTAGCTATTATTGGTAATTTCCCCTATAATATTTCTAGTCAAATTGTATTTAAAGCCATAGAAAATAAAGAGTTTGTACCAGAATTATCTGGTATGTTTCAAAAAGAAGTAGCCAAAAGAATTGCAGAAAAACCGGGCAGTAAAGTTTACGGAATTTTATCTGTACTTACACAAGCTTTTTACGATGTAGAATACCTGTTTACAGTACCTCCAACTGTTTTTAATCCACCACCAAAAGTAGATTCTGGTGTAATTAGATGCATCAGAAAAGAAAATTACACACTACCAGTAAACGAAAAAATATTTTTTAGAGTAGTAAAAACAGCCTTTAATCAACGCAGAAAAATGTTGCGTTCTAGTTTAAAATCTTTTAATCTTTCTAATTCTTTAAAAGAAGACCCTATCTTTGCCAAAAGACCAGAACAGCTGTCTGTAAACCAATTTATAGAACTTACACAAAAACTGATAGAAAATGGCATTTGAAATCACAGATGAATTTCTAGACAATCTTACAGAATTAATAGCTTTAGACAATTCTAAAGCCATTACAAACTTGTTTGCAGAAGTACATTACGCAGATATTGCAGAGGTTTTAGATGAAGTTAGTTTTGATGAAGCTATTTATGTAATTAAACTATTAGATAGCGAAAAAACATCAGAAATTCTAACAGAATTAGACGAAGATATTCGTGAAAAAATCTTAGAAAACTTATCTGCAAAAGAAATTGCAGAAGAAGTTGGTGAGATGGATTCTGATGATGCAGCAGATATTATTGGAGAACTTTCTGAAGAAAGACAACAACGTGTAATTAATGCGTTAGAAGATGATGAACTTGTAGCAGATATTAAAGAACTATTGTCTTACGAAGACAATACAGCTGGTGCTTTAATGGCAAAAGAACTGGTAAAAGTTTACGAAACTTGGACAGTTGCAGGCTGTATGCGCAGAATAAGAGGGCAAGCCAAAGACGTTACCAGAGTGCACTCTATTTACGTAGTAGATAAAGCAGATAAATTAGTGGGTAGATTGTCTTTAAAAGACCTAATTATTGCAAAGTCCGACCAAAAAATATCTGAAATTGCAAAATCTAAAGTAGATGCTGTAAATGTAAATGAAGACGATGAAGAAATTGCCAAAATTATGGCAAAATATGATTTAGAAGCCATACCTGTTGTAGACCATAACCAAATACTTTTAGGCAGAATTACTATTGATGATATTGTAGACGTTTTAAAAGATGAAGCCGACAAAGATTACCAAATGGCGGCAGGTTTAACACAAGACGTAGACTCAGACGATAGTATTTTTCAGCTTACCAAAGCACGTTTACCTTGGCTTTTCTTAGGTTTGGTTGGTGGTGTTGGCGCTTTTATTATTATGGAAGCATTTCAAGTTGTATTTTCTACTTACGCAACCTTGTTCTTTTTTACACCATTAATTGCAGCAATGGCAGGTAATGTTGGGGTACAATCTTCTGCAATTATTGTGCAAGGTTTAGCAAATGATGATGTAAAAGGATCTGTAAATAAAAGACTATTAAAAGAAATGTTTTTGGCCGCTTTAAACGGTATAATTTTAGCCCTATTTCTTTTTGGTTTTGTTTGGGCTTACGAAGGTAAAATAGACCTAGCCTTAGCCATTTCTGTTTCTATGGTAGCTGTTATAATAATTGCAGGTTTAATAGGTACTTTTGTGCCACTTTTTCTAAACAAAAGAGGCATAGACCCCGCAATTGCAACAGGCCCATTTATTACCACTTCTAATGATATTTTTGGAATTTTAATTTACTTTTTAATTGCAAAATTAATCTTAGGTATTTAAAAGGTATTGTTTTCAAAAAATAAAAATAATTAGAAGCTATTTCCTGCTTTCACTACTCGCTTTGCACAAAAAAGTGCAAGAGCTCAAACAGGCCGTTCAACCAGGGCTAAGCTTGTTTGCCAACATTTTGCACAAGCAATACGCAATTGTTCACTTTTAAAAACAACTATGCCATTTAAAACCGAATAAAATTTAGCTCAAAAAATTTAATTTATAACGCTAAATTTACCTTTTCCTAGCAAAAATAAATACCTTCATTTTTTAAACAAAAAAAACCTTTCTAACGCGTTAGAAAGGTCTTTTCCTTTTTCTTCATAATTCTTAACATAAGCCCCTAATCTCATATTATGCAATTAATCCCAGTCTGGAAATTTTGTTTTTGTTTGATTGAACAAATACACTACAAAAATAGTAGGAATTAAGAAAGCCAAGTGGTTAAAAGCCGAAATTAAAAATGCGGATTTCCGCAAAAACGGAATTATCAATCAATAATACCCAATTCTTTTGCTTTTAATATCAAATCTGTATTGTTGTTGGCATTTAAATCTGTTCTTAAATTAGCCAATTTAGTCTCTATAGAACGCAATTTAATCGCAGTTCCATCACCTTTTAAAATAACACCTTCTAAATTTGCAATTTTTGGGTGATTGGGCAGTTCCTTTAAAATCTGAATTGCAACATCATCCATTTGAATTTGAATAATATTTCTGCGCATTATCTTTTGATGCACTTCATGTGTATAATAAAATTGATTTTCTAACATTTTCTTTACCGCAAAATCCAACTCTGTAGCATCGCAATTGTTTTTTAATATATATGCATTGGGGTTTAAATTATGAATTACATTATAAACTCTATTGGTTTCTGAATGCCCTGTAATTACGCCAATTTTAATATCAATTTCGTTATTTCTTATGGCTTTTATCAATTCTTCACCACCATCTAATTTGGCATCTGCTGTGATATTATCAAAACTTAAATCTGTAAACAAAATATCAAAAGGTTTCGTTTTTCGATTTGCTTTTATCACCTCAAAAGCAGCATCACAACTATTTACAGTTACAATATCAAAATCTCCTACTTCCTTTAAAGAGCAAAGTATGCCTTGAATTACCAACTGATGGTCATCTGCAATTAAAATTCTTGTTTTAGTTTCCATTTTTAGGGATTTCTAAACTAATTTTTGTTCCTTTTTCCAATTCACTTTCAATAGAAAATTTTCCACTAATTTCCTCTATACGTTCTTGCATATTTTTTAAACCAATACCTGTTTGCTTAGCCTTGGTATTAAAACCTATTCCATTATCTGTAATCTTTAAAAAAACTATTTTTTTTGTTTCGCTAAAATGTAAAATTATGGTTTTGGCTTTAGCATATTTTTTTGCATTTTGTATACTTTCTCTTACTGCTAAAAACAGGGTTCTTTTAATAGAATTGTTAATTTCTTTCCAATTTACAGTATCTATAGCTTCTATTTTTATTCTAAAATCGAATTCAAAATAATCTGCAACTAAATTAATAATTTGGTCTTTAAAAGAAACTTTATCAAAGCTCTCGCTACTTAATTGGTGCGATAAATTACGGACGTTTTCTTTAATAGTATCTAAACTTTGTGCTTCTTCTATTTGTTTTGTTTTTGTTAATTTTAAATGCAACATTCTTATATCTCCAGCAACCTCGTCATGTAAAGATTTTGCAATTTGTTGGCGTTCTTTTTCTCTAACTTCTACTTGTGCTAATTTTGCCTCAAACAAAAACTTTTTTCTTCTACTTGCAACAACACTTGTACCAAAACCAATAAAAAGAATACCTGCTCCTGCAAATAACCAGCCAATTGTTTTTTGTTGTTTTTCGCTTTCTAAGAGCAATTCTTTACGTTGATTTTCTTGTTTTAAAATTATATTTTCCTGGTCTTTTTTTTCAGTTTCATACCTAAGCTTTGCAAACTGATTTTTTCTTGTTCTTTCTCTAGAAAACAAACTATCTTTTAAATAAACATAATCTTTAAAGTACTTTTTAGAGGTGTTTCCTGTAGTTAAGGTTGTTAAAAATTCTAAACATTCTAAAACTTGTTCATTATTTCTTGTTTGTTTTCCTAACTTTAAACCTATTTTGGCATGTTTTTTTGCCAAATTATATTGTTCTGTTTTTATATATGCTTCTGCTAAAAGGCTATGAGAAACACTTTCTCCATAAACATAATTAATTTTTTTTCTGCCTTCTAAAACTGTTTTATATCCTTTTATAGCTGCTGCTGTTTTTCCTTGTTTAAAATATACAGTAGACAAACCTCCAAGTAAATTTTGATATTGTCTTGGGTATTTTACAGCAATACTATCAAACTGTAAACCTTCTTTAAAAAATGCAATTGCTTGCTCAAAATTACCTTCATCTACATAGGTTAAACCAATATTGTTGTAAAGATTTAAATAATTTATTTCTCTTCTATTTTTTACAGGATTAAACTTTGCCATTTCTCTTGCCTTTATATAATATGCTCTAGATTCTTTTGGCCTGTTTAAATGGCCCAAAGCGTTTCCTAAAGTTTGGTATAAAGAAATTAAAGTTCTGTATTCTTTTTGTCTTGAAGGCTCTATAAACTTTAAACCTTCTACAGCAGTTGTTTCACTACCTGAATAATCGAGTTCTTTTACTTGAAGAACTGCCATTGACAAAAACCTTCTACCAACTTCTACAGAATCTTTTAAACCCACAAAAATGTTTTTTGATTCTTGGTAATAATAAAAACTACTATCTAAATTATTTTTAAGTTTATGATTTATAGCAGCAATATGAAATGCTTTTGCTAAAGAAAAAGAGTCTTTACTTTCTTGAAAGTGTTTTAAAAGCGTGTTTTTTGAAAAAATTAATCCTGTGGTATCTTTGGCAAAATAACTAGCTCTGGCAAGGGCTATAGAAGTTTGCTTAATAAGCGAGTCATGCTTTAAATTTTCTGAAAGCGCAATGGCTCTTTTTAAGTATAAAAATTTCTTTTCTTTTTTGGCATTATCTAAATAGAAAACAATAGAATCTTTTTTTTGCGAAAACAAATTAAAAGATTGTAAAAAAACAAAGAAAAACAAAAAAGTTAACGCGCAGGCGTGTCCTAAATTTTTCACGTTTTTGCGTAATAAAAAAATTTAACAAAATGTTTTAAACCGGGGCATTTTATTGGCATTATTCAAAATTTTATTGAAAACCTTAAAAATATAAAAAATAGTCAAAAAAAAAGGTTTTTATTTCATTTTTTGAAACAAATCCCAAATAACAACACCAGTAGTTACAGCAATGTTTAAAGAATGTTTGGTACCCAATTGTGGTATTTCGATACACAAATCACTAGCATTTACCACATCTTGCTGCACACCTTTTACCTCATTACCCATTACAATTGCATATTTTTCTGTTTTCTCCGGATAAAAAGTATCTAGTTTTGTTGAGTTTTCTGCTTGTTCTATTGCTAAAACTTTTACATTTTCTGCTTTTAATTTTTCAACTAAAGTCAACGTGTCTTCTACATATTCCCAAGCTACAGATTCTGTGGCACCCAAAGCCGTTTTATGAATTTCTTTATTGGGCGGAGTTGCACAAATGCCACACAAATATATTTTTTCAATTAAAAAAGCATCAGAAGTTCTAAAAACAGAGCCAATATTGTTTAAACTTCTAATGTTATCTAAAACAATTATTAAAGGTGTTTTTTTTACCGTTTTAAATTCTTCAACAGAAATTCTACCTAATTCGCTATTTTTTAGTTTTCTCATAATTTTTAGTTATTGGTTTGTGGTTTTTAGTTGATGGTATACGAACTAATAACCAAAAACTAAACACTAACAACTATATTTTATATCTTCGCAAAACTAACTGAAAATTTCCAAAAACTTGGCAAAATCAAAAGCGAAAAAGGTAACTCCTTTAATGAAACAATACAATGCCATCAAGAATAAATATCCTGATGCTATGTTGTTGTTTCGTGTAGGAGATTTCTACGAAACTTTTGGTGAAGATGCCATAAAAGCAGCTGGGGTTTTAGGCATTACGCTTACAAAAAGAGGCGCTGGTTCAGATTCTGAAACTGCGTTAGCAGGTTTTCCTCATCATTCTTTAAATACGTATTTGCCAAAATTGGTAAAAGCTGGTATGCGTGTTGCTATTTGTGATCAGTTAGAAGATCCAAAAATGACCAAAACCATTGTAAAACGTGGTGTTACAGAATTGGTTACACCTGGTGTTTCTTTAAATGATGAAGTTTTACAAACCAAAAAGAATAACTTTTTAGCGGCAGTACATTTCAACAAAAATTTGTTGGGAATTTCTTTTTTAGATGTGTCTACAGGTGAATATTTGGTTGCACAAGGAACTGCAGAATATATAGATAAATTACTCCAAAATTTTTCTCCAAGTGAAGTATTAGTTCAAAAGCAAAACAAGCAACAATTTTTAGAATTGTTTGAAAACAGATACTACACTTTTTATTTGGATGATTGGGTTTTTCAAAAGGAATATGCCAATGAAACTTTACAAAATCATTTTGAAGTAAAAAGTTTAAAAGGCTTTGGAATAGAAGAAGTTAAAAACGGAATTATTGCTGCTGGTGCAGTTTTGTATTATTTATCTGAAACCCAACACAACCAACTAAAACACATACAATCTATTCGCAGAATTGCAGAAGATAATTATGTTTGGATGGACCGTTTTACGGTTAGAAATTTAGAATTGTACAATCCTAATTCTGTAAATGCAGTTACGCTTTTAGATGTTATAGATAAAACCATTTCGCCAATGGGCGGTCGTTTATTAAAACGTTGGTTGGCACTGCCTTTAAAAAATATTGATGAAATTAAAAATCGCCATGAATTGGTGAAGTTTTTTATAGATTCAGATGATTTTTCAAAAACAGTAACCTATCAACTCAAACAAATATCTGACTTAGAAAGGTTAATTTCTAAAGTGGCTACTGGCAAAGCATCACCTAGAGAAATTGTAATTTTAAAAGATTCTTTAAAAGCCATTTTACCAATTAAAAATGAAGCTGAAAAAAGTAAAAATAAAGCGGTACAAGAACTGGGTAAGCAACTACATTCTTGCGACGTTTTAATTGCTAAAATTTCTGAAACTTTGTTTGACGACGCTCCTGTAAACATCAATAAAGGAAATGCAATTGCCAACAATGTACACCAAGAATTAGACGATTTACGTGCCATTTCTACTTCTGGAAAAACATATTTAGACAACATGCTAAAACGTGAAACTGAAGCCACAGGTATTAGCAGTTTAAAAATTGCATTTAACAACGTTTTTGGGTATTATATAGAAGTTAGAAATACACACAAAGACAAAGTTCCTGAAGAATGGATCAGAAAACAAACCCTGGTTTCTGCAGAACGTTACATTACTGAAGAACTTAAAGAATACGAAACCAAAATTTTAGGTGCAGAAGAAAAAATTGCCAAATTAGAGCAGGACATTTTTTCTAAATTATTGCAATATATTATTGGTTTTGTGCAAAAAGTACAAGAAAATGCGCAAGTTATTGCAAAAATTGATTGTTTATTGTCTTTTTCGGTTTTAGCAATAGACCACAATTATGTGCGACCTATTATGGATGAATCTACAGATTTAGACATTAAAAACGGAAGACATCCTGTTATTGAAAAACAATTGCCTATAGATCAAACCTACATTGCAAATGATGTGGTGTTAAACAGAAATCTACAGCAAATTATTATGATTACTGGACCCAACATGTCTGGTAAATCTGCTATTTTGCGCCAAACTGCATTAATTGTTTTACTTGCGCAAATGGGAAGTTATGTACCTGCACAAAATGCAAAAATTGGTATTGTAGATAAAATTTTTACTAGAGTTGGCGCTAGTGATAACATTTCTATGGGCGAATCTACGTTTATGGTAGAAATGAATGAAACAGCATCTATCTTAAATAACGTTTCTGAGCGCAGTTTAATTTTGTTAGATGAAATTGGTAGAGGAACCTCTACTTATGACGGTATTTCTATTGCTTGGGCCATTTCTGAGTTTCTGCATGAGCACCCAACCCAAGCAAAAACATTGTTTGCCACCCATTATCACGAATTAAACGAAATGACTACTACTTTTGAGCGCATTAAAAACTTTAATGTGTCTGTAAAAGAATTAGAAGACAATATTATTTTCTTGCGTAAATTGGTTTCTGGTGGCTCTAACCACAGTTTTGGTATTCATGTTGCAAAATTGGCTGGCATGCCAAATATGGTAATTCATAGAGCCAATAAAATTTTGGAAAAGTTAGAGAAAAACAATAAAAACTCAGAAGTTAAAGACATTTTAAAACAAGAACAGCATGAAGAAATACAACTCAGCTTTTTTCAGTTAGATGATCCTTTACTAGAAAATATTAGGGAAGAAATATTGGCTACAAATATAGATACTTTAACGCCTATAGAAGCGCTTATGAAATTGAATGAGATTAAGCGTATGTTGGTGAGGAAGTAACGTTGTTGTATAAACTTTGTTGCGTTGATTTAGCGTAAAGTTAGTAAATATTTACTGAATTAAAAGCGTGCGAAAAGTTTCCAAAATAAGCCAATAAAAGCAATAAAATTTATACGGTGTTGGTAGCCGTTTTTATTTATTCCACTTTTGTTACAAATAGTTTTAATGAAAATAAAGGTGATGGTATTGATATAGTATTTTTAGCTTTTAGTTTCAAATAATTTTGATATTCCATCCAATTATTACTATGATTATACTTAATATAAACATCGTTTTTAACTCCTTTACTGTCGAAATGAATTGATGGATTTATTCCATAGTATTTTTTTGTAGAAAATGTTTTATTAGTTATAACCCTTTCTATTACAACATAAAAATCTATATCTGGCACTATTAAATTATCTTTGATTTCATAAATAAGTTTCTTTTTATTAACATTAACTTTAGCTGTAAATTTTCTAGATAATGGTTTTAGCTCAATTTTATTTGGATTGATGTTTTGAAATATTTGTAATGTTATTAAACCTTCATCACCATATTCTAGTTTATTATCAGATTTAATTGGTAATTCTATTTTTTTTAATTTTAAAGTTTTCTTATTGTTGATTCGTATAGCATAATTTACATTTAGTGATAAAGGAAATGTATGTCTCCCTTTCTTGTATCCAATTTTTTCTACTTTATTTTCACTGGAACTTATAATAATTTCTTCTAATTCATGAAATTTAGGTTTTAAAATAAATGTAGTGTCACTATTGTTGTTTTTTTTGATGATTTTTTTTTCATAATAATTTATATGGCTTATAACTATCGTATCATTATTTATTGCTTTTAATGAAAAGCGACCATCTACATCTGAATAAGTATATAATTTATTATTAACATTCATAATATTAGCGAACGATATTTTTTCTAAAGTAAGTTCATCAATTAAAACACCTTCTACTTTTTGACTATAAAGGTTAGTAAGTTGACATAAAAAAAACATTATTGTTATATTTATTTTCATAATTTATAATATATTAAATTAACCACCCAAGACAAACTTAGGTGGTTGGTTTAAAGTACTTTTTACTCACATTTTTCTGTTCCACCATCCCAATGTTTTCCTACTCGAATACCGAAAACGGTGAAACTTTTTGTAACAAGTCTAATTTCATCACCTCCTAAACCTGTTGGACTAAAACATGATCCTTTATCTTTTTTTACTCCAATACCAAGAAATCTCGCTTCCTGTATATTATCTGATGAGTTTACAGATTCATAATTTAAATCAAATCCAATTGCACAAATAGCAAAAGCACCAATTAATAGTTTTTTTCTAAAATTTAAATTTTTAGTTATAATTAACATACTTAAAAAAATTATGCTCCATTTAGGTCTTGAGCGGTTAGATTTCGACCATTAGCTGGCTTTTATTTTTCACTTTTCCAGAGGGTGATATTTCTTTTTTCTACTAATTCCGTAAATCGGATGGTCTTAAATTCACTCTGTTTACTTGGTTCAAATGGCTACCAACCTGTTATAAACAAATAATTAATTATCATATCCCGTTTATAAAGTGTGTTATTATTTCTTCTGTAAACATAACAGATAAAAACAGTGTTGTCAATCCCTAAATTCAGGGATATTTAAAAATTAAAACGCTTAAAATCAATGTGTTAAAAAATTTTCAAATAGTCCATCCATATTAGTTGCATTTATCACCAAAAATTATTTTTATTTATATTAAATAATAAGCTACTACTTAAGTTTTTAAAGAATGTTTGAGACTAGTGAAATATAAAAAACATTTAAAACTATAATTAGTTCGCAAATCCCTAATTTATGTTCTGTTATCCATTCATTTATTCTCTACAAAAATTAAAAAGAAACAACATTGTAAATATAAAGCATAAAAACACACCTGCCATCCCCAAATTTAGGGATGGTAAAACGTTAACTTTCTTATATTCAGTTATATCGAAATTAAATTTTTAAAAGTGTAATTTTTTAAAAAGCAGATTTTTAAAAATAGGGGCTTAAAAGGTTAGCCAATAATATAGATATTTTAACACCATTTGAAGCGCTTATGAAATTGAATGAGATTAAGCGTATGTTGGTGAAGAAGTAACGTTGATTGTATATAAAAGTAGCAGAAAAGCACAAACTTTTTAGTTTGCATTTAACTGCTATTTTTTATATACGTGGTTGGTAGCCGTTATTCGTAATAAAATGCAAAATGTGTATTTACAGCTCCAGTTGTTTTATTATAGCCAAAGCCAAAATTTGTCGAATTATAGTTTTGTTCATAATAATTTGTAGCAGTTTTTCCTAATTCAACATCTTTTGATGCATCAATTGTTATTTTTGTACTTGAAGATCTAGTTACAGAATTACTGAAATCAGCCCCAACATTAAATTTTTCACTCAAAGTTAATTTAGCTGATACCTTTGTTGTATTTGTTATTGAAATAGTATTAGTTTGAACAACACCAACTGTTATATCATCGTGTTCGTAAATAGCTAAACTAATCGCATCACCATATTTATTTCCATCCCAAGTACCATTTGGACTTAATGGAAGATATCTGGCTTGAGAGTAAATACCTTCTGTTGATAAATCTACAGGGATATCGTAATATTTTGGAAACGCCTTAAGATAAAAACCATTACCAATAAAGTAGACATCAGTTAATTCTGATTGAATAGGATAACCAAAGTGCGTTTGTAACTCAAAGAAATCAAAAAATCTACCAAAAAAAACAAACTTCCAGTCAGATGGTGGACAGAAAGCGTTTTGTTTTAAATCACCACACATTGAAGCTACCGAAAATTGATAATGAAGAGCCATTACGTCTTCTCCACCTGGTTGATTATTCAAACCTATGAAAGTTGTAATATTTGTAAGTTTTAAGCCCTCAATTACATTTTTTTCAGTTCTACAATCTCTTTCATATACAATATTACAGTTTAATGATTTGCTAGATGGTTCAATTTTTTCCAAACATAATTTACCACTCATTAAATCTTCATTCAATGTTATTTTATCTATAAAATCAAAAGTTTCATTTTCGTATGTTGTATAAGTAGATTTTTTAAACTCTGAACAACTTGATAAAAAAGGAAAATTGTCTTCATATAAATCATTACCCCAAAATGTTTTAGTTGAATTTTTTTCAACAGGTATTAATCTTTCACTTTCTTCAATTTGTATTGGTAGGTAGTCAGAAATAGTAGAAGAATTTGTATTACTTTTTGACATCATCTTTCCTTGTTTATAATAAACTACTTTTTCTTTATAAGTTGTTATACAGGGATAAACAGCAAATTCTAATTTTAATTCATTATTTCCTAAAACAGCTTCAGTCCAATCTGGTATTTTAATTACAAGATTTGGTAGTATTTTGTTAATATTTGAAATAAGATTTTTCTTACTTAAATTGTTTTCATAATACTCTAATAATAAATTTTCTAAAGATTTACCGTTCGAAAACTTTTCGTCTTTTTCTTTTATAAAAAGTAATTCTTTAGTCTTATTTTCTGAACTAATAAGTTTTGAAAATAATTTATCATTAAAATTAGGGTTTTCAATTAGAAAATTACTAATTGCTTCTCCTACAATTACCTTAATTTTATCTTGTTCTGAAAGATTTTCATATTTAAAATCTAGTTTATCTGTTGAAACCTCATTTGTAGCAAGTGGTACAGAGTTTGAATTTATAAAATAATCATCATTGGAGCAAGAATAAATTAAGCCCGCCAAAATTGTTAAATAAATAATTTTTTTTAACCTATGTTTCATAACATATAATTTATGCTCTTTAAGGTCTTGAGCGGTTAGTTTTCGACCATTCGTTGCTTTCCGTTTTAACTTTTCAAAATAGAGATAAAATACTTTTTTTAAAATTCCTTTAGTCGGATGAACTTGAATTTATTTGTTTTTTACTTCGCTCTAATGGCTACCAACCTGTTATAAACAAATAATTAGTTATCATATATCATTTATAAAGTGTGTTATTACTTCTTCTGTAAACATAACAGATAAAAACAGTGTTGTCAATCCCTGAATTCAGGGATATTTAAAAACTAAAACATTTAAAATCAATGTGTTAAAAAAATTTTAAATAGTCCATCCATATTAGTTGCATTTATCACCAAAAATTATTTTTATTTATATTAAATAATAAGCTACTACTTAAGTTTTTAAAGAATGTTTGAGACTAGTGAAATATAAAAAACATTTAAAACTATAATTAGTTCGCATATCCCTAATTTATCTTCTGTTATCCATTCATTTATTCTCTACAAAAATTAAAAAGAAACAACATTGTAAATATAAAGCATAAAAACACACCTGTCCATCCCTAAATTTAGGGATATTTGCCATCCCCAAATTTAGGGATGGTAAAACGTTAACTTTCTTATATTCAGTGATATCGAAATTAAATTTTTAAAAGTGTAATTTTTTTAAAAAGCAGATTTTTAAAAATAGGGGCTTAAAAGGTTAGCCAATAATATAGATATTTTAACACCATTTGAAGCGCTTATGAAATTGAATGAGATTAAGCGAATGTTGGTGAGGAAGTAATCTTTTTCTTTAGTTTCTAAAATTAAAATAGCAGTTTAGCAAAACTTTTTAGTTTGCACTAAACTGCTATTTTTTATATACGTGGTTGGTAGCCGTTACTTTTTTATTTCTGCTTTCATACTGCAAACTTCAGCACAACCTCCTCCGTCTAAGCATGCTTTAACTGCATTTCCTACGCATTTAGCTTGTTTTAAGCCTGCACCAAACCCACTTTGTTCAGGGCATTCAGTTATTTCTCCCGTTTTCTCACAAGAAACTTTTATTCCGCCACCATTACTTGATTTTGAAGAGAATTTTGAAAAACCTTGTGCAAAACCATATTCAAATTCGTTCAAATATTCTATATTTTCAATGATATAATTTTCTCCCTCCATTCTAATGTCAAATATTGCAGATACATATGATTCACTCTTAGAGGTTGTTCCACCATTGCTTAAATTAGATTTAATATTGCTAATTTGTTTTTCAAATTCAATTAAAGCTAATTCCTCACTATTTTTTTCTTCATTTACTGTTGTATCACTTTCACAATTTGTAAGTGATAAGCTAAATCCTAGAAGTATTAAACACAAAAAATTCATTTTTAAAGTTTTCATTTATAGTTTAATTTTATGCTCCATTTAGGTCTTGAGCAGTTAGATTTCGACCTTTAATTGGCTTTCATTCTTCACTTTCAAAGATAATCGTCTATGTTTTTTTACTTCCATTTTACAAATCTATTAATTTAGATTTGTTGCGTTAAGTTATTGAATAGAACTTTCGGTGTCAAATGTCTACCAACGGTATGGTATATGAAAAGTAGCGTTTTATGCACTAACTTTTCGGTTTGTTACAAACTTAATTTTACAAAATAAACTTTAAATTAAGCACTTAAACCGCTATTTTTTATATACGTGGTTTAAGCTGTTTATTTTATAATATTGTTTTCTGAAAGTTCTATTTTAAATTTGGTTGTATTATTTTTCCCTATTATTAAATTATTTCCAATATATTCTTGTAACAAAAAATTTATTTCATATTCGGTTTCTTTAATATTTGAAATGAATACGGCGCCCGTATTTATATCAACATCAAAATATGTTTCTTTTTTATAAAATCTAATTAATTCAATACAATTGCTTGTTTTTAAAAAAAATAAATGAAAATTTATATCTTCATCCAAACCATCTTCCTTATTATGAAGATATACAGTTTCTATTAAATTATCAGATAGTTCTCTCCATTCCCAATAATAAGGAAATATAAGGTTTTCATCATCATTGTTTGAAACAATATTAGTTTTTTCAATTCCTAAATTTTCAGTAATACAAATATCATCTTCAACTCTACAATCATCTTTAGAGTTACAATTAAATAAAATAGAGAATATAATAAAGTTATAAAGTAATTTTTTCATAATTATTCATTTTTGTAAATTTTTTTTTGGGTAGTAATACCACTTTTTGTCGTTTTATAAATTGTATGAAATTTACCGCTTTCTAGATTTTTAATTAAATCAGGGTTTGTAACTTCTTTATCGTTTAAATTTTTAATAGTATAATTAAGATCACCTATATTTTTTAGAGACACTACTTTGCCAGATGTAGCGGATTCTGATTTGCAGATAAGGCCTTTATAGCCACCCAAATTTGTATAACCTACAATATCACTACTAATTTGATTTATTTTTACAGCATGTTGATATTTATTTTCAATAGAAATAACTTCATCAACTGTTTGACTAAAATCTAAAACAGGGTTAGTTGGTGTTTTTACATAATTCCAAGAGTCGAATGTATAAAAATCATAATCAAAACCTTTTTGAAATTTATTGATAAAAATAGGATAACGACATATTATTACGTTGCCTGGTATATTTGGGTCATCTTCAGTAGAATAAATATTTTCATTACCCTCTGCTCCTAAAATTTTAGAGTAATATGGTTTATATAATTCATCGATAGTGGTTAATGTTTGTTCATAATGATTCAAAGGATCATTGGCAATAGTTTCTCTCATACGAACTCCTTGTCCAGAGCTAAATTCTGTTCTCAAGTTATTATAATAATTATTTACATTAAATAAGTTAGTATCCATAAAATTGGTAAATCCAACATTAGCAAAGACATCACCATTACAATCCATTCTATTGTTAAAATTATTATAAATATAACCATTTCCATTATTGGTAACATAGCCTCCACCTAATGGATGAGAGGCTGGTGTATCGCATACTTGGTCACCTCTAGTAGCACAATTAGTTCCATTAATATACTCACAAAATGTTGAACTACCGGAGTTTTGACGTGTATGAAAAAGGTTGAAATTATGAGCAATTTCATGGGGTAATGTTGCTGTTAATAGATATTCATTATTAAAAATACTGTAGGTGTTTCTGAACCTTCCTCTACCAGATAACTGATTACCACTTGAACTCAAAACATTATTTGCAATTATGAGGTTCATTGCGTCTGAACGAAAATTTTGATGATTGCCAATTATGCTATTAGTTTCTGTACCCCATTCTGAATTATCTATTTGTAACAATGAACTATCATCAATATAACTAAAACCTGAATATTTAAAAAAAATATTAAATTGATTATAAGTTCTGTTAAGCATTGCAACTGCGTCAAGAATAGTTTCTTCTGTAATATTAGGAGAAGCGTTACCATTCAAAGTTGTAAAAACCTGATTTCCATTATTATCTCTAATAATGTGAAAAAATATTCTAAAAATATATTTTTCTTCATTTTGTGTCTTTCTTATAGTGTTATTACTATAGTAAGATCTAGTCATTAAGTCTTTAGAATTAGGACTACTTCCGCACGTTAAAATTTTTTGAGAAAAAGTAAAATTACTAAATAGAAAAAGTAAAAGTGTAATTTTTTTCATGATTATCTTTTTTAAGTTAATTAATAATGGAAAGCATTTATAAGTTATTGAATAGAACGCTTAAATGTTTCTGTAGCAGGCAGTATTGTAATGTATGATAGGCAAGCAAAACTTCACTTTAACAACTAATTTCTATTTTTTATAGTTAATAAAGAATCTTTTACTATTTTAAATAAAGGGAAAAAAATAATTATAGCAACAGCAACAATTACAACATAAGAAATTGGTTGATAAAAGTCTATAGCACCTAAAAAATAAAGAAATAAACCAAAAACTATTCCTGTAGATAAATCTTCAAATTCTTTTTTCATTTTAAGTAGTTTTAAGCGTTTTCTTTTTTGAATGATAATTTATAATACATGCCAAAGCTCCTAAAAAAGGAACTAAAAGAATAAGTACACCCCAAATTAAAAAACGCCAATTATCTTGCGCTCTAGAAGCTAAAATTAAAGCATAAATTACAGGTATTAGTAACAAAACCAAAAAAACAATTACCTGAAAGGCAGAAATCATCAACATCATATTTTCTTTCTACTAAAGATACAAAACTTTTTTTAACAAAAATTACAAAATTGCGTTAATGCCAAATAGAAAAAGTAATTTATTAAAATATCTCTGTATCTTTGTAATATGAATACAGTATTCTTATTTATAAGCGGACCAGAAATTATGGTGGTCATGTTAATAGTAGTTATGGTTTTTGGTGCCGATAAAATTCCTGAAATTGCAAGAGGTTTGGGTAAAGGTATGCGTCAAGTAAAAGACGCTACTAATGATATTAAAAGGGAAATTAAAGACAGTGCAGAAAAACATAAAATAGATACAGATATTGCCACAGATATTAATAAAGAAATTAACGCTGTTAAAGACAATATAGACGATTTAACTGGTCCAATTAAAAGGCAATTTTAATTATTAAAGCACTCTACTTACTGTTAAACCGTCTCTAATAGGCAACAAAACGGTTTCTACTCTTGCATCTTCGTTTACCAATTTATTATAAGCTAAAAGTACTTTAGTATCCTTGTCTTTAGGATCTAATGCAGCTACAATTTTTCCACTCCATAACACATTATCAGACAAAATTATTCCACCAGGATTCATTTTATCAATAATTAAGTTGAAATAATTAATGTAATTTGATTTATCTGCGTCTATAAAAACCAAATCGAACTTTTCTTGCAAAGTGGGTATAATTTCTATAGCATTGCCTACAAACTGGGTTATTTGCTTTCTATAACCCGATTGCTCAAAATACTTATTTTGTAAAGTTTCTAATTCTTCATTTTTATCTATTGTAATAATTTTACCATTTTTTGGCAAACCTTCTGCAAAACATAAGGTTGAATAACCTGTATACGTGCCAATTTCTAAGATGTTTTTAGGGTTGATGATTTTTGTTAAAATAGATAATACACGGCCTTGAAAAGCACCACTTAGCATTCTAGGATTTAAAACCTTTTGCCAAGTTTCTCTTGTTAAATCTTTTAAAATTTGCGGTTCTTCTTGCGAGTGATTTACCACATAATTGTCTATTTTTTCAGGTAGAAAATGCATCTTTAGTTAAAATTTCTAGTTATTTAGTATTACAGATGTTTAGCGCATAAACTGCTGCTATTAATCGCTTGCAAAATTACAAAAAGTACGGTTATCACTTTTAAGTTTAAGCAGCTCTTTTCCTCTTACAAAAAAAGTAAAATTTGTTTTTGATAATTTTAAGGTAAAAAGAAAACGGAACTTAATTATTTAAGTCCCGTTTTTAAATGATTTCTTGTTATACCAAATACTTGTAATTAACTACCTACTTCGTTAAAAGCTTTGTTGCCTTCTTGTAGCGCCTTTTTTAAAGCATCTTTGTCATCATGAGACATGCAATGTTTCATTTCTTTACAAGAAGAAGCATGTCCTTTATACAACTTTGTTAAAGTCATGTTTTGCTTTGTATACCTTGCACAAATTCTACATTTTACAAAATGTAAATTTAGCTTTATAAGCTCTATAATTGAAGCTTCTCCATATTGATTTTTGTCACAAATGGTTGTGGCTTCGTCACATGTTATTTTTAAACTCTTAAACATATCTTAATTGTTAAACCAGTTATCTTCCATACATTTCCTAAGCTGTGTTCTTGCTCTGTGTATCATAACCCATAGGTTAGACGCACTAATATCTAGCTCCTTACAAATTTCTTCTGTTTCAAATTCTTGAATGGTTTTCATTCTAAAAACCATCCCATATTTTTCTGGCAATTTATCTATACAAATGTCTATTTGGGTTCTAAGTTCTTCTGTTTCAATTTTCTTTTCAGAAGCGTTATCCCAACTTTGTGGTACGCGCTCCTCTATCCAATTCCCTTCATTTTCTCCATCATTATAAAAATTCATTCTAACTTCTGCTTGCCCTTTCTTAGAATTAATTTTTCTATAATGATCTATAATTTTTCGTTTTAAAATAGAAACCAACCAAGTTCTTTCAGAAGCTTTTCCTTGAAAGTTCTTGGCAGATTTTAATCCAGCAAAAAAAGTTTCTTGTACCAAATCTTTTGCCAAATCGCTATTATTAACACGAGAAATGGCATAATTAAACAGATAATCTGCGTAATTATCTATCCATTTACTAGTATCTAATGTGTGTTTTTTTTCTGCCATTTGTTTTGTAAAGCTCAAATATAATATTTTTTCTTTTAGAACATTACAATTTTGTATTCATAGTTTATAAGGTTTTTTATTTTGCACAACATTGCGTAAACCTTGTTTAGAATCCGTTTTTAAAAATGCAACTTTTTCTTAACTGGTTCCTGTAATTTATGTTTTTAACATCTTTTGGCAATATTATTTCTATAAATACCGTGTTTTCTATATGCAAACTTTTAAAAGAAATGACAATTATTTTTTATGGTTGCAAAATCTTGGTTTTTTTGTACCAAGGTTACTGCAGAGCATAAAAAAATAATCCAAATGTTACTTTTTTATCATTTTAAAACTTTATTGATTTCAAAAAAGAATTGATAAAATGAAATGCTTTTTTAGCAACAATTTTCAGTTGCGAATTATCTGCTAGTTTTTAGTACTTTTACCTCCATTTAAATTTATAAAAAATATGTCGACCGCTAAAAAAGAATATAAAAAAGTTACCGTAAAATCTCTTGTAGATATGAAAAAGAATGGAGAAAAAATCTCTATGCTTACTGCCTATGATTTTACAATGGCAAAAATTTTAGATGGTGCAGGTATAGATGTTTTGCTGGTTGGCGATTCTGCTTCTAATGTAATGGCTGGTCATGAGACTACATTACCCATTACTTTAGACCAAATGATTTATCATGCAAGTTCTGTAGTTAGAGCCATAGACCGTTGTTTGGTTGTGGTAGATTTACCTTTTGGTAGTTACCAATCAGACCCAAAAGAAGCATTGCGTTCTGCTATTAGAATTATGAAAGAATCTGGCGGACATTCAATAAAATTAGAAGGAGGTAAAGAAATAAAAGAATCTATAAAACGTATTCTAAATGCTGGTATTCCTGTTATGGGCCATCTTGGTTTAACACCACAATCTATTTATAAATTTGGTACGTATACCGTACGTGCCAAAGAAGAAGAAGAAGCTGCCAAATTAATGGAAGACGCTTTAATGTTAGAACGTTTGGGCTGTTTTGCGGTGGTTTTAGAAAAAGTACCCGCCAAATTAGCAAAGCAAGTAGCAGATGCAATTTCTATTCCTGTAATTGGTATTGGTGCAGGAAATAATGTTGATGGGCAAGTTTTAGTTACACATGATATGATTGGAATGACGCATGAATTTCACCCACGCTTTTTACGTAGATATCTAGATTTATATAAAGATATGACGGGCGCTTTTGAGTCTTATATTACAGATGTAAAAAGTGGCGATTTTCCTAATGAAAAGGAGCAGTATTAGATTTAGAGCTTTAGATTTTTGGATGGTTTGATGGTATAGACTAAGTTTCTATACATTGAACGAATTAAGGTTTAAAGTTCTAATATTATAAAAATCAAAAAAATGCACAGGTATAAAGATTTAAAATTTTGGCAATTAAGTAGAACTTTCTGCAGTGATATTTACGTTAACACAAAATCATTTCCTGATGATGAAAAGTTTGGATTAATTTCTCAATTAAGAAGAGCTGCTGTATCTATTCCTTCTAATATTGCTGAAGGAGCTTCAAGAAATTCAAATAAAGATTTTAAACGTTTTTTGAGCATTTCATTGGGTTCATGTTATGAAATTGAAACACAACTTTTAATTTCTTTTGATTTAAATTTTATAAATTCTGATGAATTTGATAAACTTAACAATACACTGAATCAAATTATTAAAATGATGTCAAAATTCATTTCCTCTCTAAAAATCTAGTTATCTAAGAGTCCAAAAATCCAAAAATCGAAATTTTGAAAATCCTACACCTAGACACAAACCATCCACTTTTAATAAATCAGTTAAAAGATTTAGGGTTTATAAATGATGAAGATTATACTTCTTCAAAAGAAGAAATTGAAGCCAAAATTCATAATTATGATGGTTTTATTATTCGCAGTCGTTTTAAAATTGATGCACCTTTTTTAGACAAAGCCACAAAATTAAAGTTTATAGGCAGAGTTGGTGCTGGTTTAGAAAACATAGCTTGTGATTATGCAGAAAGTAAAGGAATTGCCTTAATTGCAGCTCCAGAAGGCAATAGAAATGCCGTTGGTGAACATGCGCTAGGAATGTTGTTATCGCTCTTTAACAAACTAAATAAAGCCGATAAAGAAGTACGTAATGGCAAATGGCTACGTGAAGAAAACAGAGGAATTGAATTAGACGGTAAAACCGTTGGTTTAATTGGTTATGGAAACATGGGAAAAGCCTTTGCTAAAAAACTACGTGGTTTTAATGTTGATGTACTTTGTTATGATATAAAACCAAATGTAGGCGATGCAAACTGCAAGCAAGTTTCCCTGCAAGAATTGCAAGAAAAAAGTAATGTATTAAGTTTACACACACCACAAACTTCACTTACAAAAAACATGATAGACCAAAGGTTTATCAATAATTTTAAAAACAATTTTTGGTTATTAAACACTGCACGTGGTACTTCTGTTGTTACCAAAGATTTAGTTTCCGCTTTAAAAAAGGGAAAAATTTTAGGCGCTGGCTTAGATGTTTTAGAATATGAAAAATCTTCTTTTGAAAATCTTTTCAAAAAGCAAAGCGCATCAAGCGAAGTAGAAATACCAGATGCTTTTCAGTATTTAATTGAAGCAGAAAATGTAATTTTATCCCCACATGTTGCAGGTTGGACTGTTGAAAGTAAAGAAAAACTGGCACAAACCATTGTAGATAAGATAATTAAAAAATTTTGTTAACTTGTAGCCATTAAAAAAATGGAATGGTTATAAAATCTAATTCACCAGAAGCTTACATAAGCCAACTGCCTCAAGAAAGACAAAAACCACTTGAAAAACTTAGGTTTATAATTTTAAAAAATTTACCTAAAGGTTTTACAGAAGGCATGCAATATGGAATGATTTCTTATTTTGTGCCACATACAATTTATCCAAATGGTTACCATTGTAAACCTAGTGAGCCACTACCCTTTTTAAGTTTTGCATCCCAAAAGAATTCTATAAATTTATATCATTTGGGCATTTATGCAAATCAAAATCTTTACAATTGGTTTGTAAATGAATATCCTAAACACACTAATCTAAAATTAGATATGGGTAAAAGCTGCATTCGTTTTAAAAAGATTGATGAAATTCCTTATGATTTAATTGCAGCATTATGCAACAAAATTTCTGTTGATGAGTGGATTAAAATCTATGAAGCAAACCTTAAAAAATAACATTAATTAACTAAATATCAATATACTATGAGTTCTGAAAACATAAAAAACGAAGGCAAAACGACTGCCAAAACCGTTGAAAATGAAACCAACGAAACTTTAGATAATTTCACAAATAGCACTATCGAAATAACAGATTCCGTTAAAGAAAAAGCATTAGAATTAAAAGAAGAAGCCACAGAACTATTTGAAAATGCAAAAGAAAAAATAAACGAAACCTTATCAGATGAAAATTTAGATAAAGCCAAAGAAAAATTTGAAGATTTAAAAGCAGATGCCACAGAAAAAGTACAAGAATTTACAGACGATGCTAAAGAAACTTTTGATAATATGTCTGAAAAAGCAAGTGAATTAGCTAGTGATGTTACCGAGAACTTAATGGATATTGCAGAAGATGCAAAAGAAGAATTACAAGAGGTAAAAACAAAAACTAAAAACTTCTTGCAACGCTTATTTGGTAAATAAAACACATGAAACTTTTATCTAATTACCCTACAGAAGTATTAATTCTGCTTTTTCTAAGCATCACCTATTTCATTTCTGCTTATGAAAAAATCACAGATTGGACAGGAAATGTTTCCTTTATAAAAGCACATTTTAAAAACTCGCCGTTAAAAAATAAAGTACCTTTTTTGTTAAGCATTGTTTTAATTGTAGAAAGCATAGCAGTTCTTTTTATGATCATTGGTATCTTTCAATTATACACCTCTGAAGTTAAAGAAATTGCTTCTTTTGGTTTAGAGCTTTCTGCGGTTACTTTATTATTTTTATTAATAGGACAACGTTTGGCAAAAGATTATCCAGGAGCAATGTCTTTAACTGTCTATTTTACGCTAACTGTTTTTGGTATCTATTTATTAAATAAGTAAAAATTATTAATTTTAATATTTTAATAGATAAATATTATTTTAAAAAGCCTTAAAACACGTGTTTTAAGGCTTTTTTATTTTTTTTGAATACAATTAACTTAATCAACATAAAAAACACAAAACAACATAAGTAAAATACGTTTTTATGGTTTTTAACCACATTAATTAGAGAAGAACATGCAACAATTGGTTTTTCCGTTCTATTTAAAGCAAAATGATCTTGAAGTTTTATAAAACAGCAATTTTTATGGTTTTAGATTTTTACAGGAACTCAAGACATATACAAAACTTAAAATCTAAAGATTGATGTATTTCTAGTTTCACTTCAAGTAGTGCAAATAGTTGCTAATTGAATTTTCTAGAAAAAAACAAAAACATTTTGCTTGCTGAAGAGCTTCCTAAAATTCCTGCTAAACTTATTTATCTTGAATTCAATAATTATTTACTACTATAATAATTCCTAAATTCAGTTTTAAATTCTTTTTTAAAATGATAAGATTTCAAAGATGCTTTTAAATCCTTTTTGTTTTTAAGTTATATGTTTTTAATCACATAAATTAAAGAAGAATACTCAGAAGTTTGTTTTGCTTTCCTGTTTGAAATAAATCCGTTGTAAAACGCTTTAATAGGATTCATTTTTCCTGTCTTATATTTTTCACTTAACAAAGAAACATAATAAGCATCAAATTTCATGGGTAATGTTTTTTCTACTTCCATATGTATTGTTCCAAATAACTTATGAATGCTATTTTGAGAAAAATGCCAAAGATGTCTTGGCACATCAAAAGCAGCCCAATATTCTTTATAAAGTTTTGCATCATAACTTTTAAAATTAGGAACTGCAATTACAATACGTCCGTTTGGTTTTAATAAAACTTTTAGATTTTTAATATAATCTGCTAAGTTTTCTACATGCTCTAAAACGTGCCAAAGTGTAATTACATCAAATTTTTCATCGGCTAAATCATTTAAATTTTCTTTTAAAACAATTGATTTTTTATTTGCAATTGCTCTGGCATTATCACTTGGTTCTATTCCAGAAACACTCCACTGATTTGCATTACAAAATTGTAAAAAATCTCCAGTTCCTGCACCAACATCTAAAACCGTTTTTGCTTCCGTTTGAAAAGAATTTAATAAATTTAATTTTTGCTTTAACGTGTAATTTCTTACAAATTGATATACCTTATCAAAAACAGATTTGTTACTATCTGTGTGTGAAATATAATCTTCACTTTTATAAAAATCTTGTAAATTTTCTGGAACAGGTGTAGTTGCTAAAAGTTGGTATTCTTCATTTAAACCAATCTTAAAATCTGTTTGTGAAACGGTAAAGTCTTTACAAACTAAAAAGGGTTTTAGATTTTTATACAACTCTTTTTCGTGTTCCATTATAGCTTATTATTTTATACTGTTCCACGAGGAACAATTGTAGTTAAATTAAAAATTGGTTTAAAATATAAAGTGAAGTAAAAGATAATTAAATAGCTTTTTTTATGAAATGTTCCACAAGGAACATATCATAAAAAAAATATATTACCTTCCCATATAGACCAACAAAACAGAAATATCACTTGGTGAAACACCACTAATTCTGCTTGCTTGAGAAATGGAAGTTGGTCTAATTTTATTTAATTTTTCTCTTGCTTCAAAGGATAAAGATTTCACCTTTTCATATTTAAATGTATTGGGAATAATAACGTTCTCTAACCGATTTAATTTATCTGCATTATTCTTTTCTTTCTCTATATAACCAGAATACTTTAAATGTATTACAGCCTGTTCTATTACCTCTTTATCTATATTTTCTTCCTTTAAAAAATCATTCAATTTCTTTACAGCATAAAAATCTGAAAACTCTAACTGAGGTCTCGCAGCAATCTTATACAATTTCATAGATTGATTGATTAGTGCCAAATTCTTTGCTTCTAAAATTGGATTTATTTCATCTTGTTTAACACTAGTCTTCTGCAAAAAATCAATTAGCAAATCTGCTTTTTCTTGTTTTTCAATAACGCGATTCATACGTTCTTGAGACGCTAAACCTAATTTAAATCCTAAAGGTGTTAATCTTAAATCTGCATTATCTTGTCTTAATAAAGTTCTGTACTCTGCACGAGATGTAAACATTCTATAAGGTTCTTCTGTACCCTTGGTAATTAAATCATCTATTAATACACCAATATAAGCCTCATTTCTTTTTAGAATAAAAGGATCTTTTTCTTGTGTTTTTAACGCTGCATTTACACCTGCCATTAAACCCTGTGCAGCTGCTTCTTCATAACCAGTTGTACCATTAATTTGACCCGCAAAAAATAAATTTTCTATAAGCTTTGTTTCTAAAGAATGTTTCAGCTGTGTAGGTTGAAAGAAATCATACTCAATTGCATAACCATATCTAAAAAACTTTACGCTTTCAAATCCTGCAATAGAACGTATTGCCTTGTCTTGAATATCTTCTGGCAAAGAAGTAGAAAAGCCATTTACATACATTTCACAAGTAGTCCACCCTTCTGGCTCCACAAAAATTTGATGCCTTTCTTTTGTTGCAAAACGATCTATCTTATCTTCTATTGAAGGACAATATCTTGGACCTGTAGATTGTATACGACCATTAAACATTGGAGATCTATCAAAACCTTCTCTTAGCAAATCATGTACGTCTACATTGGTATACGTTAACCAACAAGAACGCTGATTTTTTAAATTATTTGTGGTTGGTAGATAAGAGAATTTTTCAGTATCAACATCACCAGGTTGTTCTATCATTTTAGAATAATCTAAAGATCTACCATCAACTCTTGGTGGTGTTCCTGTTTTCATTCTTCCTGCTTCGAAACCTTTTTCAACCAGATCTTCTGTAATCCCAGTAGATGCACTTTCTCCTGCTCTACCTCCACCAAAACTTTTTTCACCAATATGTATTAAACCGTTTAAAAAAGTTCCTGCAGTTAAAACTACAGTTCTTGCTTTAATTTCTAAACCTAAAGCAGTCTTTACACCAACTATCTTATTACCGTCAAATATTAATCCGTTTACAGAGTCTTGATAAAAATCTAGATTATCTGTTTGCTCTAACATTGTACGCCAACATTCTGCAAACTGCATTCTGTCAGACTGTGCTCTTGGACTCCACATGGCTGGCCCTTTAGATTTGTTTAGCATCTTAAATTGAATTGCAGTTTTATCTGTAACAATTCCACTATAACCACCCAAAGCATCAATCTCTCTTACTATTTGCCCTTTGGCAATTCCTCCCATTGCAGGATTACAACTCATTTGTGCAATATTCTGCAAATTCATTGTAATTAATAACGTATGCGCGCCCATATTAGCACTTGCAGCAGCTGCCTCACTCCCAGCATGACCACCGCCAACTACTATAACATCAAATGTTGTTGAAAATAAACTCATAATCTATAGTTTCACGTGAAACATTTATATATTAATTTGAAAATCAATTATTTAAATGAAGATAATGCCAAATTCTCTTGTTTTGTCATCTCTTCTTGGTCCTTTTCCGTCTTGTCTTTAAAACCACAATAATGCAAAACACCATGAATCATAACACGTTTTAGTTCTTCCTGAAAAGACACCTTATATTCTTCGGCATTCTCCAAAACCCTTTCCACAGAAATATAAATATCTCCATTAATCAATTTTCCTAAAGAATTATCAAAACTTATAATATCTGTTAACGTATCATGTTTCAAAAATTCCAAATTCAATTTATGTAAATATTCATCGTTGCAGAAAATATAATTTACTTCACCAAGCTCACAATTATGGCTTTTGATAATAGAAGAGATCCAGGATTCTAAAACAGCCTCATTTTCTATTTCGAAATCTAACTCATAATTAAAAGTAATCATTCTAAACTTTTCTTAGGTTCAGAAAAATACTCACGAACCTTAATTTTATAATTTTGCTGCAAAGGTAAGGATTGTCTATTTAATATTTCTACCTGATTATAAAACTGCTTTTTAAACTCTAAAGCCCTTACTTTATTTCTTTGAGAATTTTTAAGGTTTGTTGTAGATTTCCTCTTTGTATCTTCCCCTTGTTCTAATGCCGCTTTATCTAATTTTAGTAACTCATAATTTAAACGTTGCATTTTCTGGATAGTTCCTTGGGTGAAACCTTTCTGTAGAATTTCATTCTCTAACTGTTCCATAGTTTTAAGCGCTCGTTTTACATCACCATTTGGCGTTCCATTTCCATTCCCTTTTTTCTCTGATAGACGAATAGCTTCTTGTAATTGTTGTCTTAATTTACTTTGTTCTTTATAAATTTCATACAACTCGCCATCTAAATCGTCATTCTCACCATCACCCTCTCCATTTTTATTACTTTTTCCATTCCCGTTTTTTCCATTTCCTTCACCCTTTCCTTTTCCTTTGCCTTTACCATTTTTACCTTCTTCACCACCTTCTCCAGATTCGCCATTTTCTCCAGACTGCCCAGGTTTGCCATTTTCTCCTGGCTTTTTGCCCGATTTACCTTCACCAGGTTTCTCACCTGGCTTATCTCCTGGTTTCTCACCTGGTTTTTTTCCATCTTCCATACCCTTCTTCATCTTCTCAGATAATTCACCCTGTTTTTTTATAATATCTGGCAAACTAAAACCATTTCCCTTTCCTTTTCCTTTACCCATCTTCATGGAAGAATTTTTCATGCTATTTAAAATATTACTTAAATAATCTGCCAAATTATTGGTTGATGTCATTACATATCGCTGGTTAGAAATACCATTTGAAAAACGATTTTCAGAAAAATTTTCTAAGGCTTGTTCTAGGTTATAGTGAGCCGTTGATAAATCGTCTTGTATCTTTGCAGATAATTTAGGCAAACGCATAGAAAGCACATATAAACTGTCATCTATATGTTCAAAATAAGTTCTAATATCGTTCTGACTTTTTAAATCTTTACCAAAATCTGGATGGTTTGTAGAAATTTCTTGAAACTTATTTACCAAATTTTCTTGTTTAAAAGAAAAAGTAACTAAGTTTTCTAATATTTTACGCAAATCTTCCATATTCTCTTCCATAGATTCACCAGCAGCAGCTTCCATTGCTTTTTGCATTTTGCCACTCATTTCTTTCATTTTTTGTGCACTATTCTTCTGGCTCTTTTTAGTAGAATTCCTGTCTTGCTTTTTTATACTTTCCTCAGCATTTTTTAATTCCTCGTTTACGGCTTCCTTTTCATCTTCCACATCTGGCAATTCCATTGGTTCCTTTAACTTCTCATTATCTTTAGATAATTCTTCTAATTCCTTTTCAATTTTTTTGAACTCTTTGTTGATTTGTTCTTGCTCCTCAAAAATTGGCTCTTTTTTATTTTTAAGCTCTTCCTGTTTTTTTGCTAACTCTTCTAGTTTATTCGCAATTTGCATGGTTTTTTGTTCCACATAAAAACGCTTTGTCAACTCCAACATTCGTTCTAAACTTCTTTGCTGTTGTTTATTCTGTTGCGCTAACTCTTTAGCCTTCTTCACCAAATCCTCCTTATTCAACTTTTCAGCCATTTTTGCAATTTCATCTAACAACTTTTTCTGACGATCCGTTTTTTTCAATTCCTCTATACGCTTTTGCAATTCTTCTTTTTTTTGTTGCAAACTCTCGTCCTTTTCTATTTTTTCCTCAAAATTTTCCTGCAACTGATCTGTTTGACGTTGCATCATTTTTTTATACTCTTGTTGACGTTTTATAAAATTTTCTACCTTCTTTATATCATTCCAACTTAAGTTCTTTTTATTCTGTAATTCTTGTTGAATCTTATTTAACTCCTTTTGCTGTTTTTCTTGTTTCTGAAGTGAAGATTCTAAGCTGTTAATTGTATTTTTTTGTTCCTGTATTAACTCCTCCTCTACTTCCTGATTTGTTTTTTGCCTAAAATTGAAAACCTTACTTTTTGCTTTTTTATTTCCATTTACGGCATCATTATCAAAAACTTCAAAAAAGAATTCGTAATCAACTCCTTCTTCTAAATTTAATCCTTCAGGAAAATTGTAAAAAAAAGTTTGAACATTCGCTTTAGAAATAGACAACAAATAATATGTTTTGTTCTGTGGATTATTCTGATCATAATAAACCAATTGCAGCTTTTTTAAACCATAATCATCAGAAATTTGTCCCGCAAATTGGGCAGCACCTCTGGTAATAGAATCTATATTTGTTTCTACAGAAATCGATGGTACTTCGTCTTTTACAACATTAATTGCAAACTGTAAGTTTTCATATTCTTGCAAATTATCATTTGACGATGCTATTGTATAATTCATAGCATCGTTAATTCGCTTATCTAAAATAAAATTATTGGCATCTTTTTTAGTGAAACTAGTTCTTTTATCAGCATTAATAAAAAGGACTTCGTTTGTTTGCGTTGTATTTACCTTCCAAGTTATTTGAGTACCTTCTGGCACCAATAAATTTCCAGAATTTTGTATGGTTTCATTTCGTTTACCAACATAATATGGATATTTTAAATCTAAGATAATATTATTAATTATTGGTGTACCAATTACCTTAATTTGATATTCTAATGACTGTACATTATTGGCTTCAACATAAAAATTAATTGGTTTTTGCACATCTGTAAACGTATAAGAAAAAACTCCATTACCTTTGTGCTGTAGAAAATATTGCTGATTATTATATAATATTTTAGATTCTTCAGGTAAAACATTTCCTTTGGTTTCTATTGTAATTGTAATTGGTTTTCCTTGAATTACTTGTAAACTAGGATTTACCAAATTAAACGAAAATGGAGCTGGTGGCACATACGCAGTTCTGTGATTAACAACCCTTTCTAAACTTTCAGTAAAAACACCATTATTACCTGTAAATAAGGTAATTAACCAAATAAAAATAGGTACAATTGCATATTTTAAATATTTCTTATTTTTGGTAAAATCTATTGCTTTAACAAATGGTATAGGTTGTAATTCTTCTGCTTTTTGATTGATACTTGCCAACAATAAATCCGTTTGATTTGAACTTTCTTTAAGCTGTAATACATTTAAAAGCTTATCTTTAACTTCTGGAAAGTGATTGCCAATAATTTTAGATGAAGCCTCTAAAGAAATACCTTTTCGTAAACCAATCAATTTAAAAATAGGTATTGCTATAAAACGAATTAATAGAAAAACTTCTACCGCTACAAAAATCCAAAATAAAAGGGTTCTTGCAGTAGGTTTAAGCCACAAAAAATATTCTAAAAACAACGTAAAAAACAAGTACAATGCACCTAAAGAAAGAAATAAAATGGTTCCTTTAATCAGTTCATTTACGTAGTATTTTCTAGTAAATTGTTGTAACTTTTTTTCGATATTTGTAAATGCTCCCATAATTAACTAATAAAAATACTTAAAATCTATTGATCTACAATTTTTAAAATGTTAAATAGAATTTGTAAGCAAAATTAAAAAGTTACTACTAAACCTAAATAAAACAAAAATTTTGAAACAACTAGCCACAATTTTACTCTTAATACTTACTTTAAATTCGTTTTCTCAAAGTCCTTGGACACAAGAAAAAGGAAAATTTTACACACAAGTTTCCTTTACCTCTATTGCCAATTACGACACTTTGTTTGGAGACCCAGATTACAGTAATTTTGGAAACTATACAGACAATACTGCTCAAATATTTGCAGAATATGGGCTAAACTCAAAAACAAGTTTATTGGTAAATATTCCATTAAAATTAATTTCTATTGATAATTTTGAAGATCCAAGAATAGACTGTGCAACAGATTGTGGTAGAAATTTTAATGAATCTGCCTTAGGAAACATAGAAATTGGTATAAAACATAACTTTTACAAAAAAAATTGGGCCTTTTCTGGTCAATTTTCTTTAGAAACAAATACAGGTTCTTATGATGCTGTTTCTGGGATTAGAACAGGTTATGATGCTTATACGTTTACACCGTTATTTTTAGCTGGTAGAGGATTTGCTAACAATTATTTTCAGGCATTTATTGGTGCAAATATTAGAACTAATAATTACAGTTCTAACTTTAAAATTGGTGGTGAATACGGACAAAGAATTACAGATAAAATATGGTTAATTGGTTATTTAGATATTGTAAAATCTTTAAACAATGGTACTATAATTTTACCTGTAAGTAACACTATAACAGGTTTTTATGTTAACGACCAAGAATATGGAGGTTTTGGTTTCAAAGCTATTGGAGAGTTCACTAAAAATTTTGGTATTACAGCTGGTCTTGGTGCTGCATTTTTTGCAAATAATTTAGCACAAGCACCTTCTTTAAATATAGGGTTATATCATAAATTTTAAAACACTTTTATAACAACATCAACCTTAATAATGTTATTCCTTTTAATGAATAAACATATGGAATAACTATATGTTTATTCTCAAGATTTAAAACTTTTTCAATTTTATCTTTATTGATGTTTCGTTTATTGCTTCTTTTTTAAAATTAGGAAACTTTTTTAAATTCAATAAAACTAAAAACAAGTACAGACAAAAATTTCTAACAGCAATAATTATCTATTTTATAGCTTAGATAAGAATATTTACTTCTATTCTTAAATACCAATATGCCCTCATTTTTTTAAGCAAAAAATACACTCTTTTTTCTTTTTACTAATTTCCATTCTCTCTTTTTAAAACTATCTTTGCGAAACTAAAAATGCATCGCATTTTAAAAATACTTATTTACTATCTTTTCTGCAAAAGCAGAAATAAAAAACAAAAAAATGGAATCTAACGTTCGTGTTCGTTTTGCCCCAAGTCCTACAGGACCTTTACATATTGGTGGTGTTAGAACAGCTTTATACAATTATTTATTTGCTAAAAAATACAATGGAACTTTTATTTTAAGAATAGAAGATACAGACCAAACACGTTATGTTGCCAATGCAGAACAATATATTATAAACGCATTAGAATGGTGTGCAATTCCTTTTGATGAAGGCCCAGGAAAAAACGAAAAATTTGGACCTTACAGACAGTCTGAACGTAAAGATATTTACAAACAATATGCAGATCAACTAATTGAAACAGGAAAAGCATATTATTGTTTTGATACATCTGAAGAATTAGATGCTCATAGAAAAGCACACGAAGCAGAAGGTAAAACGTTTATTTACAATTGGCACAATAGAGCAAAAGGAAGTTTGGTAAATTCTTTAGTTTTAACTGCTGATGAAGTAGAGAACAGAATAAATTCTGGAGATAAATATGTAATTCGTTTTAAAACGCCACAAGATGAAGTTTTAAAAATGGAAGACGAAATTCGTGGAAATATTACAATAGATACCAATACTTTAGATGATAAAATCTTGTTTAAAAGTGATGGAATGCCAACCTACCATTTGGCAAATATTGTAGACGATCATTTAATGGAAATTTCTCATGTAATACGTGGTGAAGAATGGTTGCCTTCTATGCCATTACATGTTTTATTGTATAAAGCTTTTGGTTGGGAAACTCCTAAATTTGCGCATTTACCATTAATTTTAAAGCCAGTTGGTAAAGGTAAATTAAGCAAAAGAGATGGAGATAAATTAGGTTTCCCTGTGTTTCCTTTAGCCTATACAAATTTAGAATCTGGAGACGTTTCTAGAGGTTATAAAGAAGACGGTTATTTTACAGATGCTTTTATAAATATGCTAGCTTTTTTAGGTTGGAATCCTGGAACTGAACAAGAAATTTTTTCTTTAGAAGCATTAATAGAGGCTTTTGATTTAAAACGTGTTTCTAAATCTGGAGCAAAATTTAATCCTGATAAAACAAAGTGGTTTCAACAACAATACATGCAATTAAAATCTGATGAAACCATAACCGAATTATTTTTACCAATTTTAGCAGCAAAAGGAATCGTAATTGCAAATGAAGATGAAAAAGCACGCGTTCAAAATATTGTTTCCTCTATAAAAGAAAGAGCAATTTTTGTGGCAGATTTATGGGATTTATCTTCTTATTTCTTTGAAACTCCAACAGCATATGATGCAAAAAATGTAAAGAAAAATTGGAAAGAAGGTACGCCTGAATTAATGCAAGAGTTGGTTGAAATCATTAAAAATATTGAAGATTTCTCATCAACAAATACAGAAAAAGAAATTAAAGAATGGATTACCAACAAAGAAATTGGTTTTGGTAAAGTTATGCAACCCTTACGTTTAAGCTTGGTTGGTAAATTGGCAGGTCCTCACCTATTTGATATTATTGCCACTATTGGTAAACAAGAAACCATTAATAGAATAGAAAATGCTATAGCAAAACTATAACGTATTTCTAAATATTTTTAACTTCGTTAAAATTAGTTCACAAACGTACTAATGTTAACGAAGTTTTTTTTGTAACAAACTTAAAAAACTTACGTCCTATAATTACATATTGAAATTCAGTATCTTTACAAGAAAGCAATTTATTAACTACTAAAACATTTATTATGATTATTTTACCTATTGTAATTGGACTTGCCATATTCTTTTTAATGGCAGTTTTTTTTATTGTGAAACAACAAAGTGCAGCTATTATTGAACGTTTTGGAAAATTCCAAAGTATTAGACAATCTGGTTTACAACTTAAAATACCTGTTTTTGATAGAATTGCAGGTCGTTTGAGTTTAAAAATTCAGCAATTAGATGTAATTATAGAAACCAAAACATTAGATGATGTTTTTGTAAAATTAAAAGTTTCTGTACAATACAAAGTAATTAGAGAAAAAGTATATGATGCTTTTTATAAGTTAGATTATCCTCATGATCAAATAACCTCTTTTGTTTTTGATGTAGTACGTGCAGAAGTACCAAAAATGAAATTAGATGATGTTTTTGTTAAAAAAGATGATATAGCGATTGCTGTAAAAAGAGAATTGCAAGAATATATGACAGATTATGGTTACCATATTATTAAAACTTTGGTAACAGATATAGATCCAGATGCACAAGTAAAAGCAGCTATGAACAGAATTAATGCAGCCGATAGAGAAAAAACTGCTGCACAATTTGAAGGAGATGCACAACGTATTTTAATAGTAGAACGTGCTAAAGCAGAGGCAGAAAGTAAGCGTTTACAAGGACAAGGTATTGCAGACCAAAGACGTGAAATTGCCCGTGGTTTAGAAGAATCTGTAGAAGTTTTAAATAAGGTTGGTATTAACTCTCAAGAAGCATCTGCTTTAATTGTAGTTACCCAACATTATGATACTTTACAATCTATAGGACAGGAAACCAATAGTAACTTAATTTTATTACCAAACTCACCACAAGCAGGTAGCCAAATGTTAAATGATATGGTAGCTAGTTTTACTGCAAGTAACCAAATAGGAGAAGCTATGAAGAATGCAAAACCAAAAAAAATAGACAAATAATTATAAAAAGTTAAACAAAACTACATTTTTGTTTAAAAAAAAATTTTATTATATTTCTATATATCAACTATTTAAATATTGAAATTTTATCAAAAAACAGATTTAGTTAAACAAAAGTTAGTAAATTCCTATTATTTTAAAAAATATTAATTTAAGTTAATTTTCTTATATAGACAAAAGTTAATAATTATTTTTTTTTAAATATTTATCTATATATATTTGCCTCGAATTTATAATTAAATTGATTGGGGGATTTATTTAGTTTATAAAACACAAAAGCGCTTTTTCTTCTGAAAAAGCGCTTTTAATTTATAAGAGAAATAGATTTATTTCTTTTCTTCTATTGTATCTTCATTTTCTTCTTTAGCTGCATTTTTAAATTCTTTAATACCACTTCCTAATCCTTTCATTAATTCTGGTATTTTTCTTCCACCAAATAATAAAAGAATAGCAACAACTATTAAAATTATTGATGCTCCACCTGGGATTGCCAAAAAAATTGATGATAAACTATACATAATTTCTAATTTTATAATACAAAGATACAAAAACTAATATTTAGTTTAAATCTTCTTAATCTTTTTTCTTAATAATACCGCCTATTACCCTTTTGTCTTTGATAACTTCTGGGTTTCCTTTATAAAAAATAGTTCCACCAAAATTTACTTTTGCGTTTAACGTTTCTCCTGCAAAAACTTCTGCTTTAGCACCTGTGCCAGATTTTACAGTTAAACTATTTACAGTTTTTAAATTATACCCATGATAAATACCATACAAATCTACATCTACATCTTGGTTTTTTGTAGTTCCAGAAAGTTTTACAATTCCACCAGAAGAAGCTCTTACTGTTAAAAACTTACTTTCTGTTGTTAGGTTGATAAATGCTCTTTCTTGTGCATTAACTGCTACTTTATCTTGATTAAAATTTTTACCTGTAATTGTTGCACCCTCGTTAGCATCAATAACATTTATGCTTTTACTGTAATAAAGTTTAATTAAGATTTTACCTTCTGCAACATTGTTTTCTGGTGTTAAAGAAAATGGTAATGATAGTTTTAAGGTACCATCTACATTTTTGATTTTTACCATTTCAGATTTAGCGCCCGTAATTTCAATTTTTTGTTGGTTTGCTTTTATCAACTCTAACTCAATACCATTGTATACTTTTAAAATTGAAAAATCTCCAAGGTTTTTGTTTACAATATTTTGTGCACTACTTAATAAAGTTATAAATAGTATACCAATAAAAAATATATTTTTCATTCTTTTTAATTTACTAGGGATTAATTAAACATTATACCAACAATATAAAGGCAAATATTATAAAATTATTGTTTAAAAGAATTAAATTAAGATATTTTAACGGCTGTACCTAAAATTGAAACTAAAATAGTACTAGAATTTGCAAAAGGTTCTATATCTATTTGAATAGCTACTACAGCATTTGCACCTAATTTAGAAGCATTTTCTTTTAAACGTTGAAATGCTTGTTCTTTTAAATCTTCTAAACCTTCTTCATACATATTATAATACTTAGAAGAGTTAAACATGTCTTTAAAAGACATTTTTTTTCCTTTACTGGAATAACTAGAATTATAAATTGTACCTGTTACAGTACCTAGATAATCTGTAATTTTAAAATTTTCTATGTTCTGTGTTGTTGTTAAAATCATCTAATATGTATAATTATTTGAAACACTAAGGTTATGAATTAAAATCTAAACTTCTTAAATTTTATAAATTATTTTATCAGTTCTTTGTGAGACGCTTACAGCGTGACAAACTGGATGTAAAAGTTGTTTGAGAATGTGTTTTATTTTTTATTTGATTTAAAAATGTAAACTACAAAATTTCTACAATAGCCAAAAATTTTATCATTTTGTAAAGATCTTATACAATACTTTTTCAATTATTTGAGACGCTTACAGCGTAACAAACTAGATGTAAAAGTTGTTTGAGAATGTGTTTTATTTTTTTTTGAACTAAAAATGTAAATTACAAAATTTCTATAATAGCCAGAAATTTTATCATTCTGTAAAGATCTTATACAATACTTTTTTAATTATTTGAGACGCTTACAGCGTGACAAACTGGATGTAAAAGTTGTTTAAGCTTGCGTTTTATTTTCTATAAAACAACACAATTTAGTATCTAAAATTATACTATAATTATTCTTATGAAAAAAACTTACAGCGTGGCAAACTGAATAGAAATAATCTACTCTTCAATTAAATTGAAATCTAAATGTTTGCGTTCTAAATCGGTCTTTTTTACTTGTACTTTTACATTATCTCCTAATTGGTATAAATGTTTGGTAGCTTGCCCAACAATAGCATATTGTGCTTCATCAAAAATATAATAATCGCTTTTTATATCTCTAATTCTTACCATTCCTTCGCATTTATTAGCAGTAATTTCTACATAAATACCCCATTCTGTAACACCTGTAATTACCCCATCAAAAACTTGGTCTTTATGATCTTGCATGTATTTAACTTGCATATATTTTATAGAAGATCGTTCTGCTTTTGAGGCTAATTCTTCTCTTTTAGAAGAATGTTTACATTTTTCTTCATAAAGTAGCGCTTTTGGCGTTTCTCCACCATTTAAATAATGTTGTAATAATCTATGTGTCATTACATCTGGATAACGTCTAATTGGCGATGTAAAATGGCTGTAATAATCAAAAGCTAAACCATAATGCCCAACATTTTGTGTGGTATACACTGCTTTAGACATAGAACGAATTGTTAAGGTTTCTATCATATTAGATTCTGCTTTACCTTGTACATCATTTAATAACTGATTTAAAGATTCTGAAGTAGTTTCTTTAGTTTCTGTATTAATTTTATAACCAAATTTACTAATGATGTTTTGTAAAGAAGCTAATTTTTCTACATCTGGCTCATCATGTACTCTGTAAATAAAAGTTTTACCAGAAGGTTTTCCTTGTTTACGACCAATGTATTCTGCTACTTTTCTGTTGGCTAACAACATAAATTCTTCAATTAGTTTATTAGCATCTTTAGAACTTTTAAAGAATACACCTACAGGATTTGCTTCTTCATCTAAATTAAACTTTACTTCTACTCTATCAAAAGAAATAGCACCTTGTTTCATGCGTTTTTTACGTAGAATTTTAGCAAGTTCATCTAATTTTAAAGTAGCTTCTACAATTTCTGGAGTTACTATATATTCTTTATCAATTATAGAAGTTTCTAAAGGCATTTTATAAGGCTTTATATCTTCAGATAATTTACAATTTTCTATAATAGCTTGTGCTTCTTCATAAGCAAAACGTTGGTCTGAATACGTTACAGTTCTACCAAACCACTCCCCTACTATTTGTGCTTTTTTATTGATTTCAAAAACGGCAGAAAATGTGAGTTTTTCTTCGTTTGGCCTTAAAGAACAAACGCCATTAGAAAGCATTTCTGGTAACATTGGCACTACTCTATCTACAAGATAAACAGAGGTTGCTCTTTCATAAGCTTCATCATCTAAAATGGTGTCTGGTTGTAAATAATGCGATACATCTGCAATATGAATACCAACTTCAAAATTACCATTTTCTAGTTTGGTAAAAGACAAAGCATCATCAAAATCTTTGGCATCTTTTGGATCTATGGTAAACGTTAAATCGCCACGCATATCTCTACGTTTGGCAATTTCTTTTTCTGTTATTTCTACAGGTAAATTTTCTGCTTCTTTTTCTACTTCTGGTTCAAATTCATAAGGTAAATCATACTCTAATAAAATAGAATGCATTTCTGTATTATGATCTCCTGGTTTACCTAAAACATTGGTAATTTTACCAAACGGATTTTTACTATTCTCTGGCCAATCTAAGAGTTTTGCTTGTACTTTATCACCATGTTCTGCACCATTCATTTTACTTTCAGAAATAAAAATATCTGCATACATTTTATGATTGTCTGGTATTACAAAACCAAAATTTTTGTTTTTCTGTAAAACACCAACAAATTCTGTTTTTGCGCGGTCTATAATTTCTACAACATCTGCCTCTAGTTTGTTAGATCGTCTTCTTTTATAAACGTAAGCTCTAACCAAATCTCCCTGTAAACCTTTACCTAAATTATTATTGGGTATAAAAATATCGTGTTCATAATCATCAGTAATAAAATAGCCATTACCGTTAGAAGTAACATCTAAAGTACCTAAAGAATATTTACGATCTTCATTTATTTGAAACTTACCTCTGTCTACTTCTTTTATTTTTTTTGAAGCTTTTAATTCTGCTAACTTTTGAATAATTTGATTTTTACCCTCTGTATCTTCAATCTTTAATTTGGCAGCTATTTGCTTGTAATTAAAAAATTTAGCAGCATCTTTATTTAATATTTTAAATATATTTTTAGTTAAGTCTTTTACAACTTTACCCTTTTTTTTATATATTTTTTTCTTTCGTCTTGTCATGTATTTTTTTCTGTTTCTATAGTACTAAATTACAATTATTTAAATAGATAATTCATTTAAATAAAAATAGAATTTATAAAGTAATTTAAGCATTCATAGATTTTATATTAATGTTAAAATTAGCCCTTTTTCTTATAAAGCTAAATTTAATTAGATTAAATTATTGTTAGTTAAAACTATTGATTGTTACTTTAAATAAAAATATAAAATTGCTTGGGTGATTAAGTAATTCAATAAAATTTAAAATGAAGTTATCTGTTATCTGAAGAAGTTACAAAATTTGTATAAGACAGATTTCTGCTGCAAAGATATACAAAAAGAATTTCATGACTTTTTTTTACATATTAAAAAGGTATCCACAAAATAAAAACTACTTATAGTTGTTCTTAAAATTAACTTATTTTTTTTGTAATGTTTTGATTTTTAATGCGTCTATCTATTTAATAGCAGTAAACACAATGAAAAATTTACGCAAAATAATAGTACTTTTTATCTTTATATTTCTTACCGGAATTTTTATTACGGTAGCAACTGTAAATTCTTCTTTAAATAAAAAGGATACTAAAAAAACAATTTTAGAAGTAAAAAGAGATACTACTTACCTTTTACAAGCCGAACACAAAAATATTTAAGTTTCTTTTTTTTTTGAATTTCAACAGTTATCAACATTCTATATTATAATTATTTTTCTTTTATAAAATTTTAAAAAACAATGATGTTTATAATAGTATGTGAATAGTTACAATAAAAAAATGCTTTTAAATTTTAATATTTGAGTTATTAAAAACAATCTACATTTTATGAGGTATTTAAAAGCTTAAAAATCAAACTAAAAATAGAGTTATTAACAAAACTTATAAACAGGTATTCACTATAAATAAACAATAACTTAATTGTATTTCTATGTAAACAAATGGTAAATTTTATGTTGATAAACTTTTATCAAAAACTTAAAATTAAATTTGCATATCTGCTTTACTTCCGTGTATTGTAATTATTATTAGAACTACCAAAAATACTTACGAGTTTTTCAATACAACTTCTTAACATTTACATAATACACTTAAAATACTTAAAATTAAAGGGTTATTAAAAATTGATAAATTTTAATTGTTTATAACTGTTCATAACCCTTAGTTTCTTTATTTTTGTACATCTAACACTGTCATTACGAATGCAGTGAAACAATCTTTTTAATTATTTAGAGATTGCTTCGTAAACTCGCAATGACTATTTAATTATTAAATTATGACAATTGCCATTGGTAATGACCACGCTGGAACTGAATATAAGTTCGAAATTATAAAATATTTAGAAGAAAAAGGATATGTTGTTTTAAATTTTGGAACAGATACTAATAATTCTATGGATTATCCTGATGCAATACACCCAACTGCAAATGCTGTAGAAAGTGGTAAAGCAACATTAGGTATTATACTTTGTGGTTCTGGAAATGGTGCACAAATGACGGCTAATAAACACCAAGGTATAAGAGCTGCTTTGTGTTGGAATAATGAGTTGGTTGCTTTAACAAGACAACATAATAATGCCAATATTTTAACCATACCTGCACGTTTTGTGTCTTTGCAACAAGCTTTAGGTTTTGTAGATATTTTTTTAAACACAGATTTTGAGGGTGGAAGACATCAAAACAGAGTTGACAAAATTTCTTGTTAAACTTGATTGTCATTGCGAGTTTACCAAGCAATCTTATTTTTAATTTACAGATTACTTCACTACGTTCGTAATGATAATTACTTATTTTTAAAATATGAAATTTTTTACCAAATCTTTTCATGCATTAACTACAACAGAATTGTATGCTATTTTGCAATTACGATCAGAAGTTTTTGTGGTAGAACAAGATTGTGTTTATCAAGATTTAGACTTTAAAGATCAAAAAGCGTTACACGTTATTGGTTTTAAAAATGATAAAATTGTTGCCTATACGCGTATTTTTAAACCAGGAGATTATTTTAAAAATTCTAGTATTGGTAGGGTAGTGGTTCAAGAAAATGAACGTAAATATGGTTATGGGCATCATTTAATGAAAGCTTCAATAAAAGCTATTAAAGAAAATTTTAAAGAAGATATAATTACTATTTCTGCACAAGTTTATTTAAAAAAATTCTATGAATCTCATGGATTTTATCAAATAGGAGAGGAGTATTTAGAAGATGGCATTCCACATATTAGAATGGATAGAGTTTCTTAATTATTTTATAAGAATCTATATTAAGTTCTTTATTTCTAAAACTCCACCAACATCTAAATTACCTAATTCAATTTCTCCTATTCTAACTCTAATAAGTCTTAAAGTAGGAAACCCAACAGCAGCTGTCATTTTACGTACTTGTCTAAATTTACCTTCTCTAATACAAATAGAAAGCCAACTTGTTGGTCCATGCCTTTCATCTCTAATTTTCTGGCTTCTTAAAGGAAATTTAGGATCTGCAATTAATTTAGCTTTTCCTGGTTTTGTGGTGTATTTTTTTCCATTAAAACCAATTTCTACGCCATTTTTAAGTTGATGAATTTCGTTTGCTGTAATGATACCATCAACTTGTACAAAATATTCTTTTTCGTATTTATTACTTCTAATTTCTGCGGAAACTTTACCGTCTGTTGTTAATAAAAGTAAACCTTCAGAAGGCACATCTAAACGACCAATTGCCATGGTTCCTTCAGGAAAATCATATAAATCTCCTAATAATTTTTTCTTTCTTTTTGCAGGATTTACAAATTGAGAAATCATGCCCCAAGGCTTATGAATTATAAAATGTTGGTGTTTAGTATCCAAAATTAAAGCACTTTTATTTCAAAAGAAAAACTTTCTTTACCAGAAGAAATAGACATGTTTTGTTCAGAAAATTTTTCATCTGTATAAGAAGTATATTGGGTTATAGGTTCTATACACAACATGTTATCAACAGGTGTCCATAACATAAAATTATTAAAATTTTTTGTAGTAATTTCTAGATGATTTCTGTCTGTATTTTCTAGAATAATTTTATTTGTATTTAATACAGGAAATGCATTATGTCCTGCTTTATAAATTTCTGGTAATGTAATTTTTTTATCATTTGCTGTTAAAGTATCTGTACCTGTATTAGATAATAAAAAAGCAGGATGATAACCCAACATATAAGGCATACCAGCTTCTGAAGTAAGTGTAAAATTTATTGTTAATACATTATTTTTTAGTGTAAAATGTTTTTCGAAGGTAAAATCAAAAGGCCAAAAAACAAATTCTTCTGTAGATTTATTTGGGAATTTTGCGTTTTGTAAAGGTGTATTTTTAGCATATACTTTTCTAAATTTTGCCATACTTTTATCCGAAGAAAAAAGCACATATTCCATTTCTCTTAACAAACCATGTTGATCTAAAATAGCGTCACCTTTTTTAGTGTGTAAACGATAATTATTCTTAGATAAAGGCCCAATTACAGGAAACATTTCATCATCAGATTTTCGCCAACCTTTGTTGCCTTTTTGATGCATGTATTCTTTGTTATTAACTTTAAAAGAAATTAATTCTCCTTTTTCTATGGTAACAATACTGTTATTATCTTTAAGTGTAATTGTATTTTTCATAGGTTTATTTTATAATAACAATACTACAAAAATCGAAACTATTTTTTAGGATTTTAGGCAGAGTTTTTTGTAACTTGCTATACTTTTTAAATTATAAATAATAGCATATTTTATGGCAGCAGCAGATAAGGAAAAACAAGCAAAATTAAAGGCATTACAATTAACTTTAGATAAGTTAGACAAAACCTATGGTAAAGGTTCTGTAATGAAAATGGGAGACGCTGTAGTAGAAGATATAGAAGCAATTTCTTCTGGTTCTTTAGGCTTAGATTTGGCTTTAGGCGTAGGTGGTTATCCAAGAGGTAGAGTAATAGAAATTTACGGACCAGAATCTTCTGGTAAAACAACATTAACTATACATGCAATTGCAGAAGCACAAAAAGCAGGTGGTATTGCTGCATTTATTGATGCAGAACACGCTTTTGACCGTTTTTATGCAGAAAATTTAGGTGTAGATATAGAAAATTTAATTATTTCGCAACCAGATCATGGTGAGCAAGCTTTAGAAATTGCAGATAACTTAATACGTTCTGGCGCTATAGATATTGTAGTAATTGATTCTGTTGCTGCATTAACACCAAAATCTGAAATTGAAGGTGAAATGGGAGACTCTAAAATGGGTTTACATGCGCGTTTAATGTCTCAAGCTTTGCGTAAATTAACAGGTACCATTTCTAAAACAAACTGTACGGTAATTTTTATTAATCAATTGCGTGAAAAAATTGGTGTAATGTTTGGTAATCCAGAAACTACTACTGGTGGTAACGCTTTAAAATTTTATGCTTCTGTGCGTTTAGATATTCGTAGAAGAACACAAATTAAAGATGGTGACAAAGTTATTGGAAACAGTACCAAAGTTAAAATTGTAAAAAATAAAGTGGCACCACCTTTTCAAATTGCAGAATTTGATATTATGTACGGCCAAGGAATTTCTAAAGTTGGCGAAATTTTAGATATTGGTGTTGAGTTAGGTATTGTTAAGAAAAGCGGTTCTTGGTTTAGTTATGGAGAAACCAAATTAGGCCAAGGTAGAGATGCTGTAAAAGGTTTAATTAAAGAAAATCCAGATTTAATGGATGAATTAGAAGGTAAAATTAAAGAAGCTATTGATAATCAAGAATAGTGCAGAGAAACTCAATTTTTAAAAGTTGTGCAGCTACACATTAAATTTATAAGTTGCACTAATAAGGCTTTAATAAAACAATTTTAAAGTTTTTAAAAATTATAATAAAACTACTATTAAACTAAGGTTTGGTAGTAGTTTTTTGTTTAATTACTTTATTACACAATAAATTAATCTTTAGATAATACCTTAACCAACCATAAAATTAAATAAGCACCAATACCAAAACCACCTAATAAAACTAATAATACAAAGAGAATTCTAAAATTTTTTGTAGTAAAATTTGTTCTTGAACTCAACCATTCGCATACGCCTAAAATCATAATTTTTATATTTTAAATATTGTTATTTGTGATTAAAAAAAAATTCAAAAAACCTAAAATAAAGTTTTTTGATACTAAAAATATGGGTTAAACCCCAGTACTTCCAAAACCACCTGCACCACGTTCTGTTTCAGATAAAACGTTTACTTCTTGCCAATTTACACGTTCGTGTTTTGCAATTATTAATTGTGCAATACGTTCACCATCATTAATTATAAAATCTTCATTAGAAAGGTTTACTAAAATTACGCCAATTTCTCCTCTATAATCTGCATCTACAGTTCCAGGACTGTTTAAAACAGTAATACCTTTTTTAGCAGCCAAACCACTTCTTGGTCTTACTTGGGCTTCATAACCAACAGGTAAAGCTATAAATAAACCGGTTTTTACAATTGCTCTTTCCAATGGTTTTAAGGTAATTGGTTCACTAATATTTGCGCGTAAATCCATACCAGCAGCACCTTCTGTTTCGTAATTTGGTGTAGCATGTGTAGATTTATTTATAATTTGTACATTCATATGATTTGCTTAAAAAGCTAACTTTTAAGGTTTATTGTAGTTGTACAAATATAATAATTCGCAATTGCATTGATAAAAAGATAATAGTTTTATTACTTTTGAAATTCTTAAAAGAATATTTTATGAGTAATTTGAAGAAGATAGCGGTTTTAGGTGGAGGAAGTTGGGCAACTGCTATTGTAAAAATGTTACAAGAAAATTTAGAAACTGTAGGTTGGTATATGCGTAATGCAACAACTATTGCACATATTAAAGAAAATGATCATAACCCTAATTATTTAAGAGCTGCAGATGTATATGCAAAACAGTTAGATTTATATGATGATATTAATGCAATTGTTATTAATTATGATATTTTAATATTTGCTATTCCGTCTGCTTTTTTAACTTCAGAATTAGAAAAATTAACCCAATCTTTAGAAAATAAAATTATTTTTTCTGCAATTAAAGGTATTGTACCAGAAACAGGTTTAATAGTTGGCGAGCATTTTAACAATAAATATAACATTCCGTTAGAAAATATAGGCGTAATTACAGGACCTTGCCATGCAGAAGAGGTAGCTATGGAAAGGTTATCTTATTTAACCATTGCTTGTAAAGATGAAAAGAAGGCAAAATTATTGGGCAACTCTTTACAAAGTTGGTATATAAAAACAAAAATATCAGACGATATTATTGGTACAGAATATGCTGCTATGCTCAAAAATATTTATGCAGTTGCTGCAGGTATTGCACATGGTTTGGGTTATGGAGATAATTTTCAGTCTGTACTAATGAGCAATGCTATTAGAGAAATGAAACGTTTTATAAAGAAAGTTCATAAAATGAAACGTAACATTAATAATTCTGCTTATTTGGGAGATTTATTAGTAACTGGCTATTCTGTTTTTAGTAGAAACAGACAATTTGGTAATATGATTGGTAAAGGATATACTGTAAAATCTGCACAAATGGAAATGAGTATGGTTGCAGAAGGCTATTATGCTACTAAAAGTGCCTACAATATTAAAGAAGAAAACCAAGCTAAAACACCTATTATTTGTACTGTATATAGTATTTTATACAAAGGAAAAGATCCTAGAAAAGAATTTAAAAAGTTAACAGAAAAACTAGATTAATTCTTCTTACCATTTACTTGCGGTTAGTTTGTAATAATTGTTTATTTTTGAACATTCGTTTAAAATTTTAAACAAAACATATGAAAACCATACAAGAAGTTGTAGAAAGTACCATTAGAAAAACACCTTTTATAGAAGAAGCTTTAAATGAAAAACTAATTAATGTTTCTTCTTTGGCAAGAATAATTTTACCAGAAGTTACTGCTATTTTAAAAAAAGACGTAAAAGTTGGCGCTGTAATGATGGCAATTAACAGGCTTTCTCCTGCAAGTGAATTACGAATTAGAAAAAACATTAAAAAACTTGCTTTAGATTTAGGTGATGTAATTGTACGCTCTGATTTATGCGATTTTACTTTTAAAAACACCACCTCTTTACTTAAAGAAATTGCCAAAATATTAATGAAATCTTCAGAGAGTTCAGATTATTTTTTAACGGTTTCTCAAGGTATTTTTGAAACTAATATTGTTACCAGTAAAAATTTAGAACCTTTTGTAAAAGATATTTTTGAGAAAGAAACTATAATTTCAAGTGTATTAGATTTGGCTTCTATTACTATAAAGTTGCCTAAAGAAAATCAAGAACAATCTGGTATATATTACTTTATTTTAAAGCAATTGGCTTGGGCAGATATTCCATTACAAGAAATTATTTCTACAACAAACGAAATGACAATTGTAGTAAAAGAAGAAGATATTAATCAAACATTTGCCATTTTAATGGACATGAAATTGACTTAAATTAATGCCAAAACAAGATCCTTACGCAGCACTTCGAATAAAAGAATTTAATATTTTTTTATTTGTTAGATTTCTTTTAGTTTTTGGTTGGTCTATGCAATTTATTGTAATAGAGTGGCAAGTATATTCAATTACAAAAGATCCTTTATCTTTAGGTATTATTGGTTTAATGGAAATTATTCCTGCATTTTCTATGGCGCTTTTTGCAGGTCATATTGTAGATCAAAGAGAAAAAAGAAACTTGTTGGCATTGTGTACTGCAGCTTTTTCTTTAATTAGTTTAGGCTTGTTTCTTTTAACTTCAGATGCAATAATTGGCAATTGGAATACTAATAGTATCTTATACTGTATTTATGCGTTGGTTTTCTTTGGCGGATTTTTACGCTCGTTTTTTGGACCTATTATTTTTTCTTTAGTAGCTTTATTAGTCCCAAAAAAAATATATCATAATGCAGCAACTTGGAGCACAAGTACCTGGAAAACTGCCACTGTTTCTGGTGCTTTATTTGGTGGTTTTTTTATCAGTTGGATTGGGGTAGACAAAACATTATGCTTTGTTTTTATTTTAGTAATACTTTCTTTCTGTTTTTTATTTTTAATTAAAAAGAAACCAATTTTAAATAAAAAAATAGGTGAACCAATAAAAGAAAGTTTAAAAGCTGGTGTAAAATTTGTTTTTAAAACCAAAGAAATTTTAGGTGTTTTAACTCTAGATATGATTGCTGTTTTATTTGGTGGAACTGTAGCAATTTTATCGGTTTTTGCACAAGATGTTTTAAAAGTTGGGCCAGAAGGTTTTGGTATTTTAAATGCATCTATTTCTATGGGAAGTATTGTAACCATGTTTTTAACAACCTATATTCCTATCAACAAAAACACAGGTACAAAAATGTTAGTTTCTGTATTTATATTTGGGTTAAGCATTATTGCTTTTGGCTTATCTTCTATTTTTTGGGTAAGTGTGTTGGCCTTGTTTATAAGTGGCGCTGCAGATGGTATTTCTATGGTAATAAGACAAACCATTTTACAGTTAAAAACACCAGATGATATGCGTGGTAGAGTTTCTTCTGTAAACTCTATGTTTGTTGGCTCTTCTAATGAGTTAGGTGCTTTTGAGAGTGGTTTGGCTGCAAAATTATTAGGGCCTGTTGCAGCTGTAATTTTTGGCGGAACAATGACGCTAATAACTGTAGTTACAATAGGAGCAATAAACCCAACTTTAAGAAACTTAGATTTAACAAAAGAAATCGAAGAAAACGAAAAAGAAGTACCTACAAAAACGAATTAAAACTTAGTTAGGAATTGTTCTAAAATTACCTAATAAAAGCGTCCAATCATAAGTTTTAAAACTTAAAGTTTTTGGTTTTTCTGGTGTTATTTTATATTGATGTAGTATTTTTTTAGCTCCAGAAGTTCCATTAAAATCACCTCTAAACCAAGACATTAAAGCAACAGAAGTGGCTGTTTTTGTTTCAGAATTATAAGAAGTTTGTTCTTTTAAATAAGCGGTGGTCATAAAGTTAAATTCTTTCTCTAAGTTTTTTGAAGAATAAATGGCAACAGGAGGGCAACTTTTTGCACCACAGTTTAAAGCAAAATGCACACGCCAATCTATATTACCATTAATGCGTAATTTACGTTCCCATTTTGGGTTAAACCATTTTCTAAGATATCCTAAACTAATTTTAACTCTAGATTTTCTAATAATACCGTGTTCAATATCATCAAAAGATAAAATTTCTCCAGCAATTTTTATTCTTTTATCGCCAAAAAAACTACCTCTATTTTCGTATAATTCAGGATTTTCTTTTAAAGAAATTTGTATAAAAGCATTGTAAATATTTACCCAAAAAGCAATTTTTTGTTTGTCGGTTTGTAGTTGATTTACCAAATCTTTTAAAGTACTTTTTTCTAAAAGTTGTACTTCTTTTTGGTAGGTATTGCCTGTTTTAATATTTTGTAGCAATTGTTGCGAAATAGCTTCGTAATTTATTTTATCTTGTGAAAAAATTACAGAATTTAATAAGAGAAAAGCAAATAAAAAGAACTGTTTCATATAATTATTAGTATTTTAAGTATGTTGTTAAGTATTATAATTCCTGTGTATAATGAACAAATTAATCTTGTAAAAAGGTTGTCGTTTTTATGCGAACAAGCTAACAAATTTCCAATAGAAATTATTGTTGCTAATTCTCCAGAAACTACAGATGAAAGCCCAAAAGTTTGCAAAAACTTTGATAAAGTTAAGTATTTGCAATCAGAAAAAAAAGGAAGGGCAGCACAAATGAATTTTGGTGCAAGTAAAGCAACAGGAGCTATTTTGTTGTTTTTACATGCAGATACGCAATTGCCAGAAAATTTTTATACTGAAGTAACAAATGCAGTAATTAATGGAAATAAAGCAGGTTTTTTTGCTTATAAGTTTGATAAAGAAACCTTTTTATTAAATGTAAACAGTAAGTTTACAACTAAAGATGGTCTTTTTGCTGGTGCTGGAGATCAATGCCAATTTTTTACAAAACAAGTTTTTAAAGAACTTAAAGGATATAATGAAACCTTTTGTATTATGGAAGATTTTGAAATGATAGATAGGGTTAGAAAACAAAAAATTAAGTATACCATTATTCAGTCTAAAGCCACAGCAAGTGCCAGAAAATACGAAAACAATTCTTGGCTTAAAGTAAATGCTATAAACGGTTACGTTTTTTTACTTTATAAATGTGGCGTTCATCCTCAAAAATTAAGAGAAAAATATAAAGCTTTACTAAGAGAGAGTGTTTAAGACATCTGTTTAATGAAATGTAGTTGCAATTTTTAGCTCTTTTTCTAATTCTTTTTGATGCATTTCTGTTGTTTTTTCATCCCAAGAAAAAGTTGTTTTAAATAATTTTACAACAAACGCTTTATAATTAATTACGCTAGGCGTGTCAAAAAATAAACGTCCGGTTCTTCGCATAAAAAAGTCTGTTGGTGTGCAGGTCATTTCATTTTGTATACAAAAAAGTACTTCAGCTTTTAGCATTTTCTTTGGTTCTCCTTCATCAGACATTTGTAAAGATAAATCATCATAAATTTGTAAAATATGGTCTGTTTGTTTTCCATAATTATGTACTAAATATTCAGCATCTTTTCTGTTAAAACCAACTTCTGTAATTCTATTTTGTATGGCATCCGTGTAACTTTTTACTTCGTTAAAATTTTTAAAAATGCCGCCAGAAAGCGTAATTTCTTTGGTTTTAATTTCTCCAAATTCTTTCTCAAATCTTCTTTTGTATTTTTTAGCAACTAAGTCTACAATACGTTCTGCCATTTTTCTGTAGCCTGTTAATTTACCACCAGCAATAGAAATTAGTTCTGTATCAGACACAAAAATCTCATCTTTTCTAGACAACTCACTGGCAGATTTACCTTCTTCATGAATTAAAGGGCGCAAACCTGCCCAAGAAGATTGCACATCATCTATAGAAATATGTATTGTTGGAAACATATTGTTAACGGCAGCAATAAGGTAAGTGGCATCTACCAAACTTGTAGTAACAAGGTCTTTATCTTCTTGATAATTGGTGTCTGTTGTACCAAAATAAGTTACTTTTCCACGCGGAATTGCAAACATCATTCTGCCATCTGGCACATCAAAATAAACCGATTGTTTTACGGGTAATTTTTTGTGATCAACTACCAAATGTACTCCTTTTGTTAAGTGCAAACGTTTGCCAACTTTAGATTTGTTGGTTTGTCGTAAAGTATCTACCCAAGGTCCTGTGGCATTAACTACATATTTTGCTTTTATAGCAAATTCATCACCAGAAAAAACATCTTTTACTTTGGCACCAACAACTCTATTTTCTTCATAAATAAATTCAGTTGCTTCCGTATAATTTGTAATTGTAGCATTGTAATTTAAAGATGTTTTTAAAACTTCTAAAGTTAAACGAGCATCATCTGTTCTATATTCTGCATAATAACCTGCACCATTTAAAATATTTTCTGGTAAAAGAGGTTCTTTGGTTAAAGCTTCGTCTTTTTCTAACATTTTACGTTTGTCTTCTCCTTCTACAGCGGCTAAAATATCGTATACTTTTAAGCCAATAGAAGTTAACCAAGAACCGTAAGTGCCACCATCAATTAAAGGTAAAAGCATTTTTTCTGGCACTACCAAATGTGGTGCTAGTTGATGCACAATTGCACGTTCTGTACCTACTTCTTTTACCAACCAAAAATCGAATTGTTTTAAATAACGCAAACCACCATGAATTAGCTTTGTAGATTTACTAGAAGTTCCAGAGGCAAAATCTCCTTTTTCTATTAAGGCAACCTTCATGCCTCTAGAAGCTGCGTCTAAAGCAATTCCTGCGCCTGTAATTCCGCCACCAATGATTAGCAAATCAAACTCGGTGTTTTGTAATTCTTGTGTTATTTGTTTTCTATTTGTATTTGTAAAAAGATTCATGAAGCAAAATGTTTAAGAATGCATTTAAATTCAGTAAAATTTAAATTTTTAACAAAATACAAAAAAGAATGAAAAGCTTAGGGTTAAATTTTTAACAAATTTTAAACACTATGTAGTTTGATTCTAAATAAAGAAAAGTCATATATTTATAAAAAAATACATTTTATGGGATTATCAGAAATATACACAAGTGGAAAACAAAGACAAAATAGAGGTCATTTTGCAAATATTGTAAAGATTGCAAAAGCAGATCAAAAGATAACTCCAGAAGAGGAATCTTTGTTATATCAAACAGCAAAAAATTTAAATTTAAGTTTAACAAGCTTTCAGAGAATTGTAGAAAACCCAGAGAAATTTCCTATAAATCCTCCTGGAAATTCAGAAGAAAGAATTACCCGTTTGTATAGTTTATCTAAAATGATTTTAGCAGATGGGGAAGTGGCAACAGAAGAAATAAAGTTGTTGCAAAAAATTACCATTGGTTTAGGTTTTTCTACCAAAAATATAGAAAAAGTATGTGAAAACGCAATAGGTTTAGTTGCACAAAATACAGATTTAGATACGTTTATTGTTGAAATTAAGAAGATAAACAGGTCTAAAGAATAAGGTTATTCTAAAATTTTAGTTGGTAAACCATCAATACTGGTTTGGTTTTTAGCTGTCCAATACTTTTTTATACCATCTTTACCTTGGTTTGCTGCCCAATCATTTAGTTCATTTCTTTCGCCTTTATAATCAAAAAAGGGAATAGACATGCCACAAGAAGTTTGGGCAGAACCTATGGTAATGTCAAAAATTTGACGCGTTCCTGGTGTTTCTGGAAAAAGTTTAATTAAGGCATTCCAATTTTTATCTCCTTCTTTAATTTCTTTTCCTTTGCCGTACAAACGTAAAATATTTGGTGCGCCTTCAAATGAACAAAACATAATGGTAATACGTGGGTTTTCTAATAAATGTGCAGCAGTTTCATTACCACTTCCTGTAACATTTAGCCACAAAACACGGTTTTCATCAACAATTCTAAAAGAATCCATTCCTTTTGGCGATAAATTAATTCTACCAGAGTTTGGTGCAGTAGCTACAAAGAATATTTTTTGAGCTTCTATAAAATTTTGAAGTCTTGTTGTTATTTTTGTGTAAAGTTTAGACATTGGTTTATGTATTTTATGGACCACTAAATTACAATATCTTAAATTATAAACTTTACTAGTTATTCATAAAATTGTTACGCTCTAAAAGTTTTAAGTAAAATAGAACAACTTTGTTTAAAGATCTTTTCAGGATGCCAAATGGTATGAAAAAAGTTGAATGAAAACAAGAAAGTGTATTTTAGCTGAATACTCACAAATTTGTTATCTTTCCGCAAAAACTTTTTCTATGGAATATGGATTTCTATCAGTAATACCACCAATTATTGCCATTATTTTAGCATTAAGAACTAAGCAAGTGTATATTGCTTTGTTATTTGGCATTTGGTTTTCTTGGTTGATAATCAAAGGCTGGAATCCGTTAGAAGGCACTTTAGCAATGATAGAAGCAATGGTAAACGTATTTCAATCTAAAGGAAATACAAGAACCATTATGTTTAGTGCTTTGGTGGGGTCTTTGTTAATTTTTATTCAATATTCTAGAGGTGTAGAAGGTTTTATCAATATCATCAACAAAAAATTAATAAAATTAGAAGCAAAAAAAACAGGTTATAGCAGAGTAATGGTGCAAATTTTGGCAGCTGTTACAGGAATTTTATTATTTGTAGAAACCAGTATTTCTTCTTTAACGGTTGGTACATTATACAGACCAATTTTCGATAAACTAAAAATTCCCAGAGAAAAACTAGCCTATATTGCAGATGCTAGTTCTGCACCATCATCCATCTTAATTCCCTTTAATGCGTGGGGTGCATTTATTATGGGGTTATTGCTTACACAAGAAATAGACAAACCATTTTCTGTAATGATGGCTTCTATAAAATATAACTTTTATCCGTTGTTGGCAATCGGAATTTTGTTCTTCATTATTTTGTCTAAAAAAGATTTTGGTTTGATGAAAAAAGCCGAAAAAAGAACTTTAGAAACTGGTAAATTAATGAACAAAGGCGCTAAACCAATGGTTTCTGATGAGGTTACTTCGTTTCCGCCAAAAGAAGGTATAAGAGCGAAAGCCTATAACATGATTGTGCCACTTTTGGTAATGATTTTTATGATGCCAATTAATCTTATTTATACAGGTTGGAGCAATGTAAAAACAGCTACATCATTTTTAAATCACGCTTCACAAGCTATTGGGGAAGGTTCTGGTTCGTCTTCTGTTTTATATGCAGTAATTACTGCAATTTTAGTGGCCATTTCTATGTATTTTATACAAGGAATTTTAAAACCAAAAGAAGCTGTAAACTTAACTTTAAAAGGAATTAGCGAGTTAATGCCTTTGGCTTTATTAATGCTGTTAGCTTTTGCAATTGGTGATGCTTGTAAAGAATTAGAAACAGGTATTTACGTAGCAAATGCTACAAAATCTTGGTTATCGGCAGAATTACTACCTGCTGTGGTTTTTATCATCAGTTCTTTTATTGCTTTTTCTACAGGAACTTCTTGGGGAACTTTTGCTATTATGTTGGCAATTTCTATACCTATGGCAACTATTCATAATGCAGACATTACAATTGTGGTAGCTGCTACTTTAGGAGGCGGGATTTTCGGAGACCATTGTTCGCCTATTTCAGATACGTCTATAATTTCTTCTATGGCTTCTGCAAGTGATCATATAGATCATGTAAAAACACAATTGCCTTATGCTTTATTTGGTGGTGTAATTACGGTTGTTTTATATTTGATAATTGGGTTTTTTGGGTAGTTTATCTATTGTTTTTAAAGTACCAATATACATTGTCTAAATTCCAACGATTACCAGCAACAAAATTGTTAATTAAGGTTTTGTCTTTTAGGGTTTTTAAATTTTGATAATTGATATTACGCTCTTTTTTTTGAAACAATTCTTCAATTAATTTAATGTTTTCAGGTGAATAATGTATATTCTTATAACGATCTTTAAGTGGTTTTTCTAAATAATTTTCTGTAAAAAAATCATACGAAGAAAACGTAACAAACTCTGTTATTTGTGCATAATAAAACCATACAAAAGCGCCAATATTAATATGAAGCCAATCATGAAAATCTAACAAATTATCTTCACTGTAAGGCGTATTCATTAAATTACTTTTGCACAAATTTTTAAGAAGTATGGTGTCTTTTGTGGTAAATTCATCAAAAATAAAATGCCCAGTATTATCATGATTAAAAACAATATATTGTACTATTTCTTTATCTGTTAGGTTTGTGTTTCCTACAAAATCTAACTTTTTAAAGTTAAAAGCGGGTTCATGTAAAATAAATTGGTACATGGCTTTTAAAGCATCTTTAACCACAAAAACTGGCGACTCTACATTATTGCCAATTAACAGTGTTCTATGGTTTATTTTAAAAGGCAACACTTTCGTTTTCGCTTTTAAAACAAAAAATACAGGTCTATTACCTAAAACGCCAATTAATTCTTTTTCTACAAACTCTAATATCACAAAATAAAATTACAAAATATTTGCTATTGAAATGAATTGATTTTTTATTTTCATTTTATTTTTTATTAATCTAAATTATACAAAGTAATGTCTAAGGCTTGCTTTTTTTGTCTAGTCTTTGCTAATTTTTTATTACTATTTATTCCGTTTTCAACTAGTTTTCGTAAAGTTTCCGTTTAGTTTTCACTCAGTTTCCACCCAGTTTTGTCATTCCGTAGGAATCTTCTGGTTGCAGTTTGGTGTTTTTGTTTGTCTGGGACGCTTTCAGCGAGACAAGTTGTGTGTGATAAGCTGTATGTGCTAGTTTGTGTATTTTTGTGTTAATTTTTTCACTCAGTTTCCACCCAGTTTTGTCATTCCGTAGGAATCTTTTGGTTACAGTTTGGTGTTTTTGTGTGTGAGACGCTTACAGCGAGACAAACTTTGTGTTTTTGTGTTGGTTTTCCGCTTAGTTTTCACTCAGTTTCCATCCAGTTTTGTCATTCCGTAGGAATCTTTTGGTCACAGTTTGGTGTTTTGTATGTGAGACCCATACAGCGCGACAAACTTTGTAGTTTTTTGTTGGTTTTCTGCTTAGTTTTCACTCAGTTTCCACCCAGTTTTGTCATTCCGTAGGAATCTTTTGGTTACAGTTTGGTGTTTTGTTTGTGTGTGAGACTCTTTCAAAGAGACAAACTGTGTTTGACAAATTGTTTGGTGTTGGGTTGGTTTTCTGCTTAGTTTCTGTTTCGTTTTTATACAGTTTTCATCTAGTTTTCATGTAGTTTCCGTACAGTTTTGTCATTCCGTAGGAATCTTCTGGTTACAGTTTGGTGTTTTTGTGCGTGAGACCCTTTTAGTGAGACAAACTGTGTGTGATAAAGTGTGTGTGGGACGCTTACAGCGTGACAAATTTTGTGGTTTTGTGTTGTGTTTTCTGCTTAGTTTCCGTCTAGCTTTCACTCAGTTTCCACCCAATTTTGTCATTCCGTAGGAATCTTTTGGTTTTAGTTTGGTGTTTTTTTTGTGTGAGACCCTTTCAGGGAGACAAACTGTGTGTGATAAAGTGTGTGTGGGACGCTTACAGCGTGACAAACTTTGTGTTGTGTTTTTCTGCTTAGTTTCTGTTTAGCCTTCACTCAGTTTCCACCCAGTTTTGTCATTCCGTAGGAATCTTTTGGTTACAGTTTGGTGTTTTTTTGTGTGAGACCCTTTCAGGGAGACAAACTGTGTGTTTTTGTGTTGGTTTTTTCGCTTAGTTTTCACTCAGTTTCCTTTCAGTTTTGTCATTCCGTAGGAATCTTTTGGTTACAGTTTGGTGTTTTGTTTGTGTGTGAGACTCTTTCAAAAAGACAAACTGTGTTTGACAAATTGTGTTGTGTTTCTTCGCTATTTCTCCCAATTCTCTATTTATTAAGAAAGCTACTCAAATAGATGATTTAGAAATTCCATTTTAGCATTTTTTTCTAAAATCAAATTTATTTTCTTTTGTCTTGTTAAGTTTTTTATTTCTTTTTCTCTAGCAATTGCCTCTTGTATCCAGCCAAAATGTTCATAATATAATAAATAATGTACATTGTATTTAGCAGTAAAACTTTTAGGATTCTTTTTTTGTTGGTGCTGTTGTAAGCGTAATTTTAGATTATTCGTAACACCAGTATATAAAACTGTTTTGTGTTTATTGGTAATAATGTAAACGTAAAAATTATAGATTCCTGTTGTGTGGGATATCATAGTTTGGAGGTATTTAAGCTTTTTCTTTTTTTACTAGCCTAAAAATATGTAAAGTTTGTTATTCTTTAAGAATTTTTATGAACAATTGTGCAGTGTTGGGTGAGACGCTTACAGCGAGACAGATTGTGCGTGCTAGTTTGTGTTGTGTTTTCTGTATAGTTTCTGTCTAGTTTTTATTCAGTTTCCACCCAGTTTTGTCATTCCGTAGGAATCTTTTGGTTTTAGGTTGGTGTTTTTTTGTGTGAGACCCTTTCAGGGAGACAAACTTTGTGTGATAAACTGTGCGTGTGGCGCTTACAGCGTGACAAACTTTGTGGTTTTGTGTTGTGTTTTTTGCTTAGTTTCCGTTTAGTTTTCGTGCAGTTTCCACCCAGTTTTCATGCAGTTTCCACCCAATTTTGTCATTCCGTAGGAATCTTTTGGTCACAGTTTGTTGTTTTTGTGTGTGAGACCCTTGCAGTGAGACAAACTGTGTGTGCTAGTTTGGGTAGTGTTTTCTGAACAGTTAATGTTTAGTTTCCATCCAGTTTTGTCATTCCGTAGGAATCTTTTGGTATCAGTTTGGTGTTCTTGTGTGTGAGACCCTTTCAGCGCGACAAACTTTGTGTATTTGTGTTGTGTTTTTCTGCTTAGTTCCTGTTTAGTTTTCGTTTAGTTACCACCCAGTTTTGTCATTCCGTAGGAATCTTTTGGTTTTAGTTTAGTGTTTTTTTGTTTGAGACCCTTTCAGGGAGACAAACAGTGTTTGATAGACTGTGTGTGGGGCGCTTACAGCGCGACAAACTTCGTGTTTTTTGTTCGTGAGACCCTTTCAGCAAGACAAACTGTATCTAGAAAACTATACTTTTTATTTTAAATAAATTCAAATGAATACGCTATTGTTTAAGGAATTTTATTTTTCCCGTTTTACTAGATTTTGTCTGGTATCGTAAATAATAAAATCCTGTAGCATACGGTTGCATATCGAAATAATTTGTACCGTTTGTTGACTGTCCAATAATACGACCTGTTGAGTCGTAGACCATGAATTTGTCTAGTTCGTTACCTGAAGGTAATTTTAATGAAATTTTTCCACGTGTTGGATTTGGATACAATGTAACCTGTTCTAACTGTAGATCCTGAGTTGATAGGGATTGCGTAGTATTCTTATAATACTGTGCCTTGTAATTTCCCCAAACAAAAGGATAAAATGTAGCCCTACCCACAATAATAAGATCCATCTTACCATCATTATTCATATCAGTAACGATGAATTCACCGCCATTGAAACCATTTCCCCAGCTTGGCTGTGGCATGGTCGACTCTGAATGAAAAGGATGATCTGTCCATTCATTGAACACACCCTCGGTATTTGTATACATAGCAATATGATGCTCATGATCAGCCCAGCCTGAACCCATAACAGCAAGTCCTTTGTAGCCGTCGACATCCAAGTCAATAACCGCAAGTTTCATACCAGACCCAGCAGGGAATCGGTATTTTTCGATAAATACTCCGTTCTTGTTTTCATAAATCAAGGTTAAACGAGGTGCTCCAGGAAAAGATGTTATTTTTCCTGTACAAGCCCAATCCAGATCACCATCATTCATTATCAAAATCGAAATATTCACTGTCGCCACGTTGAATAGTTGGAAACCCATTATCTACCTCTACGTAGGTGCCGTCTGTCTGGCGCGTAGCTTTTTTGTTAAAGCTACCCTTGAAATTAGTACCATGATAGTATGCTACAACATTCGTGCCGCCCATAATATCCACCACATGTACAGAACCATCAGTGCCTCCAACCCCATCAAAAACCTCGGTCAAATATCCATCCCCGGTGCCAGAATTTTTCAAAATTTTGGTGTTTGAAGTTATTTTACCATCAAATCCTGATCCCATAATAACGACTCCGTCTCCACCTGAGTCAGGGATTCTGGTTATGGCTCCATCAAATAATCCATAAAGTTCCTGTGTTTGTTTCCATGATGTATTACCATCATTAACATAAACATACGCACGCGGATAATTATTGATATCTCGCCCTGTTTGTACAAGATCAGGTAAATGATCGTTGTTCAAAAAGGCAAATGTTGCTGGTCCATGCGTCAAGGTTTGTAATCCTGGCATGGTTATTTTGATGAATCCACCAGATTTTTTTTCATAAACATTGGTGAAACGTTCGTAATTACCCAAGGATAAAACGCCCTGGGTATATGATACATAGAACCATTCACGTTCTACGTTTTGGTCTGTAAAAGTGATTGATGATACGTGTATATTATCTCCTCCTACCATATCTATCAGGTGTGCCTGATCCTCGCTGTTAGCCAATCTAAAAGATTGCGCATTTACTATTCCCGAAACGATCAAGAATAGTATTGTTATTGTTTTTTTCATACTAATTTATTGGATGGTTAAAATTAATGTAAAATTTTTTAATTTAAAAATCTTTTGGTTACAGTTTGGTGTTTTTGTGCGTGAGACCCTTTCAGGGAGACAAACTGTGTGTGACAAACTGTGCGTGGGACGCTTACAGCGCGACAAACTTTGTGTTTTTGTGTTGTGTTTTTTGCTTAGTTTCTGTTTAGTTTCCGTTTCGTTTTTATGCAGTTTCCATCCAGTTTTGTCATTCCGTAGGAATCTTCTGGTTACAGTTTGGTGTTTTTTTGTGTGAGACCCTTTCAGGGTGACAAACTTTGTGTGATAAACTGTGTGTGGGGCGCTTACAGCGTGACAAACTGTGTGTTTTTGTGTTTTTTGCTTAGTTTCTACTTAGTTTCCGTTTCGTTTTTATGCAGTTTCCATCCAGTTTTGTCATTCCGTAGGAATCTTCTGGTTACAGTTTGGTGTTTTTGTGCGTGAGACCCTTTTAGTGAGACAAGCTGTGTGTGATAAACTGTGTGTGGGACGCTTACAGCGCGACAAACTTTGTGGTTTTGTGTTGTGTTTTCTGCTTAGTTTCTGTTTAGCCTTCACTCAGTTTCCACCCAATTTTGTCATTCCGTAGGAATCTTTTGGTTTTAGTTTGGTGTTTTTGCGTGTGAGACCCTTTTAGTGAGACAAACTTTGTGTGATAAACTGTGTGTGGGACGCTTACAGCGTGACAAACTTTGTGGTTTTGTGTTGTGTTTTCTGCTTAGTTTCTGTTTAGCCTTCACTCAGTTTCCACCCAATTTTGTCATTCCGTAGGAATCTTTTGGTTTTAGTTTGGTGTTTTTTTGTGTGAGACCCTTTCAGGGTGACAAACTGTGTGGTTTTGTGTTGGTTTTTTTTGGTGCGTGGGACGCTTACAGCGTGACAAACTGTACGAGATTAACTCTGGGTGTGATAAAATGTGTATGACAAACTGCGTGTGTGTAATTTTGTGTGAGACGCTTACAGCGTGACAAATAAAACCTACTTCGCTAAAACTCCACGTTTTTTTAATGCAGGAATTGTTCTTAAAGCACCTTCTTTAACTGTGTTTTCTTTAAAAAGAAAGGTTTTTTCATACAAAGTATTTCCTTCAAAAAAAGTAACCTGAAAACGGTTGTTTAAGGCAAACAACTCTGGCTGAATCAACTCTATTTTAGCAAAAGAATTGGCTGGTAATTTTTCTACTTTTTTACGTAGTAAAGAAGTCGTTTTTGTATCTGAAAAACCTTGAGAAACAATAACTACCATTTCTAAATCAACATTTTTATTGTTAGTTAGGTATACATTCCAATCGTTGGTATTGTATATGTCGTTAAATTCATAAACAATTGCCATTTCTACGTTGGTTACTTCTGGTATTTTGATGTCTTTTTTCATCTTTTTAGATTAAAGAGACAAGAAGATAGAAAAGAGAACAATTCGTCTCTTTTCTTTTATATCTCTTCTGTTTTCTTAAAAATTATAAAACCGATTTAAACTGCTCTAGAAAACGTTTATCGTTTTCATAAAACATTCTAATATCTGGAATTTGATACAACAACATGGCAATACGTTCTATTCCCATACCAAAAGCATAACCAGAATATTTTGTTGGATCTATGTTAGCGTTTTTCAAAACATTTGGGTCTACCATACCACAACCCATAATTTCTAACCAACCTGTTCCTTTGGTAATTCTGTAATCGGTTTCTGTTTCTAAACCCCAATAAATATCTACTTCTGCACTTGGCTCTGTAAACGGAAAATAAGAAGGACGTAAACGAATCTTAGATTTCCCAAACATTTCTTTGGTAAAATACAAAAGCGTTTGCTTTAAATCTGCAAAGGAAACATCTGTATCTATATACAAACCTTCAACTTGATGAAAAATACAGTGTGCACGTGCAGAAATATCTTCGTTTCTAAAAACTCTTCCAGGAGAAATGGTTCTAATTGGCGGTTCATTTTCTTCCATATAACGTACTTGTACAGAAGAAGTATGTGTTCTTAGTAAAATATCTGGGTTTTGTTCTATAAAAAACGTGTCTTGCATGTCTCTTGCAGGATGATATTCTGGCAGGTTTAATGCTGTAAAATTATGCCAATCATCTTCAATTTCTGGCCCTTCAGAAACTGTAAAACCAATTCTATTAAAAACTTCTATAATTTGGTTTTTTACCAAAGAAATTGGGTGTCTAGAGCCTAAATTAATAGGTTCTGCAGGCCTTGTTAAATCTCCATAAACCCCTTTTTCTTCAATAGTACTTTCTAGAGAATCATTTAACTCAGCTACTTTTCCTTCAGCAGATTGTCTAAGATTATTTAGTGCTTGTCCAAGGTCTTTTTTAAGTGATGCATCTACATTTCTAAATTCTGTAAACAGTCCTTTTAACAAGCCTTTGCTTCCTAAATATTTAATTCTAAACGCTTCAACTTCTTCTTTAGAAGTTGCTTTAAACGCCTGTACATCTCCAATTAATTCTTTTACTTTATCTAACATTTTAAAAATACCATTAGGCTACAAATTTAATCTTTTTTAAATAGTTTGGTTGGCAAAATGTAAGAAAAGCGAGTTATCAAGACAAACTTAGCACAATAGTTAAAAATATGTAATTTTATGTTTTTTAAGAAAACTTTTTAATATTACCATATTTAAAAAGAACTATCTTTGTATCGTTAAATTTTTAATAATATCACAAAAAATTATGGAAGAAAGTATAAAATCAAAAATAGATAGCTTCATGGAGTTGGTAAAACAACGCAATGGCCATGAACCTGAGTTTTTGCAAGCTGTACAAGAAGTAGCAGAAACGGTAATACCTTATATTATTGCAAATGATATTTATTGTGGCAAAAATATTTTATTAAGAATGGTAGAACCAGAAAGATTAATTTCTTTTCGTGTTTCTTGGGTAGATGATGATGGAGAAATTCAAGTAAATAGAGGGTATAGAGTACAAATGAATTCTGCAATAGGTCCTTATAAAGGTGGTTTACGTTTTCATAAATCTGTAAACGCAAGTATTTTAAAATTTTTAGCTTTTGAACAAGTGTTTAAAAACTCGTTAACTACTTTGCCAATGGGCGGTGGTAAAGGAGGTTCAGATTTTGATCCAAAAGGAAAATCAGACAATGAAATAATGCGTTTTTGCCATGCTTTTATGACAGAATTATTTAGACACATTGGGCATAATACAGATGTACCTGCTGGAGATATTGGAGTGGGTGCAAGAGAAATAGGTTTTATGTTTGGTATGTATAAAAAACTAAACAATACGTTTACTGGTGTTTTAACTGGTAAAGGACAATCTTGGGGTGGTTCTTTAATTAGGCCAGAAGCTACAGGTTATGGAACCGTTTATTTTGCAGAAAATATGTTAAAAACAAAAGACGATTCTTTTGAAGGAAAAACAATTGTAATTTCTGGTTCTGGTAATGTTGCACAATTTGCTGCAGAAAAAGCAATAGAATTGGGTGCAAAAGTACTTACATTATCAGATTCTGGTGGTTATATTTTAGATGAAGACGGTATTGACACAGAAAAACTAGAATTTGTTATGGATTTAAAAAATAACAAAAGAGGTAGAATTAGTGCATATGTATCTAAATATCCTGATGCAAAATATTTTAAAGGTGAAAGACCTTGGTTTGTAAAATGCGATATTGCTTTACCTTGTGCAACGCAAAATGAGTTGAACGGCGAAGAAGCAAAAGCATTAATAGATAATGGTTGTATGTGTGTTTCTGAAGGAGCAAATATGCCTTCTACACCAGATGCAATGCATGCTTTTCAAAAAGCTAAAATATTATTTGCGCCAGGTAAAGCAAGTAATGCAGGTGGTGTAGCAACATCTGGTTTAGAAATGAGCCAAAACTCGCTAAGAATTTCGTGGTCTAGAGAAGAAGTAGACAGAAGATTAAAAGACATAATGGAAGATATTCATGATTCTTGTGTACAATATGGTAAAGAGGATGATGGTTCTATAGATTATGTAAAAGGTGCAAATATTGCTGGTTTTGTAAAAGTTGCAGATGCAATGTTAGCACAAGGTGTTATCTAAAAGATTTTTTAAATACAGTTATAAAATGCGCATCATAAAATGATGCGTTTTTTTGTGGATTAAAATTTAGAATATATCCTTTAACAATCTAAATTTGTAGCATGACAAGTTTTCTTCTTTTTATTTTTGGATTCTTATTTTGTTTTGGTGGTTCTATAACACCAAGCATGTTAAATATAACTGTCTTAAAAATTAGCTTAGAACAAGGCCAAAATGAAGTAAAAAAATACGCTTTAGGCATTTCTTTGGTTGTAATTCCTCAAACGATAATTGCTGTTTTTTTAACAAAGTTACTTGCAGAAAACACTTCAATTTTGCAAACTTTAGAAAAGTTAGGAATTGTAATTTTTATTTTATTATCGTTTTATTTTTATAGAGAATCTAAAAAAGAAACAATGCCAACAAAAGCAAATGCAGCGCATTATAAGCGTGCATTTATGGTGGGTATTACACTATCTATTTTAAATATGTTTGCCATACCTTATTTGTGTGGTACAATTATTTTTTTAGAAGAAATAAGGCAGTTTAGTAGGGCTATTATACCAGTGTTGTTTTTTACTTTGGGCTGTGCAATCGGCACTTATTTTATTTTGATTTTATACGGAAATTACGCCAAAATTATTCAGAAGAAAACAGGAAAACTAACAAAAAATATCAATTTAATTTTAGCAATTTTAACAGCATTTGTAGCGCTGTTTTCAATTATTAAGCTATTTTTAAATTAAAAAGTAATTTATAAAGAGCGCTTCCGACTGATTCATAAATAAAATACATAGATTTGATTTCAATTTTTTTTCTTGGTTTATTATGTTCTTTTTTAGGTTATACGCCACCAAGTGTATTAAATATGACTGCATTAAAAATAAGCCTTCAAGGAAATAAAAAAGACTTTAATTATTTTACGTTTGGCGTTTTATTAATTGTTTTTTTACAAGCTTATGTATCTGTTTACTTAACAAAATATATTGCAAATAATACCGCTTTAATAGCATTCCTAGAAAAAACAGGTATTGTAGTTCTTCTGTGTTTATCCGTTTACTTTTACTATAAAAACAAACAAGAAAAACAGGAAAAAAACAAGAAGATTGGTAATAAAAATTCATTTTTAACAGGTATCTTTTTATCGATACTTAATATGTTTGCAATTCCGTTTTTTTGTGGTGTAGCAGCGTTATTAATGGGGTTTAATTTAATGCGTTTTGATACTTTTTCAATAATATTCTTTGTAATTGGTGCCGTAATAGGAACTTATTTTATCTTGTATTTATACGGAAAATACGCACCTAAAATTGAACAAAAAACGGGTAATATGACACAAAACATGAATTTAATTTTAAGTGGTATTACAGCTTGTTTTGCGCTATTAACTTTCCTTAAATTTGTTGTATAAATTTCTATAAATGAAAATTCTAAAGAATATAATTGTTGATGGAAAACATCAAAAACCTATGGTAACAGATGTTTTTTATAAAGAGAATCATCAACCAAAAAAAATAGTTGTTTTTTGCCATGGTTACAAGGGTTTTAAAGATTGGGGCGCATGGAATTTAATGGCAAAAGCATTTGCAGAAGCAGGTTTTTTCTTTATAAAATTTAATTTTTCGCATAATGGAGGTACGTTAGAGCAACCCATAGATTTTCCAGATTTAGAGGCTTTTGGCAATAACAATTACACCAAAGAATTAGATGATTTAGGTAGTGTTTTAGATTGGATTTCAGCCGAAGAAAAATTTAAAAATGAAGCAGATGTAAACCATATTGCAATAATTGGCCACAGTAGAGGTGGTGGTATTGTTTTGTTAAAAGCAAATGAAGATGCTAGAGTTAAAAAAGTAATTACTTTAGCAGGTGTTTCTGATTATAAAAGTAGATTTCCAAAAAAAGAAAATTTTAAAAATTGGAAAGAAAAAGGCTTGTTTTATGTAAAAAATGGCAGAACTCACCAAGATATGCCTCATTTTTATCAATTTTATGAAGATTTTGTAGAAAACGAACAGCGTTTAAATATTCAAAAAACAACCCAACAATTGGCAATACCTTACTTAATAATTCATGGAGATAAAGACACTTCTGTAAAAATTAAAGAGGCAGAAAGTTTACATTCTTGGAATAAAAATAGCCAATTTGAGATTATTAAAAATGCAGATCATGTTTTTAACGTTTCCCATCCTTGGAAAAAAAATGTAATGACTAAAGAATTAGAAGAAGTTATTGGGGTTATCATTAACTTTATCAATCTATAATAATTTTTTTAGAAATACTTCCTCTTTCAGTTTTTAAGTTTGCTATATAGATTCCTTTTTTTAATCCTAATAAAGAAACTTCTTTGTTGGGGTTTTGTGGAGTAAAAACTTCTTTCCTTAATTGTTTTCCAAGAATATCAAAAAGAGAAAATGTTGTTTTAGAAACAGATAATCCTTTTATAATTAAATTTTTATTGTCAGATTTATAGATATTTATTTTTTGTATTTCATCCTTTAAAACACTTAATGTTCTATTTTGTGTATGTAAGTAAAAACGATTTGCACCTTTTGTAAATTCACCAACATTTACAGTGTAATTTTGGTTGTAATTAAGTTCTTTAAAAATATTTAATAAACGATCTTCTATAAAAATAGAAATATCATTTGGTTTGTTTGTAAAATCTATAGAAAAACTAAGATTTCCCTGTCCGTTAACAACTAATGGAATACTTGTATTTTCTATATTTTTTAAAGGAAGCGTTTGTATGGTTAGATTTTTATCTTCTTTTGTGTTTACTAATTTTGAAGCCAGGTAAAAGTTTGCATTTTCGTCTGAAAAAGAAGAACTATCATAACCATTATCAAAATTAATTGTTTTATTAGCTATAAAATAAATCTCTGTTAATTTCTTTTCTTGTCTGTTATTTTTTAATGTTAAATAGACTCTAAAAGTAGCATCTGTACTTTTATTAAACACATCTGTTGCTTGGTGTTCTTGCCAAGATTCTAAAAAATTAAAACTACCACTAGAAGCAGCTTCTACAAAAAAACCTTGTGCTGGAGCTAAATATCTAGCAGGTGAACCATTGTTTATAGCAACATAATCGTTAATGGTGTTGTCCCAAAACCAAGCAGTTTCTTCACTTAATAAAGCTGTATTATTGGTAAGAATGTTGTTTGTAGTTACAGCATTATCATTAATTGGTAAGTAAGAAGGAAAAGGATTGCCAACTAAAGCAAAGTTGTCTAAACTACCAGTTCCAATTGTAATAGAAGCATCTACAACTGGCATTGTACCTGTAAAGGAAATATCTGATCCGCTTGCTAATTGTACGCCATAACCTTGCCCAGAATTTATGGTACCTGTAGAAGTTGGCGTATAGAAAATATAGCCAGTACCTGCAAAACCACCACCATTATTATTGTAATAATACAAACCAACATTTCCAGAACTACCTAATCTTGGATTGTTGGTGGCTATAAAATTTTCTACAGTTTCCCCTAAAACAGGAGATGCAGTATTGTAGTACACAAAACCATTAGGTAAATTTCTCTTGTAAGTTAAATTTCCAGTAGAGGTACCATTCACAATAATAGAACTTCCAGAATTTAGAGTTAAACCATTATTTGTGGTTAGGTTTGTATTTACTGTTAGAGCGCCATTAATGGTTAATGTTGCACCAGAATCTATGGTTAAATTATTAGAAGGTACGCTTGTGCTAGTATCAATTATTGGATCATTAGAAGTAACAGGAATTGAAATGTCTATTACGCAAGTATCATCAAAACCATCTTGCCAGTTGCTTTGTGTATTAAAATCTGTATTTGAATTTCCATTCCAAACAAAAGTAGTTACCTGTGTGTCTGCACCATTAAAATTCCAACCATCAGAAGCAATCATATTTGCTCTTGCAGCAATTGCTGCAGGAGAACAATAGGTAGAAGTACCTGCGTGAAAATTTTCGTTTGGTTGAAGACTTTGTGCATTCCAACCAATTAAAAGTGCGTTGTAATTTTTTGTTGAAAGTTTGCTTCCGTTAAACATATTTCCAAAATTAGTAACATTAGAAACGTCCCAAACTCCTATATTTTGGTCAAAAGAATCTACATTTCTAAACATTGCACCCATATTTGTTACAGAAGACACATTCCACCCGCCAATATCTTGGTTAAAAGCATCTGCATTTCTAAACATAGCTGCCATAGAAGTTACCATTATAGGGGTCCAGCTACTAATATTGTTATTAAAAATAGTTGCGTCTCTAAACATAGAACTCATGTTTGTTACAGAAGATACATTCCAAGAACTAATATTTCCATTAAAAGAGCTAGCTTCTCTAAACATGTTTGCCATATTACTTGCAGAAGTTGGCGTCCAACTATTTAAATCTTGGTTAAAAGAGGTGGCACCATAAAAAGTATTTGCCATTGTTGTAACGCCAGATACATTCCAAGAGTTTACATTACCATTAAAACTAGTTGCATCTCTAAACATGTTGCTAATAACAGTTAAACTTGTAGTTGTCCAACTGTTTAAATTTTGATTAAAAGCAACTGCATCTCTAAACATAGTAGACATTGTGGTAACAGAAGAAACATCCCAACCATTTATATTTTGATTAAAAATAGTTGCTCCAGCAAACATGCTATTCATTTGTGTAACAGAAGTTGTTACCCAACCTCCTATATTTTGATTAAAAGCAATAGCATCTTTAAACATTGCTCCCATAGAAGTAACGGAACTAGTATCCCAACCACTAATATCTTTATTAAAAGAGGTAGCTCCATTAAACAAACTATTCATACTGTTTATGTTGCTTGTGTCCCAATTCCAATTTCCTGTTTCAGTTACATCACCAATAGAAGTTGCGTCTCTAAACATTCTCCCTAAAGAAGTTGCAGAAGATAAATCAGGTATGTCTAACGCATTGTTTACCAAGTTAGAACAACCTTCAAAAGCTTTAAACATACTAGTCCATACACGTCCAGAACCCCATTGTTCTATAGATAAAATTTTATCTCTATTTGGAGCAGTTCCAGATGTTGAGCCATCAAAAAAGATTCTTCTAAAATTACCAGAAATTGTTACAGTATAAGTACCTGCAGTTGTGTAAATATGACTTGCATTACCAGTATAAGTTGTGGTATCTATACTTCCATCTCCCCAATTTACATTATAAGAATAACCACCTCCAGTAGTTGGGATTTCGATTGATTCATTTGCAGTTGTAGTTCTCCATGTAGTAATAAATTCTGTTTGTGAAAAACAGCTAAGAGAAAAATTAAAAAACATGAAAACTAAAAAAATGTTTTTTCGGATAAACATTAGGTAAATAATGTTTAAAGAATAAAAATATTTAAAATTTAACAAAATAGCTTTAATAAAAAGTTAATTTTAATCGTAATTTTATATTGTGGAACTTCAAAATAAGCAACATAGGAAGATAATTCATGTAGATATGGACGCTTTTTATGCGTCTGTAGCAGCATTAGACAATCCAGAATTACGGGGAAAAGCCATTGCAGTTGGTGGTGGTGGAGATAGAGGTGTGGTTTCTGCAGCAAGTTATGAAGCGCGTAAATTTGGCGTAAAATCTGCCATGAGCAATGTTTTGGCAAAGCAAAAATGCCCACATATAATTTTTGTAAATTCAGATTTTGCCAGATATAAAGAACTTTCTGCACAGATTAGAGCAATTTTTTTCGACTATACAGATTTGGTAGAACCACTCTCTTTAGACGAGGCATATTTAGATGTTACCCAAAATAAAAAAGGAAATCCGTCTGCAAATGCTATTGCTAGAGAAATTCGTCAAAGAATTTTTGAGGAAATAGGTTTACGTGCGTCTGCAGGCATTTCTATCAATAAATTTATTGCAAAAGTAGCTTCTGATATTAACAAACCCAATGGTCAAAAAACGGTACATCCAGATGAGGTAATTACCTTTTTAGAAGAATTACCCATAAATAAATTTTACGGAGTTGGTAAAGTTACTGCAGCAAAAATGTACAACTTAGGTATTTTTGTGGGGAATGATTTAAAGCAAAAATCATTAGAAGAATTGGTAAAATTATTTGGTAAATCTGGTGCACATTATTACAATATTGTGCGCGGAATTCATAACAGCGCTGTTAAGCCTAATAGAATTCGAAAATCTTTAGCTGCAGAACGCACTTTTAGTGAAAACTTATCATCAGAAATTTTTATGATAGAAAAGTTAGATAAGATTGCAGATGAATTGGAGAAAAGAATGTTAAAGAATAATACCAAAGGAAAAACAATTACGCTAAAAATAAAGTATTCAGATTTTACACAACAAACAAGAAGCAAAACCAAGCCACATTTTATGCAAACTAAAAAGGAGTTTTTTCCGGTGGTAAAAGCCTTATTGTATCAAGAGAAATTAGTAAATTCTGTGCGTCTTTTAGGCTTATCTTTTGGCAATTTAAATACAGAAATTAAAGATCCTTTTTGGGTACAATTACAGTTTGAGTTTTAAAACACCTAAGTTTTATAATATTCAATTCTTGGTATAAAATTTATGCAATTGCTCTTTATAAAAGTATTACAAAAATAAAAATAACACCAAAAAACTAAAGTATAAACACTTTATACATCAATTTAATAATTAAAACTTTAGGAATGCATTTATAGTTGCTTTTAAAAATTATAAAAAAGAATGAATACAAATTTAGACATAGTAATAATTGGCGGTGGTTTAGCGGGTTTATGCAATGCAATTCACCTTTCTAAATTTGGCAAAAAAGTTTTATTGATAGAAAAAAACAGCTACCCAAAACATAAAGTTTGTGGTGAATATATTTCTAATGAAGTTTTACCTTATTTAGATTTTCTAGACGTAAATCCGTTTGAATTTGGCGCTGTAAAAATTGATGAATTCCAACTATCAACCACAAAAAACAAAGTAATTGCAGCAAAATTACCTTTGGGTGGTTTTGGTATTTCACGGTATACTTTAGATTTAGAATTGTATAAAAAAGCCCAATTAAACGGAGTAACCATTTTACAAGATACCGTTGTAGATATAAGTTTTAAAGATGATTGCTTTACAGTTGAAACCAAAGAAAATAATTATTTTAAAGCAAAAATAGCAATTGGTTCTTTTGGGAAACGAAGTGTACTTGATGTTAAAATGAACCGTGATTTTATCAAAAAAAAATCGCCATATTTAGGTGTAAAAATACATGTTAAAGGTAATTTTAAGCAAAATTTAGTAGCACTTCATAATTTTAAAGGCGGTTATTGTGGGGTGTCTAAAGTAGAAAACAATGCAATTAATTTGTGTTATATCACTAGTTTTTCAGCATTTAAAAAATATAAAAATATTGCAGATTTTCAAGAACAAGTGGTTTTTAAAAACCAATTTTTAAAAGAAATATTTAAGAATTCCCAACCCAATTGGGAGCAACCGCTTTCTATCAGTCAAATTTCTTTTGCCACTAAAAAACCTGTAGAAAACCATATTTTAATGTCTGGTGATGCTGCAGGTATGATTCATCCACTTTGTGGAAATGGAATGAGTATGGCCGTACAATCTTCACAAATAGCATCTAAATTGATTCTAAATTATTTAAACGGAAAAGTTAAAGATAGAAAAATGCTAGAAAAACAATATATTAGACAGTGGAACAAAAAATTTAGTTTGCGCTTAAAAACTGGGCATTTTATAGCCATGTTGTTTAGAAAAGATAACATAGCTTCCTTTTTATTACAAGTTTTAAAAAAACTTCCATTTTTGTTACCGCTAATTATAAAACAAACCCACGGTAAACCCATGAAAATATAATGGCTTTTTTAGTAGACACTTCCAAAAGATCTGACCAAGAAGAAATGATGGATGATTTTTCTATTGGTGGCAATTTGCTGCGCGATGTTTTAGATAAATTAGAAAATATAAATCGTTGGTTAGGCGGTAATTTAGTTACTGTAAATGCAGTAAAAGCAGTTTTAAAAAAGCATCCAAAAGAAAAAGAAATTACCATTGTAGATTTAGGTTGTGGGCATGGAGACATTTTACGTGATGTTGCAAAATTTGGCAGAAAAAAAGGGTATAAATTTAAGTTGATTGGTTTAGACGCAAACCCAACAGCAATTGCATATGCCAATGAATTATCTACAGATTTTCCAGAATTGTCTTTTAAAATACAAGATATTTTTTCTGATGATTTTAAAAAACAACAGTTTGATATTGTTTTAGCCACCTTGTTTTTTCATCATTTTAAAGAAAAACCTTTGGTTTCTTTTTTAGAAAATACTTTAAAACAAACAAAAATAGCCATAATTGTAAACGATTTACACAGGCATAAAATGGCGTACTATTTATTTAAATTATTAGCTGTTTTTATAAGCAATAAAATGATTATTCATGACGGTTTGGTTTCTGTTTTAAGAGGATTTAAAAAGCAAGATTTAGAAGCAATGTCTAATCAACTAAAACAAACGCAACCTAATATTAAAGCAGTAGAAATTGCTTGGAAATGGGCATTTCGTTGGAGTTGGACGCTTAAAAAGCAAAAAATGTAAACAGACAGAATTTAGAAAACTATAAAAATATTCTTTTAAGAACTTTTAAAGTTATGCTAAAATATAGAGAAAACATATGAGTGTAAAAATAACAGCTGTAGCAAAACAATTGCCAGAATATTATAGAGAAACTAAAGATATTATTCCGTTTGTAGAAATGTGGATGCAAGGGCAGGAAACACGTTTTAAAAGAAAAGTAATTAAACTTTTTGAAGGTGCAGCAGTAGACAAACGCTATTCTATCATGGACCCTGAAGAAGTTTTTATGGCCACATCTTTTCAAGAAAAAAACGATATTTATGCGAGAGAAGTTGTAAAATTAGCTGAAAAATCGCTGTCAAAATCCTTAGAAAAGGCCAATTTAAAAGCAACAGATATAGATTATATCATTACCGTAAGTTGCACAGGAATTATGATTCCTTCTGTAGATGCTTATTTAATAAATGCATTAAGCATGAAACAAAACATTGTACGTTTACCAGTTACAGAAATGGGTTGTGCAGCTGGTGTTTCTGGTATTATTTATGCAAAAAATTTCTTAAAAGCAAATCCTAATAAAAGAGCAGCTGTAGTTGCAGTAGAGGCACCCACAGCAACATTTCAATTAGATGATTTTTCTATGACAAACATTGTAAGCGCCGCCATTTTTGGTGATGGTGCTTCTAGCGTAATTCTCTCTTCTTATAATGAAGATGAAGGGCCAAAAATTATAGATGAAGAAATGTATCATTTTTATGATGCCACTAAAATGATGGGTTTTAATTTGGTAAACACAGGTTTGCAAATGATACTAGATAAAGAAGTACCCCAAAAAATTGCAGAACACTTTCCAAATATTATTCATCCGTTTTTAGAAAAAAACAAGCTAACTATTAAAGATATAGATCATTTAATTTTTCATCCAGGAGGTAAAAAAATTGTACAAACTGTAGAAGATTTATTTGGTAAATTAGGTAAAAATATAAAAGACACAAAAGAAGTTTTGCGTTTGTATGGCAATATGTCTAGTGCAACTGTATTGTATGTTTTAGAGCGTTTTATGGATAGAAATCCGGAAAAAGGAGAACGTGGAATAATGCTAAGTTTTGGGCCAGGTTTTTCTGCACAACGCGTTTTGTTAGAATGGTAATTTAGACCTTACAGGTTTTTTAAAACCTATGAAGTCTGAAAAAGGAATTTTTATGAAATACGAAGTTTTAGTCGAAGACTCTTTTTATCACATTTATAATTGTGGAAACAATAAAGAAAACATCTTTATTGAAGAACAGAATTATAATTATTTTTTAAAGTTGGTAAAAAAACACCTTTCCAAAACTTCTGATATTTTAGTGTATTGTTTGTTAAAAAATCATTTTCATTTTATCATAAAAACTAAAGAAAGAGTTTTATCAAAAGAAATCTCTCAATCTTTTTCTAATTTGTTTAACGCATATTCTAAAAGTATTAATAAAAAGTACGGTAGAAGTGGGAGTTTATTTAAAGACCGGTTTTCTAGAGTTAAGATAGATAATGAAGAATATTTAAAGAATTTGGTTTTATATATTCATTTAAATCCAACACATCATAATTTTGTTGATAATTTTAGGAAGTATAAACATTCTTCGTATTATTCAATTTTATCAAGTAAACCTACAAGTTTATTAAGAGAAGAGGTTATAAATATTTTTGAAGACAAACAAAATTTTATTGATTCTCATAAAATTAAAGAAGTAATTATTTTAGAATTATTAACTTTAGAATAATTCTAAAACAAGACCTCACAGGTTTTTAAAACCTATGAGGTCTGTTAAAAAGAACAAAATGAAACCAGCAGAAATTATAAAGTGCTTACCTTATACATCACCTTTTTTGTTTGTTGATGAGCTTACAGCAATTTCAGAAAACGGAATTACAGGAAACTATACATTTAAACAAAACGAATTTTTTTACAAAGGGCATTTTAAAGAAAATTCAATTACACCAGGTGTAATTTTAACAGAAACTATGGCGCAAATTGGTGTGGTTTGTTTGGGCATTTTTTTACTAAAGGATGAAATTTCATCCGAAGTAAAACCACAAATTGCTTTAACCTCTAATCAAGTAGATTTTTATAAAACAGTTTTACCAGGTGAGAAAGTAACCGTAATTTCTGAAAAAGTGTATTTTAGATTTAACAAATTAAAATGCAAAGTAAAAATGATGAATGCTGAAAATGAATTGGTTTGTAGAGGAGAAATTTCTGGAATGATTATCCCATTGTCCTTTCAGGACATTTCCCAAAGGGAAAATTTTAAAAATAAAAAGTGAAGTAAAAAGTAAGCTTTGTAATTTCTGTATCTAAAAATATTTAAAAATTGAAAACAAGAGTTGTTATAACAGGTTTAGGAGTTGTGGCGCCAAATGGTGTGGGTTTGCAAGATTTTACAAATGCCATAAAATCTGGTAAATCTGGAATTACATTTCATCAACAGTTAAAAGACAAAGGATTTTCTTGTTGTATTGGCGGCATTCCAGACGTTTCTGAAGAAAAAAAAGCCGAATATTTATCTGCTTTACAGTTGCGTGGCTTTAATAGTACTTCCATTTTATATGGCGTTATGGCAGGTGTTGATGCTTGGAAAGATGCTGGGTTTTCTGTTGATGAAAATTCGTCTTTAGATTACGATAGTGGTTTAATTTTTGGCACTGGAACTTCTGGAATTGAAAAATTTAGAGAATCTATTTATAAAATAGATGATCAAAAAGTAAGGCGATTAGGAAGTACTTCTGTATTGCAAACAATGGCTAGTGGTATTTCTGCGTATTTGGGTGGTATGTTAGGTTTGGGCAACCAAGTAACTACAAATTCATCTGCGTGTACAACTGGTACAGAAGCCTTGTTATTGGGTTTTAATCGTATAAAATCTGGCAAGGCAAAACGAATGTTGGTAGGTAGTTCTAGCGATAGTAGTTTGTACACTTGGGGTGGTTTTGATGCAATGCGCGTAATGAGTTATAAACATAATGATTCTCCAGAAAAAGGTTCAAGACCTATGAGTGCAACTGCCGCTGGTTTTGTTCCAGGAAGTGGAGCAGGAGCCTTGGTTATAGAATCTTTAGAAAGTGCTTTGGCAAGAAATGCAACGATTTATGCAGAGGTTTTAGGTGGCAACATAAATTCTGGCGGACAAAGAAATGGTGGTACTTTAACTGCGCCAAATGCAGAAGCGGTACAAAGGTGTGTTAAAGATGCAATTATAGATGCTAATATTTCTGCAAATGATATTGATGTAATTAACGGACATTTAACTGCTACAAGTAAAGACTGTTTAGAGATAGAAAACTGGACCAAAGCGTTGCAAAGACACGGCACTAATTTTCCCTATATAAATTCTTTAAAATCTCAAGTGGGGCATTGCCTAGCAGCTGCTGGCGCTATAGAAACTGTCGCTTGTATTTTACAAGTAAAAGAGCAGTTTGTATTTCCAAATATCAATTGTGAAGATATACACCCAGAAATAACTAATTTAATAGCGAAAGAGAAAATTCCTGTAAAAAAACTGCATACAAATATTACCTATTTAGCCAAAGCTAGTTTTGGTTTTGGAGACGTAAATGCTTGTGTTATTTTTAAGAAATATTAAATTTTTAGCATAAAAAAAGCATTTTGAATACTCAAAATGCTTTTTTAATATTTTAAAAAATAGTTGTTTACTCTATTTCAGAAACTCTTAATGTATTTACCATTCCCTCTGCTTCTACTGGCATAGAGGTAAGATTAATCATTAAATCGCCTTGGTTTACGTATCCTTTGTCTTTTGTTATTTTATTGATATCTACAACAGTATCATCTGTACTTAATCTTTTGTCATAATAAAATGCTTTTACGCCCCACAGTAAATTTAGTTTTCCTAAAATTCTTCTTTCTGATGAAAACGCCAAAATTCTAGATTGTGGTCTCCAAGCAGAAATTTGAAAGGCTGTATAACCACTTCTAGTTAATGTAGAAATTGCAGTTGCACCAATATCATTTGCCATAGAGGCTGCATGATGACATACCGATTTTGTAATAAATCTACTTGTTCTAATATGTGGTGCATCATGTGGTACTTTAATCATTCTAGAGTTTTCTACGGCTGTAATAATCTCTGTCATTTTTTGAATAACTCTTAATGGATTTTTACCTACAGAAGTTTCTCCAGAAAGCATAACAGCATCGGCACCATCCATAATAGAGTTGGCAACGTCGTTAACTTCTGCTCTTGTTGGTACAGAGTTTTCAATCATGGTCTCCATCATTTGTGTAGCAATAATTACAGGAATTCTTGCTCTTTTTGCACGTCTTACTAATTTCTTTTGAATTAAGGGTACGTCTTGCATTGGTATTTCTACACCTAAATCTCCACGAGCTACCATTAAACCATCACAATACGGTATTAAAGAGTCTATATTAGCAACTGCTTCTGGTTTTTCTATTTTTGCAATTACAGGCACTCTATATTCAGAATGTTCTGCAATTAAATCACGCAGCATTCTTAAATCTTCTGGTGTTCTCACAAAAGAAAGTGCCATCCAATCTACTTCTAAACCTAATGCAAAAACGGCGTCTTGTTTGTCTTTTTCTGTTAAAGCAGGTAAGGAAATAGCTGTATTTGGTAAGTTTACACCTTTTTTAGATTTTAAAGGACCACCAACAATAGTTTTAACCACTACTTCTTTGTCTTTATCTGTAGAAACTACTTCAAAAAGTAATTTACCATCATCTACTAAAATTTGTTCCCCAACTTTTACGTCTTTAGGAAAACGTTGGTAGGTCATAAATGCTTTTTCTTTGGTACCAATGCATTTTTCTGTAGTAAATGTAAAGTTGTCACCATCATTTAAAATAACATCATCTTCCATTACACCAACACGTAACTTAGGGCCCTGTAAATCTGCTAAGATGGCAACGTTAAAACCATTTTCTTCATTAATTTCTCTAATCCTAGTTACGTTTTGTTTTACAACATCATAGTCTGCATGAGAAAAATTTATTCTGAAAACGTTTACACCAGCAACGGCTAAATCTTTCATTTTTTCTTTGGTATTTATTGCAGGACCTAGGGTTGCAACTATTTTAGTTTTTTTATATAATTCCATATTTAAAATATTAAATGGTCTTTAGACTTTAATGTGGTTTTCTCTATTGTGTAAGCGGTTATTACTTGCTCAATACATTTTATTTTATTTATTTGTTCAACAACATAATTATTGTTGGTTTCTCCAGATATTTTTATAAAAAAATCTATTTTCTTTTTTTCTGGTATTAAATACGTTTTTGTTTCTGTTGTTAGCAACAGTTCGTTAAGCGCCGTCTGGTTTTCTTTTTTGTAACTGTTTGCAATTAAAAACCATTCAAAATCATACACTTTACTTGTATAATTATAGATTGAAAAAGAGGCTTTTACACCTTCTTTTGTGTACACTAAATCTTCTTTAGATTTGGTAAAATGTGTTTTTAAGTTTTTATTTAATAAATAAGCCAGCCTATAATCTTCTAATGAAGTATGTATACCTATTAAAGCATATGCTTCTTCACAAAAATCATTTAAATCTAAAGCATGAACTGGCATATTTGTAAGTAAACGTTTAGTGCATTTAATCTTGCTAATTTACTAATAGTTTGCGAGCTTTTACTATTAATTTAACGAAAACGTTATCGTTTTAATTTAAAGAAATTTCTTTTTGAAAAACATAATAAACACGTTTAGATGCTTGTTCTTCTGCTTTTTTCTTAGAGGTAGCTCTACCTTTAGCTATTTGTATACCATCTATACTAATTCTTACACTAAAGTGTTTTACAGGTTCATTACCAGTATCTTCGTAAGTATCAAAATTGTATTTTTTCTTTTGTTTTTGACACCATTCTATAATTAAACCTTTGTAACTTGTAATTTTTCCCTCTAGTTTTTCAATGTCTACATAAGGTACAATCACTTTGTTGTAAATAAATTTTTGACAAAAATTATAGCCTTTGTCTAAATAAATAGCGCCAATTAGTGCTTCAAAAATATTTCCATGAATATTATCGCCAACATTGGCCTGGTCTATATTACTTTTTACAAATTGAATAAGGTTTAAATCTTTACCGAGTTCATTTAAATGTTCTCTACTAACAATTTTAGAGCGCATTTGCGTTAAGTAACCTTCTGTTCCTTTAGGTACTTTTTTATAAAGATAGGCGGCAATTACAGAACCTAAAATAGAGTCTCCTAAAAACTCTAAACGTTCATAGTTTATAGGAATCCCTTTTTTATCTAACATTTGCACAGACCTGTGTGTAAATGCTTTTTTGTAATGATTAATTTTTCTTGGAGAAAAATTGAGCAGTTTTTTTAATTCGTGATATAATTGTAAATCTTCTTCTGATCGAGATTCTATGATATTACGAATAAACCCCATAGATTATTCATCTAATTTCTTAAAGGCAACACAAGCATTGTGTCCGCCAAACCCAAACGTATTACTCATGGCAACGTTAATTTCTCGTTTTTGAGGTTTGTTTAAAGTTAAGTTTAATTCTTGGTTTATATTTTCATCTATGTTGGCGTGGTTTATGGTTGGTGGCACAATACCATGTTCCATTGCTAAAATAGAAGCAATAGACTCTATAGCACCAGCAGCACCTAATAAATGCCCAGTCATAGATTTTGTAGAATTAATGTTGATGTTTTTTGCATGGTCTCCAAATACTTCTGAGATTGCTTTAAGCTCTGCAACGTCTCCAAGTGGAGTAGAAGTTCCATGTGTGTTAATGTGATCTACTTCTTCTGGTTTAATACCAGCATTTTCTAAACAGTTTTTCATTACAGCAATTACACCAATTCCTTCTGGATGTGGTGCAGTAATGTGGTAAGCGTCAGAAGACATTCCTCCACCAATTACTTCTGCATAAATTTTAGCACCTCTTGCTTTAGCGTGTTCATAACTTTCTAATACAATTGCTCCTGCGCCTTCACCTAAAACAAAACCATCTCTTTCAGCATCAAAAGGTCTTGAAGCTGTTTTTGGATCATCGTTTCTAGAAGACAAAGCATGCATTGCACTAAAACCACCCATACCAGCAATAGTAACACAGGCTTCAGAACCACCAGTTACAATAACATCACAAGTACCTAATCTAATGTAGTTTAAGGCATCTATCATTGCGTTTGCAGAAGATGCACAAGCAGATACTGTAGTATAATTTGGGCCCATAAATCCATTTTTAATAGAAATATTTCCAGGCGCAATATCTGCAATCATTTTTGGAATAAAGAAAGGATTGAATCTAGGTGTACCATCTCCATCAGCAAAGTTTAATACTTCGTTCTGGAAAGTTTCTAAACCACCAATTCCTGCTCCCCAAATTACACCAACGCGCAATTTGTTAATTTCGTCTAGATTTAGTTTGGCATCTGCAATAGCTTCATCTGAGGCAACCATTGCATATTGCGTAAATCTATCCATTTTACGGGCGTCTTTTCTATTGATAAAGTCGGTAACCGTAAAATTTTTCAATTCACAGGCAAAACGAGTTTTGAACTTGGCAGCATCATAATATGTTACAGGTGCTGCTCCGCTAACGCCGTTAACTAAGCCGTTCCAATATTCTTCTATATTATTACCAATTGGCGTTAATGCGCCAAGTCCAGTGACTACAACTCGTTTTAATTGCATATAAATTTTACTTTTTTGCTTCTTCTATATAGCTAACTGCTTGACCTACTGTTCCAATATTTTCAGCTTGGTCGTCTGGAATTTGAATATCGAATTCCTTTTCGAATTCCATAATCAACTCAACAGTATCCAAAGAATCTGCTCCTAAATCGTTTGTGAAGCTAGCTTCTGTTGTTACTTCGTTATCGTCTACTCCTAATTTGTCTACGATAATAGCTTTTACTCTTGATGCAATGTCTGACATAATTTTTTTAATTTTAAATTTTAAATCTCGGCAAAAATACAAATCTTATTAATTATAACTAATTTTTGACCGAAAAATGATTACTAAAAGTAAAGAAAAATATTTAATCTTTTCTAAAAATAATCGGTTTGTTAATAATTATTCTTTTTTTTGTAGCTTAGAAAGATAGATATGAAGCGTATTGTTATTTTTGCATCTGGTTCTGGATCGAACGCAGAGAATATTATAAAGTTTTTTAATCACACTAAAACCGCTAAGGTTACTCAAGTGTTTTGTAACAATGAACATGCCAAAGTTTTTGAAAGATGTAAAAACTTAAATATTAAATGTTTACACTTTAATAGAGTCGATTTTTCTAAGACAGATACTGTACTAAATCGTCTAAAAGAACAAGCAGATTACATTATTTTGGCGGGTTTTTTATGGCGAATTCCGCAGAAAATTGTAGATGCTTTTCCCAATAAAATTATAAATATTCACCCTGCTTTATTGCCTAATTATGGAGGCAAAGGTATGTATGGAATGCATGTGCATAATGCTGTAAAAGAAAATAAAGAAACGGAAACTGGGATTACAATTCACTATGTAAATGAGCATTATGACGAGGGAGCCATTATTTTTCAAGCAAAAACAGCTTTAAATGAAAAGGATACAGCAGCAAAAATTGCAGAAAAAATTCATGTTTTAGAGCAACGTTATTTTCCAAAAGTAATAGAAGAGGTAATTTTATCTGATAATGGCTAAAAAGAAGTTTTATGTTGTTTGGAATGGTAGAAGAAAAGGTGTTTTTTCTTCTTGGGCGGTTTGTAAAAAGCAAATTGATGGTTTTGAGAACGCACAATATAAATCTTTTGCAAATTTAGACGAAGCTGAAATTGCATCTAAAGGAAAATATGAAGATTATAAAGGAAAAAACACGAAAAAACCTACACTTTCTATAGCTGAAAAAGAAAAATACGGTGCACCTATTTTAAAAAGCATTTCTGTAGATGCTGCTTGTGCAGGAAACCCTGGCAAAATGGAATATAGAGGTGTTTTTACTCATAACAAACAAGAAATTTTTAGAAAAGGCCCGTTTAAGAAAGGAACCAATAATATTGGAGAGTTTTTAGCTTTGGTGCATGGAATAGCATTGTTAAAGTCGAAAAAGAAAGAAGATATACCTATTTATTCAGATTCTAAAATTGCCATGAGCTGGATTCGTCAGAAAAAATGCAAAACCAAATTGTCTTTTAATAATGAAAATAAAGAACTTTTAGAATTGATTAAAAGAGCAGAAAATTGGTTGAAAGAAAACACGTTTAAAAACCCTATTTTAAAATGGGAAACCAAAGCTTGGGGAGAAATTCCTGCAGATTTTGGGAGGAAGTAAAATAGTTTTCAGTAACTCAGTCTACAGTTAGCAGTCAGCTAAACTCTGTAAACTGCGACTGCCAACTGTAGACTGTAGACTGAAATTTACAAATTATACCCAATACTAAACATAATAATTCTTGGTAAAATAAAAGTTTTACTGTCGGAAACTATAAAATCTGAAAAGCGATTACTTTGTTTAAACTGCGCATTAAATAAATTTTGTGCAGATATTTTGTAAGACCAAGCAGAGTCTTCTTTTTTATAAGAAAGTGTTGTATTGGCAATTTCGTAGGTGTTTTTTTGTCCTAAATCTTTATTTTCGTAAATACTTTTTCTGTAATCGAAATTAAAAATAAAACTTTCTAAAAAGTTATAATCTATTGTTGCAAAAGGTTCTGTGGTAATAAATTTAGAAGTGTTTAAAGGCGATGTAAATTTCCCAATATCTCTGCTGATTCCTAGTTCTATGGTTGGAAAATTATCAAACATCGTTTCAAAACCAACCTCGTAATTATAGCTGTTATTTTTATTGGTTTGTAGGTTGTTGTCTATTTCTTGTAAGTAATTGCTATTATTAAAACCAACATCAAACTTATATTTTATGTCTTTTATGCTTTTTTCTAAATGAATATTTCCTCTCAAATCTTCGGATGGATTTTGAAACAATTTTGCCGTTAAAAACTGGTTGATTCTCTGAGCAGGATCTGCGTTATTAACATCAAAAGCAACGGTGTTTCTAACGCCTTGTATTTGTTTGTTGTAATTTAAATTTACAAAAAGCATTAAACCTCTGTACAAACTAAATCGGCTATAATAAATTCTTGCTGCATGATATAAGTTGTTTTCTAAATTTTCATTTCCTCTAAAAACCGAATTATACGACTGTAAATAAAACTGATTTGCAAACCTACTAGCATCCGAAAAAGAGGTTTTTAAATTGTAATTAATGGTGATTTTTTTAGATTTATTAAACTCAATTTTAGCTAAAAAATCTGGCAAAACTACCCATTTATTATTGGTAGTTTGTGTTTGTTGGTTTACTTGCCAATTGTAATTGTGCACAAAAGCACCTTGTTTAAAAGTAAAAATGCCTGTTCCAAATTTATAATGTACACCTGCAAAAAGATCATTTAATTTAAAATTTAAATTATTTCCAAAACCATTGGTATTAAAATTATTGCTACTTTCATTATCTAATAGTTGGCTATCTTCTGTAAAAAAATCTTCGCTTAAAAACTTATTCCCTACAGTTGTATAAATATGATTCGCATTATTCAACTCCCAAAAATGCTTAAAAACACCATCTATATTTTGCTCTTGGGTATTTTTTTCTTGTAAAATTCTAATTAGATTTTGGCTATTATCTGTAGGAATTAAACCTTGTAAAATTGGGTTTTGGGTTTCCCAAAATGCGTTTTTATTACTTTTATCAAAAACATAGTTAAAAACACTAGAAAATGTGTGTTTTTCGTTCTGTCTTTTGTGCCATTCTATATTTTGATTAATGTACGTTGCTGTTAAATCTCTGTTGGTTTGTATGTTGTTTTCTGTGGCATTTACTATAGAATTTAAGCTATTTATTTGTGTGTTGTTGGTTCTTTTTACTTGAGAACGTGCATACCATTTTTCTTTAGAATTGGGTGTAAATTCTATATTTAAATTTCCAATTCCCAGTAAATTATCTGCATTTGTATTGTTGGTTCTTTGCTCTGTAAAGGTATTGTACTCATTAAAATCTTCTTTAAAATTACCAATATTGCTGCTAGAAAAAATGGCAAAACCAGAAACGTCTAATGTAGAAGAAGCTGTTTTTGTAATATTTAAAGCCCCAAATTTTTGATTGCTTTTTACAACATCATTACTTTGCATAAACTGAGAAAAATCTCCACCTCTCCAATTAAAATTACCACTAAAAACACTGTTTATGCCACCAGAAAAACTTAAATAGTCTCTAAACGTAAATGTTTTTTCGTTTACGTTATTTAGGTTTCCAATAAAGTTTACATTTATTTTGGGTGCATAATAAAATAAATTGGCGCTGGTTTTGTAGAAATCTTTGTTTCCTTTACCAGCTTCTACATCACCAAAAACAAAGCGTTTTTTGTCTTCTTTTAGCTTAATGTTCATTGCCATATCGTCAGAATCTGTTAAGCCTTTTAAAAAAGCGACTTCGTTGTAATTGTCTATAACTTCTACATTGCCAACTGCATCTGCTGGTATGTTTTCTACAGCCAATTTAGAGTTGCCACCAAAAAACTTTTTGCCATCTACCAACATTTTGGTAACCTTTTTGCCTTGTACAGTAACAGTACCGTTTTTAGAAACTTCTACACCTGGTAATTTTTTTAAAACGTTTTTAAGTTTTCTCTCAGAACCATCTATAAACTTGTCTGTTTTATAAGTGGTGGTATCTCCTTTAACAGTTACTGGCATTTCTATAACAATCTCATCTAAACTTTCTGAAGATTGTTGCAAAACAAAATCTTTTTTAGTGTTTTTAAGCGCAATAAATTGATATTCTATGGGCTTGTAGCCCAAATAAGAAATGCTTATAGTAATAGTATCTTTTTGTTCTAAAACCAATTTGTAAAAACCCTCGTTATCTGTAATAGCAAATTGCAGGTTTTTAGAAACATCTTTGGGTTTTGCAATAACATTGGCATAAGGCATTGGGTTTTGTAAGCTGTCTTTTACAGAACCAGAAAGGGTTACTTTTTGGGCGAAGAAGCAATTGTACACTAATAAAAAAAATAATTGTGTGACTTTTTTCATGATAATCTAAAGTAAAAGCGTAAAAAAAATAATTTTATATTAATTTAGTTCTTTCTATTCTCATACATTTTTTTGCTCAATGCTTTAAATTCTTTTTCGGATATTTTTTTTCCTTTTTTAGGTTTAGATAATATACTATATCTTTTTTCTTGAATTTTAACTAATTGCAAACTTATATTATCATTTTCTTTCAATAAAACAATAAGACCTGGTAAACCAGAATAATTTTTCGTACCATAATTGTAAGATATTTCTGGTGTAAACCAAGCAGTCACAGTTTTGTTAAATTTTTTTTTAGAATTTTCTCTGTAAACTATAGTAGTTGCTTTATAACACCAATAATTGCCAATTTTCTTTTTTTTATTAAATATTTTCCATTTTAATTTAGGCATATCTACAAGAAAGTCCTCACCATATGAGTTTTTATTATTTATTATTGATTCATCATTAGTGAAATAAGTTTCATCTTTTATACCTAACATAGTTCTTAAAAGCTTGCCTCTTGAAATATCACTTTCTAAAATTGGGTTTATTGTAAATGATGATGCCTGTTTATTAAATTCTAATTTATAACTAATATTTTCCAACGAGTTCCCAGCATTTTTTAAATTATAAATCAAAGATTTAAAATATTTTTGAAATTCAACATTTTCATTATTACTTTTCTTTTTTGTTAAAGAATCAAACTTTATTGGCTTGTAAATCAACTTATATTCTGCAATAAAATTATTCTTTTGACTAAATGAATTATTTATTAAAATAATAAATAATAAAACTTGTAGATATGCCTTCATTAATTATAAATATTAATTTGGAAATTGAAATTCGTCATAATCCGTTGTTGATTCACACCAGTCATACTGTGCTTCCCAAAAGCTGTGTTGAAGTTCATAATCATCAAAAGACCAACCTGCCATATTTAGTTCTTCTATAATTTCATCAGCAAAATCAAAGCATTCTGGTGAGAAAATTTCATCAACATTAGTATTAGTAGTTTTTTTGTTTGTAAATGACATTAAAAGCATCATTACTGCCATGCGTAATATTACTTTTTTCATTTTTTAAATTTTATTACCCATTTAAATTGGGTTTATTAATTGAAATTTTTAAGATTTTAAGTGAGTAAACAAGTCTAAAAATCTTTAAAAACTTGTAGAAAAAGAATTACTTTTGTAACACTTCCTCTGTTTGTTGTTTATGGCTTTACATAGGCATTTGGTTTAAATTATAATTTATTTGCAAGATTTTTTATGTTTTTCCGCAAGCGGATGTTTTTTTATGGTTTATACTTTTTTCTACTTCCTTAAAATAGTTTAGTAGTGCTGTAAATAATAAAAAAAAGAGGTGGAAAGGGTAGGGTTTCAACTTACAATAGGTAAGTATTTTACATACTTAATTTAGACTCTTTCCTTTTCATAGTTTTTCTTTTTTTCAAATTACGTAAACATTATTTTAAAAACCAAAGAAACTACCCTTCCATTTTGGAGTAGCTGAATTCAGGGATAGGTGTTGCATCCCTGAATTCAGCTACTCCAAAATGGAAATAAATATTTAAAAAATTAGTGGTATTTTTGTTTAAAATAAATGCTATTATGAATAAAAAAGAAAAAGAAAAAGAAAAAGAAAAAGAAAAAGAAAAAGAAAATTCAAATATCAATAAAACGTATTTTGCTATTTTAGACAAAATTATTGCAGAAAGAAAAGCACAAGGAGTAACCCAAATGGATATTTGTAATTATTTAGGTATAGGAGAAAATGGTTACTTTAAAGTAGAAAAAGGAACCACAAAGTTAGATTTGCTAAGACTTTTAAATATATTAGAGTTTTTAAAAATTAGTCCAAGTACTTTTTTTAAGGAGTTTAAATAAAAAACCCAAAACGAATTCGTTTTGGGTTTTTTATTTTTAATTAAAAGATTGCTTCGTACCTCGCAATCACTTATGTTTTTAAATAGAAGCTTTCATTAATTCTCTATTCATTCTTGCAATGTTGTCTAAAGAAATTCCTTTAGGACATTCTACCTCACAAGCACCTGTATTGGTACAGTTCCCAAAACCTTCTAAATCCATTTGAGCTACCATGTTTTTCACACGATCTGCAGCTTCTACTTGTCCTTGTGGTAATAATGCATATTGAGAAACTTTGGCACCTACAAATAACATTGCAGAGCTATTTTTACAAGTTGCTACACAAGCACCACAACCAATACAAGTTGCAGCATCCATTGCTGTGTCTGCAGCCTCTTTGGCAATAGGAATTGAGTTCGCATCTTGCGTATTTCCAGAAGTATTTACAGAAATATAACCACCAGCGTGTTGTATTCTATCAAAAGCAGACCTGTCTACAACTAAATCTTTTACCACAGGAAAAGCAGCTGCTTTCCAAGGCTCAATAGTAATAGTATCGCCATCTTTAAACATGCGCATGTGTAGTTGGCAGGTTGTTACGCCTCTATCTGGACCATGTGCTTCACCATTAATATACATAGAACACATACCACAGATTCCTTCTCTACAGTCATGATCAAAAGCAACAGGTTCTTCACCTTTATTAATGATCTGTTCATTTAAAACATCCATCATTTCTAAGAAAGACATGTGTTCTGAAATTTCAGATACTTTATAATCTGTCATTTGACCCTTTGAATTAGCGTCTTTCTGTCTCCAAATTTTAAGTGTTAAATTCATTTTTATTAGTTTTTGGTTTTTAGTTGTTTGTTGTTAGTTGTTGTTTCCATAAACTAACAACCATCAACCATAAACTACATTATTTATAACTTCTTTCTTTTACTTCTATATTTTCGTAAGCCAATTCTTCTTTGTGCAATACTGCATCTTTTGGCTCACCTTTATATTCCCAAGCAGAAACAAATTGGAATTCTTTTAAACGTTTTGCTTCTCCTTCTGGAGTTTGGTGCTCTTCTCTAAAGTGTCCTCCTGCAGATTCTTCTCTTACTAAAGCATCTTTAGCAAACAACTCTCCTAATTCTAAGAAATCTGCAACTCTACCTGCTTTTGCCAACTGCTCATTATATTCTTTATCTGTTCCTGGTACATTTACATTTTCCCAGAAATCTTTACGCAATGCAGAAATTTCTTCGATAGCAGATTTTAAACCTTCTGCGTTTCTAGACATACCACATTTATCCCACATAATTTTACCTAATTTTTTGTGGTAGTAATCTACAGAATGGGTTCCTTTATTATTAACAAAGAAATCAATTCTTTCTTTTACTTCTTTTTCTGCAGCTTCAAATTCTGGTGTATCTGTAGAAATTTTTCCTGTTCTAATATCATCAGCTAAATAATCTCCAATGGTATATGGTAATACAAAATAACCATCTGCTAAACCTTGCATTAATGCAGAGGCACCTAATCTGTTGGCACCATGATCAGAGAAATTTGCTTCTCCAATTGCATAACAACCTGGAATGGTAGTCATTAAGTTGTAATCTACCCAAACACCACCCATTGTGTAATGTACTGCAGGATAAATCATCATAGGTGTTTCATACGGATTTTCATCAACGATTTTCTCGTACATTTGAAATAAGTTCCCGTATTTTGCTCTTACAATTTCTTGACCTAATTCTTTTATTTTTGCTTCTGAAGGATTAGAAATACCTTGAATCTTCGCTTGCTCTGTTCCATATCTTACAAAAGATGCTGCAAAATCTAAATACACAGCTTCACCAGTTGCATTTACACCATAACCAGCATCACAACGTTCTTTTGCTGCTCTAGAAGCAACATCTCTTGGTACTAAATTACCAAAAGCAGGATAACGTCTTTCTAAATAGTAATCTCTATCTTCTTCTTTTAATTGCGTAGGTTTTAATTTTCCTGATCTTATAGATTCAACATCTTTTAAATGTTTTGGTACCCAAATTCGTCCATCATTTCTTAAAGATTCAGACATTAAGGTTAATTTAGACTGATAATCTCCAGAACGTGGTATACAAGTTGGGTGAATTTGTGTATAACAAGGGTTTGCAAAATAAGCTCCTTTTTTATGTACTTTCCAGCCTGCAGTTACGTTAGAACCCATGGCGTTTGTAGATAAGAAATAAACGTTTCCATAACCACCAGAAGCAATTACAACTGCATGTGCAGAATGACGCTCTATTTCTCCTGTAACCAAATTACGTGCAATAATTCCTCTTGCTTTACCATCAACAATAACAACGTCTAACATTTCATGTCTGTTAAACATTTCAATTTTACCACGAGCAATTTGCCTGTTCATGGCAGAATAAGCTCCTAATAATAATTGTTGACCCGTTTGCCCTTTTGCGTAAAAAGTTCTAGAAACTAAAACTCCACCAAAAGAACGGTTGTCTAATAAACCACCATAATCACGAGCAAAAGGTACACCTTGTGCTACACATTGATCGATGATATTTGCAGAAACTTCTGCCAAACGATAAACGTTTGCTTCACGAGAACGATAATCTCCACCCTTTACAGTATCGTAAAATAAACGGTAAGTAGAATCTCCATCTCCTTGATAGTTTTTAGCTGCATTAATTCCTCCTTGAGCGGCAATAGAGTGCGCTCTTCTTGGAGAGTCTTGATAAGCAAATGCTTTTACATTGTAGCCTAATTCTGCTAAAGTTGCAGAAGCAGAACCACCTGCTAAACCTGTACCAACCACAATAACATCTATATGACGTTTGTTGGCAGGATTTACCAAGTTAATTTTATTTTTATAATCTGTCCATTTATCTTTAATTGGACCTTGAGGTACTTTTGAATCTAAAGCCATAATTGTTTAAGATTAATGGTTAAAAAAATGATATAATGCAATAAAAATAAAGCCGAAAGGAACGATTACTGAATAAGCAATACCTACTTTCTCTAATTTTTTACGAAGAGATGCAGCACCTACAGATTGAAAAGCAGAGGTAAAACCATGTGCTAAGTGTAAGCCTAAGAAAACAAAAGCAACTGCATAAGCAACAACTCTTGCTGGATTCATAAATTTATGCACCAATTCTTCGTGATATCTAAAGCCATCTACACCAGGCATGGTACCAGACCAATCTCCTTGTATAAATTTTGTATTGATTTCTGGAAACCAAAAATCAATAAAGTGTAATAAAACGAAAGCTAAAATTGTAATTCCGCTAATTACCATGTTTCTACTAAACCAGGTTGAGTTTGCAGCACCATTGTTTTTAGCATATTTAGCACCGTTTGCTTTTCTATTTTTGATGTCTAGGATAAAACCCATTACAAAATGAAAAACAACTGCAAAAATTAAAACAGGTTGCAATGCAAATTGAACAACCGGGTTTGTACCCATAAAGTGCGAAACTTCATTAAATAAATCTGGGTTTGCAACTGATAAAATATTAATTGCTAAGTGCTGAAGTAAGAAGAACATTAAAAAAAATGCTGAAAGTGCCATTGCCACTTTTCTTCCAATTGAAGATTTGAAAAATCCGCCCATTGTATAATTAATTATTAATTTAGTGTACAAAAATAAGGGTAAACAGTTACGCAAACAAAGAATTTACAACGTTTTCAATAGTATTTAGAATTGTTTTAAATAAATTGGTTTAACCTTTAACAAAAAATGACAAAACTGTTAATTTTTAACGTTAGAAGACACCAAGCATTTATTGTTTTTCCATTTTCCTTTTAATTCTTCTTTGGAGATAATTTTACCTTTACAAGTTAAAAAACGTCCTTTTTTATCTTTCTTAATAATTTTCATTTTACCTTCTTTAATGGCGTTAACAATTTTATGAATGAGGTTTTTTCTAGAGATTTTACTCTTTTTTTGTATTAATTTTAAACCTTGTTCGTTGTTATATAAATCCATTTCAGAAGAAATTTCATCGGGCACAACACCATCTTCTAATTTTCTTTCTTTGTAAGTAATGTAGTTGTCTTTTTCATGTGCTTCACCTAAAGAGCGTGCAGCTTTTTCTCCCAAATCTTGTTTTAAGCGTGCCAACCAATATGCATGTCTAAACGCATCTACTTGTCCGCCACTTTTGTCTTTATCTAGTGCATTTGTTTTGGCAATAGAATCAGATACTTTATTAGTTTCTAATGCTATTTGGTAAGATTTTTTTGCTTTAAACGGATGAAATATTACCCACATTTTTATGGGTGTAGAAAGTTCAAAAAAACCTTTAGGTTTGGATTGAGCGTTTAAAGATATAATGCTTGTAAAAAAAAGTAAAAAGAGTAATTTTTTCATATGATGAAAATAGGGCGAATGAATGAGTTGTTTCGTTTTTTTTGAAATTTATTTTAGAGTCGCTTTTATTTATGGCTGTTTGGTTTGGTTATTTCTAAATTAAAGAGAAATCAAGCTAGAATATTATGGTTTCTTTCTATTTTTGAATTGATAACGCTATTACTTTATTTCAAACTCATTTTCAGAATTGCCAATTTTAACAATGTATTTTCCTTTTGGTAAATAATAAACCCCATTTTGAGCTTGTTTTAATGTTAAGTTTGTTGCCTTGTTTTTACTTGCTTTTTCAAATGCTTTTCTTCCTTTTTTAGAGAAAGAAAGATCAAATAACATTTGATTATAACCTTTTTTTGCATTGGTAGTAATAGAATTTACCTCTGTATTATCAGCATAAATTTTTGCAGTTACTTTTTTTGCAGTTTTTGTGTAAAACGGAATTTTAATTTCTGGCGTGTACGCATCTCTCCACTGACTAAAAGAACGGCCCCAATTGTTATTTTTTCTGATTGATTTTATTGCAAAAACATAATTTTCTTTGGCTAAAACTTCAGCAGTAAGCTCTTGTAAAGGGGCAATATTTGCTTTGTATAAACTTCTACCATGAGTACCTACAACCAATTCTTTTGCTGTGGGTTGTATAACCAAATCGTGTATTGCTACATTTGGTAAATTGTTACTAAATGCTTCCCAAGAATTGCCTTTATTAAAAGAAACATACAAACCATTATCTGCACCAACATATAAAACGTTTTCATTTGCAGGATCTTCTTTTATTACGTTTACTGCTGATGTTGGAATTGAATTTCCAATATTTTTCCAAGTTGTACCAAAATCATCAGACATAAAAATATAAGGCGTAAAATCATCAAATCTATACCCATTTAAAGTAGCATAAACGCGCTCTTTTTTATGAGTTGAAGCAATTACTCTAGAAACCCATAAATTTTGAGGTAAGTTGTTAGAAATTTTAGTCCAACTGCCACCACCGTTTTTGGTTAGATTAATATAACCATCATCTGAGCCTACATAAATTAAACCAAATTGAAACGGACTTTCAGAAATTGAGGTTAATGTTCCATAAGCAACATTTCCTTTTTTTCCGCCAGTAGTTAAATCATCAGAAATAGTTTCCCAAGCATCACCTTTATTTAAAGAACGATGTAATTTGTTACCGCCTAAATATAAAATATCTTGGTTGTGTTTAGATAAATGAATTGGAGTTTGCCAATTAAATCTGTATGGAATTTCGCCTAAAGTATGTTTTGGTTGAATGTATTTTTGCTTGCCAGAAGCCCTATCAATTCTAAAATAATTACCAAATTGATAACCAGTATACACAATATTTGGGTTGCTATTATCTACTTGCACCTGCATACCATCTCCTCCCATAATAGATTGATATGGATTTTGCCCTGTTTGATGCCAACGTTTGTTTACACTTGCATTATTATTGGCAACCCAAACCCCATTATCTTGCAAACCACCGTAAACTTTGTAGTTTTTTTGATTGTCTGCATAAACGGAATAAAATTGCCCAACAGGCGGGTTGTTTAGTTTAATGTAACTTTCACCATCATCATAAGAAATATTTAAACCACCATCATTACCATTAATAAAATGACCCGGTTTTTTAGGATTTACCCACAATGCTTGATGATCTGAATGCACATTTTCTCTACTAATTAACGTAAAGTTTTTTCCTGAATCTTTAGATTTTATAAGTTGAACTCCCAGTACATAAATACCATTTTCATCTTTAGGATCTACTCTAATTTCACCAAAATAATAACCGTAAGAACTGTAAATACCGTCTAAATAATCTGTGTGGGTTTTTTGCCAATTTTTGCCTCCATTTGTGGTTTTAAAAACTTCTGCTCCAATAACTTGTGTGTCAAATAACATAGCATTTGCATCTTCTAAATAACTTGCTAAATCTATGGGTTTTACAGAACCTACGCGCACCATTTGCTTTACGTTTTGAGCCCTATATTTTTCTTGAAATCCGTTATTTTTTAAGTAGGTGTTTAATTTTTTCTCGTCTAAATTTAAAAATTCGGCGGCATTCATGGTTTTAAAATCTTCTTTGGTTAAACCATTTATAGCGTTTTTATTTTTGTCTTTTGGTCTTCTGTACTGACTATCGTGCAGTGCATAAACCGTATTTGCATTAAAAACCGCCAAACCAATTCTACCTACACCGTTTCCTGTTGGAAAACCAGCATTTTTAGATATTTTAGACCACGTATTACCCGCATCTGTACTTTTATAAATGGCAGAATTGTTTCCGTTTCCTGTAAAATTCCAAGCTTTACGCTCTCTTTCCCAAGAAGAAGCATACATAATGTTAAAGTTTTCTGGTGCAAAGGCAACGTCTATAATACCAGTATTGTTATTTATAAAAAGCGATTTTTTCCAGGTTTTTCCACCATCTGTAGTTTTAAAAATACCACGTTCTGCATTGGGAGAATACAAGTGCCCAATAACACCAACTACCACTTCATTTACATTATTTGGGTTAATCACAATTCTACTCACATGATGCGAATCTGTTAATCCCATATTTTGCCAAGTTTTACCATTATCTGTAGATTTTAGTAAACCAATACCCGCATAAGAAGAGCGCGAAGAATTTTTTTCTCCTGTACCTACCCAAATCGTTCCAGAGTTAAAATCTACAGCAATATCGCCTATGTTTTGCGTGGGCGAATTGTCTAGCAAAGGCGTAAAAGTAGTTCCATTATTAGTAGTATGCCACAAACCACCAGAAGCATAGCCTACGTAAAATTCTGTTGGATTGTTTGGATTTACAGCAATATCTGCAACACGACCACTCATTACCGTTGGCCCAATATTGGTAAACTCAATATTTTTAACCAAAGAAGATTGCATCATCATTGATTTTTGAGTTAATGCTTTTTGCACAGTTTTTGAACTTGTTGGCGTTTGTGCAAAAGTTACAACAGACAAAAAGAAGAAAAACGTATAAATAGATTTCATTATAGTAAAGTTTAGTTTAAGGTGATGAATTTACTACTTGTAAAAGCAATATCAAAAAAATTAACATGTTTTGGGCGTTTGAACTATCGTTTTAAAACTGTAATAGTTACTTTTTATTAATATTTTCAAAATTTTAATCCGAATAAGAAAATCATACAAACAAACAATCTGCTCTAAATAAAGAGCCTTTTTAACTTCGCTTAAGACAGTCTGGTTATTTAAGTTCTGCTGCTTTTTAGGAGGAAGCAAGCAGCGAAAGCCTTTAAAACACCAAAAGAAAAAGAAAAACAAAAAAATGATATGATTTCTTCTATTTTAAACAACGTATCTTTGCCAATGAAAACGCTAAATAAAGCGATTTTTATAAATAGTATTTATGACATTTAAAGATTTAGGTTTATCTGATGCAATTTTGAAAGCTGTAGAAGAGAAAGGATACACCAAACCATCGCCTATACAAGAAAAGGCGATTCCACATATTTTAAACGGTAAAGATATTTTAGCATCTGCACAAACTGGAACCGGAAAAACAGCGGGTTTTACCTTGCCTGTTTTAAATTATTTAGTAGCTACAAAACATCCAAAATACAGGCCTTTGCGTGCCTTGGTGTTAACGCCAACAAGAGAATTGGCTGCGCAAGTTTATGAAAATGTAAGAGAATACAGCAAGTATGTAAACATAAAATCTGCCGTAATTTTTGGTGGTGTTAATGCAAAACCACAAATAGCAACCTTAAAAAGAGGAGTAGATATTTTAGTGGCAACACCTGGTAGATTGTTAGATTTACACGACCAAAAAGCGGTTTCTTTTAAACGTATAGATGTATTAATTTTAGATGAAGCAGACCGTATGTTAGATATGGGTTTTGTTAGAGATATTAACAAAATAATGAGTTTTATGCCAGTTAAACGTCAAAATTTGATGTTTTCTGCAACCTTTTCTAAAGATATTAAGCAATTGGCAGCCGGTATTTTAAGAAATCCTGTAGAAGTAGAAACGGCGCCACAAAATTCTACTGCAAAAAAGGTTACGCATAATGTGTATCAAGTTGATAAAGGTAAAAAAACCGAGTTTACCATAAAATTAATAAAAGACAACAACTGGAAACAGGTGTTAATTTTTACCAGAACAAAGCATGGCGCTAACAAATTAACCAAAAAGTTAATTCAAGCAGGAATTTCTTCTGCTGCAATACATGGAAACAAAAGTCAGGGAGCGCGAACCAAAGCGTTGCAAAATTTTAAAGAGAATTCAATTAAAGTTTTGGTGGCTACAGATATTGCTGCAAGAGGTTTAGATATACCTTTATTACCAAATGTAATTAATTTTGAATTGCCAAATGTACCCGAAGATTATGTACATAGAATTGGTAGAACAGGAAGAGCTGGAGCTGCAGGAGAAGCCATTTCTTTGGTTTGTAGTGAAGAAACAGAATACCAAAATGAGATAGAAAAATTATTAAAGCAGAAAATTAAAACTACCGTAGTTAAAGGTTTTGAACCTACAGATACTGCGCCTCCAAAAAGAGCTGCTACAAGTAAAAAATCTTTTGGAAAGAAAAAAGGTGGAAGCAATTCTGGTAATTCCAACAAAAAAAGAGCTACAGAAACTACATCAGCACAAAAAAGAAAACCACATTTTAAAGAGAATAAACCAAAACCAGCTACAGGAAGAGGAAGAAGTGGAGCACCTAAAAAGAAACGTTATTAGTTTTTACCACTTTTTACCATATAGAAACACAGAAAATATAGCCATCTTTGTGGTAATTTTTTTCTACTTGTTTGTCACGCTGAAAGCGTCCCACACACACATTGCTTTTTTATTCTTGCTTGAGACGCTTACAGCGTGACAAATTGTGTTTTATAAACTTTCTCATTTTACGTTGGCATTTAGATTTCTTACCTTTGATTTTCTAATTGATACAACATGAAATACAATCCTATAGCTTCTAAACTTTTTATAAAAAACCGTAAGAATTTTATGGCTGCAATGCAACCAAAAAGTATGGCGGTTTTTAATTCTAATGACGTTTATCCAATAGGAGCAGACAGTACAATGCCTTTTCAACAAAACAGAGATATTTTCTATTTATCTGGTGTAGATCAAGAGGAAAGTGTGTTACTATTGTTTCCAGATTGCCCAAATAAAAATTTGCAAGAAGTATTATTTGTAACAGAAACCAATGCACATATTGCCGTTTGGGAAGGTGAAAAATTAACCAAAAAAGCAGCGACCAAAACAAGTGGTGTACAAACAATTTTTTGGTTAAAAGATTTAGAAAAAGTTTTGTTTGAAATGGCGTCTTATGCAGATACTTTTTACATAAATACAAATGAACATTATAGAGCAAATGTACAAACGGAAACGCGCGAAGATCGTTTTACAAAATGGTTGTTAGCCAAATATCCTGCACATAACGTAGCAAAAAGCAATCCTATTTTGCAACGTTTACGTTCGGTAAAAGATCAAGTTGAATTGGATTTAATGCAACACGCTTGTAATATTACAGAAAAAGGTTTTCGCAGACTTTTAGCGTTTGTAAAACCTGGTGTTTGGGAATATGAAATTGAGGCAGAATTAATTCACGAATTTATTAGAAACAGATCTAAAGGTTTTGCATACACACCAATAATTGCTTCTGGTAATAATGCCAATGTTTTGCATTATATAGAAAATAATCAGCAATGTAAAAGTGGCGATTTAATTTTACTAGACGTAGCAGCAGAATACGCTAATTATTCTAGTGATTTAACAAGAACAATACCTGTTTCTGGGTGTTTTTCTAAGAGACAAAAAGCAGTTTATAATGCCGTAAATCGAGTTAAAAAGGAAGCTACAAATATGTTAATTCCAGGCACAATTTGGAAAGAATATCATACAGAAGTTGGTAAAATTATGACTTCAGAATTATTAGCTTTGGGTCTTTTAGACAAAGCAGCTGTACAAAATGAAGATAAAGATTGGCCTGCTTACAAAAAGTATTTTATGCATGGTACCAGCCATAATATTGGTTTAGATACTCATGATTATGGTTTGTTGCATGAGCCCATGCAAGCAAACATGGTATTTACTGTAGAACCTGGTATTTATATACCAGAAGAAGGTTTTGGCATAAGATTAGAAGACGATGTTGTAATTCAACAGAAAGGAGCACCTTTTAATTTAATGGAAAATATACCTATAGAAGCAGAAGAAATTGAGGCTATTATGAACTCATAATTTTTACAAGGGAGCTTGCTCCCTTGTTTTTTATCGATTTAATCTTCCAGTAGTATTTCCTTCTAATATAAAAATAACATCTTTTTCATTGGCGTAATTTACATCACCCAAATACGTATGTTTTATAGCGCAAGCTGCTGAAGCGAATTCCATTGCTTTGTAGTCGTTAAATTTTTGTAAACCATGTATTAATCCTGCAGCAAAAGCATCTCCAGTTCCAATTCTATCTACAACATGTGTAATGTCTAGATCTTGGGTTTCTTTAAACTCTATGCCATTCCACATTCTTGCTTTAATTTTGTGCCAAGAAGAATTTATAGAGGTTCTAATCTTATCAAAAACCTTTTCTATAGAAGGATACGTTGCTATTAAGTGTTTAGATGCTTTTATAAAATCGTCATTAGAATACATGTAATTTGTATCTAAAAGTTCGTTTATTTCATTTATTCCACCAATAAAAATGGTAGAATATTGTATTAAATCTGTTAAAACTTCTTTAGCATTTTCTCCATATTTCCATAAACCACTTCTGTAGGTTGGGTCTGCAGAAATTATCATTCCTTTTTTTCTGGCTAAAGCTAAACCTTCTTTTAAGGTTTCTTTTGCTCCTTTGCATAAAGCAGGTGTAATACCCGTCCAATGAAACCAATGGCCATTTTCTAGAGATTTTTGCCAATTTACCATTTCTGGTAAAATTTCAGAAAAAGAAGAATGTGATCTATTGTAAGAAATAGAACTTGGCCTCATAACAGCGCCAACTTCTAAAAAATAAACGCCTAAAGGTCTTCCAGAACGCACAATTGCAGAGGTATCTAAATCAAATTTATTTAAATAAGAAATTGCGGTGTCTCCAATAAAATCATTAGAAATACAAGAAATATGTTTTACATTTCCTCCAAAATTGGCAATAGAAATACCAACATTTACTTCTGTACCACCAAAATAGAATTCTACAGCATTAGATTGCATAAACTTTCTATTTCCTAAAGGAGATATACGCATTAAAACTTCGCCAAATGTAATTATTTGATTCATAGTACTTTCTTTTAAAAAGTAAATATAAAAGATAAAAATTGGGTAATCAATTAAGTTGTTGATTTAGTTTTATGAAATAGAAAAAATAAACTTTATAGTTTGATTGTTAAAGGTTTCTGGTTGGTCTACATTAACCACATGGCCACAATTATCAATTACAAATAAAGTAGAAGTAAGGTGTTCTGAAACTATTTTTTTAATAGAAGGCAAAAATAAATGGTCTTCTGCGCCCATTACATACAAGGTAGGTATTTTAATGTCTTTTGCTCTAAAAATACGCAAAAGTGGGTTTATTTCTGATGTTAATTTAAACCAACGTATAAATTCTTTTTGATATAATTTTTTAGCTTCATTTACAAAAAGCAATCGCGATTTTTTATGATTTTTCTTTGGCATAATAATAAATGCAAAGAGTTTATACAACAGCATGTAAGGCACAACAGATTTAAACACGTTACCTACTTTCATTAAAAGTTGCGAGCGAAAATTCATTTTAATAATTGCACCACCCATAATCATACTTTTAACTAACTGTGCTCTTTTTTCGGCTAAATTTCTTATTAAAATTGTACCTAAAGAAATACCAACAAAATGCGATTTTTCTATTTTAAGATAATCGATAACTTCTAAAATATCTGCGGTAATAGAATCAAAAGTGTATTTTGCTTTAAATGTATCTTTTAAAGAAGGCTGGCTGTTTCCATGGCCTCTTAAATCTAAAATTAATACATTAAAATGTTTTTTAAAATCTCTAATTTGCTTGTACCAAATAGAACTACTACCTCCTGCACCGTGTACAAAAGTTACCCAATCTTTAGAAGTATTATGTGGATATGTGTAGTAATTTAACAAAATTATATTCTTTTACAAATGCTAAATTAACGCATATTTAGAGTTTTACAGAGTTTTTGTGTCATTTATTTCTTTTTGTTAGTTAAAATTTAACGTAAAAATCTATTAAATACTATCTTTGCAAAAATTTTTTTTGTTGAAAAAAACCTTTTGTATCATATTATTTTTAGCATTGGCTGTTAGACCCGTTTATCATTTAGGGTATATTGGTTATTTTGCTTTAAATATAGATTACATTGTAGAAACTTACTGTGTTAACAAAGAAAAACCACAATTGCAATGTAATGGAAAATGTCATTTAGCAAAAAAAATTGCACCAAAAGTAGATGTATCTAAAGATGATGTTCAAGGTTTTACAGTAGCTTCAGATGCTTTTTTTCCTGTATTTCATCAACAAATAGCAAGCTTTGTTTTGCAACAAATAACTTTCCAAAAAAGGAAACTTATTTTTAATAAGAACTCCTTGTATGCTAAAAATTTTACCAGTGGTTTAGAGCAGCCACCAGATTTTCATTTATAAATACTTGTTTTTGCATAATTAAGTTTATGTCATTTTTTGCGTTGAGTTTTTATCTTTAAAAAGATAAAAGCATAATGCAACATTATACTGTTATTAACAATAAATTTAAACTTCAAAATAAAATTGAAGTAAAAAATATTTAAAAAATGAAAATTTTAAAATACTTAACTGCTGCTATTTTAGCAGTAACAATTTACAGCTGCTCTAGTAATGAAACTGAAATTTTAGACGGCGAAGGTGCTTTAACCTTAAAATTTGATAATGCCTATAAAACGTCTGATTTATTATTAAAAACAACACCTTATAAAGCAAACGAAACCGAACAAATTAAAATTTCTAAAGTAAAATATATTGTAAGTAATGTTCGCTTAGAAACTGCAGATGGTACTGTTTTTACATATCCTAAAAACCAATCTTATTTTATTGTAAATGAAGAGGTTATTTCATCTCAATTTATTACTTTAAATAACATTCCAGAAGAAGATTATACCAAATTAACCTTTGGTATTGGTGTAGATCAAGATAAATATTTAGAAGGTGCCACAGGACAAGGCGATTTTTTAAGTTTGGCAAAAGATGCTGGTATGATGTGGAGTTGGCAAGCAGGCTATAAGTTTATGGTTTTTGAAGGTGTGTACACTTCTGCAAATACAGCCGAAGAAACAGCCTTTGCATTTCATATGGGAAGTCATGGAAGTGCTTTAGACAATTATAAAGAAGTTAGTTTAGACTTCACAAATTCTGCAAGAGTTAGGGTAGACGCAACTCCAGAAATTCACATAGTTGCAGATGTTGCAAACATATTACAAGGTAATACAAAATTTATGTTAGATGATGCTGCACAAATTCATGTAGATGGTGTAAAATCTCCACAAATTGCTACCAATGTAAACCAAATGTTTACTGTAGATCACGTACATAACTAAAAAAGTAAATCTGCTATTTAAAATTAAGTATTTATTGAGTTGAAAACCTTTTAAATAGCAGGTTTCATTTTAAAAAAATGAAAAATTTATTTTTAATTAGTTTGGGCTTTTTGCTTTTGTTTTCTTGTACTAAAGAGGAAGAGGAGTATGTAAAAATCCCTACCAATATCAATTTAAAGATTCCTAGTAATTTTCCTGATATAGTATACGATTTGAGTAAAAATCCACTAACAGAAGAGGGCGTTGCTTTAGGGAAAAAACTTTTTTACGAAGGTAGATTAGCTTCTGACGGCATAATATCTTGTGGTTTTTGTCATGAACAAGCTTCTGCTTTTACACATCATGGGCACACAACAAGCCATGGAGTAGACGGTAAAACTGGTTTTAGAAATGCACAACCTATACAAAATTTAGCTTTTTTTAGCGAATTTACTTGGGATGGTGCCGCAATTCATTTGGATCTGCAACCTATAATTCCCATTACAAGTGATTTTGAGATGAATGAAACCATACCTTCTGTAATTTCTAAATTAAGCAGTTACAAAGAGTATGATATTTTGTTTAGCAATGCTTTTGGTGATGCAGAAGTTACCTCAGAAAGATTGTTAAAAGCACTCTCTCAATTTATGGTTACTATGATTTCTGGAGATTCTAAATACGATAAAGTAGTTAGAAAAGAAGAGAACGAGGCTTTTACGGTTAAAGAAGAAAAAGGTTTTCAAATCTTTAACAATACCTGTGCTTCTTGCCATTCTGGAGCTTTGTTTACAGATAAAAGTTATCGAAATAATGGCATACCTGTAAACCCAAGATTTCCTGAGGAAGAAGGTAGAAAACGAGTTTCTGGTTTTGCAGAAGATTTCTATAAATTTAGAGTACCAAGTCTTAGAAATACAGAAATGTCTTTTCCTTATATGCATGATGGTAGATTTGGAACGTTAGAAGATGTTTTAAATTTTTATACAGATGGAATGGTAGAAAATGGTAGCGAAGTAGATCCTATTTTACGAAAAGCAAATGGTAATTTGGGAATTGATTTAACCCAAGAAGATAAAGAAAATGTAATTGCATTTTTAAAAACATTAACAGATAATACTTTTTTAAATGATGAACGTTTTGCAGAGTTTTAACAAACAAAGTCTTCTTTTTTTGTTGATTTTTTCTTCTATTTCCATGCAAAATTATGCACATGAAAAAGAAAATTTATGCAGCGCCCATGAAGTAGGTTCCTTTAAATATTATTTTTGTGATTTGTGCGGATGTGCAACAAGTAATGGTAGTTTTGGTGCAGGAACCTTAAATAACGCAAGTTTTGTAGGAGTAAGATATATTTACCAAAAATTTGTTTCTAAAGATGGTATCTTTTCAAATTCGCCAACAAGTACAGAGAATTTTAATACCTACCAACTTTGGGGAAGAGTACCAATAACAGATAAATTTTATGTAAGTGCTATTTTACCTTATCAAGATTTAAAAAGAGCTTTTACAGATAGAAATGAAAACATTAATGGTTTTGGAGATGCTACTGTTATGGGTTGGTATAAAATTAGGTTTTATAAAAAACCAGATGTTAAAAAAGCAAACTTGTATTCAAATGTGCCTAAAGAACCTTCTGGTCACTCAATAGAAATTGGTTTGGGAGCAAAATTGCCAACAGGTAAATTTGAACAGATTTTAACAGACAGAGTAAACCCAGGTTTTCAATTAGGAACAGGAAGTTTAGATGGTATTTTTGGTGTTGCTTACAATTATGGAGGCGATAAATTTGGTGTAAATACAACTTTAAGCTATTATTTTAAAGGAGAAAATAAAAACGAATATAGGTTTGGAAATCAGTTTAGTTATGCAGCTAATTTGTTTTATGCAATTGCTAAAGAAAAGTTTATGCTTTTGCCTTTTGCAGGTATTTCTGGCAATATTTACAATTCTATAGAACAGTTTGGTGAAACGATTGCAAACACAGATGGTACTGTTTTTAACGGAACTTTTGGGGCAGAAATAACTACTCAAAAATTTATTTTTGGTGCCAATTATACAGCACCAATTTCGCATAATTTGTTTGGTGGTAATGTAACGCCAAAACAAGCTATTGCTGTGTATGTAAATTTTAATTTGAACACAAAATAAAAAAGGCAAACACATTATTTGTGTTTGCCTTTTTTTTAATTTGTATCGTTTTAAAAATAACGATACATTAAATTTTTAGTGCAAAAAAAAACTACTCTACAATTAATTTGTATTGTGGTGTTTTGTTAAAAGGGCAAAAGTATTGGTATGTTCCTTTTTTTAAGGTTACAGGTTTAGAAGCCTCTGTTTTACCCTGCTTTACCATTTGTGTAACGTAAGCGTTTTTTATATGATTTTCTGTATTTTTACCATCTTTACCATTTTCAATTAAAACCAAACCTACTTCTTTAGCGGCATTATTGTTGGTAACTTTAAAAATGTAAGTTCCTTCAGAGATTTTAATTTCTTTTTGGGTAAACTCACCTTGAGTTTGTTCTAAAGCTACTGTTTTTACAGTTTCTTTTTTCATATTGTCTTGTGCATTTGTTTGAAATGCGAATGCTAATACTACTACTAAAATTGCGATTACTTTTTTCATTTTATCTATTTGTTAGGTTGTTAATTATTTAATTTTTGGTGTAAACTTGGTTGTCTTCATTTTGCTCGTCATATGTTTGGTAACCCCAACAGTTTGGGCAATTTGTTTCTGCTATTGTTTTCATGATTTTTATGTTTTAAATTAATATGTTATTTTGATGTTGTAAAGATGCAACCAATTTTAGGCTTAAAAATTGGACAAAAGTTCCTACTGTTTGGACTGGTAAGAAGGTTGGCAAAAATGCTTGCGTGAAGGATTGAAATGGCATCCTTTTTTATTTGTCTTTTTTGAGCGATAGCGAAAAATTGACAAATAAAAAAGATATAATGGAAAGCCTGACCACACTTTTTTGTGTGGGCACGCCCAAAATAGATAATTTTATATTAAGATTTTTACGGTCTTGAAAAGGATATTTTTACTACAAGAATAGTGGTTTTTAATACTCTTTTTTAAATTGAAGTGGAGATTTTTCTATGGCTTTTGTAAAAAAACGTGTAAAGTACGCAGGATCATTAAAACCTAACTCAAAAGCAATTTCTTTTACGTTTTTTTCTGTGTAGATTAACAGGCGTTTTGCTTCTAATAAAATTCGGTTTTTTATAAATTGAGAAGGTGTTGTAGCGCCTAATTTTTGAAAGTGTTTGGTTATTGATTTTGGTGAAATGCCTAACCTGTTTGCATAATCTGTAACAGCATGTAGGGTTCTAAAATTTTGCTCTACCAATAAGCTAAAGTCTTTAAATAAACGGGTTTCTGTATCTTCTTTTATAATATGATTTTCTTTTTGTACGCGTACGGCACAAATCATAAATTGTTTTAGGTAAGCTTGCAACATGTCGTATTGTGCGGCTTCGTTTTGTTGAAATTCTTCAATTAAACTTTCTAAAATAAATTGTAGTTTTTGCGTGTCTTTTTTACAAGGTTTTACAAAAGGTGTTTCGTATATATTATTAAATAAAATACCGTTACAAGCTACTTCTTTATCATGGGTTTGTATGCAGTAAAAATCTTTAACAAAAGTAAATTTGTAGGCTGTTTTTATTTGTTCAGAATCTACAGTAAAAACTTGGCCTGGTGTTAAGAAAAATAGTACGTTATCTTTAAATTCATATTTTTCAAAATCTATATTATAGGTTCCTTTTCCTTCTTGAATCCAATAAATAGAATAGGCGTTTTTTTGTATAGAATGATCTATTGTACATGCTTTTTCAAATTCTACAGTACTTAACGTAAAGAGGTCTTTATAGGTGTATTTTATAATTTCTTGAACTGCCATTTATTTGGTTTTCATTGTTAGTAAAATTACAGTAATTTTTGCCAAAAAGTGTAATATGGGTTAGTTTTATAAAATATCGCTACTTAAAAGTATTTCTTCCTTTTCTAAAAACTCTTTAAAATTACTTTCTGCTGGATGTCCTAAAAAAGGTGTATGAAAAAAGGTAGTCATATCATTTCGCCAAAGCATAACGTAAGAAATGCTGCTGGCTCTTATGGCTTTATACAAGCTTTCTGTAAACCATGTGTTTTGCACTACGTTTGTTAAGCCTGTTTCTGTTAATGCAAAAAGTTTATTTTTTTCGATACTGATGTTTTCTACAATTTCTAAATTTTTGAGTGCAGTTGTTAAAAATCTTCTGTTTCTAAAATCGTAAACATCTATACCTAAAACATCTACAAACTGGTCTCCAGGATAGTTTCTTAAATATTCTGAACGGCTTGCAACAAAATTTGGCGCGTAAACGTATAATAAATTGTGCACATTAAAATCTTCTGATAAAATTTGAATAGTATCTTGCCAAAGTTGAATGTATTCTTGCGTAGTTCTAAATCCTTCGCCCCAGAAAAAGAAATCGCCATTCATTTCATGCCAAGGTCTAAACAATACAGGAATGGAATTTCCATTAGCGTCTACTAATTTATTTAGTAATCTTGCAGCTCTTGCAAGGCGTCTAATGTATACTTCTCTAAATTCGCCACCTTCTAAAAAACCTTTTACAACATTATTAAAACTGCCATCATTTGGTGTGCCAAAACCTCTAGGATTTGTGTGATGCCAACTTATAGTTATGATACTGCCGTTTTCGTGTGCTTTTTTAATGGCTGCTGTAAATTGATCTATAAATTCGTCTAAAAGAAAAGCAACATTAGAGTCTGTATCTGGTTGCAAACCTATTAGTTCTAAATCAAAACCTGCTATTGCTGGGTAATCTCCTGCTACTTCAAAAAAATCGTTTTCTAGTTGATTTGTTACTGGAAAATTATTGCCTGTACCAAAAGGTTGTTGTTGCCCAAAGGCAATGCCTTTTTGAGTGGTGTTTATTAATCTTTGATATAAATCTTTAGCCTGTTCATTTAAGTTTGGGTCTGCAAAATTTGTGGGCACATTAATAACAGGCGGTATTCTTTCTGCATTTGGATTAAAAAAATCATCTTGATTGTTACAACTGATAAAAATAGAAACGAGTAGTAATAAGTTTAGGATAGATGTTTTCATAAGTATTCTGTCGTATAACAAGCTCTTTTTTTACATAAAGCTTAAAATTATTATAATTTTTATAGCAAAAATTACGTGTTATTTTTAATTGTACTTAGAAGTTTTTGTTAAAAAAGTAAGGTTGGCAATTACAAAAGTGAGCAATGCAGGCAAAACCCAGCCCAAACTAAATTTTCCTAAGGGAATTAAGTTTTGCAAATCTTGCGCCATTATTTTAAATCCTGGAATAAAACCCAAAAAATCTGGAATACTAAACATAAAAGTAGCTAAAACTACGGTTCTAAAAACTAATTTAGAAGCAAATTTTTCTGGCAAAACATTTAGTAAAATCAATACAATTGTAATTGGGTATACAAACATTAATGCAGGTACTGCCAAAGTTATAATAAAATCTACTTGATAGCTGCCCACAATAATGCCTACAATAGAAGCAAAAGCAGCAGTACTAACAAATGCAATTTTAGAGTTATTGCAAATACCTTTTATATAATCTGCTGTACCTGTTACAATACCTACAGCAGTTGTAAAACAAGCCAAAGCTACTAAAATACTTAAAAAAGTAGTGCCAAAACCGCCCAATGTTTGTGCGCTTAAACTAGATAAAATTGCTGTTCTAGTTGTGTTTTCTGCAAAGGTTGATGAAAATAAAGCACCGCTTAAAATTAAGCCGCCATAAATTAAAAATAAACCTGTACCTGCAATAAAACCCGCTTTAGTAATTAGTTTTCTTTTTTCAAAAAAAGTGGTATGATTGCTATAATTTAAAGAAATAATAATTACTGCACCAACTACAACACCTGCAATAGCATCAAAGGTTTGGTAGCCTTCTAAAATACCATCTACAAACGGATTTTTAAAAGTAGAGGTTTGCAACGTTCCTGGTGCTACAAAAAAGGAAATGCTTATAATTATTAGTAAAATAACTACAATTATTGGTGTTAAAAACTGCCCAATTAAACTTATAATTTTGGTTCTGTTAATGGCAAAAAGAAATACCAAAACAAAATAAACAATACTTGTTATTAATGCTGGCGAATCAAAAAAAGGCTGTATTGCCATTTCATGCGTTACTGCAGCAGTTCTTGGAGATGGTATTGCAAAGGCAATGCTATAAATTAAAAAACAAAATATGGTGCTAAAAATTGGCGATACTTTTTTACCAAAATCATACAACGTGCCTTGTAGTTTTGCATGTGCAAAAATGGCTAAAATTGGTATGGCAATTCCTGTAATTATAAAACCCAAAACAACAACAAACCAGTCTGTACCAGATTTTGCGCCTAAACTTGGTGGTAAAATTAAATTACCTGCACCAAAAAATAGTGAGAATAACGCAAAACCGGCAATCCAAATTTCTTTTGTTTTGTTCATAATTAGATGAATTATTATTCTTTAAATATACATATTTTTGTTTGATGCAAAAATCGATCACTTTTAAAAATGCAAACATTTCTTTTTCTGATGTAGGTAAAGGAGCTGCAGTTGTTTTACTGCATGGTTTTTTAGAAAATGGGACAATGTGGAATACTATAGTGCCAGAATTAACCAAAAGAAATAGAATTATTACAATAGACTTGTTAGGTCATGGAAAAAGTGATTGTTTGGGTTATGTGCATTCTATGGAGTTGTTTGCAGAAGCTGTATTGTTTGTTTTAAAAGAATTAAGAATTCGTAAATATTTTTTGGTTGGCCATTCTTTAGGAGGTTATATTTCTTTAGCACTTGCCCAAAAAAAACCATTGCAAATAAAAGGGTTGTGTTTAGTAAATTCAACATCTAATGCAGATGATGAAGAACGTAAAAAATTACGTTTTAGAGCCAATAAAATGATTCAAAATAATTTTAATAATCTGGTTAGAATGTCTTTTTTGAATTTATTTGGTAAAAAAAGTAGAGAACGCTATAAAAATGAAATTAATTTAGCTTTACATGAAGCTTTAAAAACTCCAATACAAGGTTATATAGCAGCAAACGAAGGTATGCGAATTCGAGAGAATACCAATGCTGTTTTATCAGAAAATAGTTTTAAAAAATTAATAATTGTTGGTAAAAAAGATCCTGTTTTAAATTTTGAAACTTCTTTAGAAGAAGCTAAAAATACAAAGACAGAACTTGTTGTCTTAAGTGGTGGGCATATGAGCCATATAGAAAACAAAGAAGATTTAATTATTTCTTTACAAAACTTTATAAGAAAAGGTTAAACCAAGCAGAGTGCTAAATTAATACGAACAAACTAAAATTATGAGGAATCAAAAATTAACAATTGTAGCAAAAATTGTAGCAAAACCAGAAAAAAGAGATTTGGTTAAGAAAGAGTTGCAAAAACTAATTGATATTACAAAAGCAGAAAAAGGCTGTATAAACTATGATTTACACCAAGACAATGAAAATGAAAATTTATTTTTGTTTTATGAAAATTGGGAAAGCAGAGAATTATGGCAAACCCATATGAAGAATACACATTTAACGGAGTACGCAAATGCAACAGAGGGCGCTGTAGAAAAATTTGAATTAAATGAAATGACACACATTGCATAGAAATTTATGAAAGCCTCTTTTAAAAAATACTTAAATTAATTTGTTGTTTTTTATGAAGAACTGTTTAGAAAACATCTTTAAAGAAACTTAATATTCATTTTAATTTAAAAGTAGCAATTCATTTTTTTAAGTATCTTCGAGGTTATGAATTTTGAGGCAATCATCCCTTTTTTAGCGGTTCTTATTGTTGTTTTATTTTTGCTATTTGCTGGATTTTTGTTGTTTGTTAAAGCAGAAAAAAAACTTTCTAATCAATTATTAGCAACTTTTTTAACGGTTACTGCAATTGATATTAGTGCATTTTTTTACACTACAATTATAGAATTACCATTAAGTATAGAAATGCTAAGAAATAGTGTCTCTGCTTTTAAAAATCCGCTTTTATTTTTATACATATTATCAATTATTTATTCAAACTTTAAATTAAAAGGTAAACATCTTGTTCATTTATTACCTTGGGTAATTACCATTTCTGTTTTAACTCCCAATTTCTTTTTGGTAGATGATGAAGCAAAAATTACCTTTTTAAAAAGTTATAACCAAAATATTGAGATTCAGTTTTTGGATTATTTTGGAGATTTTTTATCACTAAGTTATTTGATTGCAGAAGTATATTACATTACAAGATATAGAAAATTGTTGTTAGAAAATTTTACAGATAAAGCTGCTTTTGAAAACTACAATTGGTTGAAACAATTGGTTATTTTATTGTTTGTTGGACAAGTCTTAACTTGGGTAAAAAACTATTCTCGCATTAATTTCAATTTAGAAAACACAAACACATTAAGAACTATAATCTTACTTTTTGGGGTATTTCTTATTTGTTGGCTATTCTTAAAAGCGGTAAATTCTCCTAAATTATTTAAAGGAATTGATGTTGATTTGAAAACGTCTCAAGAAATAAAATCTAGTAAAGAAGATATTGAAATTAACCAGCAAATTACAGCTTTGAAAAAATATATGATGGCTGAAAAACCATACTTAAACCCGGCTTTAACCATTAGAATTTTAGCAGAAAATTTAAATTTAAGTTCAAGAGATTTATCGATTTTAATTAATCAAAACCTGAAGCAACATTTTTTTGATTTTGTAAATGTTTATAGAATTGAAGATGCGAAAGCGATTTTAAAAAATGCTGCAAAAAAAGAAATTACTATTTTAGAAGTTTTGTACCAAGTTGGTTTTAATTCTAAATCGTCTTTTAACACTGCTTTTAAAAAACATACAGGTACAACACCAACAGAATATAGAAAACAATTTTTGTAATTAAAAAATGGAGCATGTAACGTTTACGAACATTATAGGTATTGTAATTACTTTTATACTGGTATTACTCGCATTTTTTGTGTTTTCTGTAGTATCTAACAATAAAATTAGCAACAAGCTTTTTGCAACTTTTTTACTGCTTAATGCTATTGAGTTTACTGGCTTTTACACGTCTCTTTTATTTAATGAACCTAATAATTTCTTAGTAGCTTCAAGAGAATTTTCTTACCTACAAATGCCGGTTTTGTTCCTTTATATTTTATCGGTTTGTTATTCAGATTTTAAATTACAGTGGAAACACTTATGGCATATAATACCTTACCTTATCGGTAATTTGGTAATGTTTCCAAGATTTTATTTAGGATCATTGGCACAAAAAAAAGACTTGTTTAATAACTTCAATTCATTATTCGAATCTTATTTTGCGCATACAGCACTGCACCTTCAATCTATAATTTATTTAACAGCTTGTTTTATTGTTTTAAAAAGAGCAAAAAAGATTTTTAAAGAAAACTATTCTAGTAATACTATAGCAACTTATAATTGGTTATTTCAATTGATATTGTTTACGGCTGTTCTTTATGGTTTTGCTATTGTAAAAAACGGATTAAAATTTTTTGGAACACCAGCTTTTTTTGAAATATCTCATAACGTAATTGTAATTTCTGTATTAATTTTTGTGTGTTGGTATGTTTTAAAAGCATTAAAATACCCTCAATTATTTAGTGGTGTAAATTCTAAAATAAAATTAACTACAGATTTTGTTCAAAAACCTAATAAGAAGCAAAATAAGAAAGAAATTGAACAACTTTCTACATTTATGGCAGCGCACAAACCGTATTTAAATCCGTCTTTAACGCTTAGAAATTTAGCAGAAGAAATTAAAATGAACCCAAGAGAATTGTCTGTTTTAATCAATCAAAATTTAAATCAGCATTTTTTTGATTTTGTAAATGGATATAGAATTGAAGAGGCAAAATCAATATTAAAAAACCCCGCAAAAAAAGAGTTTACAGTTCTTGAAATTTTGTACGAAGTTGGTTTTAATTCTAAATCTTCTTTTAATACTGCTTTTAAAAAGTACACAGGTTTAACACCAACTCAGTTTAGAAAAAACAAATAAGATGGAGAATTTAGAAGCATCAGACTTAATAGGAATTATTTCTTCATCAATATCGTTGCTTTTAGCATTTTTTATTTTCTCTGTTGAATCTACTAATAAATTCAGCAATAAAATTTTTGCTGCTTATTTAACATTAAGTGCTTTTGAATTTACGTCTTGGTCTTTATTTATAGATATAACAAGTAATATTTTAATTTTTAAAAGCCAACTATCGCATTTGTTAATGCCCGTTTTTTACCTATACATTCTTTCTGTTTGTTATTCAGATTTTAAATTAAAATGGAAACATTTATGGCATATGCTACCTTATATTGCAGGAAATCTAGTGATGTTGCCCAGATTTTATTTAAGTAACTCGTCAGAAAAACTAGCACTTTATGAAAATTATAATGAACACTTTGAAATTATTTATCAACATTTTTCTTTGCATATTCAATTTGTTATTTACCTAATTATAGGATTTATTGTTTTAAAAAGAGCCAAGAAAATATTTGTAGAAAATTATTCTAGTGGCACTATAGCAACTTACAATTGGTTGTTTCAATTGTTGCTTTTTATTGGAGTTTTATATAGTCTTGCTTTAATTAAAAATTTATTTAAATATTTTGGAGATAGCGATTATTTTCAAATTTCAGAAATTATTTTAAGTGGTGTTACTTTATATTTTGTTTGCTGGTATGTGCTAAAAATTCTAAAATATCCTAATTTATTTAAGGGTGTAAATTCTAAAATAGAATTAATCAAAAATTTAGATCAGCAACAAAATCAAGGTGAAAATCAAGAAGAAATTAACCAACTTTCTACATTTATGGTAGCTCACAAACCATATTTAAATCCGTCTTTATCTATTAGAAATTTGGCAGAAGAAATTCAAATGAATCCTAGAGACTTATCTGTTTTAATCAATCAAAATTTAAATCAACATTTTTTCGATTTTGTGAATGAATACAGAATTGAAGAAGCAAAAGAAATGCTAAAAAATCCTGCAAAAAAAGAGTTTACAGTACTAGAAATTTTGTACGAAGTTGGTTTTAATTCTAAATCTTCTTTTAATACTGCTTTTAAAAAACATACAGGCTTAACACCAACTCAGTTTAGAAAAACCGCTTAAAATCAATTACTTAACGTAAAGTCGAACGTTTGTAAAACAAAGTCGAACCGATTTCTTTTATAGAAAATGGTTCGACTTTGTGTTTTCGGTCGCACAAACTTCTTTTCATTCGCACATTTGTATCATCAACAAAAAAACAAATACGATGAATACAACAATGAAAACTTTACAACTGTTTATTACTTTATTATTAATGGCTAATTTTTCTTTTAGTCAAGATGTTTACAGAAAAATAGATTCAATACTAAAAGACGCACATGCTAAAAATTCGAATATTAGTTTTAGCGTTGGTTTTATAAAAAACGATACTGAATTTTATACTTCTTATGGAAATTTAAATAGAGAAAACACCATTAAGGTTGATAAAAGGTCGCTTTTTGAAATTGCTTCGATAACTAAAATCTTAACATCAAATTTAATTGCAAATGCAGCGCTGGAAGGTAAGTTAAACACTAACGATTTTATTGATGCTTATTTGCCAAAAGCATATCAGTTGCATAAAAAATTGCAACAAAAAATTAAAATTTCTGATTTGGCTTCTCATCAATCTGGTTTGCCAGATATTGATTTTAGAGCATTAATCAATGCAAATTCTCAACAACCAATAGACGCTGTAAATCAACAAACATTATCAGAAATCATAAACAATTGTTCAGCGCTGATAGATTATGGAAACTACAGATATTCTACAATTGGTTATGTTTTATTAGGGCAAATTTTAGAAACGGTTTACAACAAAACATATCCAGAATTACTGAAGGAAAAATTAACAAGTCCATTAAAATTAACAAGAACATTTTCAACAGAATTTAGGGTTGATAATACTGTGCAAGGTTATAATGCTAATGGAGGAACACAAGAACTTTTTAATTGGAATATTACAGGTTCTGCAGGTTTGGTAAAATCGAACACTTTAGATATGACAACCTATTTAAAAGCTGTTTTAAATGAAAATAACACTTTAGGTAAAGCTGCTTTATTATGTGAAGAAACACAGTATAATAAAGGTGGAAGGCAATTGGGATTAGGTTTAAACATCTTAAAAGACGAAAAAAATACTGTTTTTCTTAAAACAGGAGATCTACTGGGGCAATCCTCTATAATGGCTTATGATAGAGAACACAATTGGGGAATTGTCCTTTTTCTAAACCAAAGAAATCACAAATTAAGACAAGAATTATTCTACAACATACTTGAAATCATTAAAACAAAATAAAAATGAAAACCATTAAACTACTTATAATTTTACTTTTTTCTACATCATTATTTTCACAAACAATTACAGGAAAAGTAACCGACAAAATAAACGTTATTCCGTTTGCAAATGCAATCTTAAAAGATGCTAATAACAAAACAATTGCAGGAACTACAACAACAGATGAAGGCAGCTTTGCGTTAAATGCAAAATCTGGCAATTATACTTTAGAGATTAGTTATTTAGGATATAAAACTTTCTCGAAAACAATTATACTATCTAAAAATATCAATTTAGGAACAATTTTTCTAGAAGAAAATGCACAAGCTTTAAAAGAGATTGTTGTAAAAACAGAAAAAAGAATTATTGAAAGAAAAATAGATCGTTTGGTTTTTAATGTTGAAAAAAGTATTGCTGCAACTGGCGGAAATGGAGTTGATGTTTTAAGAGTAACTCCAGGCGTGCAATTACAAAACAACACTTTATCTATTTTAGGAAGAGGTGCAACCCAAATACTAATTAATGGAAGATTATCTCCATTGGCTGGAGATGAGTTAGTGGCGTTTTTAAGTGGATTATCTGCAAGTGATATTGTAAAGGTTGAAGTTATTACAAATCCGCCTGCAAAATATGATGCATCAGGAAATGGAGGTTTAATCAATATTATTTTAAAGAAAGGCGCACAAAATTCTTGGAAAAACGCAACAACTGTTGCTTACAATCAAAATAAATACAATTTCACCAACTTAAATAACAATTTTTTCTACAATAAAAATAAAGTTTCTATTTCTGCAAGTGTAAATGCAAGTTTAGGAGATTTTGAAAATTTAGAAGGTTTAGTAATAGCATATCCTACTAATACGTGGAATATTGATATTGATGGTAAACAGCAAAGTGACCAAATTTCTGGACGTTTTTTGTTTGATTATGCTATTTCTAATAACACCACTTTTGGCATTCAGTATTTAGGAAATAAAACAAAACCAGGAATAGATGCTACAACAACCTCAGCTATTTTTGATACCAACAATACTTTAGAAAAAAATTTGGTAAACAAGGCAAAAAATGATGTTGATAACAACAACCATTCTGTTAATTTACACATCATTTCAAAACTAGATTCTTTAGGAAAACAAATTTCTTTTGATACCGATTATTTTACATTTACTTCAGATAGAAATTTAGATTTTAATACGGAACAATTTGATGTTTCTGGGAATTCTCAAGGCATAAGTTCATCTGCTTTAAATATTTCGAATCAAAAAATAGAAAATTTTAGTACGCAATTAGATATGGATTTACCTCTAGAAAAAGTAAATCTTTCTTACGGTGTTAAAGCAAGTTTTACCAATACAAATAGTGGTGTTTTGTTTTTTGATACGCTTTCTGGTGCATCAATTTTAGACCCAAATCAATCTACAGATTTTAAATATGAAGAAAATGTTTTGGCGGCTTATTTTTCTGGAAATACAAATTTAAACAACAAATTAACCATGCAATTTGGGTTGCGTTTTGAAGACACTAAAACCACAGGAATAAGTGCAGATATGAATCAGGAAAACAAAAATAATTACAGTAAGTTTTTTCCTACTTTGTATTTATCTTATGCAAAAAATGAAAACAATAACTTTAATTTTTCTTATGGAAAAAGAATTAATAGACCCAATTTTAGAGATTTAAATCCATTTCGTTTTTATATTAATGATAACAGTTACAGTGTTGGTAATCCGTTTTTACAACCTTCTTTTTCAGATAATTTTGAGATCTCACATTTGTATAAAAATATGTGGAACACCAATGTTTCACTAAACATAACTTCAGATGGTTTTGGTGTATTTTTTAATACAGATGTTGCAAATCAAGATCAAATTGTAACAAGAGAAAATTATTTTAAAAAGTACACGTACCAATTGCAAGAAAGTTTTTCATACCGCTTTTTTTCTTGGTGGAAAAGTCAGAACGATGTAAGAGCATTGGTGCACATTACAGAACTTACCAAAAATATTGACGCAGAAATTAATAACGGAATTCAATTTTATGCAGAATCTAACCATACGTTTTCATTAAATGAAAACACAAAATTACAAGCCAATGCTTGGTATAGTTCTTTTCATAATGATGGTTTATTTAGTGTTGGAGAAATGTTCCATTTATCATTTGGAATGCAGCACAATTTCAAAAACAACCTAAAATTATCCATGCAATTTAATGATGTTTTAAACACAGGTAGTTTAAGAGATTACAATTCTACAGTAAGTGGTATAGATCAAAGTTACTTTCAAAATGCAAGTTCTAGAAACTTTAGAATAGCACTTTCTTATGATTTTGGTAACAAAAAAGTAAAGGTTAAAAACAGAGGTTTTGGTAATGATGATGAGCAGAGAAGGAGTAATTAACCTATATTTATAAAATGAAACATTCATGACTAAATTTTAGACACACAACGGAATGATTATATATTTAGCAAGTTATTGTCTTTTAGTTAGTTGAAAAATTACAAACAGATGAAAAATACCATTAAAATTATATGCTTCCTATCTCTTTTTTCATGTTATCAAAAAGAAACTAGTTTAAAAAATAAAAAGGTAAAAGAAAACGCAAAATTAAAAGTATTACTTTTTGGGACGTATCATTTTGAAAATTTTAATTCAAATAGAAATGCAGATCTTGTTAAAGTAAATGTAAATGATGTCTTAACAGATAGAAACCAAAAAGAATTAAAATCAATTACCGATAAAATAAGTAATTTTAATCCTGATAAAATATTTATAGAATATCCATTTAGTAAACAAAAAAAGCTAGACTCTCTGTACAGTAACTTTACTGCAACTAATTATAGTAAAGTGAAAAGAAATGAAAATTATCAAATAGGTTTTAGAGTTGCTAAAAGTTTACAACATAAAAAAATATATGGGTATGATTTGAGAACAAATTTTCCCGCAGATAGTTTATTCAAACAAATGGAAAAAGCAAAACAATTTGAGTTGTTAAGAAAAGATAGTTTGGAGTTGGATAAAATTGAGAGATCAGAAAATGAATTATTTTCATCAAACAAAACACTATTAGAAATTCTGTGTTATTACAATAACGCTAAAAGAAGAAAAGAAGATATTAATTGGTACGTAAATCTTGCAAACCAAGGTGGAGAAAAAGATAATTTTGTGGGAGCTTATTTGACATCAGAATGGTACAGAAGAAATTTATACATGTATGCTATTATACAAAAAGCAATAGAAGATAAGGACGATAGAATATTAATTATATCTGGAGCCAGCCATATAGCAATGTTTAAAGAATTTATTGATTATAATCCAGAATGGAAAACAGTTGAGCTTTTAGATATTATGCAATAATAGTATTTTTAGAGACTGTAAATTCAACTTTAAATAAAATTACTTTAAAACTATTATTCTTTCATCGAATTCCAACCTTGTGCTTTTAACTCCATTTCTTGGCCGGCTCTTGTAATTAATTGCAAACCTTGATTTTCTGCAGTAATATGTCCAACAATAGAAAAATTTGGGTTGTTTTTAATGGCATCAAAATCTCCAATTGGTACTGTAAATAACAATTCGTAATCTTCGCCACCACTTAAAGCTACCATGGTAGAATCCAATTCAAATTCTTCGCAAGTAGAAATTACTTGAGGATCTAAAGGCAATTTATCTTCATAAATTTTACAACCTACTTTACTTTGCGTGCAAATGTGAAATAACTCAGAAGACAAGCCATCAGAAATATCAATCATACTGGTAGGTTTTACCTTTAATTCTTTTAACAAACCAGCAACATCTTTACGCGCTTCTGGTTTTAATTGGCGTTCAATTAAATAGGTATAATTGTCTAAATCTGGCTGATTGTTAGGGTCTACTTTAAAAACCTGTTTTTCTCGTTCTAAAACTTGTAAACCTAAATAAGCGGCGCCTAAATCTCCAGAAACCACAATTAAATCGGTTTCTTTTGCTGTATTTCTATAAACAATATCTGCTGCGTTTGCCTTACCAATTGCAGTTACAGAAATTAAAATTCCTTTGGTAGAAGAGGTAGTATCTCCACCAACCAAATCAATTTTATAAGTATCACAAGCTAGCTGAATTCCAGCATACAACTCTTCAATAGCCTCTAAAGGAAAACGGTTAGAAACCGCAATAGAAACTGTAATTTGTTCTGCTTCGCCATTCATGGCATACACATCAGAAAGATTTACCATAACAGCTTTGTATCCCAAATGCTTTAATGGCATATAACTCAAATCAAAATGTACACCTTCTATTAACAAATCTGTAGTTACCAAGGTTTGTTTTTTAGAAGCATCTAAAACAGCGGCATCATCACCAACACCTTTTATAGAGGTAGTATTATTCAATTTAAAATATTGTGTAATATGTTTAATTAAACCAAACTCACCAAGTTCAGCCAACGACGTTTTTTGTGGATTTTTATCTGCTAACATCTTGCAAAGATAATTACAATAAAAACGAATACAGAATTACTTTAACACAGATGTGCAAATAATTTACTTTAATAGGGTTATTTTTGAAGAACAACTTTGTGTAACATACTAAATTGCTAAAATTGCGTTTTTATTATTAGGATGTTGTCTTTTATTTATGGAACGCAATCATAATCTAAAAAAATGAAAAAAATATTTGGGTTTCAGATTAGTATTAATGATGAAAAAATCTGTCGAGCGGGATTTGAAAATAATAATTCAGTATTAACTTGTATCTTAGATTCAATTAGACGAAAAAATGACGAATCTGAAGAATTAAATATCTCCATTTCGGGTTTAAATTCTGATACTAAAGAAAGGGCGCGTTGGTTTCAAAATAAATTAAAAGAAAAGGATAAAATCTCAATAGAAATAATATCCGATAATTTTGACAGTCCCACTTCAATGAAAAGTCCTTTATCTGAAAAAGAAATTATAACCCGTAAATTGAAAACATATTATAGGTTAAAAGAAGAACTGAAAGAACATTTAGAAGAATAAAAACCCAGAATTAAGATTTAAATTCTTAAGAATGAAAAACAACGAAATGGCAAAAGCACATAATTTTTTTTGCTATGAATTGCTTATTTTGTAAAATTCTCTCACATTTTTAAATCAGTAAATATTTATTAACTTTACAAGAAATCAATGCAACAAACTTTATATTACTACCTAACACTTTGTTTTTTAAATACAAAATCATGAAAAAAATACTTGTTTTATTGCTTTTAGTGGCTTTAGGTTGTACTAAAGAAGATGTTGTACAACAAGAAACACAATTAATTATAAATCCTATTGATAGATGTGTAAATGGTTTTGCAGGAAATTATCCTTGTAAAGATTATGATTTGTTGGCGCATGTTACTTTAGAAGAAATGGCTGGAGAAAACACTTCTGGTAACGATTCTTGGGGTTGGGTAGACCAAGTAACCCAAAAAGAATATGCTTTAATGTGCACAAATAAAGGTGTTTCTTTTATAGATATTACAAATCCTGAAACGGTAACTATTGTTGGTTTTTTAGAAACTAGAACAGAAAACAGTCTTTGGAGAGATGTAAAAATTTATAATAATGTAGCCTATATTGTAAGTGAGGCTGCAGACCATGGCATGCAAATTTTTAATTTAAATAGGCTAAGAGAGGTTGTAAATCCTCCAGTGCAATTTGCAGAAGACGCTGCTTTTACAGAATTTGGTAGTGCTCATAATATTGTTATCAACCAAAGTAAAGGTTACGCATATCCTGTTGGCACTAGTAGAGAAGGAACCTTTAAAGGTGGCCCTTTATTTATTAATATTCAAGACGTTTTTAAACCTGTTGCAGAAGGTGGTTTTTTAGATTATTCTCATGATGCGCAAGTTGTAACGTATAATGGCCCAGATACAGATTATGTGGGTAAAGAAATTTTAATAAGTAGTAATGAAACAGAAGTAATAATTGTGGACGTTACAGATAAAGCAAATCCTTTAGAAATAGCAACAATTACTTACCCAAATATAGGGTACACACACCAAGGTTGGTTTACAGAAGATTTTAATTATTTTTTATTAGGTGATGAGTTAGATGAAAAAGATTTTGGAGGCAATACAAGAACCATTATTTTTGATTTTAAAGATCTAGACAATCCTAAATTTCATTTCGATTATTTTGGACCAACTTTAGCAATAGACCATAATGGTTATGTAAAAGGGAACTTATTTTACCAAGCAAGTTATACAGCTGGCGTTAGAATTATTGATATTTCAAATATTGAAAATAAAGAAATTAAAGAAGTTGGTTTTTTTGATACGTATCCAGAAAATAACAGCACAGATTTTAATGGCGCATGGAATGTGTACCCATTTTTACCAAGTGGTAATATAATTGTTAGCGACATAAATCGTGGGTTATTTGTTATAAGAAAAAGTAAATCTTAACTAAATTTTGAAAATTTTCCGCTTTGTTTTTTATGTCTTTTTTTTAGTAAGTTGTGCTACAGAGCCTTCAATTATTTTTGATGAAAATCCGTTAGAAAATCAAAAAGAAATTAGTGTAACCACTTTTGGAGGTGTTAAAAATGATGTTTTAAATGCAGTTTGTAAAACTAAAGATGGTGGTTATATTACAGTAGGTTATACACAAAGCAATTCACTAGATATTAGTAATAAAACAGATGATTCTTTTAATTTTTTAGTATTAAAATTTTCTTCGGATAACGTTTTAGAATGGCAACAAAATTTTGGTGGTTCTAAAGATGATATCGCAACAAGTGTATTACAAACTAAAGATGGTAATTATGCCATTTTAGGACACACAACAAGTACAGATTTAGAGGTTTCTGAAAACAATGGTGCCAATGATTTTTGGTTTATTAAAATAAGCGCTAGCGGAAGCTTACTTTGGGAAAAATCTTTTGGGTTTTTAGGTGCAGATTTAGGTACCAGTTTTATAGAAACAAAAGATAATGGTTTTTTAATTACAGGAGTTTTAGATGTATCTGCATCTAACGGACAAGGAGAGGCAAAAACTACAGCAACAGCGCATGCAGGAGGAGATTATTGGGTAATAAAAACAGATAATTTTGGTAACTTAAAATGGAGTAAATTTTTTGGTGGTTCTTTTACAGATACACCATTGGGAATTGTAGAAACGCCAGAAAACGAATTTATAATTGCAGGTTCTTCAGATAGCGAAGATTTTAATATTACCAACAATAAAGGTGGTTATGATTTTTGGATTATTAAAATCTCCAATATAGGTAAACTAATTTGGCAAAAATCTTTTGGTGGTTCAGCAATAGAAGAAGCAAGAGCCATTACAACCACAAATGATGGTAATTTTTTAATAGTTGGTGATACAAGAAGCTCAGATAAAGACGTTACCAAAAATAATGGTGGCGCAGATATTTGGGCTCTAAAAATAGCCACAGACGGCAGTATAATTTGGCAAAAAACTTTTGGTGGCAGTAGTTTTGATGTTGCTAGAGCCGTTTTTAGAACGCAAGACAATAATTTTTTAATTGCTGGTAGCTCTAGAAGTTTAGACAATAATTTTACAAATAATGGGCAAAATGATGCGTTACTTTTAAAAATTGATAATTTTGGTAATTTAATTTGGCAAAACACTGTTGGCGGTTCTAAAATAGATTTTTTATATGGCATTACAGAATTGCAAAACAAAACTATTATTGCCGTAGGAGAGAGCAGTAGTGCAGATTTTGATATTGCAAAAAATAATGGCTTTGCAGATGCTTTAATTTTAAAAACAAAGTAAAAAATGAAAAAATTAGGTTTAATTTTTACGGCTACACTATTATTACTTGTTGCTTGTGTAAACAACGAAGAAGATAATATTGTAACTCTTAAATTTACCCATAATTGGGAAGGAACTCCAGTAACCAATCAAGATTTTAATGCGTTTAAATTTACCAATGCAAACGGAGAAAAAATAAGTATAGATAGGTTGCGTTATGTGGTTTCTAATCTTAATTTTATTGATGGTAGAAATTATCATTTGGTAGATGTTGGTGAAAATACAGGTACATTAATTACATTACAAGGCATAGCTCCTGGTTCTTATAATTTAAAATTTAGATTTGGCTTTTTAGATGCAGAAAATCAAGATGGTGTCTATAAAGATTTAAATACCGTAAATTTTAATGTACCAACTATGTTAGGTGGTGGTTACCATTATATGCAATTTGATGGTAAATATTTAGATACCAACGCCCAAGAAGCAAATTTTAATTATCATGCAATAAGGGCAGTAGATAGATCAAATCCAGATAATTTAGTTTTTGAAGACACTTCTTTTGAAGTCGATTTTGGACAGGTAATGGTTACCAACAATGGCGAAATTGAAATTAAAATGAACATTGCAGAGTGGTTTAAAAATCCAAATATTTGGAATTTAAATGAGTTAAATACCGTTTTAATGCCAAATTTTGAAGCTCAAAAATTAATGAATTCTAACGGGAAATCTGTTTTTTCTTTAGGAGAGGTAAACTAATTTTATCAAACAATTTGTAATGCTTTTTTGTTACTAATTATAACATTATTAGTCACAAAAAGCATTGGTATCATTTCTTCTGTTTTTGATAATACATTCTAATTTATAAACTATTCTTTTAGGTTGTAATGGTAATGTATTAGAACCTTTTGTTGCCTATTCCTATCAAAATCTTTCTAAATTACTACTAAAGTAATATTTTTAAAAGCGGTTGTTTGTCAGAAAAATTCCAGTAAATACTTACTTATTAAAATTAGCAACATTGTAACTACGGCAGTAAACCACTTCATTTTAAAAATTTTGAAATTTATAAGTGGAGGAAACTTAAAATTCTTTCCGAAAAAAGGAAAATGAATAAAATTTTTGCTAACTTTAGAAAAACTAAAAATTATATTATCATGGCAATCAAGAATTTTCAGGGAAAAAGAGAAGGAAATACAGCAAAAGAAGAGGCGCAAATTTTAGTGGCAGATTATATGACTACAAAATTAATAACATTTAAAGCCACAGATTCTTTAGATCATGTTATTGCTCAATTAATTGCTAATAAAATTTCTGGTGGACCAGTTGTAAATGATAACAACGTATTAATTGGTATTATTTCTGAAACAGATTGCATTAAACACATTTCTGAAAGTAAATACTACAACATGCCTTCTGATATTAATAATACTGTAGGTAAATACATGGTTACAGATGTAGATACTATAGACAAAAACATGAATATTTTTGATGCAGCTTTTAAGTTTATTTCTTCGCGCAGAAGACGTTTTCCTGTGGTAGAAAACGGTAAACTGATAGGGCAATTAAGTCAAAAAGATGTTTTAAAAGCAGCTATAAGTGTTAAGGGCAATACTTGGTAGTAGATTTATTTACCAAGTTGTAGGTAATTTGAACCATAATTAGAAAAAACTATGAAAAAAATAATAATATTATTAATGTTTATTGGTATTTTAATCTCCTGTTCAAAAGATGATTCTCAATTTATTGAGATAAATGGTAGATATTTATATGAATATCCAAATTGTGATAATGGAGGAAATTTTGAATTAAATTGTACTGATTACATCGAATTTATTGCTAACTCACAAGCAAATATCCTAATTTATGGTGATATTCTTTTTAGAGTTAATTACCAACTGAAAGAGAACAAAATAGAATTCACTTATGAAAATGGTGAAAAATTTGACCTTACATTTATTATTCAAAATGAAACAACACTTTTTTGGGCGGAAAGTAACCAAACTTGGATAAAAGAATAAAAAAACTTATAACACCGTATAAGTTTTATTGCTGTTTATAGTTTATTTTGGAAAATTCTCGCACACTTTTAAATCAGTAAATATTTATTAACTTTATGCTTAATCAACGCAACAAAGCTTATACAACAACGATAATTGGTTTAACTAAACTAAATTTTTATTAGAATTAATTTCATAACATTTTTTTTAAAATTACAGCGTTACTTTTTAGCGTAGCATTTTTAAATGCTCAATAAATTGATGAGGTAAGTTTGTGTGAAAAAAAGTAAGTATAGAAATAGAATTTGCGAGTTCTACGAGAATTGTTTAATGAGAAAATTAGGTTCATAATTATGAGTAAACTTTAATAGAAAACCAATATAATTATACTCTTTTTTTAGAACTTATATTTGGCAAATCAGTAATAATTAATTTTTGGTCTACTGTACTTTCTAATGCCGCAATTTTAGAATAAGAGTAATTGGCTATGGGCGTTTTTATGCTTTGCCATTTACCAATACCTGCCACCGTAATTTCTTCTCCAATTTCTATAATTCCTTCAGAATAGCGTATTTGTTTATTTATGCCGAAAAAACCTTGTGTTTTTATATTGTATTTTTCTAAAACCGTTAAAAATTCTGGTGTGGGTTCATTAAAAATACCCGAACTTGTTTTTTTATCTGCTACTAAATAACTTTTGTAATTTTTAGGATTTTGTTTTGGCTTTACCATAACATAATCTCCGTTTTTTTCAATAAAAAAATCTTGAATTTTTTCTTCATTAACAATTGTGCTCCAATATTTATTTTTTCCAGACCTTTTCTTTTGTTCTATTTTTATTTTATAGAAAACACATTTTCTTTTACTGTAAGGTGCTATTAAAGGCTCCTCTAAATTTTTAGCTTTACCCGTTACTTTTGTAAATTGATTGGTTTTTAGACCACTTATAGGCTTATTGGGTAATTTTTTAAGTGTTCTTATAATACTTTGTTTATTATTAAAATAGTATGCCAAAAAAACAATACTAAAGCCTACCAAAGCCAATAAAATTATTAGGGTGGTACTGTTCATGTATGTGTAAATTAAAGTTCTTTTCTAATTAATAAAAAAGTTTCGTTTTCTAATGCCAAATAACCTTGGTCATACAAATAAAAATAGGTGTTGCCCGTTTTTGTGTTGTATATCGATGTAAAAAAATTAAAATCGAAACCTTTATCATACAACTTTGTTCTGGTAACTTTAGTTTTACCAGAGGTATTTATTTCAGTTAAAATTTTATAATTTTTTCTAAGTCGGTTATTTATGTTTCTTATTAGATTTTTACTGTCTTTATTTACACGATTGTTATAAGCATTTCTGCAATAATCGCTACAAAATTTTTTATCAACTCTACCTTTTACAGTTTCATTGCATTCTAAGCATTTTTTATTTTCCATAGCCGGGGGTAAATATTATTAAACCTTTACTTCTTTCCAGTTTTCTCCAGATTTTATTCTTCTTAACTGTTGGGTAGTAATACCAAACTGACTTGCAATTATTCTTAATCTAGTTCTTCTATTAGGGTCTAAGAGTTTTTTCTTGATTATCTTTACCTTAGATTCCGTAAGTTTTGCGCCAGGTTTTATGCCAAATTTTGCAATTCTTTTAGGGTTGGTAATTTGGTGTTGAGACAACTCCTTTCTATCTACCCATTTTAAATTTTTAACATAATTGTCATTCAAATCATGGTTTTTATGAATTACGAATTTGTGATGTTCTTCTTTTTCTAAAAACAACAACCCTACAACCTTATGCACATAAGCGTTAGCTCGCTTTTTGCTATCTATTTTAGGATAAGTAAAGGTTTCAAAATTATTTATTTTACTTATGCTCACTTGTTTGTACTGGTGTTCTTCTATTTCTTTTTTTACCCTACCATAATTAGATATGTAAATTTTTTCTTTATCAACATTGTAGTTTTCTTTTTCAAATAGCTTCCATTGTTCGTTTCTGTATGAATTCATATGTAGTTTGTTATTTTCAGTGGTAAATATAGTAAAAATATCCGTTTACAAACGTTTACAAATAATTACAACCGAAAGTAATTGCTTTACAACCGAATAAAATTTGGGTTGTGTCGCAACTTTGCAGTGTCTAAAGTACGGAACAAGATTAAAGGCTTAGACAAATTAATTTTTTATAAATCGGCATTTAAAAACAAAAAATGCACAAAACTTATCTTATGAATACGTTAAGAAACACAGTACAGTTAATTGGTAGATTGGGGCAAGAGCCAGAAATTATTACCTTTAAAGATGGTAACAAAATGGCAAAATTTTCTATGGCTACAGATGATAGTTATAAGGATAAAGCAGGTAACAAAGTAGAGCGTGCATATTGGCACAATATTGTTATTAAAGGAGGCTTAGTAAACGTAGTAGAAAACTATGTAAATAAAGGACAAGAAATTGCTATAGAAGGCAAACTAACCAACCGTTCTTACGAAACTAAAACAGGCGAAAAAAGGTACTTAACAGAAATTATGGCAAATGAGTTATTGCTTTTGGGAGGAAATAAATAGGGAGAATTTGTTGTGAAAAAGATAAAATCTACTTCAAAAGAGTAGATTTTATTTTATCTTGGCATAAATCTTGAAAAAAGATTCTTCAAAATATAAAACGATGAAAACAATGAAAATTTTATCTATCCTAACCTTATTATTTGGATTAACACAATGCAGTACAGCAAAATTTGTAGAAAAAGCACCTTTTACAGTAAAAAAAGCGTTTTATAACAATTGGTCTGGTGGGCAAGCCGGAGTTGGCGGTGTAAAATTAGAACTCCATTTAAAAAACGCGGAAAATATTCAGTTTGATTCGCTTTACTTTCAGAAGAAAAAAACCAAAGTAACCCTACAACAAAAAGAGAAACAAACAAATATATTAGGCTATTTTGCGAAACATAAAACTATAAAAAAAGATTTAATTTTAGATGCAGACCCAACTAAAGAATTGCAAAACACACCACCAATAATTAACAAATATCCATTTGATTTAAAAGATTCTGAAGCCGTTATAAGTTTTAAAAAAGGAAGTAAAACTGTTTTTTATAAGATAGAAAATATTAAAAAAGAGCAGCCTGTATTTTTTCCTTCTGCAAATAAAAAGTAGTTAAAACACTTATTTTCAATACGTAAACCACTCTAAATAGAGTGGTTTATTTTTTTGGCACACATTTTGGGTATTAGTAATTGTAACCTTAAAATTACAGCTTATGAAATCTTTAAAACTACTTTTTGCCATTATTATTACAAGTACAATTATTACTTCTTGTACATCTTTTAGAGACGATTTTAGAGAAAATGTAATTACACTAGAAGAGGTAATTTCCGATTATGATTTATGGTATGTAGATTACCATAGAACCATTGGTAATAGAGATATACCATTTGCGTCTAAAGCGTTTACCTTATCGTTTTTAAACGGAATTTTATATGCAAACAATAACATTGCAGATATTGGTTTTACAGGAAATGGTTTAGGCATAGATGTAGGTACTTATAATACAATTAATGGCGTGTTAGAAACCAACCATGATTTAGATGGTTTTAATGATTTTGAAGTAACTATTATTTCTAATAATGAAATTAGTTTACATAATTATAGGAATAACATCACCTATTTTTTAATAGGTTATCAAGTAAATACTTTTAATTATGATAAGTTGTTTTATGAAAACATAGAATATTTTTTACAAGAATACCAAGCTTGGGAAAAAATAACAACAAATGGTGGTGTACCAAACCCTTTTGATGCAGAAAACTATTTGCAATTTACACCAAAAAATATAACAACGTTTTACAGTTCACAAGAAGAAGCTGGGACGAAAGTTGATTATGAGACTTGGGATTATGTAGGAGGATATGAAGTGTTTGACGTTAGAGATTACGAAGATTTAAAAATCTTAACATTAAATTATGATGGTGGAGATATAGAAGAATTTGAATTGAGCGTTGTAAATGATGGAACAATACGTTTGTACAATGTAAATTCTAAAACTACTTACCAATTTGAAGGTAGAGGTTTTATAGAATTGTTAAAAGGAGAAAAAATAAAGAAAACTTCTAAAGACATTGTAAGGAATTCAAATAGAAAACGTACTAAAGTAGAAAGAAGAATGAAAAGTAAAAGATTTTAAAAATAAAGTTTGGTTAGTTGATTTTTGGTTGATTACCGCTTGGTAATCAATTAAAAGGGAAACCGTCCTGAGGAGGACGGTTTTTTCTTTGCCTAAATTTAAAAAGAAAGTATTTTAAACTACGTCATAAAAAAGAGTTTTTCTATTTTTATAGAATGCATTTAAAATTGAATTTAAAAACCAAATTTCTTCATTCTTAAAAAGAAAAAACACAAAACAATGAAACTTACAGCATTTATAACAGGCGCAACTTCTGGCATTGGTAAAGCAACTGCAGAAATTTTTGCAAAAAATAACATTCGTTTAATTCTATGCGGAAGAAGAGCAGAGCGTTTACAAGAGTTAAAAAAGCAACTTGGTAAATTTACAGAAGTAACTACATTACAATTTGATGTTTCTAAAAGAGACGAAGTAGAAAAAGCAATAAAATCTATTCCAGAAAATTTTAAACAGATAGATGTATTAATAAACAATGCGGGTAACGCCCACGGTTTATCTGCCATACAAGATGGAGCTATAGATGATTGGGATGCCATGCTAGACATTAATGTAAAAGGATTGTTGTACGTTTCTAAAGCAATTATTCCGCAAATGACGGCTAGAAAAAGTGGTTTTATTGTAAATATTGGCTCTATTGCAGGTAAAGAAGTGTACCCAAATGGCAATGTATATTGCGCTTCTAAACACGCCGTAAACGCATTAAATAAAGCAATGCGATTAGATTTAAACAAACACAACATTCGTGTTGCTGGTATACATCCTGGTGCTGTAGAAACCGAGTTTTCTGATGTACGTTTTAAAGGCGATACAGCAAAAGCAAAACAAGTATATACAGGTTATAAAGCCTTACAGGCAAATGATATTGCAGATATTATTTATTTTGTAATTACCAGACCTTATCATGTAAATATAGAAGATTTGGTAGTATACCCAACAGCGCAAGCAAGTGCTACTATTTTAAATAAAGCATAAATAGAAATTCTAAATGATTAACAAACGCCTTTTAATTAAAAACTTACTTTCTCATACCAATGAGAATAGTTTTTATGATAAAAAGCAAAAATTATTCTTTGGTGCTAAAGATGGTAAAGCTAAGTTTTTAAAACACATTTGTGCACTCTCTAATTCTAACTCAGAAAACAATGCTTATATAATTATTGGAGTAGAAGATGAAGAAAACAAAATAATTGGTGTCGATTTTTTTGATGATTCTAAAATTCAGAATTTGGTAAATGCGTATTTATACAATCCTCCAAAAATTGAATATGAAAATGTAAGTTTTCCACGTTTACCAAGAAATAAAGTAATTGGTTTGGTTACTATTTATCCAAACAACAAAGTTACCTCACTTTTAAAAAACGTTTGGAAATATAAAAAAGACACTATTTTTTATAGAAGAGGTAGCAATTCCATGCCTTTTTTAGGAGATAATTTTCAACTAAAAAACACCAATAAAATACCAGTTGATGCTATTATAAAAAACGCGAGTAATAATATAGAATTAACTTTAAATGGAGTTTTCGATTTTGTAAATAATCACAAACCAGAACATCACCCACAATACAAAGTGTTTCATGAGCAGTTTGTGTTGTGTTGGGCAGGAAAAAAGAAGCTTATAAATAATTCAGAATTTTTTTCTAGAGTAGATATTGAGTTGATAAACGAGCAAGTGCAACTCTTTTTTTCTGCTTTAGACGATGTAAAAATTGCCTACAATACCAACTCTTTTATTATTACTGAATTTATTTTTTTAGGTTTAGAAAACCAGGAAAAACAATATCCTTTAGAGAAAACAATTATCAACTTTAAAAACAATGGGAAATATGCAATTGTAAAAGAATTTCTTTTTAAATCTCCTGTTTTTAATAATGAAATAATGGTACATATTTACAACACTTCTAATTTTTTAGTCGATAAAATAGTAGAAAATAAGGCACTTTCTAAAACAGAAAAAGAAGATGTTTTAAAGTTACCCACCAATTATTTAATTTCTTATTTACATGGTTTTTTAGAAGCAGAAGAGCAACTTAAAAAAACAAAAAATTATATTAAAAATTTAGCAAATAAAACCATTTATGTAAAGTTTAAAGAAACTTTACGAATTATGAGAAAAGTAAAATACAACTAAACTTTACAACCTAAATATCTCTCTGTAAAAATAATTCTATTTTTTAAGTTTTTAATATCTTTGGTTTTCCTCTAAATCAAAATAAAAAATGGAAGATTTTATTTTATATTTTAAAATGGGTTTAAATCATGTGTTAGATTTTTCTGCATACGACCACATTTTGTTCTTAATAGTTTTAGCAGTTGTTTTTAGTTTCAATCAATTTAAAAAAGTATTTTGGTTGGTTACTTTATTTACAATTGGGCATTCTATAACCTTAGCTTTAGCTGCCTATGGTATTGTAAATATTAAAATGAATTTAATTGAATTTTTAATACCAGTAACCATATTTGTTACGGGAATAATAAATGTTTTTACAGCTAAAAAATCAGCAACAGGTAAAGAAAATACAAACTTAGTTTTTGCATTATTTTTTGGATTGATACACGGTTTAGGTTTTTCTAATTATTTTAAAATGATGATTGGTAAGGAAGATGATAAACTAGTACCTTTATTAGAATTTGCTTTAGGTATAGAAGCTGCACAAATAATAATTGTATTAGGAATTCTTATCATAGGTACACTTTTGCAAAACTTTTTTAGAGTTACCCGTAGAGATTGGGTTTTGGTAACATCAGCTATAGTTATTGGTTTTGCCATACAAATGATGTTAGACAGAGTTTTTTGGTAAACCATATGCTTTGCCTAAATTAAGACAATTTCTAAATAAGAATTTTGTCTATTTATTAACGTTACAATTTTAGTAATCTTGTTAATTTTGTTTTTATGACGGAAAAGAAGCAGTTAAAATATGATAAAGCCTATTTAAGAATGGCGTTAGAATGGGGTAAATTATCCCATTGCAAACGCAAGCAAGTAGGTGCTTTAATTGTAAAAGATAGAATGATTATTTCTGATGGTTTTAATGGCACACCAACAGGTTTTGATAATTGTTGTGAAGATAAAGAAGGAGTTACAAAATGGGAAGTTTTACATGCAGAGGCCAACGCAATTTTAAAAGTAGCAAGCTCTACACAATCTGCTAAAAATGCAACTTTATACATTACACTTTCTCCTTGCACACAATGCAGTAAATTAATACACCAAGCAGGTATAAAAAGAGTAGTGTACGCAAACGCCTACAAAGACCTTTCTGGAATAGATTTTTTAAAAAAAGCAAACGTAGCAGTTACACATTTACCTTATGAATAAGAAAAACCTACCATTTTATCTTTCTATAGCCGTTGTATTTGGTATTTTAATTGGTATGTCTTTTGGCAGAAGCTCTAATAACATGTTGTCTTTTTCTGGAGGTTCTGTGCAAGAAAAAAAAATTAGAAAACTTATTAATTTTATAGAAAGAGATTATGTAGACCAGGTTTCTACAGACTCGCTTTTAGACGGTGCCATTACAAAAATGTTAGGAGATTTAGATCCACATTCTGTATACATACCAAAAGAAAACTTACAAGCAGTGCAAGAAAGTATGCAAGGTAAATTTGTGGGTATTGGTGTACAATTTCGTATGATTTTAGATTCTGTAACCGTAATTCAACCTATAAAAGGCGGCCCAAGTATAAAAGCAGGAATAAAAGCTGGAGACCGCATTTTAATGGCAGATAAAGACACTCTTTTTGGTAAAAAAATGTTTACCAGTAATGTGCCCAAATATTTAAAAGGAAAACCAAATACAGCTGTAAACCTACAAATTTATAGAAAAAGTAACGATTCGCTTTTCAATGTAAACGTAACCAGAGGAAATGTAAACATAAAAAGTGTAGATTTAGCATATATGATCAACGATTCTGTAGGCTATATAAAATTAGATCGTTTTGCCAGAAATACGTATACCGAATTTAAATCTTCATTAAATAATTTAATAGATAATGGTCTAACAGATTTGGTTTTAGACCTTCGTGGAAATGGCGGTGGTTTTATAGATATAGCCAATAGTATTATTGATGAGTTTTTAGAAGACGATAAATTAATTGTATTTACTAAAAATAACAAAGGCGAAATAAACGAATCTTTTGCCACACAAAAAGGAGATTTTGAAAAAGGAGGTTTGTATATTTTAATTGATGAAAATTCTGCCTCAGCCTCAGAAATTTTAGCAGGTGCTTTACAAGATAATGACAAAGGTACAATTATTGGTAGGCGCTCTTTTGGTAAAGGTTTAGTGCAAATAGAAATGCCTTTGGGAGATGGTTCTGCAGTGCGTTTAACCACAGCAAGATATTACACACCAACTGGTAGATCTATACAAAAACCATACGCTGGTAATGGTAATAAAAATTATTATAAAGACTATCAACAACGTGTAAATAGTGGCGAGTTGTTAAGTAAAGACAGTATTAAAGTAGTAGATTCTCTTCAATTTAAAACACCAAAAGGTAAAATTGTTTATGGTGGTGGTGGTATTGTGCCAGATGTTTTTGTGGCAATAGATACTACTGCTTACATGCCAAACTTCTACTTTAATACCATTAATGATTTTGCGTTTGATTATGTAGACAACAATCGTGCAGCTTTAGAAAAATGGTCTGTTGCTAGTTTTGTTGATGATTTTGATGCTGATGAAAAAATATTCGACAGCTATTTATCAAGTATAAAAGATAGAGTTAAACCTTCTTTTAAAATTAAAAAAAGTATACAACGTTATCTAAAAGCTTCTATTGCAAATACCCTTTTTGGCGATGTTGGTTTTTATAGAATTATGCATCAAGAAGATAAAATGTTGCAGAAAGTCTTGGAGTTGGAAACTAAGAAAGAATAGCTTATAAAATTGTATCTTAGTAACAAATTAGAAAACCATGAGCATTTTAAATATAAAAAACAAAATAGTAGAAGAAATTAATACTATTCAAGATGCTTCAATCTTAAAAAAGGTTCTTTCTTACCTAGAAAAAGTAAAAGAAAACAATGTTTCCGAAGAACAATTAATATATTACAATAAAAAGAAATCTAATTCTTTATCTGAAAAAGATATTGTTGCGTATTCAATAAAAGGTACACCAATTTCTAGAGAAACGTATATAAAAAATAACGAACAAGCTATAGAATCTTTTAGAAATGGAAATTTTAAAACTCAAAAACAAATTTTAGAAAAATACCAAAAGAAAGCTTAATTTAGTATGAATAAAAATTTCGATACTATTATTTGGTCTTCAGATTCAGAAAATGATTTAGATGATATTGAAGAATATTATACTAGCGTATCACCAGAAAAATCTACTCAAAAAATTATTGATATTATTTTAAAAGTTGAAGAAACCATTTTTTCTGAACAATGGCAAATTGATGAATTTGATTCCTCTTCTCGAAGAATGATTATTAATAAGAAGTTTAGAGTTTTATATAAAATAATAGATAAAAATATTATCATTACCAGAGTGTATCCTACACAGAAAAATCCAGAAAATATTTCTTAACTTTGATTACAATCACTACCTCACAAAATAAAAAAGTCTACTTTGCATCAGACCAACATTTAGGTGCGCCTACACCAGAAACTAGTTTTCCTAGAGAACAAAAATTTGTTGCATGGTTAAATAAAATCAAAAAAGACGCAGAAGCTATTTTTTTGTTAGGAGATTTATTCGATTTTTGGTTTGAGTATAAAACCGTTGTTCCAAAAGGTTTTGTAAGGGTTTTAGGAAAATTAGCAGAAATAAAAGATAGCGGAATTCCTATTTATTTTTTTGTAGGAAATCATGATTTATGGATGACTGATTATTTCGAAAAAGAACTCAACATTCCTGTTTATCATAAACCACAACAATTTCTAATCAACAATAAAAAGTTTTTTATTGGTCATGGAGATGGTTTAGGTCCTGGAGACAAAGGCTACAAACGCATGAAAAAAGTGTTTACATTTCCACTTTTCAAGTGGATGTTTCGCTGGTTTCACCCAGATTTAGGCGTAAAATTGGGGCAGTACATGTCTGTAAAAAATAAACTTATTTCTGGAGATGAAGATGCAAAATTTTTAGGCGAAGAAAACGAATGGTTGGTACAGTATTGTAAAATGAAACTCACTCAAAATCACTCAGATTATTTTGTTTTTGGTCACAGACACTTGCCTTTAGAAATAAAATTACAAGAAAATGCTACCTATATAAACCTAGGCGATTGGATTACTTATTTTACTTATTTAGAGTTTAACAATAATGGTATCAATTTGTTAAAATTCGATAAGAATTCCCTTTAAAATCAATAAAAACTTACAAAATCTTTAACCAACTTTTAACAAACTGCAGTATGTTAAAATTGTAGATTTGTTTCCAATCGAAAATAAATCTAATACAATATATAATGGATGTAGATGTAAGAGCAATAAACGAAAAAATCGAGAGAGAAAGCGCGTTTATAGATATTTTAACCTTAGAAATGAATAAGGTTATTGTTGGGCAAAAGCAAATGATAGAAAGTCTGTTAATTGGTTTGTTAGGAAACGGACATATTTTATTAGAAGGTGTACCTGGTTTAGCAAAAACATTAGCTATTAACACTTTGTCTAAAGCAGTACAAGCTAGTTTTAGTAGAGTACAATTTACGCCAGATTTATTACCTGCAGATGTTGTTGGTACCATGATTTATAACATGAAACAAAACAACTTCGAGATTAAAAAAGGACCTATTTTTGCAAATTTTGTATTAGCAGATGAGATTAACAGAGCACCTGCAAAAGTACAATCTGCATTGTTAGAAGCCATGCAAGAACGCCAAATTACTATTGGAGATGAAACCTTTAAATTAGACGAACCTTTTTTAGTAATGGCAACACAAAACCCTGTAGAACAAGAAGGTACTTATCCTTTACCAGAGGCGCAAGTAGACCGTTTTATGCTAAAAGTAGTTATAGATTACCCACGTTTACAAGATGAACAAGTAATTATGCGTCAGAATTTAACCGGTGGTTTTGCAACTGTAAATCCAGTTATTTCTGTAGACCAAATTATAAAAGCAAGGCAAGTTGCTAGTGAGGTGTATATGGATGAAAAAATAGAAAAATACATTTTAGATATTATTTTTGCAACGCGTTATCCAGAAAAATACAACCTAGCAAAGCTTAAAGATTTAATTAGTTTTGGAGCCTCTCCTCGTGGTAGTATCAATTTAGCAAAAGCAGCAAAATGTTACGCCTTTATTAAAAGAAGAGGTTATGTAATTCCAGAAGATGTAAGAGCAGTTGTAACAGATGTTTTACGTCATAGAATTGGTATTACTTATGAAGCTGAAGCAGAAAACGTAACCTCTGTAGATATTATAAACGCTATTATTAATGAAGTAGAAGTGCCTTAGAAAAGAGTTGGTAGTAAAATCAGTTCTCAGTTGCTTACTCGAATCTGATTTACTGAATACCTTAGTTACAAAATACTGACTGAATACTGCAAATTGGAGACTGCATACTTACAAAATGGATACAAAAGAAATACTAAAAAAAGTTCGAAAAATAGAGATTAAGACACGCCGTTTGTCTGATCATATTTTTGGTGGCGAATATCACTCGTCATTTAAAGGACGTGGTATGACTTTTTCTGAAGTACGCCAATACCAATTTGGAGACGATGTTAGAGCCATAGATTGGAATGTTACTGCGCGTTATAATGAGCCTTATATAAAAGTTTTTGAAGAAGAACGCGAATTAACCATGATGCTTTTGGTAGACGTTTCTGGTTCTGAATTATTTGGTACAAGCAATCAATTTAAAAAAGATACGGTTACAGAAATTGCGGCAACATTAGCTTTTTCTGCAACTCAAAATAACGATAAAGTTGGGTTAATTCTCTTTTCTGATGATATTGAGCTTTTTATCCCACCAAAAAAAGGGAAAAGCCATGTATTACGCATTATTAGAGAATTAATAGAATTTAAACCAAAAAGTAAAAAAACAAATATTTCTGAAGCATTAAAGTTTTTATCTAGTGTACTAAAAAAAAGAGCCATTGTTTTTATGTTGTCTGATTTTATGGATGATGATTATGAGAAAACATTAAAAATAGCTGCCAAAAAACACGATTTAACAGGTATTAGAATTTACGATAAACACGATCAAGAAATTCCTAATTTAGGTGTAGTACCCATGTTAGATGCTGAATCTGGTGCTATTAATTTAGTAAATACAAGCTCTAAATTGGTAAGAAAAAGTTACAAAACCAATGCACTTCGTTTAAATAATTATTATGTAGATATGTTTAAAAGAAGCGGTGCAGGAAGTGTTAATACAAGAGTAGATGAAAATTATGTAAAAAAATTATTAGGTTATTTTAAGCATAAAGGAAGGTAAAAGCCCGTTTTAATCTTCTTAAATAGAAGAAAAACTCAGATTTAAAATCAAACTAAAAATTATTTAAATAAAAAAGATAATACTAAAGTTGAAAAAAATTAATAGAAATATCATTTTTCAAAAAATTGATAAAAAATCACAGCCTAAATGCTTTCTTTCCTTTGGAAAGAGAGTTAAAGAGATAGGATTCTTTTTCCTTTTTTCTTTTTTCAGCTTTACTGCCTTTGCCCAACAACCAATGGTTGAAGCAAAAATTGATACCACCAACATTAGAATTGGAGAACAATTTAATTTAAAGATTTCTGTAGACGAAACCAAGAATGTAATTATTCCAAAATTAATTTTAAAAGGTTTAGAAATTGTAGATTCTACAAAAACAGATACGCTTAAAAATAAACTAATTAAAAAATATGTATTAACAGGTTTTGATAGTGGAGCATTTTACATTCCACAACAACAAATATTTGTAAAAAACCAGGCGTATTTAACAGACTCGCTTTTAGTAAATGTTGCTACAGTAGCTGTAGATACTACAAAAGTTAAAAAATTTCCTATAAAAACTATTAAAAGTGAACCGTATACTTTTGACGATTTTAAAATATACATTTATATAGCTTTAGCAATTTTAGCCATTATTGCCTTTTGGATTTATTGGTTTGTAATTAGAAAAAGAAAGGAAGAAGTTGAGGCGCCAACTTACAGAACTTTGCCACCTTATGAAGAAGCTATAATTCGCTTAAATGAGTTGGATGAAAAACTATTGTGGCAAAATAATAAAGTTAAAGAATATTACTCTGAACTTACAGAAATTGTACGCGGTTACATAGAAAGAGAATTAAATGTGCCTGCTTTAGAAAACACTACAGATAATATTTTAGAAATGCTACGCGATTTTAAACAAGCAGAAACCATTTCTACTTCTCAAGAAACATTAGATAAATTAAAAAGTTTATTAAGAGAAGCAGATTTGGTAAAATTTGCAAAATCAAAACCAATGGCAATAGAAATTGAAGATGATAGAAAAGATGCAGAACATATTATTGGCAATTTAAAGCCAAAACCAATACAAGAAGAAAAAGAAGAGGATGAACTGGAATAATTTCGAATTTTATAGTCCTGAGTTTCTGTGGTTGCTAATTTTGATTCCTTTATTAGCAATTTGGCACTTTTTTATGCGTAAAAAAGACAGTGCTGTACTAACCATGCCAAGTGTAAAAGGTTTTAAAACAACATCTTTTGTAGTCAAATTAAAACCAATTGTATATGTGTTAAGAATGTTGGCTTTTGTAGCAATTATTATTGCCTTGGCAAGACCAAGAAACGTATCTGTAAGTAAAAAAACAAAATCAAACAGAGGTATAGATATTGTTATGGCAATAGATGTTTCTGCAAGTATGTTGGCAAGAGATTTAAAACCAAACCGTTTAGAGGCACTTAAAAAAGTTGCAGTAAACTTTGTAGATAGAAGGCCAAATGATAGAATTGGTATTGTAGTTTATGCAGGAGAAAGCTTTACGCAAACCCCAATTACAAGTGACAAAGGAATTGTAAAACGTACCATTTCTGAGTTAAAATGGGGCCAATTAGAAGGCGGTACAGCAATTGGAATGGGCTTAGGTTCTGGAGTAAATAGATTAAAAGAAAGTAAAGCAAAAAGTAAGGTAATTATTTTACTAACAGATGGTGTAAACAATTCAGGAAATATAGATCCAAGAACGGCAACAGAATTAGCTAAAGAGTTAGCAATTAAAGTATATACTATTGGAATTGGAACCAATGGAATGGCAGATTTTCCTTGGAGTAGAGATCCAAGAACAGGAAAATTAAATTTTAGAAGACAACAAGTAGAAATAGACGAAAAGTTATTACAAGAAATAGCATCTGAAACAGAGGGACAATATTTTAGAGCTACAGACAACGAATCTTTACAAGAGATTTATGATGAAATTGATAAGCTTGAAAAAACAAAAATAGAAGAGTTTAAATATTACAATTATCAAGAAAAATTTAGAATTTTTGTGTTACTAGGATTAGGTTTCTTGTTGATTGAATTTATCCTTAGAAATACAATTTTTAAATCTTTTATATAATTAATGTGTAATTGTTGAATTGTTGAATCATGTAAATGAAAAAACTTGAAATTATTCAATAGTTTAGAAAGTTTAAACAATAAAATATGTATACATTTTCGTTTGAGAAATTAAAAGTATGGCAAGAAGCAATTGATTTATCAGTTAAGGTTTATAGCATATCAAAAAGTTTTCCTGCGGATGAAAAATATGGAATAACAAGTCAATAAAAAAGAGTAACAAATTCAATTTCTGCAAATTTTGCAGAAAGAACATAAAGAATTACAAATAAGAATAAGGCCCATTTTTCAACAATTGCTTTTAGTACAACTATGGAAGTTTTAAATCATATAACCTTATGTAAGAAACTAGATTTTATAAATGAAACAACATATAACAAAATAAGACAGCGTATTTATAAAATATCAAATATGCTAAATGCATTAAGAAAATCTCAGTTAAACAGTTAAAAAACAATTACACGAATAACCAATGTACAGAATAGAAGAACCAATTTATTTTTACCTATTAACAATTATTCCTGCAATGATTGTTGTTTTCTTGTTGGTTTTTTGGTGGAAAAAAAGAACACAGAAGAAATTTTCTGATGCTGAATTATTAAAAAAGTTAGCACCAAATGCATCAACATTTAAAAATAGTTTAAAGTTTGTTTTTTTACTTTTAGGTATTGCCTTTTTGGTAATTGGTTTAACCAATCCTAAAATGGGAACCAAATTAAAAACCGTTAAAAGAGAAGGTGTAGATGTGGTTTTTGCGTTAGATGTTTCTAAAAGTATGTTGGCAGAAGATATTGCCCCAAACAGATTAGAAAAATCGAAACAAATTATTGCTAAAATTATAAATAGATTAGGTTCAGATAGAGTAGGTATTATTGTGTATGCTGGTAATTCGTATCCGCTTTTACCCATAACTACAGATCATGGTGCAGCAAATATGTTTTTACAAAATGCGAGTCCAGATATGGTTTCTAGCCAAGGAACAGATATTAATGGCGCCTTAGAATTGGCAAAAACTTTTTATAATAATGATGAGCAAACCAACCGTTTTCTAATTATTATTTCAGATGGTGAAGACCACCAAGAAGAAACCAAACAAGTAGCACAAAATTTAGCAAACGATGGTGTAAAAATTTATACAATTGGTGTAGGTACAGAAAGAGGTGGCCCAATACCAATGCGTCTAAATGGAGCAATGATTGGTTACAAAAAAGACAATAAAGGAGAAACTGTTATAACAAAACGTAAACCAGAAGTTTTACAAGATATTGCAGATGCTGCAGACGGTAATTATATAGATGGTAATGTAACTGAAAACCCAGTAAAAGAAATTGCAGATATTATTGCAAACGCAGAAAAAAACGAATTTGAAACCAAGCAATTTTCAGATTATAAAGACCAATTTCAATGGTTTATTGCTATAGGTTTGTTGTTTTTACTAATAGACGTTTTCTTGTTTGATAAAAAAACAAAATGGTTAAAGAAAGTAGATTTGTTTAACGAAGAGAAAAATAAGAAGTAAAGCATTAAAATTATGAAAGCTTTTAAATACATATTAATTTTAGTTGCAATGCTATTTTCATCAAAAGAAATTGCAGCACAAAAAGATACAATTACACAACAAAGAACGGCACGTAAAATGCTAAGACAAGGTAATGAATTGTACAAAAAACAACAATTTACAGACGCATCTGTAGCATACCAAAAAGCATTGGGTAATAATTCTAATTATGATAAAGCAGCCTATAATTTAGGAAATGCCTTGTATCAAAATCAGAATTTTAAAGAGGCAATTCCGCAATTTGAATTAACTGCAAAAACAGCAACCGATAAATTTACCAAAGCAGAGGCATTTCATAATTTGGGCAATGCACATATGGAAGGTAAAAATTATGCAGGTGCCGTAGAAGCTTTTAAAAATTCTTTACGCAATAATCCTTCAGATGATGAAACCCGTTATAATTTAGCAGTAGCTCAAAAAATGTTGGATAAACAAAATCAACAAAACAAAGACGACAAGAATAAGGATAAGAATAAAGATAAAAAAGATCAAGACAAGAAAGATCAAGACAAAGATAAAAAAGACAAAGACCAAGATAATAAAGACCAAAAAGATAAGGACAAAAAAGACCAAGATAAAGACGGTAAAGGCGATAAGGACAAAAAACAAGATCCTAAAAAAGATAAAGAAAATAAAGACAAACAAAAGCCAAAACCACAACAGGGTAAAATGTCTCCACAACAAATTAAGCAGTTATTAGATAACTTAAATAATGAGGAGAAAAAAACCCAAAAGAAAATGAATGCTAAAAAAGCAAAAGGTAAAAAAGTAAAACAAGAAAAAGATTGGTAAATTGTTGTGTAACTGTTTAAATGTTTATTTGTGTAACTGCTAAACGATTCAACAATTCAACCTTTAAACCCATAGTTATATTAATAAAAAATGAATTTTAAGTTTCCTATATTATTTTTTGCACTACTAATTCCATTTTTGGTTTTAGGGCAAGAGGCTACTATAAAAACTAAAGTCAGTAAAAATAAATTGGGCGTAAATCAGCGTTTGCGTGTAGTAATTTCTATAGACAAACAAGGTGGAGAAAATTTTACACCACCAAGTTTTCAGAATTTTAAAATAGTTGGTGGTCCCAGTCAGTCTGTTAGCCAAAGTATAACATCAACTCCTAGTGGTAGAAAAGTAGTATTCTCACAATCTTACACGTATATTATTCAACCCAAAAGAAAAGGAGAGCTTTCTATTGGTAGTGCTTCTGTAAAAATTGGTGGTAAAATTATAAAATCAGATCCTGTAAAGGTTATTGTTTTAGATGCTGTAGAAATTCCTAAAGATCCCAATGATCCAAATTATGTAGCACAACAAAACATACATTTGGTGGCAGAAATTTCTAAATCTAGACCTTATGTTGGCGAAGGTGTTTATGTAGAATACAGATTGTATGTAAGCGAAAATGTAAGTGTTTATGATACCAATGTAACAGAGGCGCCAAAGTACAATGGCTTTTGGAATCAAGATATTAAAATTAGCAATTACCCTGTAAAAATGGGTAAATATAATGGAGAAGACTACAGATATATTGTATTACAAAAAGCTTTATTAATTCCTACAAAGACAGGTAAACTATCTATAGATCCTATGAAAATGGATATTGTAATAGGTGTACCTTCTGGTAGAGCAGATTTTTTTGGAAATGTAATTACTAAAAATGTAAGAAGAGAATTTGCTTCTGCTAAAAAAATAGTTTCGCCAAAAAGTTTACCAACAGAAGGTAAACCAGCCAATTTTAATGGTGCTGTTGGTAATTTTAAGTTAGATGTTGCCTTAAGTAAAGAGGTTTTAAAAGCGAACGAAACTTCACAAATTAAGGTTGCCATTTCTGGTAAAGGAAATTTAAATTTATTTGAATTACCAAAGGTTACAACGCCTGTAGAATTAGAAATGTATCAACCAGAAAGAAAAGAAAAGGTTTATGTAAACACAACCGGAATTTCTGGAAATGTTTCTGATACCTATACAGTTGTACCCCAATATAAAGGAAAATACAAAATACCAAGTGTTTCTTTTTCTTACTTTAATCCAAAGCAAAAAAAATACAACACAATTACTACAAAAGATTTCTTTGTAGACGTGCAAGAAGGTAAAGAATTGGTTACTGTAGACACCAATAGTGTTAGAAAAAGAGAGGTTGTAGCAACAGGTAAAAACTTTAGATACATTGCCACCAAAACAACTTTTAAAGATTCTAAAACGGTAGATTTCTATAAATCAAATTGGTTTTATATTTTACTACTTTTCCCATTATTAGCTATTCCTATTAGCATCATAATTGGTAAAAGAAATGAAGCTAGAAATAGTGATGTTGTAGGTAATAAATTAAGAAAGGCAAATAGGTTGGCAAAAAAATATTTATCTGAAGCTGAAAAGCAACTGGGTAAAAAAGATGAATTTTATGAGGCTTTAGAACGTGCATTACACAATTATTTAAAAGCAAAATTGGGTATAGAAACTTCAGAAATTAGTAAAGAAAGAATTACGGAAATGTTAGCTGGCAAAAACGTAGAACCTGCTACAATATCTAAATTTATAGAAGTTTTAAAAAGCTCAGATTTTGCACGTTATACACCATTTACGGCTACAGAAATGAAAGCAGAATATGAACGCGCTAAAGAAGTTATTGTTCAATTAGATAAACAACTGTAAAAATGAAAAAATTATTGTTTTTATTATTGATAATTGCACAAACTGCGATTGGGCAACAAGCAGATAGTTTGTTTATTGATGCCAATAAATTATACAAAATTGGCGAATTTGAAAAAGCGATTGAAACCTATAAAGTAATTGAATCTAAAGAAATTGTTTCGTCTGAATTGTATTACAATCTAGGAAACGCCTATTATAAATTAAATAAAGTAGGGCCAACAATTTATTATTATGAAAAGGCTTTAAAACTAAACCCTTTAAATGAAGATGTACGCAATAATTTAGTCTTTGCAAAACGTTTGGCATTAGATAATATAGAAGAGGTACCCAAAACGGTATTTCAAAAGTTTAATGCAAACTATTTACAAAAACTATCTTACAACCAATGGGCAGTGGTTTGCGTGGTATTGTCTTTTTTAGCTTCATTATTATTTTTGCTGTTTTATTTTTCTCAAAGTTCAGCTTTAAAAAGAATTTATTTTACAATTAGTGGTATAGGTTTTCTAGCTTTAATACTCTCAATTTTTATTACTTATAACCAATACAACTTCACCAAAAATAACAAAGAGGCTATTGTATTTGCAGAAAAAACAGCAATAAGAAATGCACCCACCTTAAATTCTGAAGAGGTATTTACGTTACATGAAGGTACCAAAGTAACCGTTTTAGACGCTATAGATAACTGGAAAAAAATTAAGATTGCAGATGGTAAATTGGGTTGGGTAATTGCTTCTGAAATAAAACTATTAGATGCTTTTTAAACATTTTTATTTTCAAAAATTATAATTTCAATCAATAAACATAAAAATACTTTATAACTATCATTTAATATATAAATAATAATTAATGCTTTTTTTAAGCTAATTTTGTTGGACTTAACAATTGTAAATAACCTAAGTTCAAATGAATAGAAATAAATATAAGGTATTAGTACTTTCTAATTTAGAAGGAAGAAACGCAAAAGAAACATTGAAATATGGCATAGATGTTTGTAAAGAAATAGATGGTGCTTTAGAGTTGTTTTGTGTAAAAAAACCAAGAGAGGTGGTTACCACAGACAACCCACTTTCTGCAATGAGAAGGGTTAATAAATCATACATAGAAACCTCAGAAAAAGCAAAAAGCTTAATTCGTGAAATTACAAAAGATGAATTTTTTGCTGTAAAAACAACTATAGAATTTGGTAATGTTAAAAATGAAATTGAACATTACATTGCATCATTAAATCCAGATGTTATTATTTTAGGAGAAAGACAAAAACGTTTTTTTAGATTAAATACTGATAGTCTTACCAATTTCATCACCAAAAAATATACAAACAAGGTTTTTATTACAAATAAAAATAATGTTGTAGACGTAGCAATTTCCTTAAACCAAATAAAAACGAAAGGACAAAGTGCATAATTGCACTGTGCTAATTACATTTCATAGGGTCATTTATTAAAAATTTATTTTAATAAATGACTTTTTTTATACGCGAAAATCAGTTTTCAATTCAAATAGTTTTATTACATTGTCTTGCTAAGAGAATCAATTAAAAAAACGAAATGAAAAACTTTTTTTCTAACCTAAAAGGCGATGCTTTTGGTGGAATAACAGCTGGTATTGTAGCTTTACCTTTAGCTTTAGCTTTTGGTGTTTCCTCTGGTTTAGGGCCAACAACTGGTTTGTATGGTGCAATTTTTATAAGCTTTTTTGCTGCATTATTTGGTGGTACAAATACACAAATTTCTGGTCCAACTGCACCAATGACTGCTGTAAGTATGGTGGTTATTGCTGGTATTGTTGCAGCCAATGATGGCGATATTTCTAAAGCATTACCTGCTATATTAACCGTATTTTTATTAGCAGGTTTAATGCAAATAGGTTTAGGTTTTATTGGTTTAGGAAAATATATAAGATACATACCATATCCCGTAGTTTCTGGTTTTATGACGGCTATAGGTGTAATTATTTTACTAACCCAAGTTTTACCTTCCATAGGTTATTATCCTAAAGAAGATATCGCTTTTGTAGAAACTTTTAAACCGCAAGCGGAAGAGGTTCTTTTAGAAAATATTTTAAAAGATGAAGTTGGTGAAGGAATTTTAGTTTTAGATAATTTTAAAGAAACTATTACAAAGGCAGATAAAATAACGAAAGATGCTATTTTTAAAGAATCACAAAATTTAGCAGCAAAAGAGGCTTCTGGTGCTTTAGGAGCTATTAAAGCGTTTCCAAGAGCCGTTCAAAATATAAATTGGCTAGAGCTTTTATTAGCTTTAGGAACTATATTTATAATTTACGGTTTTAAAAGAATTACTACAAAAATACCAAGTACGTTAGTTGCTTTAGTGGTAATGTCTGGTATTGCTGTTGCTTTTGGTTTAGATTACAAAACTATTCAAGAAATACCAAGTGGAATACCTAGGATTAAGTGGGAAATTTTCTCTGGTTTTAGTTTGGCTAATATTACACCTTATATTTTTACAGCGTTAACTTTATCGCTTTTAGGTGCAATAGATTCTCTGTTAACCAGTGTAGTAGCAGACAATATGACCAAAACCAAACACAAACCAAATAAAGAATTAATTGGCCAAGGAATAGGAAATAGTATTGCAGCACTTTTTGGTGGTATACCAGGTGCAGGTGCAACAATTAGAACTGTTGTAAACATTAATGCAGGTGGTAAAACCAAGCTTTCTGGTATGATTGCTGGTGTAATGTTACTTGTAATTATGTTGGGTTTAGGACCAGTTGCCTCTAAAATTCCTGCGGCAGTTTTAGCCGGTATTTTAATTACAGTTGGTATTGGTGTAATGGATTATAAGGGTTTAAAAGCCATACCATATTTACCTAAAGATATTAAATTAGGCGCTTTAAAACTAAGTTCAGAAGTTTTAATTATGATGGTGGTTTTACTGTTAAGTACTTTTTGGAATCTAGTGTACGCAGTTGGTATTGGGCTAGTAATTGCTTCTTTAATGTTTATGAAAAAGATTGGAGATTTAACTGCAAAAGGATCTAATATAAAATCATTAAAAGAAGAATCTTGGAAAGACGAAACTAATTTTCCGAAAAACTTAACAGAAGAAGTATTTATAAAACACATTAAAGGACCTTTATTTTTTGGTTCTACAAGTGAATTTCAAGCATTAGCATTGCAAATTCCAAATACTGCCAAAGTTGTAATAATGCGTTTGGGTAGAATGCAATATATGGATCAATCTGGGTTGTATGCTATGGAAGATATGTTGCAAGAGTTAAAAAGAAAAAATGTAGAAGTTGTTTTTGTAGGTTTATCGGAACAACCCAAATATATGATGGAACGTATTGATATTATCCCAAATTTTATTCCAAGAAAACATTTATTTGAAGACTTTGAAAGTTGTTTGCAATGGATTAAAACAAACGTAAAAGATCAGAACTAAAAAAGATTTATTATGAAAAACACATATTATCATCAGTTATTAGAAAACAACAAGAATTGGGTAAAAGCCAAGACAGATGAAGATCCAGATTATTTTGAAGATTTGTCTAAAGGTCAAAAACCACCTGTTTTGTGGATAGGTTGTGCAGATAGTAGAGTACCCGCAAACGAAATTACAGGTACGCATCCTGGAGAATTATTTGTTCATAGAAATATAGCAAATATGGTGGTGCATACAGATATGAATATGTTAAGTGTTTTAGATTATGCCGTAAATCATTTAAAAGTAAAACATGTAATTGTCTGTGGGCATTATGGTTGTGGTGGTGTGCAAGCAGCAATGCAAAACAAATCTTTAGGGCTAATTAATAAATGGGTTAGAAATATAAAAGAGGTTTATAAAGACAATAAAACAGAGCTTAGAAAAATTGATAATGAAAAACTTCGTTTTGATAGATTAGTAGAGCTTAATGTAAAAGCTCAAGTATATGATTTAGCCAAAACATCTATAGTGCAGCAGGCTTGGAAAGATGAAACAGGCTTAGAAATTCACGGTTGGGTGTACGAACTAAAAGATGGTGTTATAAAAGATTTAAGGGTTTCTATGGATAGTGCAGCGCATTTAGATGAAATTTTTACACTAGATTTAGATTAAAATAGGATAAAAAAAAACCGAGAATTTATTCTCGGTTTTTTTTATTTTTTATTAATTTGAGTCATTTTCCATTCCCAAGACCTGCCTCCCAATCTAGCAGTATAATATACTTTTTTACCTTTAACTCTGTCTATTTTAATACTCATTTTTGTACCAGACTTAAATGGGAAATTTGGTAATGTAGATTTTTGAATTATTAAATTGTATTCACAATCAGATACCCACTCAATATTAGATTTAATATAATATTTTTTCTTTTCATGGTACTCTGTGTATTTATCTTCTCCAAAAACAACCAATACATCTTTGCTGCCAACTTTATAGGTAAACTTATTGTTTTTTAAAAATGAGCAGTCTTTTAAAGTAGTAAAAGAAGTTAAAATACCAAAACCCAAAAAAACTGTAAAAAAATATATATTTCTCATAATATACAAATTTAGTAAAATTTTGAATAATAATTAGTTATATATCCAAAATAGGTGTTTTCCCCTTGTCTTCATTTTTAATGATTGAAGGGAAAATAGTGGGAGCAATTTCTTTTATAGGTTCATATAAAATAGATGCTTCTAACGTTTTCTGTTCTATAAAAGGTATTGTATTATTCATTTTACTAAAAAATATAAATAATACACTTAATATTAAACCTATTTTTAGCGCACCAAAAACGCCACCTAAGATTTTATTTATAATCCCTAAAGAAGCAAAATCTGCAAGTTTAGTTAGCATTTTACCAAGTAAGGCAATAATTATAATAATTATAACAAAGGTACCTGCAAAGGCAGCTAACGTAATATATTCTTGATTCCAAGAAACAGATTCTTTTAAAAAATCTGCAATAAAATAAGAGAAATGTATAGCCCCATATACACCACCAACTAGTGCAACTAAAGAGGCAACCTCTACAAAAAGACCTTTCATAAGGCCTCTTACAAAACCAAAAAGTAATAATGCTGCAATAATTATATCAAAAATATTCAAACTAATAATTTTATCAAACCTACATAAATTTTTTTAAATTTTAAAAATACACATTGTATCTTTGTCAAATAAATTAATTTTTATGCCAAAAATTATAGAATTAAAAGAAAAATGGAATGTGTTGGTTAAAAAACTAACCAATAAGTTTGCAGATGGAGATGAGCTAAATATGGATGGCATTATTTACTTAATTGGAGTTCAAGAGCTGGGGCAAGGCCACCAAACTTTTAAAAAAGATGAAAAAGTGAATCTAATGCATATTGCCATTTGTAAACTTTTAGAACCTTATGGTTATTATGAGTTTGATTATTTTGATGATGATAGTTGGCCGCATTATAAAACCCTTACAGCGTTGCCAAATCTTAAACCTGGAGAGCAAACTGTTTTAATGAAAGAGGCCATCGTACATTATTTTGAAAATTTAAAGTTTATCTAATCGTTTTTACATTAAACCGATTTTTCTTTAAGTACTGCAATGTAAACTTCTTATGTTGTAAAATAAGTAAAAACAGCTTTTGTAAGTGCAATTGTACTTAAATAATTTCATTAGAAAAATACACACTACAGATTTTAAGTTACAAAATACTTATTTTAACCAAGAAATAGTATTTTTGGTATGTTTCTTGAAATTAGTTTTACAAGAAGTTAAAAACAACAACTAAAATGAAAAAAATATTTATTTTTTTACTATTCATCTCTGCTTTTGCACAGGCACAATATACGGTTAATGCAACATTAACAGAACCTTTAGCAACAGATTGGGTAATTTTATATAGAATAGAAAATGGCCAACAGAAGTTTGTTAAAAATACAACCATTAAAAAAGACACCATTTTAGTAGAAGGAGAAAAGCAAGTTATTGGTAATTTTACATTTAGTTTACCACAAAATACACCTGCAGGTTCTTATAGAACTTCTTATAAAACTGAAGAAAACGGTTTTGTAGATTTTATTTTTAATAAAGAAAACATAAGATTTGCTTTTCATCCAGAATACCCAGAACAAACTACCATTTTTTCGGAATCTTTAGAAAACATTACTTATAAGAATTATCTAAATGATATCACACAGAAACAGCAAAAATTAGATTCTCTGCAGGTAAAAGCAATTCAAAACCCTCAATTAAATTTAAGTAAAAAATACAAAAAAACGCTAGCTCAAATAAATAAAATTCAGCAAAAATATTTAGCAAAAAGTAATGGTATGTATGTGCAACCTTTTATTAAAGCTACGTTAAGAGCAAATACAGCTGAGATTAAAACTACTGTAGAAGATTACATGTCTAATATGAAGAATACATTTTTTGATAACATGGATTTTTCTAACAAAACACTAATCAATTCTTCTTTTTTAATAAATAGAATCTCAGATTATGTTTTTTACTTAAATTTCTCAGATAACAAAAACACACAGCAAAAATTATACAAAAAATCAATAGAAACTGTTTTTACCAAAACCAAAGACGTTTTATTTAAAAAAGAGGCAATTGTTTTTTTAATAGAACAGTTTGAAACTACAAAGAATCTAGAAATGATAGATTTTTTGTTTGAAAATTATTATGAACAACTGCCTAGAGGTTTACAAAATCAAGATTTTATTGAAGAGAAAAAAAACCTATTTGCAGCAGAAGTTGGCAGAATAGCGCCTAATTTTTCTTGGAAAGAAAAAGGTAAAAAATTAAATTTAAGTACTTTAAAAGGTGCAGAAAATTTTGTCTTAGTATTTTGGAGCACAGGTTGCTCACATTGTTTAAAAGAAATACCTAATTTACATGATTATTTGCAAGAAAACACCAAAGTAAAAGTTGTTGCTTTTGCTATGGAAAGAAACGACTTAGTATGGAATAATATGAAAGTAAACTTACCAAATTGGCATCATGTTTTAGGCTTAAATAAATGGGATAATAAAGTAGCCAGAAACTATAATATTATAGCTACACCATCTTACTTTTTATTAGATAAAAACAAAAAAATTATTGCAAAACCAGAAGAATTAGAAGATTTAAAAAAGTTAGTAGAAAATTTAGAATAGTTACTTTTTATAATTTATAAAGTACATTTTTAAAATTAAAAATATAAAAATGCATCTTCTAAATGTTCTATGTTTACTTTGTTTTTCTGATGAAGAATAGCAATAATATCAAAACGAACTTCTACATCTAAATCTCTTTGGGTAACATAATAATCTATTGCAGAAACCAATAGCTTAATTTTCTTTTGCTTTACAGCATCTTGTGGGTCTTCAAAATAATTAGAACTTCTTGTTTTTACTTCAACAGCAACTAAAACAGCCTCTTTTTGTGCAATAATATCTACCTCTGCTTTTAGATATCTATAATTGGTTTCTAAAATTTTATACCCTTTTTTTACTAAATAATTTACTGCAATTTTTTCTCCTTCTTTTCCTAAATCGTTATGTTTTGCCATAGCTTTTTTTCTTTTTAGTAAAAATAGGTAAATTATAATTACGTTTTAACGATTCTAATAAAACCAACATATTAAGTCTAAAGCAGCGGAAACCGTTTTTTCTTTTTCAAATAAAATAACAAAGCGATTTAGAAAAAGTAATTATAACAAATATTTTAGTTTTTAAAAATTTAGATTCTCTATTTTTGTATGATGTCACAAATTACCCTAATTTCTTTCTTTAAATACAAAGGTTTTGCAAATAAATGGCAAGCTTTTACCAGAATGGGAATGCCGCCAATTAAGCTAAAAAAAGTAGATGGTTTAACTTTTTTTAAACCTTTAGGTACAGGAAGTGGAAATGGCTTTTCTATAAAACCAGATTTTTCTACCTATGGTTTTGTAACTGTTTTTAATACTGAAGAACAAGCTAAAAAATTTGTAGCATCTGCTGCAATGCTTCACTATAAAAAGAAAGCGGCTAATTTTAGTTTGGTATACATGAAAACGGTAAAAAGTCACGGAGAGTGGAGTAAACAAAATCCGTTTAAAAGTAGTGTAAACTTCAACAAAACAAAACCATTAGCAGTAATTACAAGAGCCACTATAAAACCTCAATTAGCGCATAAGTTCTGGAAATATGTACCATCAGTTTCTAAATCTATGGATGCCTACAAAGCGCTTGTTTTTTCTAAAGGAATTGGTGAATTTCCATTGTTAATGCAAGCTACTTTTTCTTTGTGGACTTCTGCAGATGCTATGATGAATTATGCCTACCAAAACCCAAGTCATGCAGAAATGGTAAAAAAAACTAGAGAATTAAAGTGGTATTCAGAAGAGTTATTCGCGCGTTTTGAACCTTATAAAATAGAAGGTAATTTAATTCCTAATTTTTTATAAATTTTAATTCATAATCTGCTTTATTTACCAACAATTTAATATTTCTTCCAAAAATTAAAGCACTATTATCTGCTTCATGACCCGCAGGAAAATTAAAAAAAACAGGAATATCTGCAGGAATAACATCTAAAATTAACTGTGTTATGCTACTGCCCCATTTTGTAGAATTTTTTTTGATGGAAGACATGTCGCCTACAATAACAGCGTTTACTTTTGTAAAATAATTGGCACGTTTTAAACTTTGCAACATTCTGTCTATAGCATATTTATACTCACCAATTTCTTCAATAAAAAGAATTTTATGAGCAGTTTTTAATTGACTTTTAGAACCTAGCATAGAAGTTAAAATTGCTAAATTACCACCAATCAATTGCCCATTAATTTCTTTAGTTTTTAAAGATCTATTTTGGGTTGAAGCAGAAACGGTATAACTTAAATCTTCGCCAAAAAGCGCCTTTTTAAAACTAGCAATTGTATTTAAAATTTCTTCTGGTTTTTGCTCTAAGCTAGTGGCCATCATTCCATGTATAGTTTCAAAACCTAAATTATGAATATGATTGTGAAACGCAGTAATATCAGAATACCCAATTACCCATTTAGGACTTTGTTTAAATTTTGTAAAATCTAACATGTCTAAAATTCTAACAGAACCATAACCACCTCTTGCTGCCCAAATTGCTTTAATGTTTGGGTTGTCTAAAGCATCTTGAAAATCTTGACAACGCTCATTATCAGTTCCTGCAAAATGGTTGTTTTGATTGAAAACATTTTTGCCAACAACCACTTTTAAACCCCAACTTTGAGCTAGTTTTTTTGCTTTTTCTATAGTAGCTTTTCTACTTTTTAAAATTCCTGCAGGCGCAACAATTGCAATAGTATCTCCCACTTTTAAATAAGGTGGTTGTGTTAATTTTTCTTGTGCTTTTATTGATGAGAAAATCATCAACAAAAAAATAAATAAGACACTTTTTTTCATAATTAATATTTTTTATACCAACCTAAACCAGAAGTTAATCCTAAACCAATATAAGATCTTTTGCCAATATTACCATACAATTTAAAACCAATAGACCGCCCAAAAGCAGTAGGTTTTCCAATAGGTATTAGGTTACTGAAAATTCTAAACCTTTTTTTCTTAGATTTAAACCAATGAACACCTACTTCAAAAGGAAAGCCTACAAAGTTATCTACAACCTTAATACTTTCACTTATATCTTTATTTACGTTTAAAGAAATTCCTCCAGAAAAATGATAAGACATTCCTTCCTCTATATATCTTTTACCATAAAGCGCTGCAAATTCTGATGTTGTATTGCTTACTACAGGAACAGGAATAATTAGAAACCAATATATTTTATCTACACTAGTAGTTTGTGAAGTTCTAAAAGTAAAAAGGTTATTTTTAAATTGGTAATTTATATTTAAACCAATGGTTGCAGCTGTTTTGCCTGTGTATGAATATCCTAAGAATACATCTCCAAAAACAATAGGATTGGTTTTTATGTGTAAAGTATCTAATTTTTCTTGTGCGTTAGAAGATGAAATTATCATCAACAGAAAAAAAACACATAATTTAAACTTCTCCATTACTTTTTCTGTTTTTACGCTTAGAATATCTTTAGATGTAAATGTATCTATTTTCAATGGTTTTAAAAAATTGCTTTTTGTACTTTTGCACTTCAAAAATTAGTACAAAAAATTAAGAGAAACACTATGAGTGCTCCAAAAAGATATACAATTACAGCAGCTTTACCTTACACAAATGGCCCAATTCATATTGGGCATTTAGCAGGTGTGTACGTTCCTGCAGATATTTATGCGCGTTATTTGCGTTTAACAGGTAATGATGTTGCTTATATTTCTGGTTCTGATGAACATGGAGCAGCCATACCTATGAGAGCAAAAAAGGAAGGTGTTTCTCCACAAGTTATCATAGATAAATACCATACAATTATTAAAAAATCTTTTTCAGATTTTGGAATTTCTTTTGATAATTATTCTAGAACTTCTGCTAAAATTCATCATGAAACTGCATCAGAATTTTTTACAAAAATGTATAATGATGGCGAGTTTGTAGAAGAGGTTTCTGAACAATTGTATGATGCTGAAGCAAACCAGTTTTTAGCAGATAGATTTGTAGTAGGTACTTGCCCAAAATGCGGTTTTGAAGAAAGTTATGGAGACCAATGCGAAAGCTGTGGTACAAGCCATAATGCAACAGATTTAATCAATCCAAAATCTGCAATTACAGGAAATGTACCTACCATTAAAGAAACCAAACATTGGTTTTTACCCTTAGATAAGCATGAAGCTTTTTTACGTGAATGGGTTTTAGAAGGACATAAAAAAGACTGGAAACCAAATGTTTACGGACAAGTAAAATCTTGGGTAGAAGACGGTTTAAGACCAAGAGCAGTAACTAGAGATTTAGATTGGGGAATACCAGTACCTGTAAAAGATGCAGCTGGTAAAGTTTTATATGTTTGGTTTGATGCGCCAATTGGTTACATATCTTCAACCAAAGAATGGGCAGCAAGAGAAGGTAAAAACTGGGAAGATTATTGGAAAAAAGACGATACCAAATTGGTACATTTTATAGGAAAAGACAACATTGTTTTTCACTGTATTATTTTTCCAAGCATGTTAAAAGCACACGGAGATTATATTTTACCAGACAATGTACCTGCAAATGAGTTTTTAAATTTAGAAGGCAATAAATTATCTACTTCTAAAAATTGGGCAGTTTGGTTGCATGAGTATTTAGAAGAGTTCCCAAATCAGCAAGATGTTTTGCGTTACACATTAACTGCAAACGCACCAGAAAGTAAAGACAACGATTTTACTTGGAAAGATTTTCAAACGAAGAACAATAGCGAATTGGTAGCCATTTTTGGTAATTTTATAAACAGAGTTGTAGTATTAACCAATAAATATTATAACGGAATTATACCTGCACCAAATGATTTTTCTGAGATAGATGAAGATGTTTTAGCAGCTGTAAAAGAATTTCCAAATACCATTGGTAAATCTATAGAACGTTATCGTTTTAGAGAAGCAAGTCAAGAGTTAATGAGTTTGGCAAGACTTGGAAACAAGTATTTGGCAGATGAAGAACCTTGGAAAGTAATAAAGTTAGATGAACAACGTACCAAAACCATAATGTATGTTGCCTTGCAAATTGCAGCAGCTTTAGCTGTGGTTTCAGAGCCATTTTTGCCGTTTACTTCAATTAAACTTAAAAACATTTTAAATGTTATTCCTGGTGAAACAAATGAATCTCTCATCTGGAAAGACGTTACAGAAAAAGATGTTTTAATACAAGAAGGGCATCAAATAAACAAAGCAGAATTATTGTTTTCTAAAATTGAAGACAAAACCATTGATGCGCAATTAGAAAAATTGCAGGCTACTAAACTAGCTAATGAACAAGCAAATAAAGTAGTAGAACCCCAAAAAGAAACCATTGATTTTGAAGATTTTACCAAATTAGATATTAGAATAGGAACTATTTTAGAAGCTGAAAAAGTTGTTAAAACTAAAAAACTTTTAAAGCTAAAGGTTGATGTTGGTATAGACACAAGAACAATTGTTTCTGGTATTGCAGAAAGTTTTTCTCCAGAAGAAATTATTGGGCAACAAGTAGCTGTATTAGTAAATTTAGCACCAAGAAAAATTAGAGGTGTAGAAAGCCAAGGTATGATTTTAATGACAGACACTCCAGATGGTAAATTAGCATTTATGGAGCCAGAAAAAGCAGTTAAAAACGGGCAACAAGTGAGTTAAATAACTTAATTTACCTTGTAATTTGTATTTTTTTAAGCTAAATAGTTTCTAAATGAAAGAATAACTATTTAAATAGGAACAAACCAAGATTTCGTTTTCTAACATTCTTTAAGAAATACGCAGACTTATTATTAAAATTATATCTAAATAAAAAATTTCACTATCTAAATTTTAGATATTAGTAATTCTTATTGAAGTGCTAAATTGGCAACTACTTCCGTGACTTTTTTATTATTTTTGTGTCATAAATATTGTATTATAAACTAAACATTTAATAAATCTCTTAATTGAGTAATTTTGTAATATTTGTATTAAAAAGTACTGCATACAATATATTTTAAATAGTATTTAATTTCCTTATAACTTACCACTTAAATACTTTACAAATTACAGATTTAGGAGTAAAAAGCCCCATGAAAAAAAACGTACGTATTACAGTTATTATAAGTTTTCTCTTTTTTACATTTCTCTCTTTTAGCCAAGAAGATTTGCTTGCTTGGAAAACGGCAACAACTCCTAATTTACCTGAATATCCATCTTCTTTTAGCGCTGCAGGTGTAGAAAATTCCACGGTAATCAGAGGCGAAGGGTTAAGGTTGCCAGATGAAGAAAGATTATTTGGTATTTTTGCGGCTTCTGGTTTTACTAGCGCAAGAGAAGATGCTTTTAGAGAAGGAGATTATTTTGAATTTGAAATTGCACCTACTAACGGTAATCAAATAAATTTAAGTGGTTTAAGGGCTAAATTTAGAAGAAACGCTGCAGGTCCTAGAGAGTTTCTTTGGCAATTTAAAATAGATAGCGATTGTTCTTTTACAGATATAGAGTCTTCTTTTAGATTTACAAAAGAAAATGATGTGCGAGATGACCCAAACGGAAATTTACTACCAGAAATAGATTTGTCTGCAATACCAAGATTGCAAAATGTAGCTTTTCCAAATAAAGTTATAATAAGACTTTATGCCTGGGATGTTACACCTACAGACAGTAACGATGCTCCTGAAACTTTTGGTTTTGGAAGAAATCCTAGAAGTGAAGATTCTATAAATGTAAAAGGTTCTGTTTCTCCTTCTACGGGACCTGGAGAAACATTATTACCCAATATATGGAATGGTAGTTCTTGGAGTATTGGAACAGCACCAATTCCTGGTAGCCAGCCAATTAGACCCGTAATTATTGATGGTGATTATGATACTCAGCAAGGTAATATAGTGGCTTGTAGTTTAGTTGTAAATGAAAATGGAAGTTTAACAGTTAGCAACCAAACATTTGTAGAAGTTTTTAATGATGTAGAGGTTAATGGCTCGTTAATTGTAAATACCCAAGCAAATTTTGTTCAAAATAATGTTTCTGGCACTTTTAATGTAGGTGCTACAGGTAACGCTATAGTTCAAAAAGAATCATCAATAAAAAAGGAATGGTTTCATTATACATATTGGAGTAGTCCTGTTAAAAGTAAAACGGTTGGAGAAGCTTTTCCAAATGTAAGCAGTAGTAGGAGATTTCTGTTTAATGCTGCAAATTATTTAGATGAAGATGGTGATGGAATAGATGACAATGCAGATGCTTGGACTATTGCTGTTGCCAATGAGGTTATGCAACCAGCTAAAGGTTATATTGCAACATCTCCAAATACAAACGATTTTCCTAGAAGAGATATCATAAATTTTTCTGGAGAATATAACACAGGTGATATAACTACAGATATTTTTTTTAATGCGAATAATATTACGCCTTCATGGAACCTGGTTGGTAATCCTTATCCTGGTGCATTAGATTTTGATGTGTTGTATGCCCAAAACTCAGATGTAATAGGAGGTGTAGTTTATTTATGGTCACAATCTTTACCTCCCGAAGCAAATAATCCTGGTAATGCTGCTTTAAATTTTAATAGAGATGATTATGCCATTTATAATGTTGGTGTTGGTGGTGTTGTAGGCGCAAGTAACATAAGACCAGATAACTTTATACCATCTGGACAAAGTTTTTTTATAGAAGGTTTAAAAACTGATCAAATTACGTATAATAACAGTATGCGAGTAACGGATATAACAAGCAATGTAAAATTCTTTAAAACTTCTGCCAAACAAATAAAAAGTAAAAAACTTGAAAATAAAATATGGCTTAATCTAGCTTCTGAAAACGGTATATTTAATCAAATTTTAATTGGTTATGTAAAAGGAGCAACTAATGGCTTAGATGGTAGCTTTTATGATGCCTCTGGAATTTCTGAAGGCGATTTTACAGTTTTGTACTCTAAAATTAAGGATAGTGATACTGATTATGCTATTCAAGGTAGAAAATTAGATGACTTAAGATTAGATAATATAAAAGAAGATGTTGTAGATTTAGGTTTTAGGGTAGTTGCTAATGATAAAGAAAAAGTTTTCAATATTGCTATAGCAGATATTGAAGGATTTTTTTTAAAGACAAACAATGTATATTTAAAAGACAAATTATTAAATATTACTCATAATTTATCTGAAAGCAGTTATAAATTTACATCTAATGAAGGTGAATTCAACAATCGTTTTCAATTAACTTTTCAAAATGATGCAGGTACTGTGCTGTCTATAGATGAATCAATTTTAAATACGAATAAGATTACAGTAAGCTATTTAAAAGACAACCAATTAAAATTAAGTACAAACAATAATTTAGAAATTATTGAAGTAAACTTATATAATATTCTAAGCAAAAAGGTCAAACAAATTAAAGATAATAATCAAAATAAAATAATAGATCTTTCTAATCTTAAGCAAGGTTTATATATTATTACCGCAAAACTTTCAGACGGAAGTGTTGTAAACAAGAAAGTAATTAGATAAGCTGTTATATATTACTTTAAAACCATAAGCAATAATATTAGATAAAAGTTCTACTTTTAAAATATGTAATTTATTTTATTATTGATAGCAATTATAAAATGCTAAAAATAGCGTATCATCCCATTTATAAGCATGAGTTGCCAAAAGGTCATCGTTTTCCTATGGAAAAATATGATCTTTTGCCACAACAATTAATACATGAAGGTACCTGTATAGAAAACAATTTTTTTGAGCCAGAAATACCAAATAGTAAGTATTTTTTTTCAGTGCATGATCCTGAGTATTTTTTTGATTTATTAAATATTACGCTTTCACAAAAAGCTGCTCGTAAAATAGGTTTTCCATTATCTGAAGTACTCATTAAAAGAGAAATGATTATTGCAGACGGAAGTATGAAAGCTTCTAAATTTGCATTAAAAAATGGAATTGCAATGAATATTGCAGGTGGTACACATCATGCTTTTTCCAATAGAGGCGAAGCCTTTTGTATGTTGAACGACCAAGCTATTGCTGCGAAATATTTACAAAATAAAGGTTTAGTAAAAAAGGTTTTAATTGTAGATTTAGATGTACACCAGGGTAATGGTACTGCAGAAATTTTTAGAGAAGATAATTCAGTTTTTACCTTTTCTATGCATGGTAAAAGTAATTATCCATTTCAAAAAGAAACTTCAAATTTAGACATCGCTTTAGAAAATAATACAGAAGACGAGGAGTATTTAAGACTTTTAAAAAATATGCTTCCAAAGTTAATACAACAAGAAAAGCCAGATTTTATATACTATTTGTGTGGTGTAGATGTTATAGAAACCGATAAATTAGGCAAATTAGCACTAAGTATAGCAGGCTGTAAAGAAAGAGATCGTTTTGTTTTGCAAACCTGTTTTGATTTACAAATACCTGTAATGTGCTCAATGGGTGGTGGGTACGCTCCAGAAATTAAAACAATTGTAGAGGCACATGCAAATACGTTTAGACTTGCGCAAGAAATTTATTTTTAAGTGATTTTAAGTTTTTAAATGAATTATATAAAATTACACTTGTCTATATAAAATGGTCATAGAACAGTAAAAAGTAGCATCTTATCGAAAATTGTTCATTTGTAGTTTGTATAAAAAGTAACTTTGTATTAGAAATAGAGAACAATTCAACAAAAATATTTGATAAGCCCTAAAATAGACCTCTAAAAGCATACAATTCAAATTAGTTCTTATTACTTAAAGCCATCAAAACAATAATTATTTTGATGGCTTTTTATTTTATTTAAAGATTATATAGATAAGTTTTTACAGAAAACACTTAACTTGCATAGAAACTATAAAAAATGAAAAAAATACTATTATTACTATCTCTTGCCATCTTATTTTCTTGCGGAGCAAACAAAAACGTAAGAGTCAAAGAAAAAACACTTAAAGGAAATTGGGTTTTAAATAAAATAATTTACAGTAAAACAGGTAATTACAATGTTACTATTTTTAACGATACCACAAAAGATTGTTTAGAAGGTAGTACATGGAAATTTGTACCCAACAACAATACAGGTTTATATACCGTAAATAATACAGATTGTACAACAGGTAAAAGAGAGTTTATATTTGTAGTGCAAGAAGTAGACAAGGTATCTGGTTATTTTGATTTTCTTTTGAAACCAAAAAATAACAAAAATAATGTAGGTTACAGAATAGATTTGGCTGAATTATCTGAAAACACAATGCAATGGAAACAACGTATATCTGTAAACGGTGTTTCTTTTATTATAAATATGAACTTTACAAAACAATAATTAAAATGAAAAAAATTACAATTTTACTAATAGCGCTAAGTCTTACTTTTAGCTTTTCTAGTTGTGAGGCAACAAAAAATGCTAATAATAAACAAAAAGGAGGTGCAATTGGTGCTACTGCAGGTGCTTTATTAGGTGCAATTATTGGGAATAATGCTGGTAATGGAAAGAATAGTGAGTTAGGCGCTGTTATTGGAGGTGTTATTGGAGGTGGTGCAGGAGTTTTAATTGGTAAAAAAATGGACGATCAAGCTAAAAAGATTGAAACAGAAATGCCAGGAGCTGTTGTAGAACGCGTAGATAATGGAATTGTTGTAACTTTTGATGAAAATAGTGGTGTGTATTTTGATACAAACAAGTCTGATATTAATGCAAAATCTAAAGAAACATTACATAAATTAACAGAAGTTTTTAAAGAGTTTCCAGATACAAAAATATTAGTGGTTGGGCATACAGATAGTTCTGGTAGAGATGATTATAACATGACTTTATCTGAGAAAAGAGCAAAAGCAGTAACCAATTATTTAATAAATGATGGTATATTAGGAAGTAGATTAGAAACAATGTGGTATGGAGAAACACAACCAAAATTTGATAATGCCACACCACAAGGAAGAGCAAAAAATAGACGTGTTAACATTGCTATTTTACCTAATGGAGATATGATTGAAAATGCAAAAAAAGAAGCAGGACAATAAAATTTTCTTTTAAAATAAATAAAAAAAGGCGCTTTTAGCGCCTTTTTTTTATCCTAAAATTGTTTGTTTTTGTAAATCTTTTATAAACGGCTGGTTGTATAATCTTTTGCCTAAAGCTGCATTAATGGCGTTGGCTACAGCACCTCCTGCTGGCGGTAAACCTGGTTCTCCTAAACCTGTTGGTTTTAAGTTATTTTCTACAAAGTGCACTTCAACTATTGGTGTTTCATTCATTCTTATAAGTCTATAAGTATCAAAATTTTTATATTCTGGCTTACCATCTTTAAGAGAAAAATTGGCATACATCGCATGTCCAATACCATCTAAAACACCACCTTCTATTTGGTTTTTTGCGCCTGTTGGATTTACAACAATACCACAATCTACGGCAACAGTTATCTTTTTAATAACAGGCAAGCCATTTTTAATTTCTATATCTGCTATTTCTGCTACATGAGTATTATGGCTATAATAAGTAGCAAAACCTTGGTATACTCCTACAGGCACATTTCCCCAATTTCCTTTCTCTCTTACCAATTCAATAACATCTTTTGTTCGTTTGCCAGAATACTGTATTCTTTTGTCTTTTTTAGGGTCTAGATTTTCTAATAAATCTAATCTTAACTGAATTGGATCTATCTTTAATTCTGTGGCCAATTCATCAAAAAAAGTTTGTTCTGCAAAGGCTAAAAAATTAGTGTATGGCGCTCTCCAAGCTCCTGTGGTAATATTACTCTTATAATTACCACTTTCTACTTTATAATTTGGAATACAGCCTGCAGGAAAAAAGTGTGCAATAGAACCATACATATTTCCATTTATAGCCGCTTCTTTTAATTGATAACCTGAAATTTCACCATCTTTTAAAGCTGCCGTAATTTTATATTTGGTAGATGGTCTGTAAATTCCTGTGGTCATATCATCTTCTCTTGTAGCTATTAATTTTACAGGTTTTTGTATTTTATTCGCAATTTCTGCAACTTCAAAAACAAAATCTCCATACAAGCGTCTTCCAAAACCACCACCCATTCTAGTCATTTCTAAATGAATCTTATCTTGAGTAAACCCAAACATTTTACCTACAATATTTGCTGCAGCTTCTGGTGTTTGAATTGGCCCAACCAAGTGTACTTTTTCTTTTGTAATATTTGCATAAAAATTCATGGGTTCCATGCAATTATGTGGCAAAAAAGGTGCACTGTACGTTTTTTCTATTACTTTGTCTGCATTGGCAAATGCTTTTTTTACATTGCCATCTTCTCTTCTAACTTTGCCTTTTTTATCATTCAAAATAGCATTTAAAACTATATTATGCTGTTCTGTACTTTCTAAAGCAGTAATGGTTTTCCATTTAGCTTTAATTGCTTTTTTACCTTTTATAGCTGCCCAAGTATTTTTGGCAACAACTACCACTTTATCTGAACTGGATAAACTAAAAGACCAATTTTTTTCTCCAGAATTTTTAAATTTTCGTACTTTTTTTCCAATGGTAACTACTTCTAAAACACCGTTAATTTTTTTTGCTTCTGTAGCATCAAAAGAAACCAGCTCTTGACCAAAAGCAGGTGGTCTTAAAACAGTGGCATAAACCATACCTTCTGCTTTATAATCTAAACCATATAAAGATTGGCCAGTAATTATTTTATGCAAATCTACATTTAAAGCATCTTTACCAATAATGGTAAAATCTTTTAACGCTTTTAGTGTTACTTTTTCTGGCACTTCTAATAAAGCAGCTTCTTTTACTACATCTCCATAACCTAAAGTTTCGCCGTTATTATTTGTTATAATTCCGTTGGCAACTTTTAAAGTGCTTTTATCTACTTGCCATTTATTGGCTGCTGCTTGCATTAGCATTTGTTTAGCTGTGGCGCCTGTTTCTCTTAAAACAGACCAACTACTTCTAATAGATTGACTACCACCTGCTACTTGCCTTTTAAAATTTTTGGTATCTAAATCTGCCTGTGCAACTGTTACATTTTTCCATGCCACATCTAACTCTTCTGCAATAATCATTGGCATAGCAGTTTTTACACCTTGTCCAATTTCTGGGTTTGGAGAAAAGATAGTAACATACCCTTCTTCAGAAATTTTTATGTATGCATTAAAATCATTAAAATTTAAATTATCAATAGTTACAGGCATTTTAGCTTCTGGCTTACATGCTGTAAGAAAATTAAACCCAATTAACATACCGCCACTTGCTAAAACAGATGTTTTTAAAAAGTTTCTCCTACTAAAATTATCTTTTTTGTGTAATTTCATATTATAAGTTTTTAGCGGCTAGTTTTACTGCTTTTTCTATTCTGTTGTAAGATGCACATCTGCATATATTGCCATGCATAGCATTTCTAATTTCTTTTTCTGTGGGGTTTTTATTTTCCGCTAAAAAAGCGGAAGCTGTCATTATTTGTCCTGCTTGGCAGTAGCCACATTGTGGTACGTCTATGGTTTTCCAAGCTTCTTGTACAGGATGTTTACCATCAACAGACAAACCTTCTATAGTAGTAATTTTTGTACCATCTAAAATAGAAACTTGCATTTGGCAACTTCTCATGGCAACTCCATCTATATGCACAGTGCAAGCGCCACATTGTGCAATACCACAACCAAATTTTGTGCCCACTAAATCTAATTCATCTCTTAAAACCCATAATAATGGTGTGTCTTCATCTGCTGTAACTTGGCGTTGTTGTCCGTTTACATTTAGTGTATAATTTGGCATAAGATTTTTGCTTTTAATTAGGTTAGGAAAGTTACAAAAAAAAGACCGCTTTAATTTCATTCATAAAAAAATGCTTATCTTTTATGAGGTTTTTAACAGCTTTAGTTGTGTAAATTAAACCATTTTTATTTCCTATAGTCTAACGAATATGAAACCAGAGCACATACAACATTTATACAATAGAATTGGTTTTGGTATTTTACCAGATAAACTAAACCAACTTACTGCTAAAAGTAAGCAAGAAGTTGTAGCTTTAATTTTCTCTGAAATAAGACAACCTAAACCGCTTAAAGTAGATTTGTCTTTTTTAAAAAAATTAAAACGAGAAGATTTAAAAAACAAGGAAAAAAGACAAGAAATTAGAAAAAAAAGCAGAAGAAAAGTAGGCGAATTTTCTGTAGCTTGGGTTAAACGAATCTTAAACCCTACAGATGTTTTTAGAGAAAAAATGACGCTTTTTTGGGCAAATCATTTTGTTTGTGACAGCAGAAACAATGTGCTTTTTACACAAAACTATAACAATTTACTCCGTAGAAATTCCTTTGGAAATTTTGTAAATTTCACAAAAGAAGTTTCTAAAGATGCTGCAATGTTAGGTTATTTAAACAATAAACAGAACAAGAAAAAAAGCCCGAATGAAAATTTTGCAAGAGAATTAATGGAGTTGTTTACTTTAGGTGAAAATAATTATTCTGAAACCGATATAAAAGAATCTGCAAGAGCTTTTACGGGTTACAATCATAATTTTAGAGGAAAGTTTATTCTAAGAGAAAACCAACACGATAGCTATGATAAAACTTTTTTTGGTAAAACAGGTAATTTTAATGGAGATGATATTATAGACATCATTACAGAACAAAAACAATGTGCCTTTTTTATTTCAGAAAAAATATACCACTATTTTGTAAATGAAGTAAGCAATAAAGAGCATATAACAGCAATGGCTAATGTTTTTTATAAGGACTATAACATAGAAAATTTAATGCGTTTTGTTTTACTGTCAGATTGGTTTTATGATGAAGATAATATAGGCTCAAAAATAAAAGCTCCCATAGATTTTTTAGCAAGCATACATAAAATTGTTCCTTTTGAATTTGAACAACCAAAACAAGTTTTATTGGTACAACGTTTACTTGGGCAAACTTTATTAAAACCGCCCAATGTTGCTGGTTTTAAAACAGGCAGAAATTGGATTGATAGCAACACCTTAGTAAAACGTTTGCGCTTACCATCTATCTTATTAAATCATGCAGCAATTACTTACACAGATTTAGGGGATGAAGAAAGTACGACTCTTAAAAAAGATAAGAAATTAAAAAAAAGAACGTTTATTAAAACACAAACCAATTGGTTGGTTTTTGAAGATAATTTTCAGAATATAAACAATAAAAAATTGATTATTAATATTTTAGGATTAAAAGTTAATCAAAATACACTACAATTGTTAGAAGAAAACTTACATATTCCAAAGAAAGATTTTTGTATTCAGTTGTTGTCTTTACCTGAATTTCAACTCTGTTAAACCAAAAAATATAGCACCATATGAAACGTAGAGATTTTCTAAAACAAACTACTTTTGCTTCGGGTATGTTTTTTGTACCGCAGTTTTTAAAAACTTTTGAGCAAATTCCTAAAGAAATAATTGGTCATAAAAAAGTGGTAATTATTCAATTAAAAGGTGGGAATGATGGTTTAAATACCATTGTACCTTTTAGAAATGATATTTATTACCAAAAACGCCAAAATATTGCATTACAAAAAAACGAATTCGTACAACTTACAGACGCTATTGGTTTGCATAAAAGTTTGCAACCCTTACAAAGTTTATATGACAATGGTTTTTTAAGTATAGTAAATAGTGTTGGTTATCCTAACCCTAATTTATCTCATTTTAGAGCTACAGATATATGGCAAACAGCAAGCGATAGTAACCAATATTTACAGAATGGTTGGGTAGGTCGTTATTTAGATTACACAAAAGCAAAGTCTACAAATGCAATAGAAGTAGATGAAGCTTTGTCTTTAATGCTAAAAGGCAAAACTAAAAATGGTTTGGCAGTAACAGATGCTAAAAGTTTGCACAATTCTTTACGAGAACCTTTTTATAAAAAGGTAATTAACGCAAATAAAGATGCACATTTAAGCGAGCATAATTTAGGGTATTTATACAATACTATGATTGATGCAAAATCTTCTGCAAAATATATTTTTGAAAAAACTAAAGTAAAAACAGCTGCTAACAATTACCCAAAAAGCAGTTTTGGGAAACAATTAAAAACCATATCTCAGTTTATAAATTCAGGTTTAGAAACCCAAATTTTTTATGCGGGCTTAACAGGTTTTGATACGCATGCAAATCAGCAAAATACACAAACCAGATTATTAAAAACCTATGCAGAAAGTATGGCTGTTTTTATAAAAGATTTACAAAAAAATAATACGTTTAAAGATGTACTTGTACTTACATTTTCTGAATTTGGTAGACGTGTAAAACAAAACGATTCTAGAGGTACAGACCATGGTACAGCTAACAACGTATTTATAATGGGACAAAATTTAAAACAACCAGGTTTTTATAATAATTTACCAGATTTATGTAATTTAGATGCCAATGGCAATTTAAAACACGAAATAGATTTTAGAGAAATTTATGCTACCATTTTAGATAAGTGGTTGGAAGTTGATAACAAAGCTATATTAAACAAAAAGTTTTCTAACTTGAATTTTATTTAATTTTTTAAGCTTAAAAACTTTAAGCATAACAGTATTTTTTAAAAGTGGTTCACTTTTAGTGATTGATAAAAGTAGTTTATTAGAACATATTTCTATTTAATAAACTTCATTTTGTAAGAAATCGCGCGCGGTTTTTTCATCCTGTTTTAATTGAGCAATCAAAGCGTCTATAGAATCATATTTATGCTCATTTCTCAAAAAATACAATAATTCAATAGTTAAATTTTCACCATATAAATCATCATTAAAATCAAAAAAATGCACTTCTATGGTTTGGTGTTTTCCGTTTACAGTTGGTCTGCTGCCAATATTCATCATCCCAAAAATAATTTTGTTTTTAATAGTAGATTTAACAACGTAAACACCTGTTTTTGGTATTAATTTATAGGTTTCTTCAACATTTATATTTGCCGTTGGAAAACCAATTTTACCACCTAATTTTTTGCCGTTTACAACAGTGCCATTTAACGTAAAAGAATACCCTAAATAATTATTTGCAGTCTTTAAATTCCCGCTGTGTAATGCACGCCTAATTTTTGTGGAGCTTACAGAAACATCATCTATATCTTGTGCTGGAATTTCTTCTACAGTAAAATCGTACAAATGGCTATATTCTGTCAATTGCTCTATGTTTCCCTCTCTATTTTTACCAAAATGATGGTCGTAACCAATAATTAATTTAGAAATATTTAACTGGTTTACTAAAGTGTCTCTAACAAATTCTAAAGCGGTAGTTCTAGAAAAATCAACACTAAAAGGATGTATAATTAAATAATCTAAACCCGTTTTTTTAAGCAGATTTGCACGCTCTTTTATGGTATTAATTAATTCTATTTTAGCATCTTTTTGTAAAACCATTCTTGGATGTGGAAAAAAAGTAAGTAAAACAGATTTTTTATTTGCTTTTTTAGCTTCAAAGATTAATTTTTCTAATATTTTCTGATGCCCATAATGTACACCATCAAAAGTACCAATAGTTACAAAGGTTTGATCTTTGGTGCAAAAATCTGTAATAGAATTGAATGTTTTCAAAAAGGGAATTTTAAAATACAAAGGTACAATAAGTAATACGTTCTTTTTGAATGAAAAGAAAAGTAATTGCTATTGTTTTAATGTCATTTTTACTGATTTTTTTTGATAAAATCATAAAATAAAGCGTCTTTTTATAAATTATTCAAAAAAAATTGTACTTTGCATACAGATAACAAATTAATTCACATTATGATAAAAAAGATTTTACTACTTGCGCTTGTACTGTTTGGCAGTGTTGCAATGGTTGCCCAAACCACTGTTAAAGGTACAGTTACAGATGCTAAAACCGGAGAAACCTTACCTGGAGCAAACATTAAAATTGCAAATAAGGCTGTTGGTACTACAACAGATTTTGATGGAAATTTTGTTTTAAAGACTGCGGAAGTACCAACTTTTACTTTAGAAATATCTGTAATTGGATATAAAATGGAGAAAGTAGAAATTACAAAAGATAATCAGAAAATAGCAGTAAAACTTACAGAAAATGAAACATCTTTAGATGAAATTGTAGTTTCTGCTTCTAGAACACCAGAGCGTATTATGGAGTCTCCAGTAACCATAGAAAGAATGGATTCTAGAGCAATTAAAAACACCTCTGCACCTTCTTTTTATGATGGTTTAGAAAATTTAAAAGGTGTAGATGTTAATACAAACAGTTTAACTTTTAAATCTGTAAATACAAGAGGTTTTGCAACATTTGCAAACACACGTTTTATGCAATTGGTAGATGGTATGGACAATTCATCTCCAGCCTTAAATTTTGCGATTGGAAATTTATTGGGTATGTCTGAGTTAGACGTAAATACTGTAGAATTATTACCTGGTGCAGCCTCTGCATTATATGGTGCAAATGCATTTAATGGTATTATGTTTATGACTAGTAAAAGCCCTTTTGACGACCAAGGCATTAGTGTTTCTCTTAAAGGTGGTGTAACATCTCAAGAAGCTGCTGGCGTAAATGAGTATTATGATTTTAATATAAGAATGGCCTATGCATTTTCAGAAAAATTAGCTGGAAAAGCTACACTTTCTTATTTAGAAGGTACAGAATGGTTTGCAACAGATGAAAGAAATACCAGAAATGGAGAATATGCTCCAGGAGACAGATCTTTAAATGATTATGATGGTTTAAATGTTTATGGAGATGAAGTTGCTACAGATTTAGGTGGCGCTGTAGGTAGAGTAAGTAGAACGGGTTATAGAGAACAAGATTTAATGAAAGATTACCAAGCAAAAAGTGTAAAATTAAATACAGCCTTGCATTATAGACCTTGGGGAGATGATCGTTTAGAAGTTATTTATAATGCTAAATTTGGTGTTGGTAACACAATTTTTCAAGGAGCAAATAGGTATAATATTAGAGACTTCTTTTTAGGACAACAAAAATTAGAATTTAAAGGAAAAAATTTCTTTGTTAGAGGTTATGTTACTACAGAAGACGCTGGTAATTCTTACGATTCTAGATTTACAGCAATTAATATTAATAGAAGATGGAAATCTGATCAAGATTGGTTTACACAATATGCAGGTACTTATTTAGTAACAGGTTCTCATGCAGCAGCAAGAGCAGCTGCAGATACAGGTCGTTTAATTCCAGGAACTGCTGGTTTTCAAGCTGCTTTTGATGATGTTACTGCAGACCCAAGTTTAGTTACAGGTTCTAGATTTCAAGATCAAACAAAACTATATCATTCAGATATAAATTATAATTTTAAAGATTTAATTGAGTGGGCAGAATTCCAAATTGGAGGTTCTTACAGATTATACTCTTTAAATTCTAACGGAAGTATTTTTACAGATTTTGATGGTCCTATAGACTATGATGAATATGGAGTTTATACGCAAATGCAAAAGAATTTTTTAGAAGATGATCGTTTAAAGTTTACAGCTTCTATTCGTTATGATAAAGCACAAAATTTTGATGGAAACTTTTCACCAAGAGTTTCTTTGGCCTACGCTGCTGGAGAAGGTAAAAACGATAACTTTAGAGCTTCTTTTCAAAGAGGATTTAGAAACCCAACTACACAAGACCAGTATATTGGTTTAGACGCAGGTGCTGCAATTTTAGTAGGTTCTGCACCAGATAATTTAGATAGATTTACAAGTTCTCCTTTAAATGTAAGTACAGCTGGACAAGCAATTTTAGGAAGTACAACTACACAATTGTCAGGTAGATTGGCTTATGAAAATTCTTTTTCTGCAAGTTCTGTGCAAAATGGAGGTTTTGATGCTTCTAATTCTCCTTTAGTAAAACCAGAAGAGGTAACAGCCTTTGAAGTAGGTTATAGAGGTTTGGTAAATACAGGAGAAACGTCTAGACTAACAGTAGATTTTAGTGCATACTACAATATTTATGAAAATTTTATTGCGGTTAAAAATGTATTAGTACCGTTTTATGGTCAAGTAGGAGACAATAGTTTATCTCTTTTAGCTTTAGCAAATGGAGATTTTAAAGCATTTCAAACCTATACAAATACATCTTCAGATATTACATCTTATGGTGCCTCTGTTGGTTTAAGTACAAAAATATTTAATGGTTTTGAATTAGGTGTTAATTACACATATGCTAAATTTGAGTTTGACCAAGCCTCTGACCCAGATTTTGAAGCGGGTTTTAATACCCCAGAACATAAATTTAAATTACAATTTGGACATACCAATTTATTTGAAAACTTCGGATTTAATTTTAACGCTAGATGGCAAAATGCATTTGTATGGGAATCTACTTTCTTAGATGCAACCGTAGATGCAAGAGCTGTTTTTGATGCACAAATTAACTATGCTGTACCTTCTATGAAATCTGTTTTTAAATTAGGAGGCGCAAATTTATCTGGTCAAGAATTTTTTAGTGCACCAGGTGTTGGTGCTATAGGTTCTCAATACTATGTATCTTGGACAATTAATAATTAAAAAATAGAATACTTTATGAAAAATTATAAATATATAGGTTTACTACTTTTATCAATTGGTTTTGCTTCTTGTGATGTAAATAACGAATTAGACCCAATTGAAGCGGCAATAGTGCCAGAAGTGCAATTAAATGTAAATGGTTTAGATTTCTCTAAATTTGTTTCTGTAGGAGCATCTTTTACAGCAGGTTTTACAGATGGAGCGCTTTTTATTAGTGCTCAAGAAAATTCTTTTCCAAATATATTGGCATCTAAATTTAGTATGGCAAATGGTGGCGATTTTAATCAACCTTTAATGTCTGATAATATTGGTGGTTTTGTTCTTGGTGGAAATGCAGTGCAACCACCTAGATTATTTTTTAACGGTTCTGGACCTACAAGATTAGATGCTGTACCAACTACAGCAATAGGTGTAAGAGCCTCTGGTGCTTCTTTTAATAATTATGGAATTCCAGGAGCTAAAAGTTTTCATTTAACCTTTCCTGGTTATGGAGCAGCAAATCCTTATTTTGGAAGAATGGCTTCTAGTGCTGGAGCAACAGTTGTAGGAGATGCATTAGCACAACAACCTACATTTTTTACATTATCTGAAGTTGGTGGTAATGATGTATTAAGTTTTGCAACTTCTGGTGGTTCTGGCGTAGACCAAAAAGACAATCCAGACGCAGCAAGTTATGGTCCTAATGACATTACAAGTCCATTCGTTTTTAACCAAGTTTTTAGAGGTATGGTTACAGCAATGACTGCTGGTGGTGCAAAAGGCGTAATTGCAACTGTACCAGATATTACTTTATTACCTTTTTTTACAACTGTGCCTTATAACCCTGTACCATTAGATGCAGCAACTGCAACTGCTGTAAATGGAGCTTATGCTCAATATAATGGTGGAATTCAACAAGCATTTGCAGCGTTAGTTGCTGGCGGAGCAATACCACAAGCAGTAGCAGACGCAGAAATTGCTAAAAGAACTATTACGTTTGCTGCAGGACAAAATGCAGTAGTAATTGTAGATGAAGATTTAATAGATTTAGGAGCAATTAATCCTGCTTTTTCAGCTTTACCACAATTAAGACAAACTACTGCAGAAGACTTATTAGTATTACCTGGAGCCTCTTTTATAGGAACTTTAGCAGACCCAAATAACCCATTAAGTGTAAATGGTGTTGGTGTAGCTTTAGCAGATCAGTGGGTTTTAACAGCTACAGAATTGGCAAGTGTACAAGCAGCAACTGCATCTTACAATGCAGTAATTGAAGATGTTGCAAGTACAAACAACAATGTAGCTGTTGTAGATTTAAACGCTATCTTAAGAGAAGCTGCTGGAGGAATTAGATTTGACCAATACACACTAACAACTAATTTAGTTACTGGTGGTTTAGTTAGTTTAGATGGTATTCATTTAACGGGTAGAGGTTATGCACTAATGGCAAATAAGATTTTAGAAGCTATGGATGGTAAATTTGGGTCTAACTTTACAAGTGCAACCAATGGTTTAGCAAAAGCAGATGATCATCCAACCAACTATGCTCCAACATTGAGATAAAATAGTAGGTTTTTACAAATAAAAAAAGGTTGCGCATTATTTCGCAACCTTTTTTTATTTCGTACAATTTGTCATTCTGAAAGAATCCCAAAGTCTTTTATTCGCTTTTATCAGAAGTTTAAACGATTATCACATAACTTTTTTCTAAGAAAGCATCATTACAGCCCTTTTTAATCCATTAACTAAAACATCTATTTCTTCTTTGGTGTTGTAAAAAGAAAAAGAGGCTCTTACAGTTCCAGGTATTTTGTAGAAATCCATAATAGGTTGTGCACAATGGTGTCCTGTTCTAACAGCAATACCTAATTTATCTAAAATTGCACCAATATCATAAGGATGAATTTCGCCAACATTAAAAGAAATAACTGCTGTTTTCTCAGAAGTATTTCCAAAGATTTTTAAGCCTTCTATTTTTAACAACTCTTTTGTTCCGTAAGCTAATAATTCTGCTTCATAAGCTGCTATTTCATCTAAACCAACAGCATTCATATAATCTAACGCAGCGCCAAAAGCAATTCCTCCACAAATATTTGGGGTTCCAGCTTCAAACTTGTGTGGTAAACCAGCATAGGTAGTTTTTTCAAAAGAAACGGTTGCAATCATTTCTCCACCACCTTGATAAGGAGGCAATTTTTCTAACCATTCTTGTTTTCCATATAACAAACCAACTCCTGTTGGTCCACACAATTTATGTGCAGAAGCTACATAAAAATCTACATTTAAAGCTTGTACATCTGGTTTTATGTGTGGTGTGGCTTGTGCACCATCAATTAAAACTGCAGCATTAACTGTATGTGCTTTTTCTATAATTTCTTCAATAGGATTTATGGTTCCTAAAGCATTAGAAACATGGTTGCAAAATACTAATTTTGTTTTTTCGTTCACTAAATTATGATATACTTCCATATCTAAAGCACCATTTTCTAACATAGGTATAACCTTTAAAATAGCACCTGTTTTTTCGCATAACATTTGCCAAGGCACAATATTAGAATGATGTTCTAGGGCAGAAACAATTATTTCGTCTCCTTTTTGTATGAGTGATGCAAAACCAGAGGCAACCATATTAATACTATGGGTTGTACCCGAAGTTAAAATAATTTCATAGGCTTCTTTTGCATTAAAATGATGTTGTATTTTTATTCTTGCCTCTTCATACTTATCCGTTGCTTCTTGACTTAACGTATGTACGCCTCTATGAATATTCGAATTATAATTGCTATAATAATCTGCAATAGCATCTATAACAACTTGTGGGGTTTGTGAGGTGGCTGCATTATCAAAATAAACCAAAGGCTTGCCATGAACTTCTCTTTTTAAGATTGGAAAATCGGCTCTAATTTTATCAACATTAATCATAAAAATCAATTTAGATAACAAAGATAAAGGTTGATTTTTTTAAACTGATAAAAAAGAGTATAAGATTTTGTTATTAAACCACTTTAGAAACCAATTGTACTAAAAAGCTAACACCATTTTGAATATTTGCAATTGCCGCCGCTTTTGCAGTATTGGATAAGGTGGCGTTATCAATAGCTCCTAAAACCGTTAAAGCATTAGCATTTGTTATACTACTTTCTTTAATAAAAGCAGCAACTTCTGTAGTTTTTAAACTTGTTAATGCTGCCAATTGAGTTGTAAATTCAGCATCCGTTTGATTTGCCGCTTTTTCTGCCAGGTTATTCCAATTTATAGCACTCATATCTATTTTATTAATTGTTCAACTTTTAATAATTTTCCCATGTCCAAGCCTGTTTTATGAAGTAAACTATCCATTTTACTTTCTATATTTTTAAAATTTACTTTGTTAGCTGTTAATTTCTTAATGCTAGAAAGTGCATTTTCTTGGGCACTTTCTAGCTTAGTGCTAGCATTTATTAAGTTTTGTAAAGATGATGTTGCTTTAGCATAAGCAATAAAATTACTATTTAAACCAGCAATAATTTTTTGTTGTTGATTTAGTAACAGGTCTTGTAAAGAATCTCTTTTTCTATTAATAACAGGTACAATAGCTTTAATTATATTTGGTAACTCTTGTTTATAATCTAAATCTGCAGGAAGCAATTCTTGATATTTTTTAATAATTGTTGGCGTATAAGAATTGGTAATAAAATTGTTAAGTCTTACTCTTCTTTCTGAGAATAATTGATTTACTAATGCAATATTTAGTTGATGCATTGCATCACCTTCATTAATAATATCTTTAGTAAGTGTTGGTGTAGATTTTGGGATACTTGCACATGAAGTAATGCCTAAAAACAGACAGAAAACAATAATTTTTTTAAACATTATGACGGATTTGTAGTTAAAAAGATACCTTTAATTCTATTGATGATTCCTTGTAAAATGCTAAAAATTGCATCCGAAGAAAAACCACCAATTAAGGCAAGCACACTTTTATTAAAAAGATTTATTTTTTGAGGATCAGAGATGTAAAAAGAAATAATTTCAGACATAATTAAACCTGCAATAATTCCTAAAATAATTTGTGTTAAATAAGCAATAGAATTTTCGGGTTTTAAGGTTCCTTTTTTTAAAGAATCGCTTACCTCTTTTAGTAAATAAAACAAAACACCTAAACCAGCTATAGAACTTAAATATAAAATGTTTAGTAATAATGGAAAACCGCTGTTATTCATTATTCCTTGGTCTAAAGAGTTATTATTTACCTGGGTAGACATACCAGTGGCAATGTATGCAATTAAAAAAAATACTGCCAATAACACTAGGTTTCTTAACAAAGGAAGTTTGTGAAAAATAGATTTTTGGTTGTTTTCTTGGTGCAATTTTTTAGTGAATTTAATAGATTTTGGTGTTGCTGGAGCAATATTTTTACACAGTAAATTGTGTGCGTTTATCAAATCATTTACCGTACTATTTTGTAGTAATTGGTTTACTTCTGTGTTTATAATAATACCATTATAAACGGCAAAAGATAACATACTATTTATTTCTTTACTCAATTCTAAAGTTACTTCTTTAGAAATACCAAAGACTGCTTTTGTAGCATCTATTTTTGTAGTACTGGTATTTTCTTTGGCAACATTGGTTTTTGTAACAGACATAGTTTATCAATTAAAATAATGGTAAATGTAAATTTATCAATCTATTAAAGAGGCGTTGTATGTGCGTCATTTTAAATTCAGGTATTTTTACTTAAATTAAAAAAAGAAGATTTATTGCTTATTTTTACGATGTAAAACCCATTTAATTATGAAAATTTTTAGACGAATATTATTGATTATAGCCATAATTTTATCAATTATAGTAGTAACAAATTATCCTAAATTGAATATTTTGGCGGGTTATTCAGCAAAAAATATGGCTTCCTCTGTTTTTTTAGCAGAAAGAACATTAGCATTTACAGATAGCACAGATAATAGTTTTACACCAGTAAATTTAGCATCAGACCAAGTAGATTTAGAAAACAAAACAGCCACATCTTCTGTATTTGGTTTGTTAACTAGAAAAGCTATTATTAGAGATGGCTTAGGCGCTGTTTTAACGTTAACTGAAGAAGATGAAACTGCACCTTATTTAGTTCCAAAAAGATTAAAAGCAGATGATAAAACTCCTTTTCCTTATGGAAATGCAGCACAAAAAGATTCGGTTTTAGAAAATATAAATTATCAAAAACTGAATACAACAGTAAACGATATGTTTGGAAAACAACAAACAAGAGCTGTTTTAATTTTACATAAAGACCAAATTATTGCAGAAAAATATGCAGATGGTTTTACAAAAGATTCCAAAATTTTAGGTTGGTCTATGACTAAAAGTATTACAAGTACTGTTTTTGGTGTATTACAACATCAACAAAAAATAAACGTACAAGACAAAGCACCAATTAATTCTTGGCAAAAAGACGAAAGAAAAGAAATTACCATCAATAATTTATTACAAATGAATTCTGGCTTAGAATGGGATGAGAATTATGATGAAATTTCTGATGCCACAACAATGCTCTTTTTAGAAAGAGATATGACTAAAATGCAAGAAAGCAAATCTTTGGTTGGTAAACCAAATAATAGCTGGAATTATTCTTCTGGAACTTCTAACCTATTATCTGGTATTTTAAGAAAGCAATTTAAAACGCATCAAGAATATCTAGATTTTTGGTACACTAATTTTATAGATAAAATTGGTATGAATTCTATGATTGTTGAAGCAGATTTGGCTGGAAATTATGTGGCTTCTTCGTATGCTTGGGCAACTGCAAGAGATTGGGCAAAATTTGGCTTATTATATTTAAATGAAGGCAACTGGAATGGCGAACAAATTTTTAGTAAAAACTGGGTAGATTATGTAACTACACCAACGCCAACTTCTAACGGAACTTATGGCGCGCAGTTTTGGTTAAACACAAAAAAACAGTTTAAAGATGTACCAGAAAGTATGTATTTTGCAGATGGTTACCAAGGGCAACGTGTTTATATTTTACCAGATCAAGATTTGGTTGTTGTGCGTTTTGGGTTAAAAAACTTTGATGAGAATAGGTTTTTGAGTGGGGTTTTGGCGAGTGTGGAATGAAGAATTTAATAACTAGATTTTATAAGTTAAAGATTTGCATTTTTCAATTCTAAAACTCCCTTTTATATCTTGTAAAAGCGCTCTTATACCGTTTTTGTACATAGAATATTCGTAATTACCCTCAGGTAAATCATAAAAACATGCATCTTGTATTTTGCCAATATTTATAGACTTTTTAACACGGTTGTTTACACCTCTAAGATCAATTAAGTAAGTACTATTAGTTGTGTTTTTAAAGCAATAATCTCCTGTTTTTAAAAGCTCACATTTTTTATTTGTAAGCGATGCATCATTGTATTTTTCGTTGCTATTAACACGTTTTGTTTCAATTATTTTCTTTTTAGGTTGTAACGTTCCTGTTTGCTCTAAAATTACTTTAATGTTTTCGTCAATGGGTAAGTTTCTAAGTGCAGCAGCAAAATGTAAACCACTTTCTGTATTTATTATTTTTATCCTTAAACGTAAGTTGTGCAGGCCTTTATCTATAGTACCAATAATAATGGCATCTGCTGCATCTAACATACCTAATTGTTTGGCTGTAGCTGGGTTTATAAAGCCTTCTTCATTTAATTGATGTTCTTTAAAAATCATGTTTAAATTTTCTCTATTAATTACCTCTAAACCCTCGCTTGCATTTGTAAAATGTATAGAAAAATCTTCCCTTATATAATTTCCTAATGCATTAACTCTTTTATATGAGTCCGTAAAATCCCAAATAGCAACTTTTAATTTGTTTTTACTCTTTATTCTTTTGGCTACTTCTTCTGCTAGGGAAATCATAGATTTATCAAAATCTGTATAATCTTGAGAATAGCTTCCAAAAAAACTAAAAATAGAAATACAAACTAAAAGGTAGTTTTTCTTTAAAATCATAATTTAAATTTTTTAATGGTGTTATTTTTTGCTGTTGCTTTAGAAAACCCATTGCCAATTAAAAGGTTAGAATAGTTATCTATAACTTCATTAGTTTCTGTAGAAACAACTGTATAATTAATCTGTAATCTACAGGTAAATAGGTCTGTATTAATTTTATTTTTACTAAAAGTATAGTTTACCTTTCCTGTACAAATAAAACGAGTATAATCTTTTATGTCTTCTTTAAAATAAGAAAAGTTATGCATGTGTAAATGCTCTATAACTTTGAGACTTAGTTTACTTGGTTTTATTAAGGTAGCTGTTATGTTATAGCCTTTTGAAGTAAATTCTTTTTTAAGTTGAGTTGTAAATATATTTTCTAATTTCTGATGCCCATCAAAAATAAAGATACTCATGCTATTTGGGTTTTTATTGTTAGTTATAGATTGATTAAAAATAGATTCAATTTTTACCTTAGTTTTTTTAAATAAACTATTATTTTTTATTGGTAATTTTTCTAGAAAATATTTTTTTACAACCTCTTGTGTAATTGGCTGTAATTGTTTTCCAGAAATTGGGTGATGCCCATTTGCGTTGAAATACACCAATTTATTATTATAATTTGTGTACCAAACTAATGGTATATTATTTTTTTTAGAAAAAAACTGTGTTTCTTTTGTGGGTATTATCTGTTTAAAGTTATTATTTACTTGAACACCACCAACATCTATATTTGTATCTCCTTTTTTATTAAAAAAATATAAAGCACAGATACTTACAGCTACAATAGCTAAAACAATACTATAAAACTGAGTAGTATTTTTTTCTATTAATATAGTTAAGTTTGTAGAGTTTTGTTCTTTTTTTTCTTGAGTTTCGTTTAAATTTTGTGCCGATATATTAGGTTTTTTTATGTTAAAACAAGGTATATTTTTTGCTATTGTTTCTTTTTGATGAGCAATGTTTTCTTTAAAATAATGAAACGCATCTGATATGCTTTTGTAATTATTTTCAGAATAATAATTAATTAAAATAATAAGTGTTTCGTTAGACGGAGATTGAGGTTTTCCAGTATTTAAAATGTAATAATTATAATAATTTACTAAAGTTCTTTTAGTTAATTTACTTTCTGCTGGTATTTTTCCTAAAATTTCTTTTGCAGCTTCTGTTTTAGATCCTAAGTTTGAAATCTTCTTGTCTATTTTAATAAAAACAGCAGCTATCACTAAGTAAATATCTTCTTCCGTCATTTTAAAAACACTTTTCTCAAAAGTAAAACAATTTCCATAGAAATGCTATGGAAATAAATTATAGCGTAATCTTATATAACTACCCATTTCTATTTTATTTCCGCTTTATGAGCAAAGGAAATCAACCTATAATACCAAAATCTCTAAAATATATTTGTACCAGAAATAATTTCTAAAACTAGTTTTTTGCTTAAAGAGGCATCTAAAAGCAACTGTACAAAACCAAGTGAAACAGGTACAACTTCACTTTTTACTAGAAAAGAGAACAAGGTAAATATTAGGAAGTAATTACTGCCTTCTCTTTTCTTTTTCCACTTCCTAAATAGAAAGCCTATAGCGGCTTTGTAAGAAACTAAACAGAATTGTTTGGTAACAAATAACATTAAAAATTTTAGAAAGTATGAAAAAAATAATTTTAGTATTGGCTGTTACAGCCTCAATTTTTGGGTTTACTTCTTGTACAGAATTGGAAGATTCTTTGGAGAATGAAAATGTAGAAGTACAAGCAACAACAGGAGAAAACGAAGATGATTATGTAGAACCAGGTAAAGATTAATAAATAAAGACTGTCTAAAAAGTTTAGAGTTTTGTTATTTATGTAATGGAGAAACTTAATTTTTTAAAATAATAGTTAAATTTACTTTTTAGATAGTCTTTTTTTAAAATACCTTATATTTAACACTATGAAATTAGTGAGTTTTAAAATGTTTTTTTTGTTTTTTATTTTTACTCTCTTTTGTTTTACAGAAAATGATAGTCTTACAGTAAAAAATGAAAAAAACTTAGATTACATTAGAGTTGCTTATAAAGAAAAAAATTGGGTACTATTTAACAAAATTCGTTTACAACATTTAAATTCTATATCTTCTAAAAATTTATCTAATACCAATGCTTTAATATTTGATTTTAGTGCTGCCTATTTTAGAAAGGTTAATAAATTAGATAGCGCGTTTTATTACTATCAAAAATCCTTTAAAATTTACAATAACAAAAAAGATTCTTTAAAAGCAGGAAGAATGCTTTTAAATATGGCAATTATTCAAAAAAACGTTTTTAATTTTAAAGAGAGCGAAACAAATTCCTTAAGAGCATTAGACTACTTAAAAAATCAAAAAAAAGATAGAGAGAAATCTTCCATTTATAACAATTTAGGAATAATTTACTACGGACTCCAAGATTATAAAAATGCAATTAAGTACCATAATAAAGCATTAATTATAAGAAAAAAAATAAAAAATGATAAACTAATAATAAGTTCATTAAATAATATTGCGAATGTTTATAAAGAGAAGAAAGAATACGATAGAGCAATTATTCTTTATAAAAAAGCATTAGGTTTTAAGGATGTTTTAAAAACCAAATTAAAAACTAAAGCAACACTTTTAGATAATTATGCACACACGTTATTTTTAAAAAAGGAAAATACCAACTTACCCAAACTTTTTTTAAAAGCTTTACAAATTAGAGATTCTTTAAACGATATCCCAGGTAAAATTGTAAGTAATATGCACTTAGGAGTTTACTATACTAGCTTAGGAGAGAATAAGTTGGCATTACAATTTTTAAATAAAGCTAAAAAATTAGCTAAATCTATTAATTACGTTAAAGATGAGATAGAGGTTATGGAACTATTATTACCTATTTATCCTAAAAAACAAGCTTTAAAGGAAGCTAAATTAATTATTTTTAAAAAAGATAGTATCCAAAAACAAGAACGAAATATAAAAGAAAGTATTTCTAGAGTAAAATTTGAATCATCAGAAAAAGAAAAAGAAAACCTAGAACTTAAAGCAGAAAAGGCAACACAAAAACTTCTTACTCAAAGAGCAAATACAAGAAACTGGTTATTATTAGTGGGGTTAGCAGTGGTTGGACTGATTTCTTTTGTTCTTTACAGACGCTATAAAGCAGAAACAAAAGCAAAAACAACAATAGCAAACCAAAAAGAAGTAATAGAAAACCTACAGAAAGAGCTGCATCATAGAATAAAAAATAACCTTTCTGTAATTAACACGTTTATAGAAGTAGCAAAAGAAGAGTTTACAGGAGAAAATGTAGCAGATAAATTAACAGAAATACAAAACAGAGTATATAGTATAAACCAAATACACAAACAACTTTATAAAAATAAAGATGTAACCCAATTAAAGGTAAAAAACTACATAAACATTCTTATTAAAAATGTAACCAATACCTATGCTAAAAAAAATATTACTTTTAAGAATAATATAGATAATATTTCATTAAATCCAGCAATTTCTTTTCCTATTGGTCAAATTATTAATGAGTTTTTAACAAACACTTTTAAATATGCTTTTTTAGATGATAAAGGAACTATTAGCATTACTTTTAAAGAAGAAAAAGAAAATTATCTTCTAAAACTTACGGATAATGGAAAAGGTTTACCAGCAAATTTTAATTTTAAAGAAACTACAACTTTTGGTTTTAGAATAATGCAATTGTTAACCCAACAAATTAATGGTATTTTTACCTTAGAAAGTAAAAACGGAGTGCAACTAACCATAAATATACCCAAAAAATGAAAGCCCATATTTTAATTGTAGAAGATGAACCTACTTTATATGAAGGTTTAAGAAGAGCTTTAGTAAAACAACGCTTTACGGTAGATGATTACACAAAAAGTTATGATGAAGCCATAGAAAGAATTCATAAAAATTTGCCAGATGTTGTTTTATTAGACATTAATTTGCAAGGCAAAAAAGATGGTTTAGATTTGGGTAAAATTTTACAAAAAAAATATAAAATTCGGTTTATATATGTAACCGATTTTGATGATGATATGACGTTTCAAAAAGGGTTGCATACCAACCACCAACATTTTATAGTAAAAACAAAACCTACCTTAAATATTACAGAAATTACAAGAGCAATACACACAGTTTTACATAAAAAAGAAACATTACAAGACTTAAATACCAAAAACGGTGTGCTTGGTTTGGTAGGGTATTTAGATAATATAAAAGAATATGGCATTGGCAATATTACACGCGTACCAGTTGCCTATACAGATATTGCTTTTTTTACCATAAAACCTTTTGTAAATGAAAACGAAAAAAAAGAAAAACTTAGAGATAACTACTTATGGTTTTTAACCAAGAAAAAACATTGTTATTTTTTAAAAACTTCGCTAAAAAAACTCGCTAAAACTTTACCAAATAATTTTATTAGAATTAATGAAAGTTATATTGTAAATATAAATCCAGCTTTTTTTAATGGTAGCGTAAATGGCTCTAAAATAGTTATTAAAGGTGAAGAATTGGTTATAAACAGCACCTATAAAAAAGCTTTTGAAAAAAGGATGGAACAACTGTATCACTCTTAAATATAAATTTTCATTAAAAAAGTAGTGTTTTTCACTACATTTTTTTTTGATTATAACTTCTGCATAATATTGTAAAATAAATATTATAGCAGTTGAAAAAACATATCACACTTTCCTTTATTTTTTTAGCCCTATGTATGTCATGCAGCAGTAATGATGATGACAATTTAGACAGTGTTAATTTTATAAACCCACCAAAATGGATTTTAGGTACATGGTTAGATAAATCAGAACCTGCTTGGGCGCAAATAGGTGGTTTTAAATTTACAAATGATAATTTATTTGATTTATCTTCAAACGGAACCATTACAATTAATTTAAAAGAAGGGCTTAAACAAGGTATAGACGCTGGTGTAATTTCTGTTAATGAAAATAGCACAAGCACCAGTTATAGCCTAGAAATTGTGTCTTCTGGAGCTATAAGCAGTAGCTATGAGTTTTCTAAAGGAAACAATAACGCTAGTATTGTTTATAAACTTACTGCAACCAGAAATGTAATTTTAACTAAGCAGTAATTTTTTAAAATAAAAGTAACTTAATTAATAATGACTCTATAACTAACCATTAAAAAATCCTTTTGAGTCAAAGGAAAATTAAAAAATTAAAAAATATGAAAACAAAAAATTTATTTGTGTTGGCTTTGGCAGTAATACTTTTAAGTAGTTGCTCTGCGCGTTTAGTAGACTTTACTGTTATAAGCTCTAAAAACCATTCTATAAAGTTTAATCTTGATGAAGGAAAAGTAACCAAAGGTAAAAGCATGGGGGTTTTAGGTTTTGGAGTAAATATAAAAGATGCTATGGATCAAGCTTTAGAAAATGCAGGACCACAGTATGATGTTTTAGTAAACGGAGTTGTGCGTTCTAAAAGCTATTATTTCTATGGAGGTTTTGAAGTAGAAGGCACTGCCGTAAATTCTAGAAAACTAATTGCAAAATTAGGGCAAAAAGGCTATGAAAACTGGTTGCAAGGTAAAAAAGTAGCCTATAACAAAAAGAAGAAATAAAAAAAATTATGAAAAAGAGAAAACTTTATATGGTAATGGCTATTTTTTTAGTCATTACCATTTCTTGTTCTAGTAATAAAGAAGATTTAGAAAATACAACCAATTTAATAGGTTCTAAATGGGTAAATTTAGATACAACAACAGGTATTGATTTTTATACTTTTATATCATATCATCTACAGAATATATCTATACAGAAGATTTAGGACCATCTAAAGGAACTTATACGTTTAATATCAGTAATGGTAAAGGAGAATTCTTTGAAGATGGAGAAGCATATGTTTTTGAAATCAATGGAGACTTACTTTCTTTTAATGATAAAGATGATTTCTATAAAAGAGAATAAAAAATTTAACTATTAAAAAAACTATGAAAAAGAATATTTTAAAAACAAACTTAACCCTAGTATTTATAATACTTACCAATATAATAGTTGCACAAAAAATATATACAGGAAGTCTATCTTTAAAATCGCAAGCAGAAGTAGATGCTTTTGGAGCTGAAAATTATACAGAAATTGAAGGTTGGTTAAGGGTTGAAGGAGAGGATATTACAAACCTTGACGCTTTACAAACTTTAGAAAAAGTAAAATATTCTTTATGGATTTTAAACAATCCAAACTTAGAAAGTATAAATGGCTTATTCAATTTAAAATCTGTGGCAATTTCTGATATTAGTTCTAATCTTTACATAAAAAATAATTTTAAATTAAAAAGTTTAAAGGGTATACAGAATTTAAAATATATCAACTTTATAAAAATAATAGGGAATAAAAGCCTTAAAGATATTGATAGTTTAAAAAACATAAATCCTAAAATTAGACATATTAATATTTCTGAAAACGACAGTTTATTAGATCTTAAAGGTTTACAAAATATAAAAGAAATAACAGGTTATTTATATTTAAAAGAAAATAAAAATCTACAAAGTTTAAAAGGTTTAGATAGTTTAATAACTATTGGAGGTACATTAACACTTCAGGAAAATGTTTCAATAGAAAATTTAAACTCATTATCTAAACTAGAAAACGCAGGATCTTTATGGATTACTTTAAATAAAAAGCTAAACAATTTTTGCGGTTTAGCCAATCTTTTTAAATCAGATTTACCAGGTTCATTTTCTATGACTGCAGGTGGCAATTTATACAATCCTAAAGTAAATGATATTAAAAATGGAGATTGTTCTCTAAAAATACAATTTACCCAAATACCAGATAACAATTTTGAACAAGCTCTAATAGACTTAGGTTTAGATGATGTTATAGACAACAGAGTTCAAACATCCAATATTAATGCATTAACCAAATTAGATGTTGATGGTGCTAATTTAACCAATAAAATAACAGATTTAACTGGTATACAAGACTTTATAGCATTAGCCGAATTAAATTGTTGGAACAACAAAATTACTTCTCTAGATGTTAGTAAAAACATTAACTTAAAAGATTTATATATTTCTAATAATCTATTAAATACCATAGATGTCTCTAAAAACAATTTATTGGAAGTATTATATTGTGGTTATAATCAATTTACTGGTTTAGACTTAAGTAGTAATACAAAACTAAAACAATTAGGTTGTGCGCGCAACAATCTTTCTTCTCTAGATTTAAGCAATAATTCAGAATTAGATTATTTGGTATTTAGTGATAATTCTCTAACGAATATAGATGTAAGTAACTTAAACTTATTAGAACATTTAGTATTTACTAACAATCAAATTTCAGAAATTGATTTAAGTAATAATTTAAATTTAACCGGCTTATTTGTTGCAAACAATAAATTAGTAGATTTAGATATAGGTGCTAATAAAAAAATATATAGATTTAATGCATCTAGTAATAATTTAGCTACTCTAAATGTAAAAAATACGAACAATACAAACTTTATTACTTTTGATATTTCCAACAACCCATATCTTACTTGTGTTTTTGTGGATGATGCAAAATATAGCAACAACAATTGGACAAACATAGATTTAAATGCTGCTTTTGTAGAAAACCAAGCAGAATGCGAAGCTCAATTTACAAACATACCAGATAACAATTTTGAACAAGGTCTCATAGATTTAGGTTTAGATAATGTTGTAAATAATAAAGTTAAAACCTCTAATATTTCTACTTTAACAAAATTAGATCTTGATGGCGCAAATAAAGGCACAAACACAAAAATTAAAGATTTAACAGGTATAGAAGATTTTGTAGCATTAACAGAATTAAATTGCTGGAATAATAAAATTACTTCGCTTGATGTTAGTAAAAACATTAATTTAAAAGATTTATATATTTCTAATAATCTATTAAATACCATAGATGTCTCTAAAAACAATTTATTGGAAGTATTGTATTGTGGTTATAATAAATTTACTGCTTTAGATTTAAGTAATAATACAAAATTAAAACAGTTAGGTTGTGCGCGCAACAATCTTTCTTCTTTAGATTTAAGCAATAATTCAGATTTAGGTTATTTGGTATTTAGTGATAATTCTCTAACAAAAATAGATGTAAGTAACTTAAACTTACTAGGACATATCGTATTTACTAACAATCAAATTTCAGAAATTGATTTAAGTAATAATTTAAATTTAACCGGCTTATTTGCTGATAATAACCAATTAAAAGAATTAGATATTAGTAGAAATAGAAAAATATATAGGTTTAGTGTATCTAATAATGAATTAACTACTTTAAATGTAAAAAACACAAACAACACAAATTTTATTTCATTTAATGCTACAAACAACCCAAATTTAAGCTGTATTTTTGTTGATGACAAATCTTACAGCTCTAATAATTGGATAAAGAAAGATGCAACTTCTTTTTTTGTAGAAACGCAGTTAGAGTGTGAAACTACTTTAAGTAATAGCAAGGTATTTGAATTAGCTACTTCAATTTTTCCAAATCCAACAAAAAATAATTTTACAATTCAAACCGAAGAATTAATTTCTAAAGTAATTATTTACGATGTTTTAGGAAAAAAACTAGCAACTTTTGTAAACACAAAAAAAGTAAGTTTAGAAAGTGTACCAAATGGGATTTACTTTATTCACATTTTTTCTGATAAACTACAACAGAAGGTAATTAAGATTATTAAAAACTAATAGGTTCAAATAATTTTATTTGATAATTAAAATCCTTTTTAAATAAAAAAACCACGCTTTTAGCGTGGTTTTTATTTGATACAAAAAGAATCTAAGAACCCTACAAATCAAACCCAATATTAACGCCTAATTTGTTAGCAATTAATTTAGTAATACGTTGTTTTACTTCTGGTATTTTTACGCTTTCTAAAACCGTATTTGCAAAAGCAAACATTAATAAACCTTTACCTTGCTTTTCTGGTATACCACGTTGTTGCATGTAAAATAAAGCATCATCGTCTAATTGGCCAATAGTACAACCATGAGAACATTTTACATCATCTGCAAAAATTTCTAACTGTGGTTTTGCGTTTATGGTTGCTTTATCGCTTAATAAAACGTTGTTATTTTGCTGATATGCATTTGTTTTTTGTGCTTCTTTTTCTACAATTACTTTTCCGTTAAAAACAGCTGTAGAACGCTCATCATAAATACCTTTATAATCTTGGTGCGATTCACAATTTGGTTCTATATGATGCACTAAAGTATGATGATCTACATGTTGCTTACCTTCAATAATTGTAACTCCTTTTAAAATAGAATCTATATGTTCTCCTTTTTGATAGAAGTTTAAATTGTTTCTTGTGATGTTTCCACCAAAAGAAAATGTATGCACAGAAACTACAGAATTAGATTTTTGTTCTATATAAGAATTGTCTACTAAAGAAGCCGTTTCTTCATCATTCTGTATCTTATATATATCTACATTAGAAGCTTTATCTGCAAAAACCTCTGTTACAATGTTAGATAAAACAGGGTTTGAGTTTAAACTCTGATGACGTTCTATGATTTGAACCTGAGCATTCTCTCCAACTACAACTAAATTTCTTGGCTGCACCATTGTTGCTGTTTCAGAACCTGTTGTAAAATTGATGATTTGTATTGGCTTTTTAACAACCGTATTTTTTGGTATATTTATATAAGCACCTTCTGTTGCAAAAGCAGTATTTAAAGAGGTTAAATTGTCTTGTTTTGCAATTTTATTAAAATACTTATCTATAGTCTCTTTATATTTAGGACTGCTTAATGCAGATGACATTAAACAAACGTCGTATTGGTCGTGCGTAGTTTGTGATAAAAAAGAGCTATACTTTCCGTCTATAAAAACTACTTTATACGAGTCTATTTCGTGAATAAAATATTGTTTTACATCTGCTAATTCTACAGCAACATCTTTGTTTGGGAATAAACTATAATCTTGTTTTAATACAGATTTTAAAGAAGTATATTTCCAAGCTTCTAACTTTTTGGTAGGAAAACCTAACGCTTCAAAGTTTTTAAAAGCTTCAGAACGAATTTCGTGTACATCAGAATTTATGTCTACTTTATTTTCAAAAGCAACGTAAGATGATAATAATTTGTCTTGTAATTCCATTTTCTTTAAGTCTTCAGTAATCAGTCTTCAGTTGGCAGTTTATGAATTTTCAAAAAAACTACTGATAACTGACTATTTTTTATTCTTAATTAATTTTACATGCAGTTGCTGACTGCAAACTGCTACTGATTTTACTGCGAACTTAAACAAGTTCTTGCTTAATCCAGTCGTATCCTTTTGCTTCTAATTCTAGTGCTAAAGAAGCATCACCGGTTTTAACAATTTTACCATCGTGTAAAACGTGTACAAAATCTGGTACTATATAATCTAATAAGCGTTGGTAATGTGTAATTACAATTACTGCATTGTCTTTAGATTTTAATTTGTTTACTCCGTTTGCAACAATACGCAAAGCATCAATATCTAAACCAGAATCTGTTTCGTCTAAAATGGCTAATTTTGGTTCTAACATTGCCATCTGAAAAATTTCGTTACGTTTCTTTTCACCTCCAGAAAAACCTTCGTTTAAAGAACGTCCTAAAAACTTTCTATCAATTTCTAATAATTCAGATTTTTCACGAATCATTTTTAACATGTCTTTAGCAGGCATGTCTTCTAAACCTTTTGCTTTTCTTGTTTCGTTAATCGCTGTTTTTATAAAGTTTGTTACAGAAACTCCAGGAATTTCTACAGGATATTGAAACGATAAGAAAACACCATTATGTGCTCTTTCTTCTGGTGCCAACTCACTAATATCTTCGCCATTTAACTCTATATTACCACCAGTAACTTCATATTCTTCCTTCCCAGCAATAACGCTTGCTAAAGTACTTTTACCAGCACCATTTGGTCCCATAATTGCGTGTACTTCGCCTGCTTTTACTTCAATATTTAATCCTTTTAAAATTGCTTTTCCGTCAATTTCTGCTTGTAAATTCTCTATTTTTAACATTGTAAAATTGGTTTAAAGTCTAAAAGACAAAAGTCAAAAGTTAAAAACTTAAGAACTAAGGTCTACAACTTCATTTATTTTTTATTTAAATATTTTATTAATCCTCCAATTAATTTTTAAAACAACAACTCTAGATTTTCAGACTTGAAACTTTTAGACTTTATACTATTTCTATCCAACACTTCCTTCTAAAGAAATTTCTAATAGTTTTTGTGCTTCTACCGCAAATTCCATTGGTAACTTATTTAGTACTTCTTTACTAAAACCGTTTACGATTAATGCAATAGCTTTTTCTGTATCTATACCACGTTGATTGCAGTAAAATAATTGGTCTTCACCAATTTTACTTGTTGTTGCCTCGTGTTCTATTTGTGCCGATTTATTTTTGGTTTCTATGTATGGGAATGTGTGTGCACCACATTCATTTCCCATTAATAAAGAATCACACTGTGAGAAATTACGTGCATTTTCTGCTCTAGAATTTATCTGCACCAAACCTCTATAACTGTTTTGAGATTTACCTGCTGAAATTCCTTTAGAAATAATAGTAGATTTTGTGTTTTTACCTAAATGAATCATTTTGGTACCAGTATCTGCTTGCTGAAAATTATTAGTTACTGCAATTGAGTAAAACTCACCAACAGAATTGTTACCTTTTAAAATACAAGAAGGGTATTTCCAAGTTACGGCAGAACCTGTTTCTACTTGTGTCCAAGAAATTTTTGCATTGTTTTCACACAAACCTCTTTTGGTTACAAAATTGTAAACACCACCTTTACCTTCTTTATTACCAGGATACCAGTTTTGTACGGTAGAATATTTAATTTCTGCATCATCCATAGCAATTAATTCTACAACTGCCGCGTGTAATTGATTTTCATCACGCATTGGAGCTGTACAACCTTCTAAATAAGAAACGTAGCTGCCTTTGTCTGCAACTACAAGCGTTCTTTCAAACTGGCCTGTTCCTCCTTCATTAATTCTAAAATAAGTAGACAATTCCATAGGGCATTTAACACCTTTTGGAATGTAGCAGAAAGATCCATCAGAAAAAACTGCCGAATTTAATGCGGCATAAAAATTGTCTGAAGTAGGTACAACTGTTCCTAAATATTTTTTTACCAATTCTGGATGTTCTTGAATTGCTTCTGAAATTGGCATAAAAATAATACCTTTTTCACCCAACGTTTTTTTGAATGTTGTTGCAACAGAAACAGAATCCATTACAATATCTACAGCAACATTGGCTAGTTTCTTTTGCTCGTCTATAGAAATTCCTAAACGTTTAAAAGTGTCTAACAATTCTGGATCTACTTCATCTAAAGAATTCAACTTTGGCTTTTGTTTTGGTGCAGAATAGTATGCAATGTCTTGAAACTTTGGTTTCTCATAATGTACATTTGCCCATTCTGGTTCTTCCATCTGTTCCCAAACTCTAAAGGCTTCTAATCGCCATTCAGTCATCCATTCTGGTTCGTTTTTCTTTTTAGAAATTGCACGAACAACGTCTTCGTTTAAACCAACAGGAAACGTATCGCTTTCTATATCTGTATAAAAACCGTATTTGTATTCTTGCGTTTTTAATTCTTCTTCAAGTTGTTCTTCTGTATATTTACTCATAATTTTTCTTTTTTTACGCCTTCCTTTAGAAAAGGTTAGGATGGGATTTTAGAGTGAGAACGACTCCCCACAACCACACGTTCTGTTTGCATTTGGGTTGTTAAAAACAAAGCCTTTACCGTTTAAACCACCAGAATATTCTAGTGTTGTGCCTACTAAGTATAAAAAACTTTTTTTATCTACAATAAGTCTTACATTATTTTCCTCAAATATTTTATCGTCTTCAGATTTCTTATTATCAAAAGTTAAATCGTAAGATAAACCTGAACACCCTCCACTTTTTACACCAACTCTTACATAGTCTGTTGTTGCGTCAAAGCCATCGTCTGTCATTAACTCAATGACTTTCTTTTTAGCTGTGTCTGAAACTTTTATCATAATTTATAGGTAGATTGAATCTAAATTGAATGCAAAGATAAAACATAAGTTAAACAAATCTGTTAAACTTTCATTAACAACTGCAATAAAACTATTAGTTTTATTGATTATTCTTGAAAAGCATGGTTGTTTATAAAATCATAATCGGAAAGTGATAGTAAAAATGCCTTTAAATCTGCTTTTTCTTGGGCAGATAAGTTTACACCACCTTTATTAATTTGTTTCATTAAAGGATCTATGGTAGCAGAAATTTGCAAGCCGGTTGAATAAAATTCGATAACCTCATTTAACGTAGCAAATCTGCCATCATGCATATAAGGAGCTGTAAAGGCTAAATTTCTAATAGACGGAGTTTTAAATTTACCATTATCTCTAGGATCTCCTGTAATAGCACCCAAGCCTAAATCTGTAAAATTACGATCTAAACCATTATTATGAAATTGGTTATCTGTCCAAAGTGGGTTGTTTTCACTTCCATGGCAATGGAAACAATCGCCTTTTTCTTCTGTCATAAAAATTGTGAAACCGTTTTGTTCTGCAAGTGTTAAAGTAGCTTCTCCGCGTAAATATTTGTCAAATTTAGAGTTGGCAGAAATTAATGTTCTCTCAAATTGAGCAATGGCTTTGGTTACTAAAGTGCTGTTTATGCTTTCTGTGCCAAAAGCTTGCTCAAAAAGTAAAGGATATTCTGAATGATTTTGTAGTTTTTTTTCTACATTTTCCCAGTTTTCTCCCATTTCTATTGGGTTTGTAACGGGTTCTAAAGCCTGATTTTCTAAACCAAATTCTTTGCCGTCCCAAGAAAAACGTTCGGTAAAATTCCAAGCTAAATTAAATAATGGCATTGCATTTCTGTTGCCTAAATTGCCATTAATACCTTTGCTAAACTGTAAATTATCTGTAAATGCTTTTTGCGGATTATGGCAAGTAGCACAAGATTGTGTATTGTCTTTAGACAGTATTTTATCAAAAAAAAGTTTTTTACCTAAAGCAACTCCTTCTACTGTTAATCCATTATCTGCAGGAATTAAAGGAGCAATTAATTTATTCGAAAATAAAGTAGGAATTTTTAAATTATAAGAAATAGGTAAATATATTTCTTCTTCTTTTGATGTGCAATGCATTAATATTAAAGAGAAAAGAAGAAATAATATTTTTTTCATTTTTTAGTATTTTTTATTTTTAAAGCATAATAGTAGCTCTAATAGCAAATTTATCAGGCAAATTACAAAAGAATATTTGGGTTTCTACAAAAAAATAATAGAAATAAAGGTATGCGATTTTTGCTTTTTGTGTAAAATTTAATGCTGTAAATTAAAAATAACGATTGCAAAAAAGAAGAAAAATAAACTTATTTTTTTGTAAATGTTTAAACTACTACCTATTGAATAATTTTTTATTTGTATTCATTTTATCAAATTATTGCAAACTATTAACGCCGTAAAAAGATTAAAAATTACTATATTTCAATTCTAAAATTGCAAACAACAATCCTCCTATGAATTTTAAAAAAGTAGTATTATTTTTTTCAATTATTTTTAGCTTTTTTGCTTTTGCTCAAGAAGAAATTCAATTTAACCATATTTCTACAGCTCAAGGTTTGTCTCAAAGTTCTGTAATTGCAATTCACCAAGACAAACTAGGGCAAATGTGGTTTGGTACACGAGATGGTTTAAATAAATATGATGGTTATAATTTTACAGTTTTTAGAAATATTGCAAATGATAAAAGTGCTATAAGTAACAATGATATTTTATCAATTTTAGAAGATTCTGAAGGTTTTCTATGGATTGGAACGTACAATGGTTTAAATAAATATAATCCTAAAACAAACTGCTTTACTAACTTTTTTCATAGTAAAGAAAAAAACTCTTTAAGTAATAATACTATTTGGAGTATTAAAGAAATGGCCAATGGAGAAATTTGGTTAGGTACTGCTAATGGGCTTTCTATTTACAACAAAAATACAGGTTCTTTTACCAATGTTTTTAATGATGCGAATAACAAAAATAGTTTGGTTAATAATCATGTATATACTATTTTACAAACAAAAAATAATACAATTTGGTTAGGTACTAAAGCGGGTTTAAGTAAACTTAAAAGTAGTACAAATGGTAATTATATTTTTGAAAATTTTGTTAGTTTACCCAATAATTCTAAACCAATTAGAGCTCAAAATATAATTGAGTTAGATGAAGATAATTTACTAATTGGCTCTAAAGAACAGAGCATTTTAAAATATAGTTTTAAAAATAATACTATAGAAAAATACTTATCAAAAGAAGCAAGTAAAATAATTTCTAAAAACGTTAGACAACTTTTTTTTGATGATAAAAATACGCTTTGGGTAGGTACTTACAGGGGCTTGTTTTTAATTGATAAAAATAATAAAATAACAATCTTAAAAAGTGATAATACAAACACTAAAAGTATAAGTAAAAACTCTATAAAATCTATTTACAAAGATAAAAAAGGTGCTATTTGGATTGGTACCTATTATGGTGGTTTAAATATTTGGGACAAAGCAAATGTCAATTTTATCAATTTTACAGATTCCCAAATTTCTAGAAAATTAAACTACAATGTAGTTGGTGCTATTGCTCATTATAAAGAGCAACTAATTTTTGGCACAGAAGGTAGAGGTGTTAACTTTTATAATACAAAAACCAAAGAGACTTCAATTTTAGAAAATAAAAGCAAAACCATACTACCAAATAAAAATATTAAAACCCTTTTAGTAGATAAAGACAAACTTTTGGCAGGTACATTAAGTAGTGGTATTGCTATTTATAATTTATCAACAAAAAAATTTCAAAACAATTTTGTAAGTGAAGAGCTTTTTAAATTCTTAAATAATATTGGGGTTTACACCATTAAAAAAGATAAAAATAATACGTTTTGGTTTGGTACTTTTGGTGAAGGAGTAATTAGTTTTAATGAGAAAACAAAACAAATAAAAACCTACAAGAAAAGTGCAAATATCAATTCTCTTTCTAATAATTTGGTAAGATCTATTTTTATAGATTCTAAAAATGCAGTTTGGATTGGTACTCAAATAGGATTAAATAAAATTACAAATGGTACAACAGTAGCACACTATTTTTATGATAGTAACCTTTCTTCTGGAGACGATATTACTACTATTTTTGAAGATAAAAATAACACCATTTGGGTAGGAACAAAAGCAAAAGGTCTATTTAAACTAAACCAAAATAATACGTTTGAGAAAGTTATTTTAGATAGTAAAAAAGATGCGTTTTCTAATGTGCATAGTATTTTAGAAGATAATGATTTTAATTTATGGATAAGCACCAATACAGGACTTGTAAAATATGGAATAAACACAGGCAAAAGTATTACTTACAACCAAACAGATGGTTTAATTAGTAATGAATTTAATGACAATTCATGTTTAAAAATTAATAATTCTCAATTTTATTTTGGAGGTCCAAATGGAGTAACCTCCTTTAACACAGAAAATTTTACAATTAATGCGTATGCGCCGCAAGTTTTAATAACAGATTTTCAGTTAAAGAATAAATCTTTAAGTATAAATGACAAAAATGCCATTTTAAATAAAACTATTGGGTTTACAAAAAAACTCTCTTTGCCATATAACGAAGGTAATTTTTCCATTCACTTTGCAATTCCAAATTTTATCAACCCAAAAAATAACCAATATAAATACAGATTAAAAGGTTTAGAAAAAGATTGGGTGTACACAAACCAAAACTCAGCTTATTATACCATACAAAAAGCTGGAAATTATACATTTGAAGTAAAAGGAGCAAATAACAATAAGATATGGAATACAAAGGCCACTACTTTAAAAATAAAAGTATTACCAGCACCTTGGCGCAGTTGGTGGGCATTTGTATTGTATGCATTGGTTGCTCTTACAGCACTTTATTTTTTAATTTCTATACAAAAAACTAAAGCTCGTTTAAAACATGATTTGCATTTAGAGTTAATAGAAAATCAAAAGAAAGAAGAAGATAACAAAGCAAAATTAGAGTTTTTCACAAATATTTCTCATGAATTTAGAACTCCATTAACCTTAATACTTGGTCCTTTACATCAAATTTTAGAAAAATATACAGGCAACAGTAAAATGTATAAAAAACTATTAGTTGTAGAAAGTAGCGCAAACCACCTACTTTCTTTAGTAAACAGATTAATGGATTTTAGAAAACTAGAAAAAAACCTTTTTAAATTACAATCTGCAGAAGGTAATATTGTAAAATTTTTAAAAGAAATTTATCTCTCTTTTTCGGAATATGCCAATGATGGAGATTATGATTATAGTTTTCATACTACAAATGATAAGATATTAGTCTATTATGACCGTTATAAATTAGAACGTGTTTTTTATAATTTAATTTCTAATGCATTTCGTTACACACCTAAAGGTGGTATTATTTCAGTTAGAGTTAAAACAGAAAACAATCAAATTATAATTACTGTTGAAGATTCTGGTGTAGGAATATCTCAAGAATATAAAGATAAAATATTTGATCGTTTCTTTGAAATTGCAGTAAATAATAGTCCAGATAAAAACTATAACAAGGGCACAGGTATTGGTCTTTCAATAGCAAAAAACATTGTAGCCTTGCATAAAGGGAAAATTAAGGTAGACAATAATATAAATGAAAAAGGATCTATATTTTCTGTAGTATTACCTTTAGGAAAAAAACATTTAGCGGAAGATGAAATTATAAAAGATTTTAAATTTAGCGATGATTTATCGCAATATGTTGCTCAATTAGAAAAACCAAATGAGTTCTTTAAAGAAGAAATTGGAGAAAATATTTATAAAGAAGATGCACCAACCATACTTATTGTAGAAGACAATAAGCCGTTGCGTGCGTTTATAAAAAATGTATTAAAAGAAGATTACAATGTTTTAGAGGCAGAGAATGGTAAAATTGCCTTAAAAATGGCAATAAAACACACACCAAATTTAATAGTAAGTGACGTTGTAATGCCTGTTATGGCGGGTACAGAACTCTGTACAGAAATAAAAAAAGAAATAAAAACAAGTCATATACCTATTATTTTATTAACCTCTAGAACCTCTTTAATATTTAAATTAGAAGGTTTAGAAAGCGGTGCAGATGATTATATAAGTAAACCTTTTAATTTAAAAGAATTTAAACTTCGCATAAAAAATATTTTAGAAACCGCTACAAAACAAAAAGAAAAATTTGCTGTGGCCGAAACTTTAGTACCAAATGAAGTAATTGTATCTTCTTTAGACGAAAAATTATTTAAAAAAGCTTTAGAAATAGTTGAAAAAAACATCGCGAATGAAACTTTTGATATTCCTAGTTTTTGTGCAGAATTGGGTGTAAGTAGAACAATGTTGTTTGTGAAAATTAAAGCTTGGACTAATTTTACACCCAATGAATTTATACAACATTTTAGAATGAAACGTGCCGCACAACTTTTAGAACAAGGTAAAATTAACATTTCTGAAGTAAGTTATAAAGTAGGTTTTAAAAACCCAAAATACTTTAGTAAATGCTTTCAAAAGAAGTATGGTGAGACGCCAACACAGTATTCTAACAAGTTTTTTGATTATTAATTTGATAAAATAACACCTGTTTTTTTCTTTATACCACAGGGTTTGTACATTTTTACTACCAGTATAGGATTTTTAGAGGTTAATTTTTAAATACTTTTAGCAAATGAAAACTAAATCAAAAACTACAGTATTAGAAATTATTCTTGTAACAATAATTTTCTCTTCTATTTTAATAATGATCTATTTTTCATAAGTTTTAATATAATTAACTTTTTCAAGTTAAATTATTGTTAAGTCAATTACGATCTATATTTGGAAAACCAAACTAAATAAACCAATTTGGTAGACCAATAAACTTTTAACTAAAATCAAATCCATGCTTAAAAAAAACGCAATTAAAAATTTAATTCTAAGCTTTTTCTTGATTGCCTCTGTTGGTGTTTTTGCACAACAGAAAGTAACAGGTAAAGTAACAGATGGAAGTTCTGGAGGAGGAATTCCTCAGGTGAATATTCAAATTAAAGGAAGTTCTGTTGGTACTGCCACAGATTTTGACGGTAACTATTCTATAACCACTAAAAGCGCATCTGATGTTTTAGTTTTTAGTTACTTGGGTTATAAAACACAAGAGATTAAAGTAGGTAGTAAAACAATTGTAAATGTAAAATTAGCAGAAGATGCTAGTTCTCTAGACGAAATCGTTGTCGTTGGTTATGGCTCTCGTAAAAAAAGCGATGTTACAGGCGCAGTTTCTTCTGTAAAATCAGAAGAATTAAATGCTTTTCCTGTGCTAGACGCTGCACAAGCCTTACAAGGTAGAGCAGCTGGTGTGGTTGTACAATCTAACAATGGTGGTGAACCAGGTGCACCAATTAACATACAAATTAGAGGTAATACATCTATTAGTGCAAGTAGTAGTCCTTTAATTGTTGTAGATGGTTTTGTTGGAGCAACAATGCCTCAACCCAATGATATACAGTCTATGGAAATCTTAAAAGATGCTTCTGCAACTGCAATTTATGGTTCTAGAGGTTCTAATGGTGTGGTATTGGTAACAACTAAAAAAGGAAGAATAGGTAAATTAACTGTAGAATATAATTTAAATTATGCTGTGCAAAATACAGTTAATGAGTTAGATTTATTAAATGCAGATCAATTTGCATCTTATCATAGAGCAATAAATCCAGCATATTCACAAGGGCCTGCTAATACAGATTGGCAAGATTTATTGTACAGAGTAGGTAGTACTGCCAATCATCAATTCTCTTTTTCTGGTGGTGCAGAAAATGTAAATTATTACGCTTCTGCAACTTATTTTAAGCAAGATGGTGTAATTATAAATTCAGAATTTGAGAGAATATCTTTTTTATCTAATTTAGATGCTCAAGTTACAGATAAATTAAAATTAGGTTTAAACTTGTTTGGTAGTAGAGGTAATCAAGATGGTGTACCTACGCAATCAACCGGTGAAACTGCAAACGGTGGTGGAGATGATATTGTTTCTTCAGTATTTAGGTTTTCACCAGATTTAGGTGTGCAAGATGCTAATGGTGCAAATACTATTAATTCTGTTGGAGACGATATAGATAATCCATTTGCAGTTGCTACAGAGGGTGTAAATGAAACTAAAGTAGATAATTTTAGAGCTAATTTTTACGCACAATATGATATTATAGAAGGTTTAAATTTTAAAACTACTTTTGGTTATAGTACTAGAAATAGAACGTTAGGTACTTTTAGACCGTCTACATTAATTACAACTGCCGGAAATGGTACTGGTGGTAGAGCTACTATTGCTAATGATAGAGCTACTACAGTAATTAGCGAAAATTATTTAACATATAATGCAGAGCTTGGCAAAGGAAAATTAACTTTATTGGCCGGTTATTCCTACCAAAAGAATAGTACAGATAGATTTTCTACAGGTGCAGAAAACTTTACATCAGATTCTTTTTCATATTTTAATTTAGGATCAGGGGCTACACAGTTAATTCCAACTTCTTCTTTTACAGCATCAGAAATTCAATCTCAATTTGGTAGAATTAATTATGATTATGATGATAAGTATTTATTTACAGCAACTGTAAGAAGAGACGGTGCTTCTAACTTTGCTGCAAATGAGAAATATGCCATTTTTCCTTCTGCTGCATTAGGTTGGAAAGTTTCTAATGAAAAATTCATGGAAGATGTAGAAAAGATTTCTAATTTAAAATTAAGAGCAAGTTACGGTGTTACTGGTAATCAAGCAATTTCGCCTAACCAGTCTTTAGCTAGATTAGGTTCTGTATTTGCACCAATTAATGGGCAATCTGTAATTAATGTAACTCCAGGTCAAATAGCAAATCCTAATTTAAAATGGGAATCTTCTTTTCAAACCAATTTTGGTATAGATTTAGGTTTGTTTGATAACAGAGTTTCCTTATCGGTAGATTACTATAACATAGATACTAAAGATTTAATTATGGCAGATTCTTCTCAACCACAATATTTTGGATTTTTAACATCTAATAGTTTAAGAAATGTAGGTGAAGTAAATAACTCTGGTTTTGAAATTACTTTAAATACAAGAAATATATCTAATGAGAACTTTAGTTGGACTACAGATTTTAACTGGTCTAGAAATAGAAACGAATTTGTAACCTTATTAAATGGAGAAGACTTATTTCAAGATGCGTCTCCAGGATATTTTAACATAGATAGAACACATGTGTTAAGAGAAGGAGAAGCTGTTGGAGTATTTTGGGGTTATGAATATCAAGGAGTTTACCAAGGTGGAGATTTACCTGCAGGTACTGCATTATTACCTGGAAGAGCAGCAGGAGACCAATTATTTACAGATTTAAATGATGATGGAGAAATTACTCCTGGAGAAGATCAACAGATTATTGGAGATCCTAACCCAGATTTTTCTTATGGTATTACTAATAATTTTAGATACAAAAACTTTGATGCCAATATCTTCTTTCAAGGAGTAGCAGGCGGAGACGTTATGAATTTAACAAACGTACAATTGTTTAATGGAGATTCTAATGCAACAACTGCCATCTTAAATTCTTGGACGCCAACTAATACAAATACAGATATACCAAGAGCAGCATTAAGAGGTAAAGAAATTTCGTCTCGTTTTGTAGAAAGTGGTAGTTATTTAAGATTAAAAAACATATCTGTGGGTTATAACATCCCAACAGATATAATTAACAAGTATGGTATAGACAATTTAAGACTATCTTTTAGTGGGCAAAACTTACTTACATTCACCAACTACTCTGGTTTAGATCCAGAAGTTAGTTTCTTTGGTGCAGGTGGTGGTAATAGCGCATCTGCAAATACAGTTAGAGGGTTTGATTTTGGTAATTATCCAACAGTAAGATCTTTTACAATAGGTTTAAATTTAAAATTTTAATAAATACTTAAGAATATGAAAACTTATAAATTTTTAGTGCTACTTTTTGGACTATCAATAGTAGCAAGTTGCTCAGATTTAGAAGAACAACCAATAGGAGTATTAGCTCCAGATGGTTTCTTTAAAACACCAGCAGATATACAAACTGCTGCAAATGCAGCATTTGGGCATATGACCCATGAAGATTTTTGGGGAAGAAAAATGTCTTTACCATTAATGTTAAGAAGTGATATGGTTGCTATTGGAGATCCTACAACAGCAACACGTAGAATAGAACATGACGATTTTAATGTGCCAACAGACAACGGTATGATAAGTGGTTATTGGTTAAGAGTTTACCAAATGATTGCTGCTGCAAACCAAGCTATAGCAGGTGCAGAAGATGTAGACGTAAGTGCAGCTATTAAAAACCCTATTACAGCCCAAGCTTATTTTGCTAGAGCATTTGCGTATTTTCATTTAGTAAGACAATTTGGTGATATACCTTATGTTTCTGAACCTATAACAGATTTAGAAGTTTCTGGATCTATTAGTAAAACTTCAGCAGCGCAAGTTTATGAAAACATTATTGCAGATTTAGAATTTGCGAAACAATGGTTGCCAAATACACAAGTAGCAAGATCTATTCCTGCAAAATCTGCAGCAATATCTTATTTGGCATTAGTGCATTTAACTACTGGTAATTTCCCTGATGCATACTCAGAAGCTATGGAAGTTATTAACCAAGCAGGTACTTTTAATTTAGATTTAGAGCCAGATTTTCAAAATTTATTTGATGCAACAAAAACAGATAATTCGCTAGAACCAATTTTTGTTTTAGATTTTATTGGAGCTAGTAATGGTGATGATGGTAGAGATTATCAAGCTGCTTTAACTGGTATTCGTTCAGATGAACAATATGGTTTAGGTGGTGGATGGTCTGTAGCAGTGCCTTCTTTAGAGGTTTACAATACTTGGGATGATAGAGATTATAGAAAACAGGTAAGTTTTGATGCTACTGGAGTTTTTGATGATAATGTAGAAGATTTCTCAATTTTTAGAAACTTTAATTCTAGAGCAGTTAATAGACCACATATTGCAAAATATACACGCTCGGTTGGTAATTTTGCTACAGGTAATGGTAGAGGTTCAGAAACAAATTATATGATGATGCGTTATGCAGAGGTACTATTAATTGCTGCAGAAGCTGGTAATGAAATTAATAACCCAGACGGAAATATAGAAATGTTATTAAATAGGGTAAGAGCTAGAGCAAGAAATGGATCTGCTTTTCCAGCAGATTTAACAGGTTTAAATCAATCTGCTTTTAGAACTGCAGTTTTAGAAGAAAGAAGATTAGAGTTGGCTTTTGAATTTAAGAGATGGTATGATATTGCTAGAAGAAAATTAGGTACACAAGTATTTAATGCTGCTGGTTTGGAAGGTGAAAAACCTAATTTTGATCCTAATCAAGATTATTTATACCCTTTACCAGAAGAAGAATTAGCGAGAAACCCTAATTTAATGCCAAATAATCCAGGATATTAAGAAACAACATTAGTTGAGTATTTGTTTGAGTTTAAAAGGTGTATAACAGTATAAGTTATGCACCTTTTTTTATGTTTAATTTATATGAAGAATATTTACTAAATAGCTATAAAACAGGGAGTTTTCTTTAATTCGGATTTTTATATACCCTTTTTAGGATATCTATACCTGTAAATATTACTAATTTTAACCCAGAATTTTATGAAACGAATTTTTATGAAACATTATCTTTTTAAATCTATCATTTTTCTCCTTGCACTAAGCACTATACTATCTTGTAAACAGAATAAACAAGAGTATAATGCAGAAAATGCATTAGACATAAGATTTAAAAATTTAAAAAAATACCCTGTAGATTCTTTGGCTTTTCCTAGAAGCTACCAAATAACAAAAGATAAAATTAAAAAAGTACCTTCTAAAGATTGGACTAGTGGATTCTATGCAGGTAACCTTTGGCAGATTTATGAAATAACAAAAGACGAAGCGTATAAAAATTTAGCTAAAAAATGGACTGCCTTTATAGAAAAAGAAAAGTTTAATGATAGAACTCATGACATGGGTTTTAAAGTGTTTTGCAGCTTTGGAAATGGTTTAAATCATGAAAATAACCAAGAATATAAAGATATTATTGTTAAAAGTGCACAAACTTTAATTACCAGGTATAATGATACTGTAGAGAGTATTCGTTCTTGGAGTTTTAATAAAGAACGTTGGGATTTTCCGGTAATTATAGACAATATGATGAATTTAGAATTATTGTTTGAAGCTACCAAAATTTCTAAAGATTCTACCTTTCATAAAATTGCAGTAAAACACGCAAACACTACCTTAAAAAACCATTTTAGAGCAGACAATAGTACTTGGCATGTATTAGATTATAACCCAACAAAAGGTAATGTTAGAATGCGAGTAACACACCAAGGAATAAATGATGATTCTTCTTGGGCACGCGGACAAGGTTGGGCAATTTATGGTTTTACAATGGCGTATAGATATACAAAAGATAAAAGATATTTAAATCAGGCAAAAGCAACAGCTGCTTTTGTTTTAAATCATAAAAATTTGCCAGAAGATGGTATTCCTTATTGGGATTATGATGCGCCAAACATACCAAATGAACCTAGAGATGTTTCTGCAGGAGCAATTGTAGCCTCTGCTCTAATTGAGCTATATGGTTTCACAAAAGAAGAAAGCTATTTAAATTACAGTAAAAAGTTCTTAAAAAACGTACAAACATCAACCTACATATTACCAGGAAATATTGAGGCACCATTTATTTTAGACCATAGTTCTGGAGATTGGTCTAAAAGAGCAGAAATGGATGAACCAATAGTTTATGGAGACTATTATTTTTTAGAAGCTTTACTAAGAATAAAATCACTTTAAACTTATGAAAATTAAATACAAAATAACAACAACCTTATTTGTACTTACTTTAGTTGTAAGTGCTTTATTAACTTCTTGTAAAGATACAGTTGCAGATGCAGTAACAAGAACAAAAACAAATATTAATAAAAACTGGCAATATTTAGAAAACGATACACAAAATATTGCAGAAGCATTACAATTAAAAAGCTGGCAAATTATAGATTTACCACATTCTTGGAATAGTTTAGATGCTACAGATGTAGTAGCAGGTTATAGAAGAAGCAGCAGTTGGTACAAAAAAAATATAGATATTAAGGTAAGTTCTAATGCAACTTACGAACTGTATTTTGAGGGGGTAAATATAACATCAGAAGTATTTGTAAATGGTAAAAAAGTTGGTGGCCATATTGGAGGTTATATTGGTTTTACCATTGATATTACAAACGCTGTAAAAAACGGATTAAATGAAATTGCTGTTAGAGCAGACAATAGTTACAATCCAGAAATTATTCCATCTCAAAAGAGCGATTTCTTTATTTATGGAGGAATTACTAGAGATGTTTTTTTACAGACAAAACCTAAAACACATTTAGCCAATTTAAAATATACAACCCCAAAAGTATCTGCACAAAATGCTACTTTAGAAGCAACTGTTGCAGTAGTTAATGCTAATTCTGGTGCAAAAGTAAAAGCTGTTTTATTAGATACAGATGGTAAAGCTGTTGCAGAAAAAGATTTTTCTGTTATCAATAATAACGCAAAAATAAATTTTAACAGTATCTCTAATCCAAAACTATGGGATACAAAAAACCCTAATCTTTATACAATTCAAGTTTCTTTAATTCAAAATGATAAAATTTTAGATGAAGTTTCTAGCCAAGTTGGTTTTAGATGGTTCGAATTTAAAGAATATGGTGCTTTCTTTTTAAACGGAAAACGTTTACTTTTAAGAGGAACACACAGACATGAAGAACACGCTGGCGTTGGTGCTGCAATGAGCAATACACAACACAGAGCAGATATGGAATTGATTAAAGAAATGGGAGCCAATTTTGTGCGTTTGGCACATTACCCACAAGATCCAGAAATTTACAAAGCTTGTGATGAGTTGGGTTTATTAGTTTGGGATGAGTTGCCTTGGTGCAGAGGTGGTGTTGGAAACAATACTTGGCAGAATAATACAAAGAATATGCTAACAGAAATTATTAACCAAAACTACAATCATCCAAGTATAATAATTTGGTCTTTAGGAAACGAAATGTATTGGTTACCAGATTTTGAAGGAGGTGGAAATACTGAAAAAATAAGTGCATTTTTATCTGAAATTAATGATTTGGCCCACAAATTAGATCCAACAAGAAAAACAGCCATTAGAAAATTTTATGAAGGTGCAGATATTGTAGATGTATTTTCACCATCCATTTGGTCTGGTTGGTATTCTGGTAGTTACAAAAGCTACCAAAAAGCAATAGACAAATACAAAAAGCAATACAAAGCTTTTTTACATGCAGAATATGGCGGTTCTAGCCATCTTGGGCGCCATACAGAAAACCCAATTACTGGCGAAGGTAAAATACAAGCAGATGGCTGGGAAGAAGCCATTGTGCAAACAGATGTAGCCAATATTGCACAAATTGGTGATTGGTCTGAAAACTATATTGTAGATTTATTTGATTGGCATTTAAGAATATCTGAAAACGATGATACTTTTGTTGGAAACGTGCAATGGGCTTTTAAAGATTTTGGTACACCTTTAAGACCAGAAAACGCAATCCCTTATATGAATCAAAAAGGATTAGTAGATAGAGCAGGAAATAAAAAAGATGCTTTTTATGTATTTAAAAGTTATTGGAGCCAAGAACCTTTTACATATATAGAATCTCATACTTGGACGGAAAGGCAAGGACCAAAAGGTTTGGCAAGAGATATTAGTGTATACTCAAATTGCCCTGAAGTAGAGCTGTTTTTAAACGGAAAATCTTTAGGTGTTAAAAAGAGAAATACTTTAGATTTTCCTGCCGCTGGTTTAAATTGGAAATTACAATTTAAAGACGGTAAAAACACTTTGGTTTCTGAAGGAAAAACCAAAGATGGCAAAATTTTTAAAGACGAACTAGAAATTAATTATAGATATACTAAAAATGGCAAAGCCAAATTTTTAAAACTAGATTATGAAGCGTTAGAAAATGGTAATTTTTTAGTTACTGCTGTTGCAGAAGATGCAAAAGGCTTACGTTGTTTAAATTATGAAAATAGAGTGTACTTTCAATGTTTGTCTGGCGGAGAAGTTCTTAAAAGTTTAGGAACACCAACAGGAAGCGAAATTATAGAAATGGCAAATGGTAAGGCGTCTATTGAAGTTGTAAGAGAAAATAAAAATAAATCTGTAAAAGTAATGGTGTTAAACCAAAATTTTAAAGGAACCTACTTAACCATAAAATAATATTATTGCTGTCTAAGAAATAAGACCCCCGAAAATTATAAAATTCAACTTGTTAGAAAAAGGAAATATTTTTTTTATCACTTTATAACATACAAGTAAAACTTTTCTTAGACAGCTTTCTTTATTATTTAACTTACGGTTTACTTTGTTTAAATTATGAAGTTAGCGTTTGTTTTTAATATGTATGATGTAGCAGTACTTAAAATTTTAAGAATATCAAAAAGAACCAAAGTTATAGCAATAGAAAATGCTAAGACTTTTATTAAAGTAATTAGAGAAAATAAAAATAAACCATAGAGGTAATGGTTTTAAATCAAAATTTAAAAGAACCTATTTAACTATATAAAAATATTTATTGCTGTCTAAGAATTAAAGCCCCCAATTAAGTAAATTCAACTTGTTAGAAAAAGGAAATAATTTTTTATCACTTTATAAAATACAAGTTCATCTTTTCTTAGACAGCTTTCTTTTTTTGTTAATTTATGTTTTTTAGATTACGAAGTTAGCGTCTGCTTTTAATACATATTAGTGTAGCAGTTCTTAAAAGTTTAAGAACACCAAAAAGAAGCAAAGTTATAGCAATAGAAAACGCTAAGGCGTTTAGTAAAGTAATTAGAAAAAATAAAAATAAACCATAGAAGTAATAGTTTTAAATCAAAATTTAAAAGAACCTATTAACTATATAAAATATTTATTGCTGTTTAAGAAATAAATTCCCCCGATTAATTAAATTGAACTTGTTAAAAAAAGGAAATAATTTTTATTCCTTTACAAAATACAAGTATAACTTTTCTTAGACAGCTTTCCTTTTATCAATTTATTTAAGATTTATTTCTGTTGCGTTAAGGATTGCAGTGGAAAGCCCACAGCGAGGTTACGAGCGAGGACTTGTAACGAAAAGCCTGACCCTTGTGGTAACGCCCAAAAAACAAAAAATTACAGCTCTTTTTTTAAGATAGGAAACCGTGGCAATTCCCTGCACAAATTATATATTTGCAATCTTAAATATTTAGATAATGTTACAGGTACAATTTATTAGAGAAAACCAAGAAATAGTTTTAGAAGGTTTAGCAAAACGTAATTTTGCAGATGCTAAAAGTATTGTGAAAAAGGTTTTAGATACAGACGAAAGTAGAAGAGCTACACAGGTTTCTTTAGACGATGTATTGGCAGAATCTAATAAATTATCTAAAGAAATTGGTGGTCTTTTTAAGGCTGGTGAAGTACAAAAAGCTAATATTTTAAAAGAAAAAACAGGGCAATTAAAAGAGGATTCTAAGGCTTTGTCTGAGCAATTAAATACACTGTCTGAAGATTTACAAGAACTGTTATATCAGATACCAAATATACCGCACGCTTCTGTAAAAGCTGGTAATTCTGAAGAGGATAATGAGAAGATTTTTAGTGAAGGTACGATACCTGATTTAGGTGAAAATGCTTTGCCACATTGGGAATTGGCTAAGAAATATGATATTATAGATTTTGAACTTGGGAATAAAATTGCTGGTGCAGGTTTTCCTGTTTACAAAGGAAAAGGAGCAAGATTGCAACGTGCATTAATCAATTATTTTTTAGATAAAAATATAGAAGCAGGCTATAAAGAATACCAAGTGCCGCATTTGGTTAATACAGCATCTGCAACGGCAACTGGGCAATTGCCAGATAAAGATGGGCAAATGTACCATGCAACAGAAGATAATTTATTTTTAATCCCAACTGCAGAGGTACCAATTACCAATATGTTTCGTGGTAATTTATTAAAGGAAACAGATTTTCCGATAACTGCAACAGGTTATACACCTTGTTTTAGAAGAGAAGCAGGTAGTTATGGTGCACATGTGCGTGGTTTAAATAGATTGCATCAATTTGATAAAGTAGAAATTGTTAGAATAGAACACCCAAATAATTCTTACAATGCTTTAAATGATATGGTAGAGCATATTAAAAATATTTTACGCGAATTAAAGTTACCGTACAGAATTTTACGCTTGTGTGGTGGAGATACTGGTTTTACGGCTGCATTAACATTTGATTTTGAATTGTTTTCTACAGCGCAAGACCGTTGGTTAGAAATAAGTTCTGCTTCTAATTTTGAAACTTTTCAAGCAAATAGATTAAAATTGCGTTTTAAAAATGAAACCGGTAAAAGTGAGTTGGCGCATACTTTAAACGGTAGTTCTTTAGCATTACCAAGAGTTTTAGCAGGAATTTTAGAAAACTACCAAACTGCAGAAGGCATTAAAATACCAGATGTTTTGGTACCTTATTGTGGTTTTTCTATGATTAATTAAACTTTTGAATTGGCTATTTTTAGTTTTCAATTAGCAGTTTAATTTCTAGCTTTAAATACTTAAAAAGTAACTAAATTAATGGCAAGAGTATGCAACTTTTTTTTAGCAAATGTTTACAAGATAATGAGCGTTAAGCTTTGCATTTTAGTTCGCAACAACAGCAATCATTAATTTCTTGTACTTATTCATTTCTGTTAAAGATTGTAAATAAGCAGAAATTTGTCCGTTTTTCATATATTCTTTAGCATTGGTTTTTGCTATTTCGTATTGTCTAGAAAAGGTGTTCATAATTTTAAATTTAATTAGTTCTATACCTTAAGACAATTTTTGTGCCAAAACCTTACAAGCAGATATAAAAATAGATTTGTTTTCTTTAAAAATTAACATTTATGTTGGTTATCTTTGAATTTAAATGAAGAAAATTGTTTTAATTATACTACTAATAACCAGTTCTTTTGGTTTTGCTCAAAACGCAAAACAAAAAGAAGCGCGTAATGATTATTTGCTGGCAGAAAATTATTACAGAGAAGGTGCATATGAAAAAGCGACTCAGATTTACAAAAAACTGTACGAATATTCGCCATTTAATACTACATATTTAGGTCGTTTGGTAACCTGTTACCAAGAAACAGATAATTTTTTAGAAGCAGAAAAACTTTTAAAACAAAGAATAAAGGCGAATGAGAAGCAGGTTTATTTATTTGTGTATTTAGGTTATAATTTTGAAAGACAAGGACAAAAAGAAAAGGCGCAAGAAAATTATGCTATTGCTTTAAATACGCTTGAAAAAAACAGTTCTTATGGTGGTTTAGTGGGTAAATTATTTAAAGATTTTAACCTTTTAGATAAGGCTATTTTGGCTTATGAAACTGCAATGGCTAGCAATAAAAACGCAAACTATAGTTTTCAAATAGCCCAAATATATGGCGAAAAAGGTGCTTATAAAGAAATGTTTGAGTCTTACATAAACATGATAGATAAAAACGAGCAGTATTATAGTGTAGTGCAACGTTATGCCAGTAAATACATTACAGATGATTCTGAGAATGAAGCCAATATTTTATTTAGAAAAACATTATTAAAAAAATCTTTAAGTAAGCCAAAAGATGTTTGGAATGTACTATTAAGCTGGTTATTTACGCAGCAAAATCAATATGAAAAAGCATTATTACAAGAAAAGGCACTCTATAAAAGATTGCCAGAAGATTTAAATGCTATTTTTACATTGGGTAAAATTGCGTTTGAAAATGGTGCTTATGATGCTTCTTTAAAATGTTTTAATTTTATTGTAGAAAATACTACTTTTAAAAACGAAGCAATAAATGCGCAGTTATTTAGGGCAAAAATAGCGGTTGCAACAAAAGATTCAGAAACTAGAATTCTTTTTGAAAATCTTTTTAAAGAATACGGTAAAAATGCAGCAACTATTAATTTGCAAGTAGCTTATGCAGATTTTTTAACTTTTTCTGAAAACCAACCAGAAGAAGCAAAAATGGCGTTATCAGAAGCATTAGGTTATGCAAATTCTAAATTTACAAAGGCAAGAATTAAATTAAAATTAGGTGATGTTCTAGTGTTTACAGGAAAATACAACAAAGCTTTAATTTATTTTTCGCAAATACAAACTGAATTAAAAAACCACGAGTTGGGGCAAGAAGCCCGTTTTAAAGTTGCACAAACTAGTTATTTTAAAGGAGATTTTGAGTGGGCAAAAGCACAAGCAAAAGTTTTAAAAGGTTCTACAACACAGTTAATTGCAAATGATGCTGTAGAATTATTTTTAAAAATTTCTGATAATGAACCTGTAGATTCCATTCCGTCTGGTTTAAAACAATTGGCAAATGCAGAATTATTGGCTTTTCAAAATAAAGATGCAGCTGCCTTGTCTGAATTAGACAAGTTAATTAATACCAAAGATATTTTAATAAATGGTTTAATTCCTGGTGAAGTAATTTATGACGATGTCTATTTTTTTAAAGCCAAACTATTAATCAAACAAAAAAAATATGAAGAAGCAATTGTAGATTTGGCTAAAATTGTTGCTGCAGATAATCAAGGTTTTTTAACAGATGATGTCTATTTTTTAATAGCAGAAACCTATAAAAAATTGAATAACTTTGAGAAAGCAAAAGAATATTATCAGAAAATAATTTTTGAACAACCTGCCAGTATTTTTTTAGTTGATGCCAGAAAAAAATATCGAAAGTTAAGAGGAGATGTATTATAGTATCCTACTTTTGGTAGTTGGTTAAGTGTTGTATTTTATAAAACTATTAAAAGTAATTCACCAAAAAGTAATCATAAAAAATGTATATATATAACGTAACTGTAAATATAGACGATGCTGTTCATGAGGAATGGCTGAATTGGATAAACTCTAAAATAAATCAAGTTTTAGATACAGGTAAATTTACATCTGCAAAACTTACAGAAGTTTTGGTAACAGAAGAAATGGGTGGCAAAACCTATTCTGTACAATATACAACGCAGAGTAAAGAAATATTAGATGCATACTATAAAGAAAACGCTAGTCTTATGCAAGCAGAAGGTATTCAGAAATTTGGTGCTAATATGTTAACATTTAGAACAGAATTACGTGTTGTACAAGAGTTTTTTCCTAAAAGTACTAGTAATTAAGTTGGTTTAAACTAATTAATAAAACCATCTATAACTTGCATAACAGTAACGCCATTTTGTAAAACACAAGGGTTTTGTTCTTTACCCAAAAAGTAAGCTACAGCACTGGTTATCATTGGGTGTTGAATGTTTTCTGGGTTTTTAAACGTAAAAACTTCTTCTTTGCCATTGTTGTTTAAATAGACTTTTTCGCCATAAAAAGAAAAGGTAATTGTACCGTTTTCGCCATAAATTTTACATTCGTCTTTGGTTTCATTTTCATTGGCATTAAAATTCCAAATTCCTTGAAATTGCACACCACTTTTAAAGCGAATTATACCGTTAACTAAATCGTGTACATTATGCACTTCATTTGCCGTTGCAAAACCATGAAAAGATTCAATTTCACCAAAATAATTTAACAATAAATCTATTTGATGTGGTGCAATATCATTAAAATAACCACCACCAGAAACAGCAGGATTTAAGCGCCATTGGTCTTCTGTTTGTGCAATTATTTTATTTTCTTTTGCTTGAAAAATATTTATTTGTGCACATTGTACTTTACCAATTGCATTGGCTTCTAGCAATTCTTTAACCTTTACAAAAGCGGGTAATTTTCTTCTGTAATGTGCCACTACAATTTTATGGCTATCGTTTACAATTTTTTCTAATTCTAAGGCTTCTTTGTAATTTAATGCGATAGGTTTTTCTAAATAAATTAATTTATTTTTTGCTAAACATTTTTTGGCAATGGCTAAATGTGTATTTGGTGGTGTAGCAATATAAACGGCATTAATTTCTGGGTTTTTTAGTAAATCATCTACAGAATCGTACCAAAAAGGTACATTGTGCCTTTTGGCAAAATCTTCTGCTTTTGCAGTATTTCTGCGCATTACTGCAACTAATTTAGAGTTAGCTACTTTGTTAAAAGCAGGTCCACTTTTTACTTCTGCAACATCACCTGCGCCTATAATTCCCCAGTTAATTGTATTCATTTTTTTTTACTTTAAATTCTTCTTAAAGTGAAGAAATGTTTATTTAAAATTGAAGTAGTTTTTTGCGTTGTAATAGCAAATATCGCTTACAATTTTGCCTAAAAAAGCTTCGTCTGCTGGTAATTCTCCATTTGCGACATCTGTACCAATGGCGTTGCATAAAATGCGTCTAAAATATTCGTGTCTTGGAAACGATAAAAAGCTTCTAGAATCTGTTAACATTCCAACAAAACAAGATAATAAACCTAAATTAGATAAAGCATTAATTTGTTTTTCCATACCATCTTTTTGGTCTAAAAACCACCAAGCAGCGCCATATTGCATTTTTCCTTTAATAGTACCATCATTAAAATTACCAACCATGGTTGCAAAAACTTCACTATCTGCAGGATTTAAATTATAAACAATTGTTTTTGCCAATTGATTGGTACTATCTAATCTATTTAAAACGCCACTTAAGGCTTTTGCTTGAGATAAATCTCCTATAGAATCAAAACCTGTATCTGGGCCTAATTCGTCTAACAATCTTTTATTGTTATTTCTAATAGCACCTAAGTGAAATTGCTGTGTCCAACCAATTTTATGGTACATTTTACACAATTCAATAACAGTTTTAAACTTAAAGAATTCAACTTCTTCTGTGCTTAGTACTTTATGTTCTTTTACTTTTTTAAATAGAGATTGAATGTCATAAATATCGTTTTCAAAGAAAGACAATTGTTCAAAACCATGGTCTGAAAGTCTACCACCACTTTCATTAAAGAAATGAATTCTACTTTCTAAGGCTTTTAATAAATCATCATAATTATTAATATTGATGTTAGAAACTGTTGCTAATTTTGATAAATATTGATTGTAAGTAGTTGTGTTTTCAACAGCGAAAGAATTATCTGGTCTAAAAGTTGGAAACGTTTTTACTTTATTAGCATCCTTTAAAGTGGCAATATGATGTTCTAGAGAATCTGCAGGATCATCTGTAGTACATAAACTTTCTACATTTTGCATTTTTAACAAACCGTTTGCAGAATGCGATTTTTGTTGAAGAATTTTAGAGGTTTTCTCATAAATTTCTTCAGCATTTTCTGGCGTTAGAATTTCATTAATATTAAAATAAGCTTTTAACTCTAAGGCAGTCCAATGAAAAAGAGGATTTTTTATGGTGTAAGGTACAACTTCTGCCCATTTTAAAAACTTTTCTTTGTCTGTTGCGTTACCTGTAATGTATTTTTCATTGATGCCAAATGCACGCATTGCACGCCATTTGTAATGGTCTCCATACAACCACACTTGTGTAATGTTTTCAAACTGTTTGTCGTTTGCAATATCATTTGGTGGCAGGTGATTATGATAATCTATAATAGGTAATTTCTTTGCAAAATTGTGGTATAATTTTTCTGCAAAATCGTTTTTTAGTAAAAAATTTTCTGTTAAAAAAGGCTTCATTTATTCTTTTATTTCTTGGTATAAAGATAAAAATATTTCAGGTAAAATAAAGCGATTTAAAAGATATAATTATACAAAATAATAGCGTTTATTATAGTTATTATGATGGTTTGTAGGTTTAAAATTTTAATAATTCAAATTAACTTCCTATATTTGGTAAACCAAGCTGGTTTACCAATTTTAAATCAACACAAAATACCTTTTATGTTTAAAAATTATGCATTAATAATTTGCTTGTTTCTAGTAATTTCTTGCAATAAAAAATCTGTAAATACTATTTTAGTTAGCAATGTTACAGCATTACAAAATGCTTTAAAAAGTGTAAAGGCAGGCGATAACATTGTTTTAAAAGATGGTATTTATAAAGATGTAGAAATTCAGTTTATTGGCGAAGGAACTAAAGAAAATCCAATAACTTTAAAAGCAGAAAATGCAGGTAAAGTTTTTATAGAAGGCGTTTCTAGCCTAGAAATTAGTGGGAATTACTTACAAGTAGAAGGTTTGTTTTTTAGAAATGGATATTCTCCTAAAAAAAATGTAATTGCTTTTAGAACAAGTGAAAAAAATGTTGCAAACCATAGTAAAGTTACCAATTGTGTAATTTTAGATTTTAATAATTTAGAAAGAGATCAAGACAATTTGTGGGTACAATTGTATGGTAAACACAACCAATTTAGCAACAATTATTTAGCAGGAAAAACAAATGGTGGGCCAACATTAAGAGTAGATTTAAAAGGAAACCAAAGCATAAGAAATTACCATAAAATTATAAATAATCATTTTGGACCAAGACCAAGAAAAGGTGGTGCAAGAGGAGAAACCATACAGTTAGGAAGTAGTTTTACATCTATGAGTCCAAGTAACACGTTAATTGCGAATAACTTATTTGAAGAGTGTAATGGAGAAGTAGAAATTATTTCTAGTAAAACCAATTTTAACATCATTAGAAATAATGTCTTTTACAAAAGTGAAGGCTCTGTAGTTACAAGACATGGTAATTATGTAACTGTAGATGGAAATTATTTTATTGGAGATGGCGTAAACGAACAATTTGGTGGAATTAGAATTATAAATACTGGGCATTGGGTTACCAATAATTTATTTTATAAAATTAAAGGAAAAAATTTTAGAAGCCCTATTGCTGTAATGAACGGAATTCCAAAATCGCCACTAAACAGATACAACCAAGTTACAGATGTTGTGGTTGCTTACAATACGTTTGTAGATTCAGATGCACCTTTTCAGTTTGGTGTTGGTCAAAATTTGGCACAAAAAGATGTGTTGCCAAAATCTGAAATTCGTTCTGCAAGAGCTTTAAGAACCGAAGTTGTAAACAATGTAATTTATAATTCTAAAGGAGATGAAAATCCAATTATTGAGCATGACAAAGCAGATGGAGTAACTTTTAAAAGTAACGTTATAGACAATAATGGTGTTGCAATTAAAAATGCACACGGTTTAATTTCTAAAGATTTAAAATTAACAGATATTGGTACAAATCTATCTGTTCCTGTTAATGGTTTTGCAGATGTTGCCATTTATAAAGGTTTCGATTTTGAAGTAATTAAAAACGATTTACTAGGGAATTCGAGAGAAAAAAACAACCAAATAGGAGCTGTTTTAAGTTCAGAAAACATCAATTTAAATTTGTTGGATAAAACAAAATATGGTGCCAATTGGTTTTCTAATGAAGTTGAAGCTAAAGAACCAAAAACGCATGTTGTAGCTAATTCTGATGAATTAGTTGCAAAACTAAAAACTGCTGAAAAAGGAGATATTATTGATTTAGGTTTAGGTGTTTTTAAAGTTGATAAATCTTTAGTAATCGATAAATCTATAACAATACAAAGTTCAGGAGATGGAAAAGCTTTAATTGTTTTTTCTGGTGAAGAAAATACACCTCTTTTTGAACTAAATCCTTATGGAAAACTAACTGTTAAACAAGTTATTTTAGAAGGGAACAACAACAATTACGCTTTTGCAAGTTTAAAAAAGAACATGTCTAATCATTTTGGATTAACAGTTTCAATGTGTGAAATCAGTAATTTTAACTATGTTTTAAAAGTGTATAAACAATCATTTTCAGAAGAAATTACTTTTGAAAGTTCTTCAATAACAAATTGTGAAAATGGTTTAGAATTGTCTGAAGAAACCAATGACAGAGGAGATTATAATACAGAATATTTAACCATAAATAATTGTACTTTTAACACTGTAAAACAAAATGTAATAGATTATTATAGAGGTGGTTATGATGAATCTACCATTGGTGGAAATCTTTTAGTAACAAATAGCAGATTTACAAATTGTGGTGCTAAAGAAAAAAACAAAAGACTTTTAAATCATAATGGAATTCATAATGTACATATTAACAACAACACTTTTAAAAATAATAAAGTAGATTTTGTTTCCATTTTATGGGGAGCTAAAAATAATTTTGCTTCTGATAATACTTTTGTAAATTCTGGCAACATTAAAACAGAACAAAATTTAAAACAAACACTACTATATTAGCAATTACTTTTTTAGTAAACCGAATTAGCTAACCAATTTTATTATCTTTAATAAACCATAAATGACAGTAAAAAAACAATTTTATACTTTTCTTATTTGTACCCTTTTAACGCTAGTTTCTTGTCAGGAAAAAAAAGAAATAAAAGCAGTTAAAACTGGTAGTCATCCTAATTTAATTTTAACAACAAAAAGCGTATCAGAAATAAAAGCCAATTTAGGCAATACACCAATTTTAGATAAAACGCTAAAAAAAACTATAGCAGAAGTAGATGCTGCTTTAGAAAAAGGAATCGATGTACCAATGCCAGAAGATATGGCTGGTGGTTATACACATACACAGCATAAATTAAATTATGCAAATATGCAGAAAGCAGGTGTTTTGTTTCAGTTGTTAGACGATGAAAAATATGCAATTTTTGTAAGAGATATGCTTTTGGAATATGCAAAAATATTTCCAACTTTTAATACGCACCCAGAACCTAGAAGTTATGCAACAGGTAAGTTTTTCTGGCAATGTTTAAATGATTCTAATTGGTTAACATACACCAGTCAAGCTTACGATTGTATTTACTCTTGGTTGCCTAAAGAACAAACAGATTATTTGAATAAAAATTTGTTTAGACCTTATGCCGATTTTTTATCCGTAGAAAATCCAAAATATTTTAACAGAGTACACAATCACTCCACTTGGGGTAATGTAGCTGTTGGTATGATTGGTTTGGTAATGGGTGATGATGAATTAATAAACAGAGCTTTGTATGGTTTAGATAAAAGTAATGTAGATTTAACAGAAAAGGATAATGATGGAGGTTTTATTTATGATAAAGATGGAAAAGCAGGTTTTTTAGCCAATGTAGATTCACCTTTTTCTCCAGATGGTTTTTATACAGAAGGTCCATATTACCAACGTTATGCCATGTATCCTTTTTTAATTTTTGCAGCAGCACTTCAAAATAAAAAACCAGCTTTAAAGATTTTTGAATATAAAAACGGCGTTTTAATAAAAGCAGTAGATGCTTTGTTAAATTTAACAGACGCAGATGGCGAATTTTTCCCTCTAAATGATGGGCAAAAAGGAATGTCTTATTTTACACCTTCTTTGGTTTCTGCTGTAAATATTGCATATTATTATGGCAAACAAGATGCAAGATTATTATCAGTAGCTAAAAAACAAGGAAGTGTTCAGTTGGATGCAACAGGTTTAAAAGTAGCCATAGCTTTAAAAAATGGAGAAGAAAAACCATTTATAAAACAGTCTATGCAATTATCAGACGGTTCTAAAGGAGATGAAGGTGGTATAGGAATTTTACGTTATAATCATAAAGATGAAACCATGGCTTTGGTATATAAATATGCAGCACAAGGTTTAAGTCATGGACATTATGATAAATTGTCTTTTTCTATGTATGAAAATGGTGAAGAAGTTTTGCAAGATTATGGTTTATCTCGTTTTGTAAACGTAGCGCAAAAAAATGGTGGAGGTTATTTAAAAGAAAATAAAACCTATGCAAAACATACCATTGCACATAATACCATTACACAAAATGAAACTTCACACTTTAATTACGATTTTGAAGCTGGAAGTAAAAATCACCCAGAAAAATATGTTTTTAATGTTGCCGATGAAAATTTTCAGATGGTAAGTGCAAAAGAAAAAAACGCTTATCCAGGAACAGAAATGCACAGAACTTTTATAATGATAAAAGATGAAAGTTTAGCAAAACCATTTATTGTAGATATATGTAAAGTAGCATCAGAACAAAAAAATCAATACGATTTACCATTTCATTATTTTGGGCAAATTATTTCGACTAGCTTTAAATATGAAGTTCCAAAAACACTTTCTATTTTAGGACAAAAACACGGTTATAATCATATTTGGAAAGAAGGTAGTGGAACTGCAAATGCAGAAAGTATTCAATTTACATGGTTAGATAATAGAAAATTTTATAGCCTAACTGCTGCTACCAATAAAAATGATGAAATTATTTTAGCAAGAATTGGTGCCAATGATCCTGAGTTTAATTTGCGCAAAGATCCATCTATCATCATTAGAAAAAAGAATACACAGAATACAGTTTATGCTTCTATTATAGAGTCTCATGGAACTTATAATCCTGTAAAAGAAGTTGCACATAATGCGTATAGTAATTTTAAAAATATTAAAGTTTTAAGTGATGATGCCAATTACACTGCTGTGAAACTTCAATTTAAAAACGGTAAAGAAAAAACAATTATACTAGCTAATTTAGAGCATTCTAAAGATAAAAAACATACTATAAACATACATAACAAGAACTACAATTGGGTAGGTGCTTATTATTACAAATAACAAATAAGATGAAAAGATTTAGCGAAAAATACATTACAACAAAAGAAATAAAGTGGGAAGAACTTGGTGGCGGAGTATCAAGAAAATTTTTAGGGTATGATAACCAAATAATGATGGTTAGAGTAAAGTTTGAAGAAGGTGCATTAGGCGCACCACACCAACATTTTCATACACAAGCAACTTTTTGTGTTTCTGGTAAATTTGAATTTGAAATTGATGGAGAAAAGAAAATAGTAGAAGCTGGAGACGGCGTATATATTGAGCCTAATTTAATGCACAGTGCAGTTTGTTTAGAAGCAGGAGAATTAATAGACACTTTTAGCCCAGTAAGAGAAGATTTTTTAAGTGGAGATGCAGTTTCTTATTTTGGAGACAATAAATCTTAACTTTAATAAAAATGCTACCTCTTTATTAAATTAATATACTTTATAACATGTATTTACTTGCAATGGTTTATTTTTTTAATGATGAAATACAAACAAGACAAAAACAAAAATGTAAATTTAATTGATAAAAATTCAATTTTAAACTAGATGAAATAACCCTATAAATTTTTTTGAAATCAACTGTTGATAGGGAACTTACTGTACAACAAAATTGTTTTGTTGTAGTATTAAAATTACAAGTAATATTAAGTATTTTAATAAATAGTACTATTTTTGTTTTGCTTAGACTAAAGATGTAATTAATTATAAGCTATGAAGTTAGAGACAACCGCAAAAACAGATAATTCAGACATTCAAAAAGAGATTATTTCTAAAATAGGAGCGTTAATTAATTTTAAAAACCTAGAACCAGGAGATAAATTACCTTCAGAAAGAATGTTGTCTGATAAATTTGGTGTTTCTAGAAGCAATGTGCGGGAAGCAATTCAAAAATTAGAATTCTATGGAATTTTAAAATCCATACCACAAAGTGGTACATTTGTGGCAGACATTGGTGTAATTGCCATGAATGGGATGATTGAAGATATACTTCGTTTAGACGAAACAGATTTTAAATCTTTAGTAGAAACTAGAATTTTATTAGAATTAAAAACAGTTAGATTAGCAGCAACTAGAAGAACAGAAAAAGATTTAGCGTATATTAAAGATGCTTTAAACGCTTACAGAGATAAGGTTCTTAATGGAGAAAATGCCGTACAAGAAGACTTATTATTTCATTTAGCCATTGCAAAAGCTAGTGGAAACAGTACTATGAATAATTTTATGCTAATAATTATTCCAGAAATAATTACAAACTTTCAAAAACACCATGTTTGCGATGCTGGTTTATCTCAAAGAGGTATTGCAGAACACCAAGCAATTTTTGATGCTATTAAAGATCAAAATCCACAATTGGGCAAACAAAAAATGAAAGATCATTTTAAAGAATTGTACCAATATTGCTATCATACAGATTAATCATCTAGCTTAACTTATCTATTTTCACTTTTTTTATCAAATCTAAAAAATAATAAACTTAGATAGTTGCTTTTCCATTTTTAATTACTAAATTTGGTAAACCAAACTGGTAAACCAGTTTAGGTAAATTAATTTAACCAAATAATTATGAAAATTAAAGGTTTAAGATGGTGGGTTGTTGGGCTTGTGGCTTTAGCAGCAGTTATTAATTATATAGATAGGCAAGCATTTGGTGCTTTATGGCCAGATATTGCTAATGATCTATTTCCAGAGATGGATAAAGATGGTCATAAAGCTATTTATGGTACAATTTCTACGGTTTTTATATTATCTTATGCTGGTGGGCAAGCTCTTTTTGGTAAAGTTTTTGATTGGGTAGGCACTAGATTGGGTTTTGCTATTTCCATTGGTGTTTGGTCTATTGCAACCATGCTACATGCAATGGCTCAAGGATTGTTAAGTTTCTCAATATTTAGATCTCTTTTAGGAATTGCTGAAGCTGGCAATTGGCCAGGAGCTGCAAAAGCAAATGCAGAATGGTTTCCAACTAAAGAAAGAGCGCTTGCACAAGGAATATTTAATTCTGGGGCAGCAATAGGAGGTATTGTTGCATATCCTGTAATAGGTTTGTTATCTGTATATTTAGACTGGAAATCTATTTTTATAGTTGTGGGTATACTTGGATTACTTTGGTTACTACCATGGTTGTTTATTGTAAAATCAGACCCTAAATCTCATCCTTGGTTATCAGAAGATGAAAGAAAATATATTTTATCTGTTCAAAAAAATCAAGATATTGATAAAGATGGCAATTATGATGAAGGATATGCTCCAAACACAGGAGAATTATTGAAACATAAAGAGAGTTGGGGAGTAATTATTGCTTCAGCAGCTATAGATCCTATTTGGTGGCTTTTTATTGTTTGGATACCCATTTATCTTTCAGAGGTTTTTGGAATGGATGTTAAAGAAATTGCATTTTCTGCTTGGGTACCTTATGTTGGTGCAATGTTAGGAGCTATATTTGGTGGTTTGCTTGCAAAAAATAGACTTAATGTTGGTTGGTCTGTAGATAAGACAAGAAAAATGACAATTACTTTGGGGTGTATAATTATGATTCCTTGTTTCTTTCTGTTGAAAGATCCAGGAACAGCAATTAATGCAGTAATTATAATGGCAGTTTTATTATTTGGCTTTCAAATAGCCATAGGAAATATACAAACAATACCAAGCGATCTTTTTAGTGGTAAAATTGTTGGTACACTTTCTGGTTTTGCAGGTATGGCAGCAAAATTGGGAGCAGCTGGTCTTACAATTCTAGTAACATTTATAACCACTGGAGGTAATTACACACCTGCTTTTTTAATTGGAGGAGCATTAGCATTAATAGCATTATTAGCTATTTGGTTTTTATGTCCAAAAATAGAACCTTTAAAAGCACAAAAAAAATAATAAAAAATACAAACAACTAAGAATAAATTATATAATATGAGTAACACAAATAGTAAAGTAGCGGTTATTACAGGAGCTACAGGAGGTATAGGTTTTGAAGTAGCAAAAAGATTAGGTAAAGATGGCTACACAGTAATTTTAAATGGTTTACGAAATAATGTTGGAACAGAAAAAGTAGCAGCATTAACAGCAGCAGGAATTACTGCAGAATATTATGGTTTTGATGTTACCAAAGAAGAAGACGTAACTGCTAATATTAATAAAATTGGACAAAAATACGGCAAAATAGACGTACTTGTAAATAATGCAGGTGGTTTAGGTGGTAGATCTCGTTTTGAAGAAATGACAACTGAATTCTATAGATTTGTAATGGCATTAAATTTAGACTCCGTTTTTTTTGCCTCTAGAGCTGCCATACCTTTCTTAAAAAAGAGCGATAATGCATCTATTATAAATTATACTTCTAATGCAGGTTGGAATGCTGGTGGACCAGGAGCAGGAATTTACGGAACTTCTAAAGCAGGTGTACATGCAATAACAAGAGCATTAGCAAAGGATTTAGCAGAATATAGTATTAGAGTAAATGCAGTTTCTCCTGGAACTATAGACACACCATTTCATGCGCAAATTAAAGCAACTAAACCAGAAGTTTTTGCTTCTTGGGCAAACAATATTATGTTAGGTAGATTAGGTAAACCAGAGGATGTTGCTGGTGTTGTAGCCTTTTTAGCTAGTAAAGATGCTGCATTTATTACAGCAGAAACCATTCAAATTGGTGGTGGACAAGCTTTAGGAATCTAAAAGAATATTTTTTTGAACTAATTTAAAAAACCTCACTGAATTTAGTTTAGTGAGGTTTTTTATTGGATGATTCTCTTATAATTAACGCAGATTCTAAAATTTGTTTATGTAAAGATTGTTTAAATGTATCCTTTTCTGCATATTTTAAAAAAGTGTTTGCTGCCATTCTTCCAATCTTGTAACTATGCTGATTTACACTAGTTATTGGTGGTGTAACCATTTTAGAAAAAGGTTCATCGCCAAAACCAACCAAGGCAATTTCTTCAGGAATTTTTATATTTTGTTCTTTTAAAACCTGCAATGCACCTAAGGCAGCATAATCTCCTGCAACATAAACTGCATCTGGCTTTTTTGTTAAATTTAATAGTTGTTGCATTTTCTCTCTTCCATCTTCTATAGTTAGGCTACTTTCTATTAATAATTCATTATCTAAAGGTAAATTGTGTTTTTTTAAAGCATCTATATATCCTTTAATTCTATTGTTATAAATCCGTGTTCTTTTAAAACCACCAATATGGGCAATTCTTTTACAATCTTGTGCTACTAAATGATTTACAATTTTATGGCTGCTCTCATAATCATCTATTCCAATATAATCTACATTTAAATCGTTTTCACCTCTATCAAAAGTAATTAAAGGAATACCAGCATCTTTTATTTTTTGAAAATGACTTAAGTCTATCGTTTCATTTGCCATAGAAGCAATAATACCATCTACTTGTGTAAATAAAAGTGCATCTATATTAGCACACTCTTTTTTATAAGATTCGTTAGATTGTGTTATAATAATGTTATAACCTTTTTCATTTAAAACTTCTTCTATATTATGTATTGTGGCAGAAAAGAAATTACTGTTTGTTTTAGGTACAATAACACCTACTAATTTACTTTTACCACTTCTTAAAGCACTTGCTAAATGGTTGGGTTGGTAATTTAAATTTTGAGCAACCTGTAAAACCGCTTTTTTAGTTTTATCGCTTATTCTAGGATTATTATGCAATGCTTTAGAAACGGCTGCTGCAGAAATATTTAACACATTTGCAATATCTTTTATAGTAGTTTTCTTTTTGTTTGCCAATTTTTTATATCTTTGCTTAAACGTTTAAACAAATGTAATGTTTGAACAGTTATAATCAAAACAAATAATTATTTATAGGTTTTGATTTTCTTTTTGTAAAATGGTTAAACGTTTAAGCAATTAATTATAAAGTATTAAAATTTATTTAAAATGGGTAAAGTAGTAACGTTTGGAGAAATTATGTTAAGATTAGCTCCACAAGGATTTTTAAGATTTTCACAAGCAAATAATTTTGATGTTGTTTACGGTGGTGGAGAATCTAATGTAGCAGTTTCTTTAGCAAACTACGGTGTAGATGTAGATTTTGTAACGCGTTTACCAAAAAATGATATTGGAGAGTGCGCCATGATGGAAATGCGTAAAAGAGGCGTAAATACAAATAAAATTGTTTGGGGTGGAGACCGTTTAGGAATCTATTTCTTAGAAACTGGTGCAGTTTCTCGTGGTTCTAAAGTAGTTTATGACAGAGCGCATTCTGCAATTGCAGAAATAGAATCTGGTATGATAGATTGGGACGCTGTTTTTGAAGGTTGTGAGTTTTTTCACTGGACAGGTATTACACCAGCAATTTCTCAAGGTGCTGCAGATGTTTGTTTAGAAGCTGTAAAAGCCGCTAGCGCAAAAGGAATTACAATTTCTACAGATTTAAATTATAGAGCCAAACTTTGGCAGTTTTGTGACGCAGCGCACAGAGAAAAAATAATGACAGAATTAACTTCTTATTGTGATATTGTTTTAGGAAACGAAGAAGATGCAGAAATGCATTTTGGTATAAAGCCAGAAGGAATATCTGTACAAACAGAAGGGCATAACGTAAAAGCAGAAGCTTTTTTATCTGTTTGTGAGCAAATGATGGAAAAATTTCCAAGAGCTAAAAAAGTAATTACTACTTTAAGAGGTTCTATTTCTGCTTCTCACAATACTTGGGCAGGTGTTTTATATGATGGTAAAACATTGTTTCAAACGCGTCAATACCAAATTACAGATATTGTAGATAGAGTTGGTGGTGGAGATTCTTTTATGGGAGGTTTAATTTACGGATTATTACAGTTCCCAGAAGATGACCAACATGCATTAGATTTTGCAGTTGCTGCTTCTTGCTTAAAACACACTATTAAAGGAGATGCTAACTTAGCAACAGTTGCAGAGGTAGAAAAATTAATGGGAGGTGATGCTTCTGGACGTGTTGCACGTTAAAAAAACATCAAATTATTTGAATTAATTAGGTTGAGCTTTTATGAATGAATAAGAGCTCAACCTTTTAAAACTAAAAAAAATGGCTCAATATACAAGATTAGAAGTAGCACAAGTAATGAAAGATACAGGAATGGTTCCTTTGTTTTTTCATAATGATATAGAAGTTAGTAAAAAAGTACTTAAAGCTTGTTACGATGGTGGTGCAAGATTAATGGAATTTACAGCTCGTGGAGATTTTGCTCATGAAGTTTTTGGAGAACTTACAAAGTTTGCAGTTAAAAACTTACCAGGAATGATTATGGGTGTTGGTTCTGTTACAGATGGTGCAGCCGCTTCTTTATACATGGCTTTAGGCGCAAACTTTATAGTAACACCAGTTTTAAGAGAAGATATTGCAATTGCATGTAACCGTAAAAAAGTTTTATGGTCTCCTGGTTGTGGTACACTTACAGAAATTGCTAGAGCAGAAGAATTAGGTTGCGAAATCGTTAAATTATTTCCTGGAGACATTTATGGACCACAATTTGTAAAAGGTATTAAAGGTCCACAACCATGGACTTCTATTATGCCAACAGGTGGTGTATCTCCAACAAAAGAAAATTTAGAAGGTTGGTTTAATGCAGGTGTAACTTGCGTTGGAATGGGGTCTAAATTAATGGCAAAAAATGCCGATGGAAGTTTTGACTATGCAACAATAGAAAGTAATACAAAAGGTGCTTTAGACATAATTAAAGCACTTAGAAAGTAATTTTAAAGTACTTTTTAACCTATAAAAACTCGGACTATTCATTTAGCTCCGAGTTTTTTATTGTAAAAAACTATAATATTTTACGTACTTTTTTGGTAAATGATTACATTTAATAAATATCTTTAACCAAAATAATCAAAGAGAATAAAATTTATTTTTTTAATAAAAAATTAAAATAAAACCAATGTCAAGTATACATTTTTTAGACGAAGCAGAAAATCATATAGAAATACAAAACAAGAATTCTAGGGCAATTATTAACTTAGTAAATGGTGCTAGTTTACAAGAGTTGGTTTTAAATAAGAAACTAATTATTAAAGATATAAGCAAAAATTACAAGGTAAACTACGCTTCTTCTATTTTGTTTCCTTTTCCTGGTAGAATAGAAGACGGCAAATACACTTTTAAAGATAAAGAATATCAAGTGCCCTGTAATGATACAGAAAATAATAATGCGTTACATGGTGTAGTTTTCGATAAGAAATTTGAATTTGTTTCAAAAGAACATCAAAATGAAGCAATGGTGCTTAAACTTTGTTATCAACCAGAAAAAAAAGAAAGCAGTTTTCCGTTTTTATATAAAATCGATTTAATATACACTTTATCTGCTACAAGTTTAACCTTAAAAATGCAAGTTACTAATCTTGATAATACCAATTTTCCATTCTTTTTAGGTTGGCATCCTTATTTTGAATCTAGTAATTTAGACAAAAGTTTTGTTGATTTTAAAAGTAACAAACAATCTAAATTAAATGATAGGTTAATTGCTGTTGATGTTATTGATAAACAAATAACAGCGCCTATACATTTTAAGCACAAAACATTTGACGATTGTTTTTATTTAACAGATACTAAAGTTAAATTTATAACCCCAGATTACAAGCTTTTGATAAATTCTGATGCTAAAAATGCATTCTTACAAATGTACACGCCACCAGATAGAAAAAGAGTTGCTTTAGAACCACAAACAGGCCCATCTAATGCATTGCATAATAAAACAAGCTTAACCATTTTAGAACCTGAGAAAAATTATACAGTAAATTGGTCTTTACAATTAATAGATTAATATGAGTTTAATTACAAAAGATGCAAAACAGGCTTATATAAATAAGTTTAAAAGTGAACCCATTTTGGTTTTTTCTCCAGGACGAATAAATATTATAGGAGAACACACAGATTATAATGGTGGTTTTGTTTTTCCTGCAGCTGTAAATTTGGGTATTGTTGTTGCAATTGGCAAAAGTAATACCAACAAAAGCAACGCAATTGCCCTAGATTTAAATAGCAGTATAACATTTGAGTTAAATAACTTAAAACCATCTAAACAAGTTGCTTGGGCTAATTATGTTTTTGGCGTTATAGCAGAATTACAAAAAGAAAATAAGCATTTAGATAATTTTAATATTGTAGTAAAAGGCAATATACCTGCAGGTTCTGGCATGTCTTCTTCTGCAGCGCTAGAAAATGGAGTTGTTTTTGGTTTAAATGAAGTATTTAATTTGGGTTTAACAAAAACTGAAATGATTTTTATTTCGCAAAAAGCAGAACATAATTTTGTGGGTGTAAAATGTGGAATTATGGATCAATATGCAAGTATGTTTGGCGCTAAAAACAACGCTTTACTTTTAGATTGTAAATCTATTAAAGCAAAATCTTATGAGATTGATTTTAAAAATCATCAATTTGTTTTAATAAATACAAATGTAAAGCATAGTTTGTCTGATAGCGCATATAATGATAGACGTGCTGCTTGCGAAAAAGTAGCAAAACTTTTAAATATAACAACTTTAAGAGAAGCTACAGAAAGAGATTTGCAAAAAATTGAAGCATTGCTTACACCAGAAAATTATCAAAAAGCCTTGTATGTAATTCAAGAAATAGAAAGAACACAAAAGGCTGCCAAAGCAATTGAAAATAATAATTTACAAAAATTAGGGAAACTTATATACGCTTCACATAACGGTTTACAAAACCAATATAAAGTAAGCTGTAAAGAGTTAGATTTTTTGGTAGATCAAGCAAAAAAAGATAAAAATGTGTTAGGAGCAAGAATGATGGGTGGTGGCTTTGGTGGTTGTACTATTAATTTAATTGAAAATGATAGCACAGCAAATTTTATATCAACAACATCTAAAGCGTATAAAAAAGAATTTAACAAAGATTGTACGGTATATTTTGTGAAATTAGCAACAGGTACACATTTGGTTGAATAAGCTTTAAAACTGCAAACATGAAAGACAATAATTTACAAGATTATTCGCATAAAAGATTAAATATTTTAACAGGTGAATGGGTTTTAGTTTCTCCACACAGAGCAAAACGACCTTGGCAAGGTCAAAACGAAGAAATTTCTACAGAGAAAAGACCTTCTTATGATAATACTTGCTATTTATGCGCAACAAATACCAGAGTTAACGGAGAAGTAAACCCAGATTATAAAGACGTTTTTGTATTTACAAACGATTTTGGAGCGCTACAAAAAGAATCGCCTACTTTTGTTAAAGATGATAATTTATTACAAGCTAGAAGTGAAACTGGTATTTGTAAAGTAATTTGTTTTAGTCCAGATCATTCTAAAAGTTTGGCAGATATGGAGGTTGCAGATATAAAGAAAGTGGTACATGTTTGGCAAAAAGAATATTTAGATTTAGGCAAAAATGAAAGCATAAATTACGTACAAATTTTTGAAAATAAAGGAGCTGTTATGGGTTGCAGTAATCCACATCCTCATGGTCAAATTTGGAGTCAGTCTACTTTACCAAATGAGGTAGTTAAAAAAGACAAACAGCAAAAATATTATTTCACGAAAAATAAAACGAGTCTTTTAGAAGATTATATTCAACAAGAATTAAAGGTAAAAGAACGTATTATTTTTCAGAATAAAGACTTTGTAGTACTTGTACCTTTTTGGGCAATTTGGCCTTTTGAAACCATGATTGCACCTAAAAAAGCAAAAAAAGATCTTACAGAATTAAGTAATACTGAGTCAGAAAATTTTGCAGAAGCTATTGCTGTTATTACAAAAACGTACGATAAATTGTTTAACACATCTTTTCCTTATTCTAGTGGTATACATCAAGCGCCAACAAACGGAGAAAGTAATGCACATTGGCATTTTCACATGAGTTTTTATCCGCCTTTGTTAAGAAGTGCAACCGTTAAGAAATTTATGGTGGGTTATGAGATGTTTGGTACACCACAAAGAGATATTACTGCAGAAAATGCGGCTATTAGGTTAAGAGATTTATTATAGTTATTAACCAATAGTGTAACTTAATTTAAATTTTTATTTGTTGCGAACTTCAGCAATAAAAAAACGAGACAAAGCATTAATTTAGCCGTTAAAATTTTTATTTATGATACAAATCTTAATTATTTTAAAACTCACTAGAATTGGCACAATTTTATAAAAATATACAACAGGTTATTTAGGTATCATTTTTATCCCTTTTAAAGAGAAGTTTTTTTTATTCAGGTTTAAAATATTGTGTAATTTGTTCTGCAATTGTTTTTCTATCTTCTTCTAAAAGGTTAGAGCCAGAGGGTAAACAAAGTCCGTTTGCAAAAAGTGTTTCAGAAACGTTTTCACCATAATATGGGTAGGAATTAAATACAGGTTGCATGTGCATAGGTTTCCATAAAGGTCTTGTTTCTATGTTTTTTTCTGCCAGGTGTTCATTTAGCATTTTTCTATTAAATTTGCTGTTTTCTTTTATTAGAATAACACTTAGCCAGTGGTTTGAAAAGTGTGCACTATTGGGTTCTTTAAAAAGATCAACCTCATTAATGTTTTCGAATAATTTTTGATAAAAACTATGGTTGTCTCTTCTTTTAGCAATATGAGCATTCAAAACTTCCATTTGTCCTCTTCCAATTCCTGCTAGTATATTACTTAATCTATAATTGTAACCTATAGTAGAGTGTTCATAATGTGGTGCATTATCTCTAGCTTGAGTTGCCAGAAAAATAATTTTTTCTTTTTCTTTTTTGTTATTACAAATTAGAGTGCCACCTCCAGAAGTGGTTATAATTTTATTTCCGTTGAAAGAAATTACTCCAAAATCTCCAAAAGTACCGCATTTTTGTCCGTTATATGTAGCACCTAATGCAGCGGCTGCGTCTTCAATTAACGTAATGTTATATTTTTTGGCAATAGTACTTATTTCTTCAATTTTTATTGGCATTCCATACAGGTGAACTACCATAATAGCTTTTGGTTTTTTACCAATTGCAATGCGATCTTTTATAGCTGTTTCTAGGTGTATTGGAGACATACCCCAAGTATCTTCTTCTGAATCTACAAAAATAGGCGTAGCTCTTTGATAAATAATTGGGTTTACTGTGGCAGAAAAAGTAAAACTTTGGCAAAGTACTTCATCACCATCTTTTATGTTTGCCATTATTAAAGATAAATGAAGTGCAGCTGTGCCAGAAGAAAGCGCAACAACTTCTTTTTTACCACCTAATTCTTCTTTTAAAGTATTTTCAAATTCATCTACATTTTTACCAAGCGGAGCTATCCAATTTGTGTTAAAAGCTTCTTTTATATACTTCATTTCAGTACCTCCCATATGAGGAGAAGACAACCAAATTTTTGCATTTTTTGAAGACTTAGAACCCATGGCGTTTAGCGGATCAGAAATTCCTAAAATTTTATTTAACTCCATTTTATTTATACTTTATTTACTTAAAATCAGTCGGTTTAAACAGTAAAAACTTACACTGTTTTACGAGATGTTTCCTCGAAATTTTGCAGCTGTTGCTTGCCCTTGTTCATTAATATTTTCAGATTTAAATACTTTACCAACTGTAATTAAAAATATTTTAAAATCTAACTGAAATGATAAATTTTTAGTGTACCAAATATCATATTCAAATTTCTGTTTCCAGCTTATTGCGTTTCTTCCATTTATTTGTGCCCAACCTGTAATACCTGGTTTTACAAGATGCCTTTTTAATTGCTCTTTATTGTATAAAGACAAATATTCTGGCAATAAAGGTCTTGGTCCAATAATACTCATATCTCCTTTTAAAACATTAATTACCTGAGGAGATTCATCTAAAGATGTTTTTCTTAATAGCATGCCTATTTTGGTTAATCGATCTTTATCAGGTAGTAAATTGCCATCCAAATCTTTTTTAGTATTCATGGTTCTAAACTTATAAACCTTAAATATTTTATCATTTTTGCCAGGTCTGTCTTGTGAGAAAAACGGAGTTCCTTTTGTAGTTACTAGAAGTATTATATAAATAACTAATAGCAATGGCAAAAATAATAGGAGACAACCTAATGCTATAATTACGTCAAAAAATCTTTTAAAAAAAAATTGGTACATTAAATATCGTAATTTTATTTGTATTATTTGTCTTATTGAATGTTTTTATTGTCTATAACATTGTTAAAAATATGTATTCCGTTTTGTATGGTTACATTTTTACCTATAGTTAAACCTAAAAAAATAGTACATCCCATACCAATTATTGTATTGTCTTTAATGGTTACACCACCACCAATAATTGCACCAGGCGCTATATGCACATTATTGCCAATAACGGTATCATGAGAAATAATTGATCCTGAATTAATAATACAGTTATTACCAATTTTTACGTTACTTCCTAAAATTGCACCTTGCATAATTTGATTTCCTTCTCCTAAAAAAACAGAAGGTTCTAAAGATGCAGAAGGGTGTATAATTGTGGGTATATTTAAGGCCAATTCTTTTATATAGTTAAACTTTTTTATTCTGATTCCTTTTGATAAAACACCACCAATACCTAAAATAACATTTTGTAAACCTGTTGCAATTAACTTATTTAATATTTCTGGTTTTCCTAAAACAGGAATATCAAATATTTTTGTTTGAGGAGCTAAGCTATCATCAACAATTCCTATAATTTTATAAGCTTTTGTTTGCTTAACAATGTCTATACACATTTTTGCATGTCCGCCAGCTCCAAAAATTACTACGCTGGTTTTATTTATCGGCGGAATTTCTAAGATATTATTGGTTTCGCTTAGATTTAAAAGGTAATTTTCTACATCTGATGTAGTAATTAAAGATAAATTTTTAAAAACTGCAATATCTATTTGATTTTTGTCGATAAGTTTTTGCGCTGGTTTAGAGATTTTTATGTTACTATTTCTTGGTTTTTTAATTTCTATTTTTGGTTTATTATTAACTTGAAACCAATTTTTGTAAGAAAAATCTTTTTCTTTTGAAACTACAGCTATGGTTTGTCCAATTTTAACTTTATCATTTTTTTTAATATCAAAAAAGATATAACCATCTGTTGGAGATTCCATATCTATGGCAATTTTAGAGGTTTCAAAACATAAAATTAAATCGCCTTTTTTAACGGCAGAAGCTCTTGTTTTATACAATTCATTAATAAGATAAAAATCGTCACTAACGCCTTCTTTTGTCATTATGATTGGAAATAAATTATTCATAAAACATTTCTTGTATTTTATTAAAAATTGATGCTGGTTTAGGTAACATGTCTGTTTCTACTTTCATAGAACTTGGTATTATTTCGTTGTTAGATAATCTTTTAAAAGATTTTAAATGCACATTGCTTTGCATAATTTGTGCCGCTACTTCTGCACTGTAAGCTGCAATATTTGTACCTTCTTCAACTATTAACAAGCGTTTTGTATTTTGTATTGATGCAAGAATTGGCGCCATATTTAAAGGGCTTATTTGAGATGGACAAATAATTTCGCAAAAAATTTCTTCTTCATCAAAAGCTATTTCTATTGCATGTTCCACATCTTCCAACATTTCTCCATAACATAAAATGGTTACATTAGGTTTTTTGATTTCGGGTTTTATTTTAATGGTTGGGTATTTTTCTGTACTTATTTCTACTTGATATCCTATTAAAACTTCTGTTTGTAACTTCTTGGTATATAATACTTTATTTTCTATAACAATTGTTGGGTTTTTTTCTGAAAAAATAGCTTTGTATAATTTTTTGGGTTCAATTCTATAATTTAAAACAGTAATTAAAAGGTTAGGAATTCCTAAAAAGAATTTTTCTAGTGATTGGCTGTGTGTTGGCCCATAACCTCTTTTGCCACCCATAGGTGTTCTAATTACCAAAGGAACGTCTATTTGGTAGTTAGACATTGCAGCAAATTTACAAGCATGGTTATACAATTGATCAAAAATTAAGGTCATAAAATCACCAAACATTATTTCTATAATTGGAGCCATACCTTTTAAAGCCAAACCTGTACCTATACCAACAATTGCAGCTTCTGAAATAGGTGTGTTTTTTACATTTTGATAATATTCACTTAAGTCTCCAGAAACTTTAAACCGGATATAGTAATTAAACATAAAGAAGAAACGTATATCATAGATACTAAATGGAAAATAGTAAGTACTTACAAACCATCAGACGATGATTTAAAACAAATGTTTGTATATAATTTATATTGGAAATCGGAAAAGAGTATGTTATTATACCCTAAAATAGATCAAGAAGACAGCAAGTCTGGAAATTATCACCATATTCCAAATAATAAATTAATTAATCAGTGTAAATTAGGTTTTATTAATATTTTAAGTGAAAGTGGTTTAAGAGATAGTAGAGATGTTTCAGAGGAAATATTTGGGAAGTTCTAGAAATAGCACCTTGAAAAAAAGATTTAAATAAACTTTTTTATCACATTACAAATTGGTAAAAAATTGAAAGTAAGGACATAACAGATAATTTAATCTTTAGAAGTGTACACTTTCCTCTTACAAGAACCACTTATAAATAAAATAATGTCAAATAAATTACATCCTTTAGTAATAAAAACAAAACTAGAGCTTGAAAAGCTTGATAGAGAGGGCACAGAAACTTGGGGAGAAAGAAAAAAGTATAGTGGTAGTTTATTGCCAATATCTGTTGAGCCAAAATTAAGGTCAAGAGCATTTAATTTTATGAATGAACTTTTAAGTCTTTTAGAAAGGAATAATCATACTATAAGAATAAAGTATAATCGTTGTCATATCGAAATGTATGGTCAGTTAACTGAATTTACCCTTAGGCAAAAATTTTATAGAAAAAGAGAACAAGAGGTAGGATATAGTTTTTCGCATAATGTTTTTGTCAAAAGTGAGGATTTAGAGCTTAAAATTTTAGATTATCCTAGAAAGATTTGGATAGACAAAAAAACTAAAAGATTAGAAGATTATTTAATCCAAATTTATGAATATATTGAAAAAAAAAGTTATGAATGGTCAGAGTATCGAAAACTTCAAAAAATAGAAGAAGAGAAAATAGAGCAAGAAAGAATTTTAGAGCAAGAGAAACAAAGGTTAATTGAAATTGAAAAATCAAAATTAGAAGCATTAATAAAAAGTTCTCAGGATTATAAAATAGCAAAAGATATTCGTCATTACCTTAAAGTATTAGAATTAAAGAAACAGAAAGAGGGCGAACTTGGTCAAGAATTAAAAAAATATATCAAATGGGGATATAAAAAAGCAGATGAAATAGACCCACTAAAAAATTTTATAGACAATTAAAACTTGCCTTTATTCTTGTTTTTCTCAGCTAGTTATTGTTACCAAAACGTTACTGTAAAATACACAAAACCCTGTTAAACAATTGTTTAACAGGGTTTTTTAGTACTCAAGGTGGGAATCGAACCCACACTCCCGAAAGAACTGGATTTTGAATCCAGCGCGTCTACCAATTCCGCCACTTGAGCAAGTTATAGACTTTTCTTAAATCAAAATATTTAAGAAGACTGCAAATGTATAAAATTATTTTATTTTAAAGTCAATAAATAAATACCAAACTCAATAAATAATTTCTACTTTTGCCATTAGATAAAAACAACATATAAATTATATCTAAATGCCTACAAATCAATTAGCACCAAAACTTTTTGCCTGCAGACAAAGTAAAGATTTAGCAGCTAAAATTGCCAAAGAATATAACACAGAGTTGGGAAATATTAAAATCACCTATTTTAACGATGGTGAATTTCAACCAGCATTTGAAGAATCTGTAAGAGGAAGACGTGTTTTTATAATAGGATCTACATTTCCAAATGCAGATAACCTTATGGAAATGCTATTAATTTTGGATGCTGCAAAAAGAGCATCAGCAAGACATATTACAGCAGTAATGCCTTATTTTGGTATGGCAAGACAAGATAGAAAAGATAAACCAAGAGTTGCTATTGGTGCAAAATTAGTAGCAAAATTATTAGAAGCAGCAGGTGCTACAAGAATTATGACAATGGATTTGCATGCAGATCAAATTCAAGGATTTTTTGAAAGGCCAGTAGATCATTTATTCGCATCTACTATTTTTATGCCATATATAGAAAGTTTAAAATTAGACAATTTAACAATTGCTTCTCCAGATATGGGAGGTTCTAAAAGAGCGTACGCCTATTCTAAGCATTTACATGCAGATGTAGTTATTTGTTACAAGCAACGTAAAAAGGCAAATGTAATTGGGCATATGGAAGTAATTGGAGATGTAAAAGGCAAAAATATTATTCTTGTAGATGATATGATAGATACTGGAGGAACGCTAGCACATGCCGCAAATTTAATGAAAGAAAGAGGAGCAATAAGTGTTCGTGCAATTTGTACACATCCAGTGCTTTCTGGTGGTGCTTATGAGAAGATAGAAGACTCTGCTTTAACAGAACTAATTGTTTCAGACACAATTCCGTTAAAAAAGGTTACTTCTAAAATAAAAGTAGTATCTTGCGCGCCATTATTCGCCGATGTTATGCATAAAGTGCAAGATAATACTTCGATTAGTGGAAAATTTATAATATAAATATTTAAAAAAAAGTAATGAAATCAATTACAATTAAAGGATCAAAAAGAGAAAGCGTGGGCAAGGTAGCAACCAAAGCCTTACGTAATGCTGGTATGGTTCCTTGCGTTATTTACGGAGGAGACAAGCCAATGCATTTTTCAGCAGAAGAATTAGCATTTAAAAACTTGGTGTATACTCCAAACGTTTATACTGCAGAAATTCATGTTGATGGACAAAAAATATCGGCTATCTTACAAGATATCCAATTTCACCCAGTAACAGATAAAATTTTACACGTAGATTTTTATCAGTTATTTGATGATAAAGAAGTTACAATGGAAATTCCTGTTAAATTAACAGGTACTTCTCCAGGAGTATTAAATGGTGGGTCTTTACGTTTTACAAACCGTAAATTAAAAGTAAAAGCTATTCCTGCAAACTTACCAGATTTTGTTACAGCAGATATTTCTAGCTTAAAAATTGGTAATAAATTAGTAATTACGTCTTTATTTAATGACGATTATACATTTATGCACCCAGAAAATACAGTAGTTGTACAAGTTAGAACTTCTAGAAATGCAACAGTTGTAGTTGAAGAGGAAGAAACTGAAGCAGCAGAATCAGCAGCAGCTGAATAAATACTGTTTTCTTAAATTATTAAAAAGCGTTACAAAAATTGTAGCGCTTTTTTTATACCCAGAATTTGCTACAGGTTTTTTAAATAAAAATTGATAGTTCTTTTTGTCTTAAAAGATTAGTATTAAATAGAAGTTATATAAAATTCAAAACAATAACTTTTCTGTGGTTATACTCTAGGTTTTAATTAAGAATCTTATTTTTGAAATATGAAACTTTGCACATTTTTAAAAAGTAGTTTAGGTGTACAAAAGCAAGTAAAAGAAGATTTAATGAAAAAATTTTTAATTGTTGGTTTAGGTAATATTGGTGATAAGTATCTTGAAACACGTCATAATATTGGCTTTAAAATTTTAGATGAAGTAGCAGAAGAACATAAAGTTTCTTTTGAAACAGAAAAGTTGGGTGATGTTGCTACATTCCGTTTTAAAGGAAGAACCTTTTTCTTATTAAAGCCAAATACATTTATGAATTTAAGTGGTAAAGCAGTAAAATATTGGATGCAAAAAGAAAAAATTGCCATTGATAATATTTTGGTGGTTACAGACGATTTAAATATAGATTTTGGCACCATTCGTGTAAAAGCTAAAGGCAGTGATGGTGGCCATAATGGTTTAAAAGATATTCAAGAAAAATTAGGTACAAACAAATACCCAAGGTTTCGTTTTGGTGTAGGTGCTAATTACGCTAAAGGCAGGCAAGTAGATTATGTATTAGGTGATTGGAACAAAGAAGAAATTAGCCAATTAATAGAGCGTTTACCAATAGCTGCCAAAGTGGTGGTTTCTTTTGGTACAGTTGGTTTAGCAAATACAATGAATACTTATAATGGAAAATAAGCAAAAAAAAAATCAACCTAAAATAAGATTGATTTTTTTAAATAAGTTTTAAAATTTATTTTCTTTGAAAGCGAACGGTAGATTCCGTTTCTGTTTTTATTTTGTCTACAATATTTTCTGATTCTTGAGAGATGGTAAACGATTCTTCATTAAAATCACTTACAATAAATTTAGTATCTAAATAAATAGGATCTAGCGCTGTAGCTCCTAAAAAATTAATATTTTGAGATACAAACTCAATTGTATTAACAGTTGCATCAATACTATAAGTACCAGCATCATCAAAATTAACAATAGAATTTGGTATGGTTGGGTTTGGGGCACCAACTATGCTAATTGTAGTTTTAACGCTATATTGACCAGATAAAGTATACGTATTATCAGTATTTAAAACCAGCGTTACTTGAAAAATATCTCCAACAAATCTTGCAGTAGAAAATGTAGCAAAAATGCCAGAAGATATTTCGTTAGAAACTTCTGTATTTAAATCTAAAGCTGTGATTTCATAATTCCCAATAATGTTTTCTTTTGATAGATTAAAAGACGGTGCATCAACCTCATTATCGTTACAGCTAGAAATTGTAATAGCTGTTACTAAAATTAAAAATATAAAGTTTATTTTTTTCATAATTGTTTTTTCATCAAAGATACACTTTATTCAGAAAAACGTAAAAATGGCTATTTTAGTTTTCGCTTGCAAACCATTCTGCAAAACTAGTACTAGTTTCTTGCAATTTTAAAGAATGTAGTTTTATATTTTTAGGCAATCTGTTTTTAATTTTTTTAGCAAAATCAATAATCATCATTTCACTTGTAGGTTGGAAGTCTACTAATAAAACCTCGTGTCCTCTATCCATTAACTCTTTAGCCAATTCTACATGAGGTGTATTTTTATTAAAAACAGTAGCATGGTCAAAAACATCTACAATTTCTTCATTTACAATTTTTTTTAAATCCCCAAAATCTATAACCATTCCTAGTTTTACGTTGTTGGTATCTGTTATTGGTTTACCAGAAACGGTAACAAAAAGTTTGTAAGAGTGCCCGTGTACGTTTTTGCATTTTCCATCGTAACCATACAAAGCGTGCCCTGTTTCAAAGTTAAATTTCTTTGTAATTCTAATTGTACTCATTTTAGCGTCTGTTTCTAAATTTGTTGTAAAAATACACAATAACTAAAGCTAATGCTAATACTAAAAATAAATAATCTCCTCCCATTTTGTTTCTATTTAGTTACTATTAAATTAAAAAATCTTGCAATACATCTGCAATTTTCCTGTTATCAGACAATTGCGGAATTTTATTTTGTCCGCCAAATTTGCCTATAGATTTCATATAAGCATGAAAACCACCTTTTTTTACTTTACTTATTAGTAGAGGTCTTAAAACTTTACCTTCAATTAAATCAAAATAATAAATATTTTGTTCTTGCATAGAGGCATCTACTTTTTTAGCAAATTCTTCTAAATTTTCCGGTTCATTTTCAAATTCTATAAACCACTCATGATAAGGTAAGCCACTTGTTGGATTTACTTGTGGTGCTACTGTAAATTCACTAATGTTTACGTCCGTTCCTTTAATGGCATCGTTTAAAGCTTTTTCTACTTCTTTACCAATAACATGTTCGCCAAAGGCAGATATAAAATGTTTAATTCTACCAGTTACTTTAATTCTGTAAGGTTTTGTTGATGTAAACTCTACAGTATCACCAATATTGTAACCCCAAAGACCTGCGGTGGTATTTAAGATGATTACGTAATTAACCCCAATTTTTACATCCTTTAAGGAAATTCTTGTTGGGTTTTCATCAAAAAATTCGGTTGCAGGAATAAATTCATAGAAAATACCAGAATTTAACTGCAGTAACATTCCTTTTTCTGTTTGAGAATCTTGGTAAGCAATAAAACCTTCAGAAGCAGGATATAATTCTATATAATCGATTTTTTTACCAATTAAACTTTCAAACTTGTTTTTGTAGGGTTCAAAATTTACGCCACCGTAGATAAAGAAATTAAAATTAGGGAACAATTCTGAAATGTTTTTACCTGTTTTTTCAATTAATTTTTCAAAATACATTTGCACCCAAGAAGGTATGCCGCTAATAACAGACATATCTTCATGAACCGTTTCTTCTACAACTGCATTTACTTTTGTGTCCCAATCTTCTATACAATTGGTTTCCCAACTTGGCAATCTATTTTTCATTAGATAATTAGGTACATAATGTGCTGCAATACCACTTAGTCTGCCCAATTTAACGCCGTTTTTGTCTTCTAAAACGGGACTTCCTTGTAAAAAAATCATTTTTCCATCTACAAAACTTGCGTCATTTTTTTCTAACATGTAAAAGAGCATTGCATTTTTTGCAGCACTAATATGTGTTGGCATAGATTCTTTGGTAATGGGTATGTATTTTGCGCCAGAAGTGGTGCCAGATGTTTTGGCGTAGTACAAAGGTTTCCCTGGCCATAAAACATCGGTTTCACCAGCAACCATTCTATCTACATAAGTTCTTAAACCTTCATAATCGGTAACTTTAACCTGCTTTTTAAAATCGCTATAATTTTTTATTTCATTAAAATTATGATCTTTACCAAAAACAGTTTTACTGCCTTTTGCTATTAAGTTTTTAAAAACTTTTTCTTGCGTTTTATGCGGGTTGTTTGCCCATTTTAATACTTTTTTTGTAGCATATTTTGCAAACGGAATTGCAAAGAAAGATTTGATACTCATTTTTTAAAAATCTATAAAGTTAGAAGGATTTACGGCATAACCACCTTTCCAAAGTTCAAAATGTAAATGTGTTCCTGTGGTTAACTCACCTGTAGCACCAACACTGGCAATTACCTCTCCAGATTTTACAATATCGCCTTGGTCTTTTAACAAGTTACCATTGTGTTTGTATACAGAAATAAAGTCTTTATTATGTTTTAAGAGAATTACATAACCTGTTTCTGCTGTCCATCCAGAAAAAATTACAGTTCCGTCTGCTACAGCTTTTACAGGAGTACCTGTTTTAGCCACAATATCTACAGCAAAATGCTTGGTGTTGGATTCAAAATTTTGAGAAATTGTACCATTTAAAGGAGCAAAGAAAACAATTTTTATGTTATTTGTATTGCTATTCTCAATAGCAAATTTATTTTTTAATTCTATTTTTTTCCTGAAAATAGAATCTTGTTTGGTAGCATTTAAATCAAGCTCATTTATAGCTATTCTTTTGGCATTTTCTTGAATAGAGTCAATTTCTTCAGAAGTAATTTCTCCTGTTAAAACGGGTTTTATAGCTTTTGTATAATTTTCTAAAACAGCTAATTTTTGCTTTAAAGAATCTGCTTCAAAAGTTAATTTTACAGCAGTTGCTTTTAATTTGGATGATGAATAGCCAGGAATATACTCTTTAATTGGTGTAAATGCTATTAAAACAGTAGTTATGGCAATTAAAAATATAGAAAAAAAACCGCCTAAAACAAATACGTTTAAAAGAGATAGTTTTAAAGAGAATCGCTCTTCAAAAGTATCTTCATTTAAAACTACCAACCTGTATTTATCGGTTAGTTTTTGTTTTATTTTACCCTTTTTTTTATTCTTTTTTACCAAAATTAATGCAGTTCTGTTTGTGTAACTAACGTAAAAATAAGAAAACTATTTCTTGTAAAAATTCATTTCATCTATATATTGCCAAACTTCTTTGGTAAGCATAGGTTCTATATTTTTCCCCTCTTTAATACTGTTTCTAATTAATGTAGAAGATATTTGTACAATAGGTGCATCTACTTTATGAATTTTACTATGATTTTTAAATTGATGATCAACAATACCTTTTGCAATTCTTGGGTATACATAAATGTGATGATTTTCTAAAATAACTTCATAATTTTTCCATTTATGAAAACTCTTTAAATTGTCTTCGCCCATAATTAAACAAAATGTTTTCTTTGGATATTTGTCTGAAATATGCGCTAAAGTATGTACCGTATAATTAGGCTGAGGCAAATTAAACTCAATATTAGAAGGTTTAATTTTTACGTAGTCTTCTGTTGCTTTGTACACAAGCTCTAACCTGTGATGATTTTCTAATAAAGAACTTTTCTTTTTAAACGGATTGTGAGGTGTAACCACCATCCAAATTTCATCTAAATCAGAATTTTCTACCATATAATTGGCAATAATTAAATGCCCAACATGTATGGGGTTAAAAGTGCCAAAATACAAACCTACTTTACTCATTTTTTAAAGATATTAGAAAAAAGATGAAAGAAAAGAGACTTCTTAATCATCATTATTTTTACGTCTATTTTCTTGCTTCTCTATACTTTTAATTCTAAAAAATTACCAACTAAATCTTCTGCTTCTTGTAAAGCATCTTCTAAAATATAATTTTTTATAATTTTATCAAATTGAGGCGCAGTTGCTAATTCTACAGAGGCTTTTGCAATACGCATGTTTATTTTGTCTTCGCTTTCTGTTTTTCGTTTTTTCAAACGGATTTTTAATTCGTCTATGCTTGGTGGTTTTACAAAAACAGATAAAGTTTGCTCTGGAAATTTTTTCTTAATGCGCAAACCGCCAGCTACATCAATATCAAAAATAACATGTTTTTTTAATGCCCAAATGCGTTCTACTTCTGTTTTTAAAGTACCGTAAAAATTGTCTCTATAAACTTCTTCCCATTCTAAAAACGCATCATTTTTAATATGGTTTTTAAATTCTTTTAAATTTATAAAATAGTAATCTTTTCCATTTTTTTCTTCGCCTCTAGGCGCCCTAGAAGTAGCAGAAATAGAAAACGCTAAATTAAATTTTTCTTGATTTAATAAATGACGTACAATGGTGGTTTTACCAGAACCAGAAGGTGCAGAAAATACAAATAATTTCCCTTTAAAATCTGACATAAAATGTTGTTTTTGGTGGCTAGTTTTTGGTTGCTGTTTTTTCTGTAAATTAAAAACCATCAACTTAAAACTGATTAAAGCACGTTTAGAATTTGCTCTTTAATTTGTTCTAACTCGTTTTTCATTTGAATAACTGCTTTTTGCATGGGTGCAAAGTTGGCTTTAGAACCTGTTGTATTAATTTCTCTACCCATTTCTTGAATTACAAAACCTAATTTTTTACCGTTAGAATCTGGTGTTGCTAAGGTTTCTAAAAAGTAGTCTAAATGGTTTGCTAACCGTACTTTTTCTTCATTAATGTCTAATTTTTCTAGATAATAAATTAGTTCTTGTTCAAATCTATTTTGGTCGGTATCTACTTTTAAATCGTCTATAGCCTTTTTTAAACGCGTTTTTACGTTTTCAATTCTATCACTATCCAAAGCTTTTACTTCTTCTAAATACTGCTTAATATTTGCAATTCTTTCTTTGAAATCTATTTCTAAAGAGGCAGCTTCGTCTCTTCTATATTGTACAATTTCGTTTATGGCAACATCAATATTTTGGTCAATTAATGTCCATTCATTTTCATCTAATGCTTCACGTTCTGTTTTTAAGGCATCTGGCATTTTTACTGCCATTTTTAGTAATTCTACATCATTAGAACTACCAGATTGCACTACATTTTTTAATTGTTGTATGTAATCTTTAACTACACCATGATTTATAGTTGTAGAAGTTTCATCTGCAGTCATTTCTACAAAAATGCTAAAATCTACTTTTCCTCTAATTAAAGCTTTTGCTAATTTTTTGCGAACAGCAAGCTCTTTTTCTTTGTAATAAGAAGGTATGCGAACGTTTAAATCTAAATTTTTACTATTTAAAGATTTAATTTCTATGGTTACTTTTTTGGTTGGCAATTGTAGTATTGCTTTCCCATAACCCGTCATAGATTGAATCATAAAATCATCATTTTTAATGCCTTGCAAATATAACTTTATTTCGTTACACTTTTAGGCTGTTTAATTACTAAAAACACCCCAAGAAAGATAATAATACTGGCAAGTATTTTAATAAAATTTAAAGAATCACTACCTGTTATTAATGCATAAATTGCTGCAATTACAGGTTGTAAGTAAATAAATACACTTACTGTTGTTGGTTTTAACTTTTTTAATCCGTAGAGATTAAAAAGATAAGTTATACAAGTTGTAAAAATTACTACAAAGCTTACTTTAAGATAAATATTTGCAGGCATAGCACTCCAAGAAATTTCTGTAAATTCTTGCCAACCAATAGGTAAAATAAATATAAAACCAAATAGATAAAACCATTTTATAAACGTAAACGGATGGTATTTTGCAATTAAATTTTTTACCAATACAAGGTACAAGCCATAAGAGGCTGCATTTACTAAAACTAAAAAGTTGCCTAAACTACTATTTGTTGCGTTGCTTGTGTTAGAATTGCCATATACAATTAAAACTATAGTGCCAATTAACCCAATAAAAACACCTAAAATCTTTAATTTTTGCACTTTTTCTTTTAACAAAATACTAGAAAATAGTAATACCATAATGGGCGATGTTACCATCATTACGGAGGCGCTAATTGGTGTGGTTAAACTTAAACCTTTAAAAAAGGCCAACATATTTAAGGCAACACCAAAAAAAGATGCAATTATTATTTTTTTGTAATCTTGTTTTTCAATTTTTTCTGATTTTATAAATAAGCCTAAAATCCAGAAAATTAGGGTAGCACCTGCCACTCTAATTACAATAAAACCAAAGGGTTTTACAAAAGTGGGCATTACATCTTTTGCAATGGTGTAATTTATGCCATAAATAAAAGTACCAATAAATACAGCAATAATGGCAAGGACTCTAGCGTTCATACTTCAACTTAAAAATAGTAGTGCAAAGTTGCTAATAATTAAGGTAGTAATCATAAAAAAAGAGCTTCAATATTAAAAATGAAACTCTTTTTAAGTTATTGGTTACTTAACTTTTGAACTGCAATATACATTTTTTATTTTTTTGAGAAGAAAATGTTTTCAAGCTATATTTGATAATTACTAGATTTATACTTTTTTATTTTTAAAAAAAAACTAAATTTGTAAAAAATATAAAAAAAATGAAAAAAATTAGTAATGTTGTTTATTGTTTATTGTTCTAGCTTCTTGCAATCAAGAAAGTTTTGAAGCCAATATAAATTTAGATAATAACTTGAAAAATGAAATAAGCTATGATATTGAAAACAATAACTTAGTTATTAGAACATCGGAAAACTTAAAAACTCTTTACAAAAATTTAAAATCAGGAAAAAAGTATGAATTAGAATTAATAAAAGGTTATTACAGTCAAGGTTTTTATCCAATGGAATTAGTTAGCACAGCAAGTGATAAGGATTTTGAAGATTATAAAAATAAGAAAAGAGAAAACTTTTTATTACATAAGAATGCACTGATTAACTCAGTTTTAGGTGATAGGGTAATAAATAATGATAATTTTGCATCTATTTTAAGTGAAGATGGTGTAATTCAAGTAGGTGACTCAATTTATAAATACACAAAAAAAGGATTACTTATTACACATGTAAATGATAGAGATTTAATTAATAACTCACATAAAACTATTTCAAAAAACTTACCAAAATCAAATAATGTTTTTTTATATATACCGGATCAAAGTAATTTATTAGATTTTAAAGTTGAAAGTGTAGATGAATGTAACCTTGAATCAATCGCTTCTAATGAATTACAAGTAGCCTCAGAATTTTATGGATGTCAAGGTGGTGGCTTTTCAAGTGGTGGTGGTCAATCTTCTACTAATTCAATTAATTATCCAAATACTTCAAATTATACTGATTGTGTAAATACTAAAGCAGGTTGGATAGACAATATTTTTGCTAAATCTTATGTTTGTGAATATTTTTTTAATAAAGATAAAAAACTAAGAACTATATTTGAGGCGGCTGATTTTTATTTTTTTCAAGATGTATATGCTCAAGCAAAATTTAAAAATAAAACTTGGTTTGGCTGGTTTTCTGATAGGAGTGCGAATGAAGTTTATCTGTTAAATAAAAAAGTTATTTTAAACACAAAAACAGTAAAAAGAGGTCCTTCTTTTTCAGCCAGTTGGAGTGATGCTGTTAAAATATTCAATAAAATACATACTTTTTTTCTGTCTAAACCAAATAGTAGTATAATTTACACTTCTAATGAATATGATTTTAATACGAATACTGTAAAAACCTATACACCTGATCCAGACAATTTATTAACATTAGCATCAAATAGTTTAAACTTGATCACACCAACTGTAAGTCAAACTAAACCTATTTTAGATATTGATTTTGATTTAAAAAACTTTTTTGGTAAAAAAATTAATAAAGCTATTACAGTCAATATATACTCATTGAAATATACCTTAAGTAATACTGAAATTATTAAGCTAGCATATGAAGCATTACAAGTTAAAAAAATAGATTTAAAGAAAGGTGAAACTGCAGCAATAGTATTTGTTTATGTTGATCCTGAAACTATGAAAGCAAAACCAGTAGCTTATAGTTTATTTGGGGAAAAAATTTCTGTCAATAAACTGGCTGTAGCAAAACGTGATTTTGAAGTGCCACAAAATTTTAAGATTGATGATTTTTCTATTTTGTTTTCATCAAAGCATAATAATGCTAACGGAAGTACTAAGAATAATATTGGATTTAAGTTTAAGTTTAGATTTGATATGGTAAATTCAGTGGATATCGAATTAGAATCAGGTGCTTTATATAATGGTAATTGGGGTGGCTCGAAATTTAAAGTTAAATATTAATAAATACTAATAAATATTAAAATGAAAAAAACAATTTATTTAATACTGTCTCTAATGGTAGGTAATTTATTTGCCCAAGATATAACGTTACAAAAACAATTTAAATTAGAATATAATTTATTAGGGATAGGTGCTAGTTATGAGTTACCAATTTCAGAAAAATTACTTTTAGATTTTGGAGCTGGTGTTGGTGGAGGCGTAGATTCTAATGAAGCCTACGTTTGGGATTTCAACACTAGCTTAGCGGCTTATGTTAAGGTAGAACTTAAACGATTTTATAATTTAGATAAAAGATATAAGAAAGGAAAAAATGTAGCTAATAATGCTGGTAATTATGTAGGTTTACAAACTAAATACTTTACAACTCGTTTTTCTCCTAACAAAGATTATGATCCTTTACAAAACGCAATACTTACAGAAATTCATTGGGGTTTTCAAAGAAATTTAAGCGAAAAATGGTTGTTTAATTTCCATATAGGTGCTGGAGTTTTAAGAAATTTAGATACAAATTACGGTTTGCTGTCTCCTGCAATTGGTTTGAAATTCTCTTATAGATTATTTTAAACAAAATAAGATTATAGTTTTTTTCACAAAAAGAGTTTCAATATTTTAATTGAAACTCTTTTTAAGTTATTGGTTACTTAACTTTTGAACTGCAATATACATTTTTTATTTTTTTGAATAATTTCAAAGTTATTTTTTTAATTATTTTGTTGTAAATAAACTAAAAACAGCACGTTAAAATATAAATGGTACAATAAAACAACTAATTAAAAATAATAAAAAGAGTATGTTTTTAAGAAGTGTTTTTTGAATTACCTCTACACCATTACCTATAATAACGGATGCTGGAAACAGTAAAAAAAGTAATTCACTTCCGTTTTTTTTAGGAGTTAAAAGGGCAAAAATTATAGCGATACTTATATTTACAATAAGTACTTGCCAACTTCTTTTAAAAGAATTGTTTATAGATAAGGCTTTTGGAGATTTTAAGACAATACCTAATAATGTAAAAAATAAGAGTACGATTGTTACCCAAAAAGAAATGCCTTCATTATAAAAACCAATAGATTTAAGATTGTCAAAATAAAATAGATTTGTAAAAAGGTAAGTTTCATCAAACCAAAAAGCATGCGTAAAAAACAACAATAAAGGTGGTATAAAACCAATAATAGGTATACATAAGTTGTTTAAATTTAGTTTTTTAAAAAATATAATTGCAGCATAAATAAGTACACTAAAAATAATTGTAAAAGGTTGTAGTATAAATAATATTCCCATCCATAAACCGGCATCAAAAAGTTTTTGTAGGGTGTTTTTTGATGATTTTAGACTATAAATTTTTCGTAAAAAGAATATTTGAATCGTGTAAATGACTAGATTTTCGTAATCAAATAAAATTTCAAAAAAACAACAACTTAGTATTGTGAAAATAAAATAAGCATAAGAATTGTCGAATGTTAATTGGTTTTTAGAAATAATAAAATTAAAAAAGAAGAATAAAACTGAAAAAAGTGTTAAAAAACCAACGCTCTTTAGGCAGGTATTTAAATTAAATTGATAATTTAAAAAGGAATGTACAGTAAATGCTACAAAAACAAAGAAAAACAAGCCAAATATCACAATAAAATTGATAGGTTTAGATTTGCTTAAAAAATTGCTTAGCATTGTTTCTTTTGTTATTTTTGCAGCGTAAAGATAATTAAGTTATGATAGCAGGCAATATTTTTAAATGGATTGGTAGTTTATTTACAGAAATTTTATTTCTTCCTTTTAATTGGTTACGTTTAACTGTAGCTCAAGCAGATTTAGGTTGGTGGATTTCTAATGCGGTAAACTGGGGTTTCTTGGCAATACTTTTAGTTTTATTTGCATATTGGATGCAACAATCTAAAAAGTTTTTGAAAGAAGGTACAGAAGATAGAGCTTAAACTTACAATTTGGGAAGCAAAAACAAATTAAAACGTTTTAAAGAAAATGAAACGTTTAAAAATGTCATTCAACCTACAAGAGAAGAAGTAATTACCAATTTTTCTCAGAAAGGAAAATGGCATTCTTTTTTTGGTAACAACAATCCTATTGTTGTAGAATTAGGTTGTGGTAAAGGTGAATATACTATTGCTTTAGCAAGAAAAAATCCTCATAAAAATTTTATTGGTATAGATATAAAAGGCGCTCGTTTTTGGCGAGGTGCTAAAACTGCTTTAGAAGAAAACTTGCCAAATGTTGCTTTTGTAAGAACTCAAATAGAATTGGTAGATTATATTTTTGCGGCAAATGAAGTCTCAGAAATTTGGATAACTTTCCCAGATCCGCAAATAAAATACCAACGTACCAAACATAGAATGACCAATACAAGCTTTTTGAAAAAATACAACACTATTTTAAAAGCAGACGGTATTATGAACCTAAAAACCGATAGCGAATTTATGCATGGCTATACTTTAGGTTTATTACATGGTGAAGGTCATGAAGTTTTATATGCAAACCATAATGTCTATAAAAATGGTGGTGCACCTGCAGCAGTTACAGAAACGCAAACATTTTATGAAAACCAATATTTAGCTGTAGACAAACCTATTACTTATATTCAATTTAGATTAAAGTATTAAATATTTAAACGTAATTCTTAGATTCTAGGTAATCTGTTACTTTATCTAAACATATTTCAAAAATTTTAAAGTTTATTTAATTCTGGTTTTTGTTAGCGTTGGCAAACTCCGTTAAATAATTATTATCTTTAAAACATGAAAGCATCTGATAATTTCTTTGAAAAAGTTTACCAAACTGCGCGGTTAATTCCGTTTGGTAGAGTAACCAGCTATGGTGCAATTGCAAAGTATTTAGGTGCAGCAAAATCTGCTAGAATGGTAGGTTGGGCAATGAATAATTCTCACAATCAAGCAGAAGAAGTACCTGCACATAGAGTTGTAAATAGAAAAGGTTTACTTACAGGCAAACATCATTTTAATGGCACCAATTTAATGCAACAATTGTTAGAGAATGAAGGTGTTGTGGTTGTAGAAAATCAAATTCAAGATTTTGAAACTATTTTTTGGAATCCTTTAGAAGAACTTTTGTAATATTATTTTCTAGAATTTTCTTCGTCTAATTTTAATAATTCGCCTCTTAACATTCTGCCATTTTTAAGCATCCTTTGGTATGAATATTTGTCTTGATTAATATTTGTAATTTTAGATATAAATTCTTCTCCAATATTATATTTAAGTTTCTTCTTATTTGTTTCAATAATTTTTAATTTGTAAGAATACTCAGAAACCCATGTTATTTTAGCTTTTACAAATTTATTTTTAGGATGTATTTCTGTATAAATACCGTTTTCTAAAGTAATAAAAATTTTACCTTTTTTTCCCTCAAAAACATAAGCACCATCACTTAAAATTGCATTTTTAATAACTATATTGTGAGATGCTTTAAACGATCTAGGATATTTAGAGGTAAAATTACTTTGTGTAACCTTTTGAGCGTAGGTGTTTAAGCTTATTAAGATGATGAAACTAAGTAGGTATTTGATATTTTTCATTTTACATTTTTTTTATTTCATTATAAATCTAAAAAATTGCTTTCGTTTTTTATTTTAAAAAACGTTAGGTGCACAAATTAGTACTTTAAAAAGTAGGTTTTTAACGATTAAAATTTTAAGAATACCTTTTTCTTTGCTAGATAATTTCCAGAAAAAATTATATTTTTCTTTGGAGTGTGCGTTTTTTGGTATTATTTCCAATTATCAATCTATAAATAAACCTAATTTATTAACATAATTTTTTTAAGAGATAACTGTATCTTTGTATCTTAAATTTACTTAAAAACTAATTTTTAAAAGTGAATTAAAAGACCTTATAAATAATGAGTTTTACAAAACAAGATATATACAACGCCTTAGAAACAATTACTGCACCTGGTGAAGGTAAAAGTTTAGTGGAAAATAAAAACGTAACAAATGTGGTAACTTTTGGTAATGAAGTTATTGTAGATGTAACCATTAGTAACCCTACTTTACAGGCAAAAAAGAAAATAGAATCTGAAATAACCAAGGCAATAAAAAGCAAGGTTTTAGAAGTAACAGACGTAAAAATAAATGTAAAAGTAGAAAAGCCTGCGCCAAAGGTAAATCCTAATGTTATTCGTGGTAAAGAAATACCAAATATTCAAAATATTATTGCAGTAGCTTCTGGTAAAGGTGGTGTTGGTAAATCTACAATTACAGCAAATACTGCAGTGTCTTTAGCAAAAATGGGTTTTAAAGTAGGCGTTTTAGATGCAGATATTTATGGACCATCACAACACATTATGTTTGATGTTGAAAGAGAAAAGCCACTTTCTGTAAAAGTAGACGGGCGCTCTAAAATGAAGCCTATAGAAAATTATGGAGTAAAATTATTGTCTTTAGGGTTTTTTACAAATCCAGATCAAGCAGTAATTTGGCGAGGACCAATGGCTTCTAAAGCTTTAAATCAATTAATTTTTGATGCAGATTGGGGCGAGTTAGATTTTCTTTTGATAGATTTACCTCCAGGAACAGGAGACGTGCATTTATCTATAGTACAAGCCTTACCAATAAATGGGGCAGTTGTGGTAAGTACACCACAAAACATTGCTTTAGCAGATGCTAAAAAAGGAGTAGCAATGTTTCAACAAGAAAATATTAAAGTACCTGTTTTAGGTATCGTAGAAAATATGGCGTATTTTACACCAGCAGAATTGCCAGATAATAAATATTATATTTTTGGACAAGACGGTGCTAAAAATTTAGCAACAGATATTAAAACTGTATTTTTAGGAGAAATTCCTTTAGTACAAAGTATTAGAGAAGCTGGCGATGTTGGGCGTCCTGTAGCATTGCAAGAAAACACGTTGTTAGAAGATGCGTTTGCAAATATTACCAAAGAAATGGTAGGGCAGTTAGTAAAAAGAAACGAAAATTTACCGCCAACAGAAGTAGTAAGAATTACTACAATGAGTGGTTGTAGTGTAGTAAAAAAGTAAAATTATGACGGCAGAAGAAACTTTAAATAATGTAGAAAAAGCGTTAGATGAAATTCGTCCTTTTTTAATGAGCGATGGTGGCAATATAAAATTATTGTCTATAGAAAATGAAATTGTAAAAGTGCAATTAGAAGGCGCTTGCACAGGTTGTTCTGTAAACCAAATGACCTTAAAAAACGGAGTAGAAGCAACCATTAAAAAATACGCGCCACAAATACAAGAAGTAATTAATGTAGCTTAATTATTTTAGTATGTAAAACTCTTATTATACGAATAGTTTAAGAACTAAAATAAACTACTGTAACAACAGTTATAGTACATATAAAAATAAAAGACCTTTTAAATTTTTAAGATTTAAAAGGTCTTTTTTACTTTATTTTGTATTTTAGGACAAATTAATAATTATGACCGCATTAAATTTAATTCGATTTTCGAAATATGAATTTGGTTTAGATTTAAAATCTTTAATCTTTTACGCATTAGGTACACTATTACTTGCCATTCTTTTAATGTTGTATAACAAAAAAATACCAAAAAGTAAATTGGCAGACAATACACTACAAAACCCAATTTATGAATCTAAAGATATACTATTACAACCCAAAAATGTAAAGAATAGCTATTTAGATTTAGAAGATAATGTATCTGTATTCACCAAAATATGGCTGTATATAATTATTGCAATAGTATGCTTTACACCTTTATACAAATTATTAGGAACAGCCTATTTTGTTTAAAAATAAAAAAAACAAAACTTTATTCTTATTTATTCTAAATAATATTTAAATTTGCATCATGGAACTGCTTAAAGATGTAACGTTTAATATTCAACTGATAAAGAAAACCTTCTGCAACTATCAACTAAAGATAGATCAGAAATTAATAACTTTGTCATTTCCACAATTGCTACAATTACGTAATAAAGTAAATACCTTAACTGCTTCAGAAAATTTAGAAGAAATTATTGCAAATGATAATTTTGTACTTCTTTTTATTGCAGATAGAAAACACCTTGTTTTTTTAGAAATTCCTAAATTATTAGATCTTAAAGAAGAGCTATCTTATTGTTTCTATAGTTTTTAACAATACAAGTATAGCGTTTTCTCTTTTATTTAGACTGTCTTTAAATTTTACAATTGCCTTTATAACAACGTTTTTTTAAATTATCTTTGATAGGATTTTAAATTTTAAAAAGATGAAAACAGCAATAAGAAGACAAATGACAATTCATCCAGAAGTTATGGATGTATTAAATGAACAAATAGCATTAGAAATGCATGCATCTGCATCTTATTTAGCAATGGCTTCTTGGTGTGATCAGCGAGAGTTGGTAAATAGTAAAGCATTTTTTTACAAGCAAGCAGAAGAAGAAAGAGAGCACGGAATGAAAATTTTTAATTTTATAAACGATGCTGGTGGCGCTGCAATTTCTCCTGCAATTCCTATAGTAAATAATGATTTTGAAAGCTTGAAAGCAATTTACGAGACTTCTTTAGATCAAGAAATTCATGTAACACAATCTATTTACAAATGTTTTAAACAAGCAAGAAGCGTAGATGATTATGCATCTGAAGTATTTTTACAATGGTTTGTAAATGAGCAAGTAGAAGAAGAAGATACAGTAAGAAGTATACTAGATGTTTTTGAATTAATGGGAGATATGCCATTAAAAATGATAGACGAAAGACTACCAACAGAGTAGTGTTTAGAAACAAAAAATTTAAAAACCGAAACTTAAAAGTTTCGGTTTTTTTGTGCGCAAAAAATTCTTAACAAAAAATTCTAAAACCCTTTTTGTATATTTGTTAGGTTAACGAAATCGATTGAAATGTTTATAGAATTATTAATGTATCTAAAGTTTTTGATAAAGAGAAACCCAGAATAATGGCAACTTGTTGTCACCCTGAATTTATTTCAAGGTCTTTTTAACAATTAAACAATTTAACCGTTCAATAATTAAACATATTTTATGCCTTTCTATCATAAATTAGGAAAAATTCCACCTAAAAGACACACGCAATTTCGTAAAAAAGACGGTAGCTTGTATGCAGAGCAATTGTTTGGTACCATTGGTTTTGATGGTATGTCTACCAATTCGTATCATGAACACAGACCAACAATGGTTAAAAAAATAGGAAAACAATATGCTGTAAAACCAAAAATTGCCAAAGCCAATAATATTCAATCTTACCGTTTTAGAGGTTTTCAAGTACAACCAGAAAACGATTATTTAGAAAGTAGAAAAATCGTATTAACAAATTCTGATTGTAACATTATTTTATCGGCTCCAAAAAAATCTATAAAAGATTATTTTTATAAAAATACAGATGCAGACGAGGTAATTTTTATTCATAAAGGATCAGGAAAATTAAGAACCCATTTAGGAAATATTAATTTTAAATACGGAGATTATTTGGTAATTCCTCGTGGAATTATCTACAAACTAGATTTTGACGATGAAAACAATAGACTTTTTATTGTTGAATCATATTCTCCTGTTTATACACCAAAAAGATATAGAAATTATTTCGGTCAATTATTAGAACATGCTCCTTTTTGCGAAAGAGATTTGCGTAGACCCCAAGAATTAGAAACCTATAATGAGTTGGGCGATTTTTTAATCAAAGTAAAAAAACAAAACGAAATTATAGAAATGACCTATGCATCTCATCCTTTTGATGTAGTAGGTTATGATGGTTATAACTTTCCTTACGCATTTTCAATTCACGATTTTGAGCCAATCACTGGGCGAATTCATCAACCACCACCAGTGCATCAAACCTTTGAAACCAATGCATTTGTAATTTGCAGTTTTGTACCACGTTTGTACGATTATCATCCAAACTCAATTCCTGCGCCTTATAATCACAGCAATATAGATTCAGATGAGGTAATTTATTATGTAGATGGCGATTTTATGAGCAGAAACAATATAGATCAAGGGCATATTTCCTTACATCCTGCAGGCATACCACATGGTCCACATCCAGGAACCACAGAAAAAAGTATCGGCAAAACCAGAACCGAAGAATTGGCAGTAATGGTAGATACTTTTAAACCTTTGCAAGTTACAGAAGAAGCTATAAAAATTGCGGATGAAGATTATTATAAGAGTTGGCTTCCTCCCCTAAGCCCTCCAAACAAGGAGAACACTCAATCCTAAAATTTGCAATAAAACGTTCATTAATATAATAATTATTAGAAGCTATTTCGCGCTTTCCACTATATCTTTTTTGTGAAAAACAAAAAAGGATGTCGTTTCAATCACGGCTAAACTTGTTTGCAAACATCTTGCTTTCAATTTAGAAATTGCTTATTTAAAAATACAAAGACCTCACAGGTTTTGAAAACCTGTGAGGTCTAAAAAAATAGAAGATATGTCAAAAAAAACAGCATCAGTAAACTACGGTTTAGAAAAAATATTCTCAGGAGCACAAGATTTTCTTCCACTTTTAGGAACAGATTATGTTGAGTTTTACGTTGGTAATGCAAAACAGGCTGCACATTTTTATAAAACCGCCTTTGGTTTTCAATCTCATGCTTATCGTGGTTTAGAAACAGGTGCAACAGATGCTGTAAGTTATGTCTTAACACAAGACAAAATTAAGTTAATGCTTACAACACCGTTACATAGCAAATCGTCAATAAATAATCATATTGTAAAACATGGCGATGGCGTAAAAGTAATAGCACTTTGGGTAGAAGATGCCAGAAAAGCGTATGAAGAAACTACAAAACGTGGCGCAAAATCTTACAAGAAACCAACCGTAGAAAAAGACGAATTTGGCGAAGTTGTAAGTGCAGGAATCTATACCTATGGAGAAACTGTACATCTATTTGTAGAACGTAAAAACTATAAAGGAACATTTTTACCAGGTTTTCAAAAATGGGAATCAGATTACAATCCGCCAACAGCAGGTTTAAAATACATAGATCATATGGTTGGTAATGTAGGTTGGAATCAGATGAACAAATGGGTAAAGTTTTACGAAGATGTTATGGGATTTGTAAATTTTTTATCTTTTGATGATAAGCAAATTCATACAGAATATTCTGCATTAATGAGCAAAGTAATGTCTAATGGAAATGGGCGTATAAAATTCCCCATAAACGAACCAGCAGAAGGTAAAAAACGTTCTCAAATAGAAGAATATTTAGATTTTTACGAAGGCGCAGGCGTACAACATATTGCCATAGCAACAGATGATATTGTTAAAACAGTATCGCAATTAAAAGCAAACGGAATCGAGTTTTTATCAACTCCACCAGAAGCATATTATAAAGCTGTTCCTGGAAGATTAGAAGAACACAATCACGAATTAAAAGAAGATATAGAAAAGCTAAAAAGCTTAGGAATAATGATAGATGCAGATGAAGAAGGGTATTTACTGCAAATTTTTACAAAACCTTTAGAAGACAGGCCAACTTTGTTTTTCGAAATTATTCAGAGAATGGGTGCCAAAGGTTTTGGAGCAGGAAACTTTAAAGCTTTGTTTGAATCTATAGAAAGAGAACAAGAAAAAAGAGGAACGCTTTAAAAAAGTCTCCAGTTTTTTAGTTGGCAGTGTGCAGTAAAAAAATTACAGACCTCACAGGTTTTTAAAACCTGTGAGGTCTTATCGTTTAAAGTATTTAAAGCAGTTTGTAGTAATAGTTTATTGTGAAAGTTGAAATTTCTATAGATCCTCCAAGATTTCTTTTTAATCTTAAAGGTGTTTTTTATTGATTTATATATAGAAAGTTCTGAATTATTAACTAAAGTTTTTAAATACGCAATATGCGTTAGGGATTGCAATGGCATCCTTTTTTTTACCTACTTAAATAAGCGTATTGCGAGGTACGAAGCAATTTCTTTCGGATTATGAGATTGCCATAGTTTATAAAGAAGTATACTTAGAGGAATGGCAGTTAAAAAAAAGATACAATGGAAAGCCCGTTAAAACGCCCAAATAAAAATAATTAAATTTTAGTTTCTAATGCTAAGGTTTTTAACAGCAGTAAGGTCTTTTCTGTAAAACTATTCTATCTTTGTTTTTTATTCTTAAACCTACCAATGAAAAGAGAGGAAATTTTAAAAGCCATTGAAGAAAAATACGATAAATTAGGTGTTCCTGTAGACTCTATGCTAGAAGGTTTACTGCATAGTACACCCATAACATATTGGGATTATATACAAACAGATGCGCTTTTAGGATTACAAACGCCACGAACTACACAGCCAGATGAAATGGTTTTTATTATGTACCATCAGGTGAATGAATTGTTGTTTAAAATGGTTTTGTGGGAAATAGAGCAAGTAGCTAAAGCTAAAACGGTTTCCGCAGAAAAATTTACAATGCATTTAGAGCGTATTAGCAGGTATTTTGATATGTTATGCAGCTCTTTTTCTGTAATGGCAGATGGTATGGAAAAAGAACAGTATTTAAAATTTAGAAATACATTAACACCTGCAAGTGGTTTTCAATCTGCACAATACAGAAAAATAGAATTTGCTTCTACAGAATTAATTAATTTAATAGATGCAAGGTATAAAAGCAGTATCAACAAAAGTTCTTCTTTTAAAAACGCATACAATCACTTGTATTGGCAAGCTGCAGGTAAAAATTATTCTACAGGTCAAAAATCTACTTTATTAAACCTTTTTGAAGATAAGTATATAGGAGAATTTATAGATTTTATAGAAGATTATAATGATATTAATTTGTCTAAAAAGTTTAAACAACTGCCAAGAGAAACGCAACAAAACACAGATTTAATAAAAGCTATGCGCCATTATGATTATACAGTAAATGTAAAATGGGTAATGGCACATTACAATGCTGCTGCAAAGTATATTGGTGGTAAAGATTCTGATTTAGAGGCTACTGGAGGTAGTAATTGGCGTAAATATATGCATCCAAAATATCAAAGAAGAATATTTTTTCCATACTTATGGTCTAAAGAAGAACTAGAAAATTGGGGTGCTTTTTAAAATGTATTTTCTGTTAATTTTAAAAAGTTAAGTGGCAGCTTAGTATTTTATTAACTATTTTTTTATTTTTTGGAATGGTAATTGTCAATACTTTTTTATAAGTTTGAGAAATATGAAAAAACAAGTACTACTCTTTTTATTCATTGCCATTGTGCACACTACTTTTGGGCAAGAACAGATAGAAGCTTTTAAAAGTGGAGAATCTTTGCGTTATAAAATGAGTTATAGTGGTTTTTTAAGAGCTGGAACTGCAGTTTTAGAGATTGCAGAAAAAGATTTAAATGGCAAAAAAGTTTTTCACACCAAAGGTACAGGATGGACAACTGGTATGATTAAATGGTTTTTTAAGGTAGAAGATTTATACCAAAGCTACTTTGATATGAATAGTGTAAAACCTTACCTTTTTAAAAGAAAAATAGATGAAGGTGGTTATAAGAAACATGTAATTACAACTTTTAATCATACTACAAACACAGCATATGTTCAAGATTTTATTAAACAAACAGAAGTAACAAAACCTGCTGTAAATACCCAAGATATGTTGTCTGCTTTTTATTATTTGAGAAATCAAAATGTAAAAAATATGCAAAAAGGAGATGAAATTGCCATTGATATGTTTTTAGATGCACAAACCTATCCTTTTAAGCTTCGTTTTTTAGGAAAAGAAGTATTAAAAACAAGTTTTGGAAAAGTAAATACACTTATTTTTAGACCTCTTGTACAATCTGGTAGAATTTTTAAAGCTAAAGAAAGTGTAACACTTTGGATTACAGATGACAAAAATAAAATACCCGTTAAAATGCAAGCAGATCTTGCTGTGGGTTCTTTAAGAGCAGAGTTAGAATCTTACAAAGGTTTGGCAAACGAATTTAAGATAAATTAATTGCTGTTTTTTTATTGAAATTGTTGGCACAACTTCCCTATTTAGATTTAGAATAAATGATTTTTATTTGTATTTTTGAGTTTTACTTAATTCTACAACTTTCTTGAAAAAATTATATTCTATTTTCATTATCCTTATTGTCTTTTCTTTTTGTACTTCAAAAGGAGATAAAACCAAGGTTGAAACAGTCAAAAAAAATGTAAAACCAATATATAAATTTGGGTATAAAATAAAAGATTATAAGATTATTTTAGATACCATTAAAAGTGGCGAAAGTTTTGGAGAAATTATGGATAGACATCATGTAGCTTATCCAAAAATTAACCAAATAGCTAGTACTATTAAAGACACATTTGATGTTAGAAGAGTTAGAGCAGGGAAACCATACGTAATTTTAGCAAGTAAAGATTCTTTAGAACAGGCTAAAGTTTTTATCTACAAAAACAATAAAATTAATGCTACTGTTGTAGATTTTAAAGATTCTATAATAAATGCATATACTTATTTACAACCTACAAAAAAGGTAGAACGTATAGTAGCAGGTAAAATATATTCTAACTTATCTAACACTATGGATAGTTTAGGATTGTCTGCAAAATTAACATGGGCAGTTGCAGATATTTATGCATGGACTTTAGACTTTTACAAACTACAAAAAGGAGACTCTTTTAAATTAGTTTTTGAAGAAAAATTTGTAAACGATTCTGTTTTTGCTGGTTACGAAAACGTAAAATCGGCTATTTTTAAACACAATAATCAAGAATTTTATGCATTCCGTTTTGTATCAGATTCTACAACTAATATTGCTGAATATTATGATGAAAATGGTAATATGTTGCGGAGTCAGTTTTTAAAATCACCCATAAAATTTCAATATAGAATTTCTTCTAGATATAATTTAAACAGAAGAATTGCATATTATGGTTACAAAAGAAAACCACATTTTGGTACTGATTTTGCTGCTAATATTGGTACGCCTATTATTGCAACCGCAAGCGGAGTAGTTTCTGAATCTACTAGAAGAGGAGGCAATGGTAATTTTGTGAAAATAAAACACAATGGAACCTATTCTACCCAATATTTGCACATGAAAAAACGCAAAGTAAAAAAAGGAGAATACGTAAAACAAGGACAAGTAATTGGTACAGTAGGTATGACAGGAAATACAGGTGGGCCACATGTTTGTTATCGCTTTTGGAAAAACGGCAGGCAAGTAGACCCTTTAAGTCCTAAAACAAAACTACCTGAGGCAGAACCTTTAAAAAAGAGTATAATTCCTCAATTTTTAGAGTATATAGCACCATTAAAATATCAATTAGATTACAACCAATTACCGGCAGCAAAAAAACCTAACCAAATTTCGCAAGAAATAGCTAAAAATTAATTCTATGGCTTTAAAGAACACAAATCCTACAACTACTAAAGCTTGGCAAAAGCTTACAGATCATTTTAATGAAAATAAAAACATTAACATTAAAGATTTGTTTAAAAATGCCAATAGAAAAGAAGAGTTTTCAATTGAATTTAACGATTTACACTTAGATTTTTCTAAAAATAGAATTACCAAAGAAACACTTTCTTTATTGGTAGAACTTGCAGAAGAAGTAGATTTAAAAGATGCCATAGAAAAACAATTTAATGGTGCCGTTATTAATGTAACAGAAGGAAGAGAGGTTTTACACACCGCTTTAAGAAGTACTTCTGAAGATGCTGTTTTGGTAAATAACAAAAATATAAAGCCACAAATACAAACGGCTTTAAGAAAAATTAAAAGCTTTTCTAACAAGGTTATTTCTGGAAAATGGAAAGGATATACAGGTAAATCTATTACAGATATTGTAAATATTGGTATTGGAGGTTCAGATTTGGGACCAGATATGATTGTAGAATCATTACAGTTTTATAAAAACCAATTAACTACCCATTTTGTTTCTAATGTAGATGGTGATCATGTTTCTGAAATTATAAAAAAGTTAAATCCAGAAACTACTTTATTTGTTATTGTCTCTAAAACCTTTACAACACAAGAAACTATTACAAATGCAGAAACTATAAAAGATTGGTTTTTAAAATCTGCAACAATTTTTGATATTCCAAAACACTTTGTAGCAGTGTCTACCAATTTAGAAGCCGTAAATAATTTTGGAATCGATAAGGCAAACGTATTTCCTATGTGGAACTGGGTTGGTGGTCGTTTTTCTTTATGGTCTGCTGTAGGTTTATCTATTAGCTTATCTGTTGGTTTTGATAATTATAAAGCATTATTAAATGGTGCAGAAGAAATGGATTTGCATTACAGAAACACAGATTTCGATAAAAATATTCCTGTAATTTTAGCTTTGCTAAGTATTTGGTACAATAATTTTTATGGCGCAGAAACAGAAGCTGTTTTGCCGTATTCTCAATATTTAAAAAAATTACCAGATTATTTACAACAAGCTATTATGGAGAGTAATGGTAAAGGAGTAGATAGAAATGGAGATAAAATAAATTACCAAACTGGCACAATTGTTTGGGGTAGTACAGGTACCAATATGCAACATGCTTTTATGCAATTGGTGCACCAAGGGACCAAGCTAATTCCTGCAGATTTTATTGGTTATAAAGAATCTTTGTACGGTTTAACAGACCATCATAATAAATTAATGGCAAATTATAATGGTCAAATAAATGCTTTAGCCTTTGGCAAAAGCAAAGAAGAAGTGCATTTAGAATTAAAAACTACAGGCAATCAAGATAAAATTGCAACCCTTTTACCGTTTAAAGTATTTGAAGGCAACAGACCAAGTAATGCCATTCTTTTTGATAAACTTACACCAAAATCTTTAGGGAAGTTAATTGCGCTTTATGAGCATAAAATATTTACACAAGGTATTTTATGGAATATTTATAGTTATGACCAATTTGGTGTGGAATTAGGGAAAGAGTTGGCAAAAAAATTACTAGATAAATAATAGAAGGCTTTTTTTTTATAAAATCGTAATTTTTCAATAGAAATTTTTAAGATTTTAATATTTTTTTTAGAAACGTAACATATTGATTTATAGTTATTAAAAAATGTTTTTTAAATAAAATCTTAACTTTAAGTTAACTTTAGAAACCTGTAAAAGCTACAATTTTGCAGAACATTCAAAAACTTAAACTTAAACAATGAAAAATTTTAAAAACTTATTATTTGTAATGTTGTTTTTTGCAACAGCTACAATTTTAGGACAAACTAAAATTACTGGTACGGTTGTAGATAATACAAATACACCTTTACCAGGAGCAAGTATTCTGGAAAAAGGTACTAGAAATGGAACACAAACAGATTTTGACGGTAAATTTACCATACAAACCAAATCAAATTCTGGTACATTAGTAATCTCTTATGTTGGTTTTACAAAAAAAGAAGTCGCTTTTTCTTCAATTACAAATAATGTAAGAATTAAATTACAAGAAGATGCTGGTGCTTTAGATGAAATTTTAATTATTGCTTCTGTTGCAATAGATAGAAAAACACCAGTAGCTGTATCTAACATTAAAAAAGAAGAAATACAATTAAAATTAGGAAATCAAGAATTTCCAGAAATTTTAAAATCTACACCTGGTGTTTTTGTTACTAGAAATGGTGGTGGTTTTGGAGATGGTGAAATTACAATGCGTGGTTTTAATTCAGAAAACGTTGCTGTAATGATAAACGGTATACCAGTTAACGATATGGAAAACGGTAGAGTTTTCTGGTCTAACTGGGCAGGTTTAGGAAGTGTAACATCTCTAGTACAAACGCAAAGAGGTCTTGGAGCTGCTAAAATTGCAGTACCTTCTATTGGGGGTACCATAAATACAATTACAGAATCTACAGATGCAGAAAAAGGAGGTTTTTTTGGATTTGATGTTGGTAATGATGGTTATACAAGATACGGAGCTAAAGTTTCTACTGGGCTTTTAGATAATGGATTAGCAGCTACTGTTTATGCAGATAGAACTGTTGGAGACGCAACGTTTGCAGATGGTACTAACTTTAATGCTATTTCTTACTTTTTTAATTTATCTTATCAGATAAATAACGATCATAAATTATCTTTTAATGTTTTTGGGGCTAAACAACGTCATGGTCAAAGACAAAATAGATCTTTTATTAGTGAATATAGATTAAGTGAAAGAGGAAGCCGTTACAATCCAGATTGGGGTTTTAAAAATGGACAAATCACTAATGTAGAAGACAATTTCTACCACAAACCATTAGCTTCTTTAAATCATTACTGGCAATTAGATGATAAAAGCTCTTTATCTACATCTTTATACGCTTCTACAGGAACTGGTGGAGGTGGTGGAACTGCTGGTGAAGAACAAAGCAAGTTCACAGACAATAGTTATAGAATTGGTAACTTTGGTCCTTTAGATTTAGATAGAATTGTAGACGAAAATATAGCTAGAGGTACTAATGGTGCGTCTGCAATATTAAGAGCAAGTAGAAACGACCATGTTTGGTTAGGTGGTTTAAGTGTTTATAATACAGAATTATCAGAAAGTATAAATTTAAATGTTGGTTTAGATTATCGTTGGTATGTAGGAGAACATTTTCAAGAAGTAACAGATTTATTGGGAGGCCAATATTTTTTAAGTGATGATGATATAAATAATCCCAATAGAGAAACTCAGGTAGGAGATAAAATAAATTATCATGACAAAGGTTTCCATACTTGGATTGGTGGTTTTGCTCAAGCAGAATATGATGAAGATGATTTTTCTGCATTTGTTGCCATTAATTACAACAATAGTACTTATCAAAGAGAAGATTTCTTTCAAAAGCTAGATAGTGATCCAGCACAGTTAACAGATCCTCAAAGTTATAATGGATATGGAAGTAAGCTTGGTGCTAACTATCGTATAGATGACGTACAAAATATATTTTTTAATGCGGGTTATTTTGAAAGGGTTCCTTTTTTAGATGATGTTTGGTTAAACTTTAGTAATGACGATTTAAATGTAGGTCTAGAAAACCAAACGATTACTAGTTTCGAGTTAGGTTATGGAGTGCGTTCAGAGAAGTTTTCAGCAAATTTAAATGTATACCACACTATTTGGAGAAACAGAACAGAAACATCAGATCAAGGACAAGGTGTAGATTTAATTACAGCAAACATTAATGGTTTAGAAGCATTACACCAAGGTGTAGAATTTGATTTTGAATACCGTCCTTTTGACTTTCTAAGACTAACAGGTATGGTATCTCTTGGAGATTGGACATGGAATAATAACGTTACAGATGTTCCTTTCTTTGACATAGATAGAAATCCAGTAAGAAATCGAGATGGAACCATTAGAACTACGGATATTTACTTAAAAGGAATTCCTGTTGGTCGTTCTGCACAAACAACAAGTGCTTTAGGTGTTAGATTTGATTTTACTAGTGATACTTCTCTAAGTTTTGATGTAAATTATTTTGATAGATATTATGCAGACTTTAATTTACAAGCCAGAGACACAGAAGAATCATTAGCTGTAAAGCCATGGAAAGTACCAAGTTTTATGCTATCTGATGTTATTTTAAGACATGGTTTTAAAGTAGGAGGTTTAGATGCTTCTATAACAGGTAGAGTAAATAACTTGTTTAATGAAGAATTTATAAATAGAGCAGATGATGGTGTAAATAGTGACGCTGCAACTGCACAAGTTTTCTTAGGACAAGGGAGAACATTTAGTATAAGCACAAGAATTAACTTTTAAAAATATATAAAATGAAAAAAATAATTTATTTATTGTTTGTTGTTACTTCAGTATTTGTTTCTTGTAATTCATTAGAAGACGTAAACGCTGAAATAGACTCAATAATTGAAGCAGAAACAAAAAACGATGGTGATGTAGAAGATTTAGTATTTACATTAACAGAAGAAGATTATATAGCAATTGGTCTAAGTAACTCTTACTTTCAGACAGAAGATGAAGCTAAAGAAAAATTACCAGCATACTTAACAACTACCTATCCAAGGCTAGGAGTAGATTTTAATGCAGCCGGAGAAATAGTTTCTGCATCATCAGCAATTATAACCTATAACCTTTTTAATCCTGTAAGTAATATTGTTACAAAAGCTTATACCTTGGTAGCTGCAGATTACACAGCTTTAGGTGTTGGTGCTCTTAATAGTAGTGATGAAATCAACGACTTTTTTGCCGCTAAATTCCCTAATGAAGTTAAAGGAACTATTTACGATTTAACATTTTTAAAAGATCCAGTAGTTTTAGAGTATACTCTTACAGATGAAGATTATGATTTAGTAGGAAATGGCCGTTTTGATAATTTTGATATTAGATCTGGAAGAAACGAAGAAGATTTAGAAGTGAGAAGAGGTAAAATTCAAACAATTTTATTAAATAACTTCCCAGAAGCAGATTTTGGTACAAAATACAACGTAACTTATGAGGTTTTTGATGGTAGTACAAGCAACTTAGAGTTATTAGTACAATTAGAAGAAAACCCAACAGATCCATCAAAAACTACAAATTATACTTTGCAAGATGCAGATTATGCTTTAATTGGTAATGGAAGGTTTAATAATTTTGATATTAGAGATACTAGCCCAGAAGCAGATGTAGAAGTTAGAAGAGGTAAAATAGAAACTATTTTATTAAATAACTATCCAAATGCTGCTGTAGGAGATTTCTTTGTAATTACTTACGATACTTTTGATGGATCTGGAAGACCAGTTTTAACAATGATTCTTCAGTTTGATGGAACTAACTATAACATTTTTGATGTAAAAAAATATAACTTTTACACTTTTACGCCAGAAACTACAACAGAAAGATTTGTATTAGCAGATGAATGGGATGCACCAATTACATTTACTCCAGAAGAGTATGGTGTTATGGGAGGTAGCAGTCGTTTTGCTAACTTTAGCGGAGCTCCAGAAGATGCAGAACGTAGAATTAAAATTTACTTAAAAACTACGTTATTCCCTTTTGCTGCAGAAGGAGATTTTAAAGCGGTACAATATAGAAACTTTAGTGGTAGTGTTTCTACAATTAACGTAAACTTTATGTTTGATGGTAATGAGTGGAATACCATAAAAGAAAGTACAGAAATTGTATTACAGTTTGGACATGATGGAAACACTTGGGTGCCAGATAACACAATTAAGTACACACTTACACAAGCAGATTTTGATTTAGTTGGAAATGGTAGATTTTCTAATTTTGATGTTAGAGCAGGTGCAGATGAAGAAACAATTGAAGCACGTTTAGCTAAAATTAATACAATTTTACTTAACAACTTTCCAGAGTTTGGGTTAGATCAAAAATTCTCTGTTTCTTACGCAGTTTGGGAACCAGGAGATAATGTTTATATTATGAATGTAATTCATAATGGAACAGAATATGTCTTACAATAATTAGACCTAAAAAATTTTTAAAAAACCACCTTGAAAAAGGTGGTTTTTTTATGCTTAAAAATCCTTAACTTTGTTGTTCTAAATAATTTATCTTATGAAAGAAATACATTCGTATTGGGCATATCTAGTTTTAGCTATTTTAATATTTGCTGTAGTAAATGCAATTATAGGTTTAACTCAAAAAAAACAATTTACAGATAAAGACCTACGCATTGGTCTGTTTGCATTAATTGTCTCACATATTCAACTATTAATAGGTGTTGTATGGTATTTTATGTCGCCATGGTTTAATTTGTTAACCTCAGATGCTGCGAGTGTAATGAAAGATAAAACACTAAGATTATACGCAGTAGAACACCCAACAACCATGTTAATAGCAATTGTATTTATAACTATAGGTTGGTCTAAACACAAAAAGAAAACAGCAGATAACGCAAAATTTAAAACCTTTGCTGTATTTTATGGTATTGGTTTGTTATTAATTTTATCTAGAATTCCTTGGAGTGCCTGGTTCTAGGTGATAACTTAATTTTTTAGTTTGTAGTAATTGCAAACTATCAAAAAAGTAAGATTTACTTAAATTTAAATAAATGAAAATTTTAAGTTACATTTTATCACCAATATTTGTATTGGTGTTTTTTTTATTTTTACTAATATTCCATCCGTTGCAATGGTTAAGTTTAAATTTATTTGGTCCTAAAGTACATGCAAAGGTAGTTGCCGCATTAAATTTTTTCTTAGTACAATCTATGGTAATAATTGGCGCGCCAATTCGTTTGGTAAATAAATACAATATTCCAGAGAATACCGCTGTAATTTTTGTAGCAAATCATCAATCTACATTTGATATTCCAGGAATAAATTGGTATTTTAGAAAACAATTTCCAAAATTTGTAGCCAAAATAGAATTAGGTAAAGGCATACCAAGTGTTTCGTATAATCTAAGACATGGTGGTGCTGCCTTAATCAATAGAAAAGATCCAAAACAAGCCATTACAGAGTTGGTTAAATTTTCTAAAAGATTAAATGAAAACAAATGGGGAGCAATTATTTTTCCTGAAGGCACAAGAAGTAGAAATGGTAAGCCTAAAAAATTTGCAACAAACGGTTTAAAGATTATTACCAAATACAATAAAGAAGGTTATATTGTGCCTTTAACCATAAACAATTCTTGGAAAGTTTTTAAATATGGTAAGTTTCCATTAGGTTTGGGTAGCCCTATAACAATAACTGCGCATGAGCCTATTAAAGTAAATTCTTTACCTTTTGATGAGCTTTGTGCAAAAACAGAAAACGTAATTAAAGAACATATAAAATTAGATTAATGTCTACTACAATTAAAAATATTAGGATAGAAGTAATGCAAACTTTAGAAAAAAAGATGCAGCACTTTATGGATACTTATTTAATACCTGCAGAAAAAATTTGGCAACCTACAGATTTTTTACCAAACTCGCAGAAAGATTCTTTTATTTCTGAAGTAGAAGAAATTAGAGAATTATCTAAAGAATTACATGACGATTTTTGGGTAGTTTTAGTAGGAGATACTATTACAGAAGAAGCATTGCCAACATACGAATCTTGGTTGTTAGATTTAGATGGCGTATCACAAGACCCAGATAATAGTTGGGCAAAATGGGTAAGAACATGGACAGCAGAAGAAAACAGACATGGAGATACTTTAAACAAATACCTATACTTATCTGGTAGAGTAAACATGCGAGAAGTAGAAATTTCTACCCAACATTTAATAGCAGATGGTTTTGATATTGGTACTTCTACAGATCCATATAAAAACTTTGTATACACTACATTTCAAGAATTAGCAACATACGTTTCTCACAATAATGTAGCTAAAATTGCACGTAAAAAAGGGCACAAAGCATTAGCAAAAATGTCTAAAATTATTGCAGGAGATGAAATGAGACATCATCAAGCATATGCACATTTTGTAAAGGAGATTTTTAAAATAGATGCTAGTGAAATGATGTTGGCTTTTCAACATATGATGAAATATAAAATTGTAATGCCTGCAATGCATCTTAGAGAATCTTTTGGTGCAAAAGGTAGTTTGTTTGACGATTTTTCTGCAGTTGCACAAAGAGTGGGAGTATACACAGGGTTTGATTATGTAGATATTTTAAAGAAATTAAACACCATGTGGGAAATAGATAAAATTACAAATCTTACGCCGGAAGCAGAAAAAGCAAGAGATTATTTAATGAAATTACCAGACAGGATGTATAGAATTACAGAAAGAATTGTAATACCGGACACAAAGTTCGAATTCAAATGGATGATTCCATCATAATATAAAAAACTTTGAAATAATAATAGACCTCAAAAAAATTAGTTTTTATGGGGTCTTTTTTATTGCTTCTAAGATTTAAAATTAGAGATATAATTTTATTTTTTATGAAAAATACAAGTTTTAAAAGTTTAGCTTGAAAAAATCCTTATCATTTAAAAAACCTAGTTTAGTTCTTATAGCATCTTGTTCGTTTTTAAAAAGAGTAGCTTTTAAAACACCAGTTTCATTTTCTTTTAATGTTGCGATTTCTTCACCTAGATAATCTATTAGTAAAGAATTGCCAGAATATTGGTAATCATTGGCATCTTTACCTGTTCTATTAATGCCAATAGTATAACTCATATTTTCTATAGCTCTTGCTTTTAAAAGTGTTTTCCATGCTTTAATTCTAGTTACAGGCCAATTGGCCATAAAAATTAGTAAATCATAATTTTCGGTATTTCTAGCCCAAACAGGAAAACGTAAATCATAACAAATTAAAGGGCAAATTCGCCAACCTTTAAAATGTATAATTATTTTTTCTGAGCCAGATGTATATACTTTATGCTCGCCTGCTAAAGTAAAAGAATGTCTTTTATCATAGCTTTCAATTTTACCTGTTGGATGTATAAAAACTAATCTATTATAGTAGTTGTTATTTTCTTGAATAACAATACTACCAGTAATTGCAAAATTATTTTTTTTAGCCATTTTTTGCATCCAAGAAACGGTATTTTCATCCATAGTTTCTGCAACATTTTCAGGTTGCATTGTAAAACCGGTTGTGAACATTTCTGGTAAAACTACGAGATCAGTTTTTTCTGATAAACGGTTTATTTTCGCCTCAAAAAAAGCTAGATTTTTGGCAGGATTTTCCCAAACTAAATCTGCTTGAATTCCTATTACAACTATTGAATTTTGCATCACATAAATGTACAAATATTAGGCTATAAAGGTGCTACTTGTTAAAAATTATTATTGATTATAAATTACTGTATCGTAAAAAGCGGGTATAGAAAACCAGAAAGCCATAAAAGATTCAGAAGAGGTTAAGCGTTGTCCTGTTCTTGGTCCAGCAATGGCTTCACCAAAAATATTCCAGGTGTTACCTTCGTTATCACTTAATAAAGATTCTGTGTTATTATAAGTATACTCAAAAGTTAGTGTGTTAGTAGTATCATCTAAAAGAAAAGAAACTATAAATTCATTATTTCCTGCTACTAAATACGCATCACCTTCAAAAGAATCTCTAATTACATTGCTAGTAGCAAATGCAGAAAACGGATAAGCTTTTGCTTTAGTACCTTTTATAATGGTATGAATTCTTTGTTTAAGTGGCAGTCTATTATCTTTTATTACAGGAAATAAAAACAAATTGTTATTGGTATTATAATCTCCATAAGGCGAAACACCATATGTTCTAGCAAAACCGGTATTTCTGCTTACCACTTTTGTATTTGGGTAAATGGTTTTCCAAGTTTTCCAAGAAGTTTCAAACAGCGGTATTAAATCTATTTTTGTATCAATTAATTCGCCATTAACAGATGTATTTAAAATTTGAGACCAATTGCTGTTTGTTTGTCTATCAAAAGGAATTAAATTGGTATTGTATAACAAACCAGAAACGCCAAAAGTAGTTTCACTTCCGTTTAAAATTCTGTTCCAACCAATTCCTGTACCTGTAAGTGGGCAATAAGTAATAGCTACAGACACATCGCCAACATTATCATTAATAATTTCGTGCCAGTCTAAAATACTATGAGAATATGCAATAATATCATCTCCGTTTTTGTAACCAATAACTAAATCTGTATCCTTTATAAAACTACTTTCAGGATCATTTGCATTTACCACATTTGGGTTAATTAAAGCAGGAATACCATCTCTACCAGGGCCACCATCAAAAATTTCTGTTCTTGGAATACTCCATTCAGATGAAAAATTATTTTCAGAAATATTGTTGTCATTATTTTGGCAAGAAACAAGTATGCCTAAGATACATAATAGTGCAAGTTTTTTCATTTTATGTTTGTTATTAACGGTTGTTTTTTAAAGATTTTGTAAGTAAAACCAGTTGTAAATCTAGAAGTTGGTGTAAGCTGTGTACCATCTACATAACTATATAAAGGAACTTCAAATTTATTGGTAAAACTTAAATTTTGAGACAATTGTATGGTTAATTCAGCTCTTGCAAAAAGCCATTCACCTCCTGTATTTGGTATAATCGAATTGTTAATTTTATCTACTGTAGATTTTCTATATTTAATAACCAAACCTGGGTTTATGAGAGTTTTATGTACTAAAAATTCATCTACATAACTAATATTAGCTTGCAACACATTACCAAATTTATAGGTAGATGTGTTGTTTAAATACGAATTATTAACACCTGTAAACCTGTAAGTTACACTACTAGAAAAAGTAGCTGTTGGTCTAAAACTTAATTGTTTTGCTAAAGATAACCATCCAATACCATCAAAAGCACCACTACCTGGTTGTAAATCTGCAGTTAACTGAATGCCTTGGTTAGAAACAATATCTGATTTGCCTAATGGTATTTTAGAGCCTAAACCAATATTTAAAGCGGTGTTGTTTTTAAAAAGGTTTGGGAATGTATATTTTAATAAAATTACAGCATCTCCAATTCCTTTGGTTTCAGTGAAATTTTCATTATTAAATTGAGTGATTGTTCTTGTTTGATTTACCCAAGTGAATAAGGTTTCTACAGAGAATTTAGCTGTAAATGAATAACCAATATTAGCTAAAATAGAATTAGTAATGCGTTGTCTAGAATTATCATTTAATCTTTCACTGCCAGCATTTAAAGTGTTTAAATTGTTATAATCATAATTAATACCTAGTTGAAGAGAACCTTTTCCTTCATTAGAAAGCCCTAAGTTATTAGATAAAGGAACACCACCAGAACAACAAGTTTGTGCATAAACCTGTTGCCCAAAAAGTAACACTAACATTATGATACTAGTAAACTTCATGAAAAATTTTACAATTAGTCCAAATAGTTTCTAAAAACTTACAACATGTTTCTATTTTTATTCTGAAAATAAATGACTCCTAAACTTTAGATTTTGTAATTTAGTTTTATAGCAAGCCACTAATTTTATGCAAACATTTATTTCAGAAACATTAGACGATATTTTAAAAACAACAAACTCTTTTGAAGATGTGGTATTTATTTTACCATCGCAAAGAGCTAAGGTGTTTTTAAAGCAAACATTAAAAGACAAAATAGCTGTAGGTTTTTTGCCAGAAACCTTAAATATAGAACAATTTATACAGCAAATTTCTGGAATTCAAAAAGCAGATAATATTCAGCTTTTATTTCATTTTTATACAATTTATAAAAGTTTAGAAAAAGAACCAGATGCCTTTGATGTTTTTGCGTCTTGGGCATTTACCGTGTTGCAAGATTTTAATGAAATAGACCAACATTTAATAGACACCAAAGATATTTTTATTTACCTAAGAGATATACAACGCTTAAAAAAATGGTCTGTAAAAGGTACTTTTAAAGAAACCGAATTAATGAAAGATCATTATTCGTTTTTAGAAAAATTACAGAATTTTTACGCACCTTTTTATCAATTTTTACTAGAAAATAAAATTGGCTACCAAGGTTTAATGTATAGAGAAGCTTGTGAAAAATGCAACACCTTCTTAAAAGAAAACAACAACAAAAAATATATTTTTATAGGATTTAATGCATTAAACAAAGCAGAAGAATTTTTGTTTCAAAAAGTTTTAGCGCAAGAAGGTTCAGAAATTTATTGGGATTTGGATGAAACTTTTTTCAAAGGAAATCATCAAGCAGGAACCTTTATAAGAAAATATAAAAAGGAGTGGAAATATTATGAGAAAAATGAACTAAAAGCGTTAAGCAATCATTTTTCTAAACCAAAAAATATACAAGTAATTGGTGCATCTAAAAATACCACACAAATAAAATATGCAGGAGAAATTTTAGAACAATTTACCGATTTTAAAAATACAGCCTTAGTAATGGCAGACGAAAGTTTATTACCCATTACTTTAAATTCTTTGCCAAAAAACATTAATGCAATAAACATTACTATGGGATATCCTCTAAAAGATATTCCTGTAACCAATTTATTGTTTGCTATTTTTCAATTATTTATTTCTCAAGAAAAATTACAAAAAACAACTGATGCATCTTTTTATCATAAAGACGTTATTCGTTTTTTAAAAACACCTTTAATCTACAAAATTTTATCAGCAGAAACACCACAAGCATTAGATAGTTTTACCGCCAAAATTGCAGCAGATAATCTTACGTTTATAGACACCCAACAAATTGTACAACTGCTTGCAACCATTGCAGCAGATAAAAAAGCTATTTTAACCAATATTTTTAATAGGTTTATCTCAATTGCAGATTTTTTAGATAGAATTTTAACATTAATAGACCTTTTAAAAGAAGGTACTACAGATTTAGAGAAAGAATATTTGTATCGTTATTTTACGGTATTTACACAACTTAAAAACCTACAAGCAACTTACAATTACTTTACAGATTTAAAAACACTATCGTTATTTTTTAGACAAATTATAAGTTCAGAAACACTATCTTTTCAAGGAGAACCTTTGCGTGGTTTGCAATTAATGGGTATGCTAGAAACCCGTGTTTTAGATTTTGAGAATATTATTTTAACCTCTACAAATGAAGGTATTTTACCAGCAAGTTCGCAACAAAATTCCTTTATACCTTTTGATGTAAAATTAGCTTTTGGTTTGCCAACCTATCGAGAAAAAGACGCTATTTTTTCATATCACTTTTTTAGATTATTACAACGTGCAAAGAACGTATTTATAATTTATAACACAGAACATGATGTTTTTGGAAGTGGAGAAAAAAGTAGGTTTGTTACGCAATTAGAAATGATAAAACCTGCCATTATTCAAAAAATAATAACTCCAAATATTGTATCTAATAAAATAGCATTAAAAGAAATTAAAAAAGATAAAAATACAGCTTTAAAATTGCAAGAATTGGCTAAAAAAGGAATTTCACCTTCTGCATTAACCAATTATTTACACAACCCAATTGCGTTTTACAAGCAAAAAATTTTAAAATTAAAAGAGTTTGATAATGTAGAAGAAACCGTAGCTTTTAATACTTTGGGTACTGTTGTGCACGAAACTTTAGACGAATTATATACTCCTTTTGTGGGTAAATTTCTAAATGCAGCAATACTTACAGAAATGGAGAATAAAGCAAACGATTTGGTTGTAAAACACTTTAAAATTCATTTTAAAAATGGAAATTTAACTACAGGTAAAAACCGTTTAATATTTGAAGTAGCTTTAAGATTTGTGGCTAACTTTTTAAAACAAGAAAAACAATTGGTTTCAAATAAAGCAAACCAATTAAAAATAATAGCAACAGAAGAAAATTTAGCAACAGAAATTGCAATAGAAGGTATAGAATTTCCTGTAAAAATTCACGGACAAGTAGATAGGGTAGATGAGTTGAATGGTGTTTTAAGAATTATAGACTATAAAACAGGTATGGTTACCAGTGGTAATTTGCGTGTGCCAGAATTTGAAAATTTAAGAGACGATAATCACTTAAAAGCCATACAAGTTTTGTTGTATGCTTATTTGTATACAAAAAGTAAAAATTATAAATTTAACCAACCTTTAGAAGCAGGCATTTATTCTTTTAAAAACTTAAAAAGCGGTTTTTTACCTGTAAATTTTGCGTTGCCAAGAAGAAAAGCAGAAACCAAGATTACATCAGAAAAATTAGAAGATTTTATTAATGAAATAAAAACCTACATTCTAGAAATTTACAACCCAGAAATTAATTTTAAAGAACCAGCAGATTTAAGTTATTAAAATGTTTTATGATGAAAGAATACAGCGAATTTTTTAATTTGGTATCTAAAAACGATTCAGTAACTAGAACTAAGATTTTAAACTATTTTAAAAACTATAATTTTAAGATAGCCACAGAAGAAAACCAAAAAATTATTTTTGAGAATAAAAGTACTTGGTTAAACAGTTATAAGATGAATTTTTTAAGTCTACCATCAAAAATTACAGTCCATTTTTTAGAACAGCAAAAAGTACAAATACATTACCAAGTTATAGATGCAGGTTTTGGTGCCTTAACACCTATAGCTTTTACCAAGCAATATCAAGATTTTATAAGAAATTTAGACAACTATATTCATAAAAACGAATCTTTTCAGCTAAAAAATGCAACCTTAATAAAATCAGCTAAAATAAAGTGGCTAAAAAACACCAGCTTACTTTTAATTGCTTTGGCTTTAGGCTTTGTGTTGGCAAGTATATTAAAAAAGCAATTGGTAAATAGTTGGGTTATAAGCTTGGTAATTATGGGTACTGTTTTAATTTCAGAAAAAGCGTTAAATGCATATCATGTAAGTAAAAACAAAGTCTAATAAACTAAAAATAATCCCAATAAAAAATTATTTTCCTCTTAAAACTAACAAAGGCACATTGGTATAAAACTCTTCTTTTAAGATGGTGTTTTTCTCCCATAACTTTTTAAAGAAACCTCTTTTTCTTCTTAATACACATAGCATATCTGGGTTATGCGTTTTAAAATGTTCTAAAACACCTTGAAAAGTAGTTGCGTTTTCAGTAACAGTTAAGGTGCTTTTCATAACTTCTAAATCTTGGTGCAATACCAAATCTTCGTCTGTATAATTTGGTGTTTTTACTAGTAAAACATTTAGTTTTGCCTTGTATTTTTTTACCACATATTGCAAAGGTTTTAAAGCTGTTTTACTTCTAATATCACCAGATTTTGTAGCCATTAAAATGGTGGTAACAGGTTTGTAAATATAACCATCAGGAATTGCTAAAACAGTAATATCGCTCTTTTTAACAATGCTTCCAGCCGTATTTCCTAAAAAAAGCTCCTCTTTAATAGCATTACTTTTTGCCCCAACAATAACCAAATCAATACCCAATTCTGCATCAATATTCTGTATACTATCAATAACGCCACCTTTTGCTGCAATTAACTTAATATCAACATTATTAGTATTACAAGCCTTTACCATTGTCTTTAAATACAAATTTGTTTCGCGTGCAATAATGTTGCTAACATTTACCATTGTACCCGCTTTAGATTGTGCATTGTATGCTCTAAAAACAAATATTTTAGCATTGTTATCTGCAGCAAAATCAATTGCATATTGTAAGGTAGATTGTGCACTTTCTGTAGATCCAATAGGTACTAAAATATGTTTCATAACGGTAAAATTTAAGATTGCAAAGTTACATAATTTTTTTGGGCGTTACCACAAGGGTCAGGCTTTTCGTTACAAGTCCTCGTTCGTACCTCACTGTGGGCTTTTCACTGCAATCCTTAACGCAAATGTAGTTACCTTTACAAAATTAAGTTATGGCAATAAAAATTACATTTAAATCTATAAATAAGTTAGCAATACCCGCTTTAATTGCAGGTATTGCAGAGCCTGTTTTGTCTATTACAGATACTGCAATAATTGGTAATATAGAAAGCAATGCAACAGAAAGTTTAGCAGCTGTAGGTATTGTAGGTGCATTTATAAGCATGTTAATCTGGGTTTTTGGTCAAATTAGAAGTGCTATTTCTTCTATAATTTCTCAGTATGTAGGTGCAAATAAATTAAACGAAGTAAAAGAATTACCAGCCCAAGCCATAGCAATTGTAGTACTTTGTAGTGTTTTAATTTTAGCAATTACTTATCCGTTTTCTAAACAAATTTTTCAGTTTTATAACGCATCTGGATTAATTTTAGACTATTGTATGCGTTATTTTAGCATACGTATTTTTGGTTTTCCATTTGCGCTTTTTGTATTTGCCATTTTTGGTACGTTTAGAGGTTTACAAAACACATTTTATCCAATGATAATTGCCATTATTGGTGCTTTTGTAAATATTATTTTCGATTTTATTTTTGTTTATGGTATAGAAGGTTACCTACCTGCAATGCATATAGAAGGTGCTGCCTATGCAAGCGTTTTAGCGCAAATAGTTATGGCAGTTATTGCCGTAATTTTATTGCTAAAAAAAACAGATATTTCTTTAAAATTATCTTTATCCTTTCATCCAGAAATAAAAAGACTTTTAGGAATGATGGGAAATCTTTTTATAAGAACCATAGCCTTAAATGTAGCTTTGTATTTTGCAACTTCTTACGCCACAGGTTATGGGCCAGAATATATTGCAGCATACACCATTTCTTTAAATATTTGGCTTTTGGGTGCTTTTATGATAGATGGTTACTCCAGTGCAGGTAATATTTTGGCAGGTAAATTTTTAGGTGCTAAAGATTATAAATCATTATTAGATTTAAGTAATAAATTATTTAAATATGGCATAACTGTAGGCGCTGTTATGGGGTTAATAGGTTTATTGTTGTATAATTTTATAGGAACTATTTTTACAAAAGAAGCCATTGTTTTAGAACAGTTTTATACCGTTTTTTGGATTGTACTAATTACACAACCTATAAATGCAATCAGTTTTATTTTTGATGGTATGTTTAAAGGCATGGGGGAAATGAAATATTTAAGAAACCTTTTAATTTTATCAACAGGTTTGGTCTTTATTCCCATACTTTTAATCTTTGATTATTTAGAATTTAAACTAGTTGCTATCTGGATAGCCTTTACTTTTTGGATTATTGCAAGAGGTTTGCCATTGGTATTAAAATTTAGACGTAAATTTTTACCGTTGGTTAAATAGGTTATCTATTTGCTATTTTCAAATAAGGCTTTTAATAATTTTAATTTCAATCAAAAGAAGTTAATGAAAATTAGCCTTTTAATACGCTTCATAAATTTTCAAAAGGAATTATTAAGAATAAACCCTATTTTTACAAAAACAATCATTTTATGACCACCACAAGACAAAACGGAAGTTTATATACACATATAGAAAACAGAATAGCTACAATAGAATTTGGGCATCCTGCAAGCAATTCTTTTCCTAGTGAATTGCTAGAAAGGTTAAGCAAAGAATTAATTGCTGTTGGTGCTAAAGAAGAAGTTGGTGTAATTATTTTAAAATCTGAAGGTGAAAAAGCTTTTTGTGCAGGCGCTTCTTTTGATGAATTGGTAGCCATTTCTAACCTAAAAGATGGCAAACAGTTTTTCTCTGGTTTTGCAAACGTAATTAATGCTATTAGAACTTGTGGAAAATTGGTTATTGGCAGAGTGCAAGGAAAAACAGTTGGCGGTGGCGTTGGTTTGGCATGCGCTTGTGATTATGTTTTGGCAACGGAACAAGCCGCTATTAAATTATCTGAATTTACCATTGGTATTGGTCCTTTTGTAATTGAACCTGCCGTTTCTAGAAAAATGGGAATTGCTGCCACAGCAGAACTTACGCTAGATGCTACCAATTGGAAAAACGCATATTGGGCAAAAGAAAAAGGTTTGTATGCAAAGGTTTTTGAAAACACAAAAGAGTTAGATGAAGAAGTAGCAATTTTATCAGAAAAATTAGCGTCTTACAATCCTGCGGCTTTATTAGAAATGAAAAAAGCATTATGGAGAAATACAGAAAATTGGGATACGCTTTTGGCAGAAAGAGCAGCCGTTTCTGGCGCGTTAGTTTTATCTGATTTTACCAAAACTGCATTAGCAAAGTTTAAAAAATAATAACGTTAGCAGTTTTATAAGAATAGCATGAAAATTATTTCGACAAATATTGGCGCGCGTAAAGAAGTAACTTTTAAAAATAAAACGTTTTTTACGGGCATTTACAAATCTCCTGTAGAAGGTTCAATATTTTTAAATAGTAAAGCGGTTAAAGGTGATGAAATTTCTGACAAAAAATATCATGGAGGAATTTTACAGGCAGTTTATGCTTATTCTTTAGAACACTATGCATTTTGGAAAGAAAAGTACCCAAATGTAAATTTTAATTTTGGCATGTTTGGAGAAAACCTAACTGTTAAAGATTTAGATGAAAGAAATATACATACTGGAGATACCTTTAAAGTTGGCGAAACCATTTTAGAAGCTACCATTCAAAGAGATCCTTGTTATAAATTAGGCGCACGTTTTAATGATATGAAAATTGTAAAACAATTTTGGAACACTACTTTTTGCGGTGTTTATTTTAAAGTTTTACAAACCGGAAATGTAAAAGTTGGCGATGAATTTATTCAAATAAAATCTTGCACAGAAAACCCAACTATTGCAGATTTGTATTTGACCAAGAAAATTAAAAAAGGATTTTAAATTTTTTATAAGGTTTTAAATTTCAATCAATTTTTTTGTAAAAGATTAAAGTTGATTTATTTAAAATTGTGCTTTAATTAGGTATAAATACACAGGGAAGTGATCTGAATAACCACCTGTAAAACCACCATTAGAAAAACTTCTAAACGGGTAACCTTTAAATTTTCCTTTTTTCTGACTTAAAAAGCGCTTGTTAAAAATATGAGCTTGGTACATTTTGTAAGTAGAAAAATCTTTTTTTTCTTGATTTAATAACGGCGCAGAAATTAAAATCATATCAAAAAGATTTAAATTATCTCTGTAAGCTAAGGTGTTAAATCCTCTTCTGTATAAATCTTCGTAAGGATTGTAAATATCATTTTCACCAACATTTCTTTTTCTTTTTTTTGTTTTTAAAACTTTTTTAAAACTTGTGTTTATGGGGTCATCATTAAAATCGCCCATGCTTAAAATTTTAGCATTTGCTTCATTTTCCCTTATTCTTTCTATGATTTTTAAATTTTGATAAGCAGCTTTTTCACGTAAAGGTCTGCTTTTGGCTTCACCACCTCTTCTAGAAGGCCAATGGTTTACTATAATATGAATGAATTCATCATCTAAATAACCAGAAACTAGCAGTTGATCTCGCGTATAAATTTTTGTATTGTTTCTATAAATATTAGGGTTAAATGTTTGATGATATGTAGGCTTAAAATACTTTTTTTGATAAAGCAGTGCTACATCAATTCCTCTTTTGTCAGGAGAATCGTAATGCACAATACCGTAATTTTTACTGGCCAAATGTTCAGATTTTATCAAATCTTCTAAAACATTTATATTTTCAACTTCAGCAACGCCAATAATTGCAGGACTAGTTTTTGCTTTTTCTAAGCCAATTTGAGAAATGGTGTAAGCCATATTTTCAATTTTACGCCAATATACGTTAGATCTATTGGTTTTTAATTCCATCATTGGGCTTGCTTCATCGTTTATAGAAACATCATTTATGGTATCAAATAAGTTTTCTAAATTGTAAAAAGCAATAGTTCTAATGGTGTATTTTTTACTGTTTTTTTGAGAAAATAACGTGTTGTTTATCCCAAAGAGCAATACAAATAATATAATTGTTTTTCTTATCATATTTTATTTTTTTTATTGTAAAAATATCAAACAAAAATAATAATCTCTAATAAAATAGGTTTTTTGTTAAAAAATGTATAAATTTAAGTGCTAAATTGAATGAAAAATAAAGAGAATTATGATAAAAGTTATTTTATCTACAATTTTTGTGTTGCTGTTTTTTGCCACTACAAACGCACAAAAAATTGTAAAAGGTGTGGTTTTAGACAATACTACAGAAAAACCATTACGCAATGTAACTGTAAACATTAAAAACTCAAAAAATACAACCCAAACTTTAGCGGATGGTAGTTTTGCTGTAAATTATTTTAACAGTAAAAATTTGTTGATTGAAATTAAAAAAGAAGGGTATGAAACCCAAACTTTCCCAATTTTAACTTCCGGAAAATTAATCGATTTAGGTATTGTTTTATTGTCTAAAATCACAACAGAAGAACAAGATTTAAGTTTAATAACATTAACAGATGATGAGTTAAATGATGATGCAAATGCGGCAGATAATATTGCAGGACTTTTACAAGCAACTAAAGATATTTTTTTAAGAACAGCCGCTTTTGAATTTAGTTCTTCGTTTTTTAGAGTAAGAGGTTTAGATTCTGGTAATGGTAAAGTGTTAATTAATGGTGTAGAAATGAATAAACTCTTTGATGGAAGAGCGCAATGGAGCAATTGGGGTGGTTTAAATGATGTGTTAAGAAATCAGGAATTTAGCAATGGTTTGGCGCCTTCTAATTATACTTTTGGCGGCATTTTAGGTGCAACAAATATAAATACAAGAGCATCAGAACAAAGAGCGGGCACAAGAATATCGTATGCATCTTCTAACAGAAGTTATGTGCATAGAGTTATGGCTACTCATGCTACAGGAATTTTAAAAGGTGGTTGGGCATTTAGTTTTTCTGGAAGTAGAAGAGCTGGTTTAGAAGGTTTTAATGAAGGTACTTCCTATAACGCCTATTCCCTTTTTACAGCCATAGATAAAAAAGTTAACAACAAACATAGCATAACTTTTACAGGTATTTTTGCACCAAATAGAAGAGGAAAATCATCACCAAATACGCAAGAGGTTTTTGATATTAAAGGAATTGCTTACAATGATTATTGGGGCTTTTTAAACGGAAAAAAAGTAAATTCTAGAATTAAAGAAGTTGCAGAACCTATTGTAATGTTTAATCATTTTTGGGATTTTTCTAACAAAACAAGTTTACAAACCAATGTATCTTATCAAATGGGTAAAATTGGCAATAGCCGTATCGATTTTAATGAGGGTGCAAATCCTAGTCCTACTTATTATCAATATTTACCAAGTTTTAATTTAAGAAACAACAATTTTGAAGGTGCTTATAGAGCGCTGCAAGATTTTCAAAATGATGGGCAATTAAACTGGAATGCTATCTTTGACGCAAACATTACCAAAGCATCAGAAGGTAAAAATGCTGCTTATGTTTTGTATGAAGATAGAAATGACGACCAACAATTTACTGCAAATTCAATTTTTACTTCAGAAATTAATAATAATATTACCGTAAACGGCAAATTATCATACAGAAAACTAAACTCTCATAATTTTGCAGAAGTTATAGATTTGTTGGGTGGTATAGGTTATTTAGATATCAATCCTTTTGCAGACAATACTGCTATTATAGATAAAAGACAAAATAACTTACAAAATCCCAATAGAACAGTTGGTGTTGGCAATACTTTTAAATACAATTTTAAATTAACTTCTAAGGTGCTTAATAGTTTTGCACAGGCACAGTTTAAGTACCATAAAGTAGACTTCTATACAGCAGTTAGTTTTACCCAAACTCTTAGTCAAAGAGAAGGTTTATACCAAAATGGAAGATTTGTAGATACTTCTTTAGGAAAATCTGAAGAAGTAAATTTCACTAATTATGGTGTAAAAGGAGGTGTAACCTATAAAGTGAATGGGCGTAATTTAATAGATGTTAATGCAGGCTATATTACGCAAGCACCAACCATTAGAAATACGTTTTCTAATTCTAGAGAAAACAATACGGTTGTAGATAATTTGCAAAGCGAAAAGATTAAAACTGCAGATTTAAGCTATATTTTTAGAAGCCCTATGGTTACCTCTAGATTAACAGCATATTACACCAATACTACAGATGCTACAGAAATTTCTTTTTATTTTGCAGATGGCGTTGGTGGAGATAATACAGCTTTTGTGCAAGAAGTTTTATCAGGAATAGAAAAAAATAATTTGGGAATAGAATTAGGGGTAGAGGCGCAAATTACATCCACTATAAAACTAAAAGGAGCAGCTTCAATTGGGCAATTTACTTATGGCAACAATCCAAATTTGTACTTAACTTCTGATGTTGCCAATAATGGTGGTTTTGATAGTAATTTTAGGTCTAAAGATTATGTAGCACAATTAGAAAATTACAAATTAGCTGCTGGCCCGCAAAATGCTTATTCTTTTGGTTTTGAATATAGAGACCCTAATTATTGGTGGGTAGGTGCTACAACAAATTTCTTTGCGAATACTTATGTAGATGTTGCGCCTCTTACCAGATCTTCTAATTTCTATGAAGATGCGGACGGTTTACCATTTAATGATTATGATGCTACTTTAGCCAGAGAATTATTACAACAAGAACGTTTTAATAATTATATGGTGGTAAATATAGTTGGTGGTAAATCTTGGCGAATTAAAGGAAAGTACATTAGTGTATTTGCAACTGTAAATAATTTATTAGGAACAGCATATATATCTGGTGGTTTTGAACAAGGTAGAAACGCAAATTTTAGACAATTAAGAGACGATAAAGCATTAGAAAAACCAGTTTTTGGAAACAGGTATTGGTATGGTAGAGGTGCAACCTACTTTTTAAATGTAAATTTAAGTTTATAAAAAAATGAAAAGATTAAAGAAAAAAACAAGAATAACATTGAGCTTAAGATTAGTATTTATTGCGCTAATTTCTTTCACAGCTTGTGTAGAAGATGGAGATTTTACAGTTCCTGAGAATTTAGGTGAAGCAGAAAATCAAAAATTAACGGTTTTATTAGACAGTATAGATAAAGGTTTCATAGAATTAAAATCAATTAAAGATTTAAAGAAATTATACATTTCTGGAAGTAACCCAAGGCAAATAGTATCTAATATTGTAATAAAAGGGTATGTTGTTTCAGATGATGAAAGTGGTAATTATTTTAGAGAATTTTACATGCAAGACACCCCAGAAAACCCAACATCTGGTATTAAAATTGTTTTAAATTTAAATAATATTCATGCAAAATACAATTTTGGTAGAGCAATTTATATTCGTTTAAAGGGTTTGTATCTTGGCGAAACTAATGCTGGAGATGGTGTTACAACAATAGGCGGTAAACCTAAATTTTTTGATGCCAGAGAAATAGATAATATTACTAGAAATCAGTTAGAAAATCATTTTTTTAGAGCTAAAACAACAGCAGTTATTGTGCCTAAGTTAGTCACCTTAGGTGGGGTTACAAATCCAGAAAATTTAGGTACCTATGTAACTGTTGCAAATGCCTTTTTTGCGGGAGATGTTACAGGTAAAGCGTTTATAGATCCTAAAGAAGATTTTGATACCAAACGAATTATAAAAACTTGTGAAGGTTTAGGTCTCGTGCAGGCTTTTGTAGAAACAAGTTCTTTTTCAGATTTTGCTAATTTAGCATTGCCCAAAGGTGGTGGCACTATAAATGCAGTGGTTACCAAAGATTTTGGTGGCGATTTTACGGTTTTGGTTTTAAATAATGCAACTGAAGTAAACATGACAGCTTCTAGATGTACGCCAAAATCTATAGAAGATTATCAAACCATTTTGTTAGAAGAAAATTTTGAAAATACGGCTGGAAATATAAATATTGAAGGTTGGACAAACTATAATGAAAAAGGTACAAAATTTTGGCGTTCTTATTTTGATGATGATTCTCAAAGTAACGCTGCAAATATTGGTTCTTTTCGTTCTGGCAACGATGAGACTATTTCTTGGTTAATTACAAAAGCGATAAATTTAGATACAACTGCAGAAGAATATCTTTCTTTTGAAACCTCTACATCTTTTGCAGATGGTAGCACTTTGGAAGTTTTAATTTCTGAAGATTGGGATGGCAGAACAACTACCATTACAACTGCAAATTGGCAAGTATTACCTGCAAGAATAGCTGCTAATAATGATGATTTTGCAACGTTTATAAACTCAACTTTTATAGATTTATCACAATATAATGGCAGCGTTTATATTGCCTTTAAATACACAGGGAATGGTAATGAAGATTTTGATGGAACGTATGAACTAGATAATTTATTGATAAACGCTAGGTAATTATTTATAAATATCTTGTTGCAAATTAAATTTATTAGCGCAAAGCGATGTTTTTAATAGCTTACCCATTTTAAAAATTCAAACAATTTTAATTATAAAATGATTCTATAAGAATTACTACTTTTACTACATGAATAAAATAGAACACATTGGTATTGCAGTAAAAAATTTAGAAGATTCTAATAAATTATTTGCATCACTTTTTGGAGAAGCACATTACAAAACAGAAGAGGTTGCCTCAGAAGGTGTTAAAACTTCATTTTTTAAAACAGGTGCTAACAAAATAGAGCTGTTGCAGGCAACAAACTCAGAAAGTCCAATTGCGAAATTCATCAACAAAAAAGGGGAAGGCATACACCATATTGCGTTTGTTGTAGATGATATTTTATCAGAAATAAAAAGATTACAAAACGAAGGTTTTACCGTTTTAAATGAAGTACCTAAAAAAGGTGCAGATAACAAATTAGTTGCGTTTTTACACCCCAAAACCACCAACGGAGTTTTAATAGAGTTGTGTCAGGAAATTAAAGAGAATTAAATTTAAAACACATTAAAACAGTGTTTTAAAGAGTAAGATAGACCTAATCCTGCTTTTTAGCGCTGTTTTTATTATCAATTGCAAACCAAGATTGTCTAAAAAATACAATGTTCGTTAAAATACTGCTAAGAGTTACTGCCAACTGCTTACTAATTATTATCTTGCCAGCGTTTAAAAATCAAACCAAAAATGGCTTCTAAATTTGAAAAATATCAAAAAAGACGCTTAGCATCTTCTTACATATCTGTTGTAGTTAGTATTGCTTTGGTACTTTTTATGGTGGGTATTTTAGGTTTAATTTTGTTAAAATCTACTTTAGTTTCAAACCGAATTAAAGAAAAAGTAGCCATTACTTTATTTTTAAAAGACAACGTAAGTAAGAAACAGATAAATAGTTTTAAGGCTGCATTAGAAAAAGAACCTTTTGCAAAAAGAATTATTTATACTTCTAAAACTCAAGCTGCAAAGCAATACAGTAAAGAAATTGGCGAAGATTTTATGAAGTTTTTAGGTGAAAATCCGCTAAAAAACGGAATAGATATTTATGTAAAAGCAGATTTTGTGACACCAGAAAAAATGGAAGTTTTAGAAACTAAATTTTTAAAAAACGCATTTGTTGCAGACGTTACTTATGACAAAGTTTTAATTGGTTTAATTACTAAAAATATAAAAAGAATAAGCTTTTGGTTGTTGGTAATTAGTGGTTTTTTTGCCTTACTTGCCATTATATTAATTAACAGCTCTATAAGATTATCTATTTACGCAAAACGTTTTAATATAAAAACCATGCAAATGGTTGGCGCAACAAAAAGTTTTATTAGAAAACCATTTATTTGGCAAAGTATAAAACTAGGTTTTATTGGCGCATTAGTAGCTTTAATTGGTTTAGTAGCTGTAATTTTTTATTTAGATAAATTAGCACCAAGCTTGGGGCTTTTAAAAGATTATATTACTTTAGGTTATTTAGCTGTTGGCGTTATAATTGCTGCAATTGTAATTACTTATGCTAGTACTTTTTTAGCTACCCAACGTTTTTTAAATTTACAAACAGACGAACTTCATTATTAAAAATATGAAAGAAGAAAACACACAGAAACCCCAATTTTTATTTGGTAAAAAGAATTATATAATTATGCTAATTGGTTTAGTTGTAATTGCTTTAGGCTTTATTTTTATGGCAGGTGGCGGTAGTGATGACCCAAATGTTTTTAATGAAGAAATTTACAATTGGCAAAGAATTAGGTTGGCACCAACTTTGGTTATTTTAGGTTTAGGAATAGAAATTTATGCCATTTTAGCAAATCCAAATAAATAGAAATAATGGATATTTTAGAAGCTATAATTCTTGGTATTATACAAGGATTAACCGAATTTTTACCTGTTTCTTCTAGTGGCCATTTAGAACTAGCAAAAGCTATTTTAGGTGACACTTCTGTACCGGAAGAAAGTTTAACGTTTACTGTGGTTTTGCACTTTGCAACCGCTTTAAGCACCATTGTGATTTTTAGGAAAGAAATTTTAGAAATTTTCAAAGGATTATTTCAATTCAAATGGAATGAAGAATTGCAATTCTCTTTAAAAATAATTGTTTCTATGATTCCTGCGGTTTTTGTAGGACTACTTTTTGAAGAACAATTAGAATCTTTTTTTGGTGGTAAAATATTATTGGTAGGTATAATGCTTTTAGTAACTGCAGTGCTTTTATTATTAGCAGATAAAGCCAAAAACACAAACAAAGAAGTTTCTTTTGGAAATTCTGTGATCATTGGTATTTCACAAGCAATTGCCATGTTGCCAGGTATTTCTAGATCTGGTGCAACCATTTCAACATCGGTTTTATTGGGTATTGATAGAACAAGAGCTGCAAAATTTTCTTTTTTAATGGTAGTGCCCTTAATTTTTGGTAAAATAGGTAAAGATGTTTTAAGTGGCGATTTAAATTTTCAATCATCAGAAATGTTGCCGATTTCCATAGGTTTTATAGCGGCTTTTTTATCAGGTTTACTAGCTTGTAAATGGATGATTGCACTAGTTAAAAAGAGTAAATTATCTTATTTTTCTATTTATTGCGCAGTTGTGGGTGCCATTGCAATTGGATATGCTTTGTTAAATTAATTTTCAACTAATTTTATTTTAATGACGGAAGAAGACTACAAAAACGGACAAGTTTTACTGATTGATAAACCCTTAACTTGGACGTCTTTTCAGGTAGTAAATAAATTACGTTGGGAAATAAAGCAACGCTTCAATATTAAAAAAATAAAAGTTGGGCATGCTGGTACTTTAGATCCTTTAGCTACAGGTTTGCTAATTCTTTGCACAGGCAAACAAACCAAACAAATAGATACGTATCAAGGACAAATTAAAGAATACACAGGTACATTTACAATTGGTGCAACTACACCAAGTTATGATTTGGAAACGGAGGTTGATAAAACTTTTTCCACAGAACATATTACAGAAGCATTGTTACAAGAAACTACGCAACAATTTATAGGCGAAATTCAACAAAAACCACCCATTTTTTCGGCAATTAAAAAAGATGGAAAACGTTTATACGAATTAGCCAGAAAAGGAGAGACTACAGAAATTAAAGCAAGAACTGTAACTGTTAACGAGTTTGAAATTACAAATATAGATTTACCAAAAGTAGATTTTAGAATAGTTTGCAGCAAAGGAACTTATATCCGTTCTTTAGCCTTTGATTATGGAAAAGCACTAAATTCTGGCGCACATTTATCAGTTTTAAGAAGAACTAAAATTGGAGATTTTTCTGTAGATAATGCACTTTCTGTTGATGAATTTATAGCGAAAATAAAAGCGGAATAATTTTACTTTTTACTTCTAATACTCTCAATAACAACCGTTAAAAGTATTAATCCACCACCAATGTAGGTGTTAAAAGAAGGTATTTCTCTTACAAAAATAAAGGCAATAATAATACCAAATATAGGTTGTACACTGCTAATTATGCTTGCTGTAGCTACAGAAAAATGTTGTAACGAATTTACAATCATAGTGTGCCCAATTGCTGTAGTTAAAAGTGCAATTAATACCAATAAAGGCAACTGACTTTGTACATTAGAAACATCACTTAAAAACAACACTGGTAGTAACAATGTAGCAACAATAATTAGTTGGTATAACATAATCATACTGCCGTTGTAATTTTTCACATGCTTTTTTGTAGTTAAATTTCTTAATGCATAACATAAAGCAGAAAATACGCCCAATAAAATTCCTTTAGCTTCGTCATTTTCTAAAGAAAAATTTGGCACTAAAATATACACTCCAATGAGTACTAAAATACCTAGCAAAACATGAATCGCGTTTAATTTCTGTTTAGAGAAAAAAGGCTCTAAAAAAGCGGTCATTACAGGAAAAGTATACATAGAAAGCATGCCTAAAGCAACATTAGAAAGCTTAAGCGCATAAAAATAAGAAACCCAATGGGCTGCCATAAATGCGCCACTTACTAAAAAAGAATATCCATCTTTTTTAGAATTTATCTTAAGATTAACCTTTTTGTATTTACAGAATAGAAATATAAAAAAGGCACCAAAACCACCTCTAAACCAAATAATTACTTCTGCAGGTAATGCTATGTATTTACCTAAAACGCCAGAAGTGCTAATAAAAAGTGTTGCTAAAAGTAGTAGTGATAAATTTTTTATGTGTGAATTTTCCATTTTTTTTAATAGTTGTCATTTAGACTTTATGGAGAAATCTCACATAAATTACTTGGTTAATTTTAGGTTTTTAATTTCAATTTTTTATTGAAATTCTTCATTTAAATTTCGATAATCTCATTATAAAGAAAACGTGTTTTGGTTATATTTTCTGCAAAACAGACAAAGCCGTTTTTACACTATCTATTCTTATAAATGTAATTAGCAAACGTAGTCCGTTTTTGGTCTGTTTTTCTTTCATTACGCAACTTTTACTATTGTTTTGCAAATATTTTAGCATACTAGAAAATGCTGCTGTTTGGTAAAAATCACTTTGTTGGTCAGAAACAAAATACCCTAACATTCTTTTTTGCTTTAATATAACCTTTTCTAAACCTAACTTTTTAGCCAACCATTTTATACGCACAGAATCTAATAAATCTGCTACTTGTGTTGGAATCTCTCCAAAACGATCTATAATTTCAGTTTCAAAAACTTGCAGTTCTTCCTCGGTTTCTAAAGTACCTAGTTTGTTGTATAGTGCTAATCTTTCTGTAATAGAATTAATGTAATCATCAGGAAAAAGAATCTCAAAATCAGTATCAATGGTTACTTCTTTTACATATTCTTTTGGTTTGCTATTATCTGTTGGATATAAATCTGAAAATTCATTTTCCTTTAATTCTTCAATAGCCTCTTGTAGTATTTTTTGATAGGTATCAAAACCAATATCGTTTATAAAACCACTCTGTTCTCCGCCCAATAAATCTCCAGCTCCACGAATTTCTAAATCTTTCATGGCAATGTTTATTCCAGATCCTAAATCAGAAAACAGCACCAAAGCTTCAATTCGTTTTCTGGCATCATCTGTCATCATATGATAAGGTGGTGTAATAAAATAACAGAATGCTTTTTTGTTAGAACGCCCAACTCTACCGCGCATTTGGTGTAAATCAGACAATCCAAAATTATTGGCATTATTAATAAAAATAGTGTTGGCATTGGGTACGTCTAAACCACTTTCTATAATGGTTGTAGATACTAAAACATCAAAATCTCCAGCCATAAAACCAAGCATTAATGCTTCTAGCTTTTTGCCTTCCATTTGTCCATGTCCAATTCCAATTTTTGCAGAAGGCACTAATCTTTGTAACAAACCAGCAACTTCTTTAATGTTTTCTATTCTATTATGAATAAAAAATACTTGTCCGCCTCTAGAAACTTCGTAAGAAATAGCATCTCTTATGGTTTCTTCGCTAAAGCGGATGACGTTACTTTCTATAGGATGTCTGTTTGGTGGCGCAGTTTTAATAACCGATAAATCTCTTGCAGCCATTAAGCTAAACTGCAAAGTTCTAGGAATTGGAGTTGCAGTTAAGGTTAAAGTATCTACATTTTCTTTTAAGGTTTTTAATTTGTCTTTTACAGCAACACCAAATTTTTGCTCTTCATCAATTATTAAAAGTCCTAAATCTTTAAATTGCAAACGTTTATTGGTTAATTGATGTGTACCAATTATAATATCTACAGCACCATCATTTACACCATCTATTGCCGCAGTTTTTTGTTTGGCAGTTCTAAAACGGTTTAAATAATCTATTTTAACAGGAAAATCTTTTAAACGCTCAGAAAATGTTTTGTAATGTTGAAAAGCCAAAATAGTAGTAGGTACTAAAATGGCTACTTGCTTGCCATTATCTACAGCTTTAAAAGCGGCTCTAACGGCAACTTCTGTTTTACCAAAACCAACATCTCCACAAACTAACCTGTCCATTGGTTGTTCTTTTTCCATATCATTTTTTACAGCTTGTGTAGCCGTAAATTGATCTGGAGTATCTTCATACATAAAACTACCTTCTAGCTCATGTTGTATGTGAGTATCTGGACCAAAAGCAAAGCCTTTTTGTAATTTTCTTTTTGCGTATAGTTGAATTAAATTAAACGCAATATGTTTTACTCTTGCTTTGGTTTTTTGTTTTATTTTTTTCCAAGCGCCAGAACCTAATTTGTAAATTTTAGGTGTTTTACCATCTTTACCGTTAAACTTAGAAATTTTATGAAGCGAGTGAATGCTTACATATAAAATATCTCTTTCTCCGTAAACTAATTTTATAGCTTCCTGCTTTTTACCTTGAACATCTATTTTTTGCAAACCACCAAATTTCCCTATTCCATGGTCCATGTGCGTTACATAATCACCAATTTCTAGTTTGTTAAGTTCTTGCAAGGTTATGGCTTGCTTTTTTGCATAACCATTTTTTAGTCTGAACTTATGGTAACGTTCAAAAATTTGATGATCTGTATAACAAACCAATTTTTGATCTACATCTACAAAACCTTGGTATAAAGGAAAAACTACGGTTTCATAATGTACTTTTTTTTCTGAATCTTCAAAAATATCTTGAAAACGTTTGGCTTGTTGCTCATTAGCACAAAAAATATAGTTGGTAAAACCACCTTTGTGGTATTCTTCTAAATTATCTATTAGTAAGTTGAATTGCTTGTTAAAAGAAGGTTGGGGTATGGTATTGAATTTAATGGTGTCTTCAACTTGATTTAACACTAGTTCTTTAGCGTCTGAAATAAGTTCAGAATGATGTTTTGCATCAAAATTAACTAACGTAAATGCTTTTAATTGGTTGATGATAAAAGCGCCATCACAAAACAATTCAGATGGTTTTGCATGTTTTATTTCTTTTGATAAATCGTTAAAAGCAGTTTCTGCTTTGGTAAAAAACTTATCTAAATTACCTTTTAAAACATCTAAGTTTTTGGCAAAAACGATGGTTTTAGGTGCAATGTATTTTAAAAAACTTTCTCTATTTTCTTGTAAGGTTTTATTTTCTACATTGGGCATTATAGAAACTTTTTTCAGTTTCTCTGTAGATAGTTGTGTAGCAACATCAAAAGTTCTAATACTGTCAATTTCATCGCCAAAAAATTCTATTCTGTAAGGTTCATCATTAGAAAAAGAAAATACATCTATAATACCACCTCTAACCGAAAAATCTCCAGGTTCTGTAACAAAATCTGTACGTTTAAACTTGTATTCAAAAAGTATTTCATTTACAAAATCTAGAGATAAATTTTCGCCAACGGTAACTTTTAATGTGTTTTTATCGAGTTCTTTTTTGGTAACTACTTTTTCAAATAAAGCCGTAGGATAAGTAACAATTACAGCAGGTTTTTTACGAGAATTAATTCTGTTTAAAACCTCTGAACGTAATAAAACATTAGCATTATCTGTTTCATCAATTTGGTAAGGTCTTCTGTAAGAGCCTGGGTAAAAAAGCACATTATTATCACCTAATAATTGCTCTAAATCGTTTAAATGGTAAGCAGCTTCTTCTTTATCATTAAAAATTAAAAGAAAGGGTTTTTCTGTTTTTTTAAAGGTTTCAGAAATTACAAAAGACAACGACGAGCCTACCAAATTCTGTATTTCAATAGGGTTGTTTTCTTGTTGTAGCTGTTGTATTAACTGCGAAACATTCGCAGACGTTTGGTATTGGTTTACAATATGCTGCTTGCTCAATTGGGTAAATTTTAGACAAAGGTAATACCAAAATCAATAAAAACCCATAAAAACCTATTTGGTATTTTGTTTAGAGGTAATTCTTTTATTTTGTGTAGTTAAAAATTAGGTGTTTAGATTTTAGATTTTGTTAAAATAGCAATCATATTTTTTGGAGAAATGTATTCAAAATCTCTTTGAATCACAGTAAAATCTGGATTTAAAATAATAGTAAACGGCAAAGAAAAATTAGCGTTTGGTCTTTGCCCTAAAAGTAGTGGTATTTCGTGCATAGGTCTTCTACTTTTACTAAGTTGCTTGTTTTTAAATAGTTTACCACCAAAGGTGATGTTTTTTTTGTACTCTGCATCCATTTTTACAGCGTAAAAATTAGTATTTAGAAGTGTAATTACCGTTTGATTTTTAAATGCAGTAGCATCCATTTTTTTACAATAGGCGCACCAATCTGCATAAAAGTTAATAAAAACTTTTTTGGGTTTAATGGCTAAAGAATCTTCTAACTGCTCAAAAGTTAACCAATTAACTTTTTGGTTTTGTGCTTTTATTTCATCCGAAGAAAAAATAAGACAACATATAAAGAGCAAGCTAAATGTAATTCTCATGAATTTATATTTAATGTAATTTACCAAATTTTATACCAATAAATACCGTTCTTGGCGCTGCAGGGCCATAAACGTAATCTGAATCTCTGGTTGGACCCGTATCAAAATCGTCTTGAAAACTATTAAAAATATTTTTTAAACCACCAGAAAAGGTTATCATAAAATCATCAGAAAAATCTATGTGAGATTCTAATTTTATATTCAAATCGAAAAAAGATTGCGTTTCATTTAACTGTAAAAAACCACTATCGCTAACTACAATAGGTACTACCATGCTACCTGTATAAGTACCTGTAATATCTACATTAAATTTTTCTAACGGAATGTAAGTTGCGTTTAAATAACCGTATAAATTAGGTGTTCTTGTAAATTCGTTTATAATAATATCTGTTTCTCCTGCAGTTCCATCAGTTTCAAAAATAACTTGTGGTTCGTGATAAATGGCTTTTTGTAAAGTACCGCCCAATTGAAATTGCCATTTAGGATTTGGAGAGTAACCTGCTTCAAAATTAGAACCATAAACTTTTGCTCCAGATCCGTTTCTAACTTCTTCTAAAATAGAACCATTTGGCAAAACATTACCAGTACTTACTAAGGTAAATGGGTTTTCTAAAACAGTGTAAAAACCTTCAACTAAAAAATCCATTTGTGCCAAACCTTTGGTTTCAGAATAATTAAAAGAACCTGTATAGGCGTTAGAATATTCTGTATTTAAATCTTCTGAAAGAATTACAAATTGTGGCTCGCCACCAACGCTAGAAATGTGTAAATCTTCATTAAAAGCTTGTGGTGCTCTAAACCCACGAGAATAACCACCTCTAAATTTTAAAGCATCTGTAAACAAGTAAGAAAAGGTAAGTCTTGGCGAAAGTGCCGTTTGGTTTAAAGAAATTTCTCTTGCTACATTTCCAACACGATAGGCGCCGTCTACATTTACATTGTCTACTCTTGTGCCAAGTAAAGCTGTAAATTTTGTAGTTGGTTTCCACTCATATTGTGCATACGTACCAAAAGCATTAACAGTTTGGTCTATTAATCTATTGTAACCTGCAATAATGTCTTCTGTTGCAGTGTGGTTTGCTTCTAAACCAACTGTTAAAACATCTCTGTTGTAATTTTTTGTAAACTGCAAACCGTTTACCCAAGCCAAATCTTTGGTGGTACCAAAAGCATTGTTTGCAGTTATGCTGTCTTGCCTTGTTCTGCCGCCACCTAAACCACCATAATAACTGTCTCTATTGGTGTTAGATACAGAAGTGTACAATTGTATTTTTTTAGAATAATCTTTACTATTTAGTTCGTATTCTGCGCCACCAATAAAAGTATCGTGATTTAATTCTTCTGTAATGTCTGTAAATTGAGGTGCTAAGTCTAATTGGTTTCCACCACGTCTATACTCGTTAATTGCATTTAAATTTACAGATATTTTACTTCTATTATTAGATTTAAGAAAAGCCTTTGCGCCAACAGTATTGTTTCTAAGTGCTACTAATTCTGTAAAACCATCGCCATCAAAATCTAAACTTTCTCTGTTTCTGTAATTGCCAAATAAGGTGAAACCACTATTAAGATCATCTGCAACAATAGAACTATTAAAAGTAAGTACTTTATCAGCAGCTTTACCATTAATTAATGCCAGATTTGAGCCAACTTCCCAAGTATTTAAAATAGGATCTTTGGTAATAATATTTACAGTTCCTGCAATGGCATTTGAGCCAAAAAGTGCAGAGCCACCACTTCTAACCACTTCTATTCTGTCTATAATATTTGTGGGAATTTGTTCTAAACCATAAACGCCAATTAAAGAAGAAAATACTGGTCTGCTATTTAATAAAACTTGCGTATAAGCGCCTTCTAAACCATTTAACCTTACTTGGGTAAATCCGCAATTTTGGCAGTTATTTTCTACCCGTACACCAGGTGCAAAATTTAAACCTTCTGCTACAGAGATAGATTGTGTTGCATTTAATAATCTTGGTTTTATAGAAGAAACAATAACAGGTGCGTTGCGTTTTTCTACCCTGTTTCTAGTGGCACTAACTACAACTTCGTCTAAGCCTAAACGATCTTCAATAAGTACAAAATCTATTTTTTGTTGCTCATATTTTTTGATTGATATTTTTTTTGATATTTTTCTAAATCCTTGAGAACTTACTTCTATTAAGATGTCTTTGCCAGGTTTTAAATTTAAAGTATACAGCCCATTAATGTCTGTATTGGTGCCTTCTGTGCCGCCTTTAACATAAACAAAGGTAAAAGGTATGGGTTCTCCTTTTGCAGTTACAACACCAGAAATAGTAGTATTTTGTGCAGCTAATTTTGCAAAAATTAATAGTGTAAATAGGGTTAAGAGTGTTTTAATCTTCATTTTTTAATTCAATTTTAAAATAACGTATTGTATTAATTTAGAATTAATAAAATTTATTTTATGCAAATATAATATATTTTTTAGGTTAGTCTAAAAATTTATTTTAATAAAAATAAAAAGTTTATCTTTGTGATCTAAATAAAGTTTGATGTTTACACATTCAGAAGAAAATTATTTAAAAACCATTTATCATTTAGAGTTAGATTCTGAAAAAGGAATTAGTACCAATGCCATAGCCAAACAATTAGAAACAAAAGCATCTTCTGTTACAGATATGGTTAAAAAGCTTTCTGAGAAAGAAGTGGTTATTTATAAAAAGTACAAAGGAGTTACGTTAACAGCATTTGGAAAAAAAACAGCAGCAAATATTGTTAGAAAGCACCGTTTATGGGAAGTTTTTTTGGTTGAAAAATTAAATTTCTCTTGGGATGAAGTGCATGAGGTTGCAGAACAATTAGAACATATAAAATCGCCAAAATTAATTAATCAGTTAGACGCTTTTTTAAGTTTTCCAACTCACGATCCACACGGAGATCCAATTCCAGATAAGAATGGGAATTTAAAAACTATAGAAAAGAGTTTATTATCTACCTTGCAAAAAAATGAATGTGGTATTTGTGTTGGAGTAGATGATTCTTCGTCTGAATTTTTACAGTTTTTAGACAAAAAAGGTATTATTTTAGGCGAAAAAATAACCGTTTTAGAAAAAGAAGAGTTTGATGATTCTTTGCAGATATCTATTCAAGATAAAAAATTATCAATCTCAAATAAAATAGCAAATAACTTATACATTAAAAAGGCATGATTACATTTGATCAAATAGTAGATTTTTGTAAAGAAAATCCTATACAAGGCGCCTTGTACGCCTCTTTATTTACATGGGGTTTAACAGCAGCTGGTGCAGGTTTGGTTTTCTTTTTTAAAAAATTAAACAGGGCTGTTTTAGATGGTATGTTGGGTTTTACAGGTGGTGTAATGGTTGCTGCAAGTTTTTGGAGTTTACTATCGCCAGCAATAGAAAATAGTCCTGGAGAAGGTTTTGTAAAAGTTATTCCTGCAGCAATTGGTTTTGCATTGGGAGCTTTATCTTTATTTGGTATGGATAAAATTTTACCACATTTACATATTAATTTTAAAGAAAACGAAGCAGAAGGCGTAAAAACAGAATTACACAGATCTACATTATTGGTTTTAGCAATTACGTTGCACAACATTCCAGAAGGTTTGGCAGTAGGTGTGCTGTTTGGTGCAGCCTCAACTTTAGTTGGTGTAGAGCAAACAGAAATGATTATAGCTGCAATTTCTTTAGCAATTGGTATAGGAATACAAAATTTTCCAGAAGGTTTTGCTGTTGCAATGCCCTTAAGAAGGCAAGGTGTTAGTAGATTAAAAAGTTTTTGGTATGGGCAGCTTTCTGCAGTTGTAGAACCAGTTGCAGCTGTTTTAGGAGCTTTAGCAGTATCTTTTTTTACACCAATTTTACCTTATGCATTAGCTTTTGCAGCAGGTGCTATGATTTTTGTGGTTATTGAAGAAGTTGTGCCAGAAACACAAAGAGATAAATATACAGATATTGCCACGCTTGGTTTTATTGGTGGCTTTATTGTAATGATGTCTTTAGATGTTGGGCTTGGATAAATGTAACTTTATCCTTATTCAAAAAAAATAGTGCACAAACAGTTTTTAAATACACTTTACATACTTAATCAATTTGAAATATTACGCATAATTATTTTTTAGGCTTTTGAAATTAGATTTTTTTTAATTTTATAGCGAACTACCTGTAATTCTATGTTTTTTATTCATTAAATTCGTACAAATTGTTTTTAAAAATAAATTGTGCAACAACCTTCAAATTTTCAAGTCTATAATGCCTCTGCAGGAAGTGGCAAAACTTTTACTTTAGTAAAAAAATACCTTAAAGTATTATTAATTTCTGATGATATTTTTATGTTTCAGAAAGTGTTGGCAATTACCTTTACCAACAAAGCTGCAGGCGAAATGAAAGAGCGTGTTTTAGCGAACTTAGAAACTTTTTCTGAAGGCAAAAGCAACGATTTGTTGTCTCATATTATTAAGGAAACAAATTTAGATTTTAACACCATTCAAGAACGTAGTAAAAAGATTTTAGATGCTATTCTTCAAAATTATTCTGCTTTTTCTATTACTACTATAGATAGTTTTACGCATAAAATTATTAAAAGTTTTGCCTATGATTTGGGTTTGTCTTTAAATTTTGAAGTAGAAATGGACGCCATTTCTTTACTAAATGAAGCAGTAGATATTTTATTATCTAAAATTGGTACAGATCAAAAGCTTACAAAATTACTTATAACGTATACCCTAGACAAAACCGATGATGATAAATCTTGGGATATTTCTAGAGATTTAAATGAATTTGCTAAAATTCTTTTAAATGAAGATGACACCAAGCATTTTAGAAATTTGGCAGATAAGCAGTTAGATGATTTTTTTGGTTTAAAGACTAAACTACAAAAAATCAATAGTCAGATAGAAAAAGAATTTAAAGATATTAGTGATAAGGTTTTAAAATTTATTGATAATAATGGACTTTCTTCAACAGATTTTAGTTACGGAGATTACCCAAAACATTTCGAAAAATTTCAAAAATTACCATTTTTAAAGAATGGAGATATCAAATTTGAAGGTCGTTTAAATAAAAATATCGAAGAGGATAAAAATTTATACGGAGCTAAAACTACACCATTAGCTAAAGATATTATTGATGATATAAAGGAGCAATTGCATCAATATTATTATCAATCTAAAACATTGTTTGAAGAGAAATATGCATTGTATCTTTTAAACAAATTGGCACTAAAAAGTATTACACCATTAGCAGTTTTAAATAATATTAATAATGAGCTAAATGCAATAAAAGAAGACAATAATATTCGTTTAAATGCAGAGTTTAATCAGTTAATTTCAGACAATATAAAAGGCCAACCTGCACCCTTTATATATGAAAGAATTGGCCAGCGATTTATGCACTATTTTATAGATGAAATGCAAGACACTTCTGAGTTACAATGGCAAAATTTAATTCCACTTATAGATAATGCCTTGGCGCAAGAAAGTAGTAATTTATTGTTGGTTGGTGATGGTAAACAAGCCATTTATAGATGGCGTGGTGGTAAAGCAGAACAATTTATTGGTTTAGGAATAAAAGGGAATTTAGGTAATAACCCTTTTCAAATTGATAAAAAAGTAGAAGAATTAGATACAAATTATAGAAGTTATTCAGAAATTATCAATTTTAACAACCAATTTTTTCAGCATGCCGCTAATTTTCTTCAAAATGAAGTCTATAAAAATATTTATACAGAAGGCAATCAACAAAAAGAAAATGCTAAGAAAGGTGGCTACGTTTCTTTAGAGTTTTTGGAAAAATTAGCAAATAAAGAAGACGATAAATTAAAATACCCTACAAAGGTTTTTGAACGAATTCTTAATTTAAAAGATAGGTTTAAGCTTGGTGAAATTTGTGTATTAACTAGAACAAAAAAAGATGGAATTGCAATAGCAGATTTTTTAACGGAAAAAGGAATAAAAATTGTTTCCTCAGAAACATTGCTTTTAAAGAATGATGTAAAAATTAAGTTCATTATTAATTTATTACAAACAATACAAAACAATATAGATGAAGAAAGTAGATTTGAAATATTGTACTTTTTGCATGAGCATTTAGAGATTGCTCAAGAGAAACATCAATTTATAGAAACCTATATAAAAGCTGATAATTTTACTCTTTTTAAATCTTTAGAAAAATATACTATTAATTTTGAGCTATCTAGTTTTTTACAATTGCCATTTTACGAAAAAATAGAAACTATTGTTAGAAGTTTTAAATTGGTAAACGCATCAGACGCTTACATTCAGTTTTTTTTAGATGTGGTTTTAGAACAACAGCGCAAAGAAACTAGTATTCAAGATTTTTTAGATTTTTGGACTTTAAAAAGCAATACATTAAGTATTGTTGCTCCAGAAAGTACAGAAGCTGTGCAAATTATGACCATTCATAAATCTAAAGGGTTAGAATTTCCAGTAGTTATTTTTCCTTTTGATGTAGCTATTTATAATGAAATTACCCCCAAAGTTTGGCTAGATGATTTACCAGCATCTTTTGGACAATTTAAGGAGCTTTTAGTAGATGGTTATAGTAATCTGCAACATGTAAGTGATAGAGGACTAGAAATTTTTAACCAAAAAAGCCAAGCCTTAGAGTTAGATAGTTTTAATTTACTATATGTAACGCTAACAAGAGCAGTAGAGCAATTACACATTATAACAGATTATAAAGTTTCAAAAAATGGAGACGAAAATCTCAAACATTATTCTGGTGTATTTATTAACTTTTTAAAGCAAATTAATCTTTGGAATGATCAACAAAAAAGTTACACTTTTGGAAATGAAGAAAGAAGAAGTGTTGTAAAGGAATTGGTGAGTAAAACTGAAATTCATCAAAAATTTACCACCACACCTTGGCAAGAGCATAATATTGTATTATTAGCAAGTTCTGCTAAATTATGGAATGCAGAGCAAAGTAAAGCAATAGATTTTGGTAATTTATTGCACGAAATTTTTTCAAAAATTAAAGTAAAACAAGATGCAGAAACTGTTATTCAAAACTATTACAATCAAGGTTTAATAGAAGAAAGTTTGCTAACCTATATACAAACTAGCGTTTTTACAGTGGTAAACCATCCACAATTAGAAGAGTATTTTACTAAAGATGTAATTACATATAATGAGCGAGAAATTGTAGATATAGACAATCAAGTAATTATACCAGACCGTTTGGTTTTTAATGCTAAGAATCAAATTATAATTATAGATTATAAAACAGGCGCTCCTTATAAAGAGCATCATCAGCAATTGTTAAAATATCAAAAAGTGTTAGAAACAATGAATTTTACAGTCATAAAAAAGATATTACTATATATTAATAAGAAGATTGAAATTGTTGAAGTATAATTGGAAATACTATTGTTACAATTAAATATCTAGTTTCTAATTATCAAAAAAAGTAAATTTTTGTTTGTAATACGTCATAAAAGTTATAAAAAGGTAAACCCTTTATAAACCTATTAAAAAAAACCATAACTTATTTAGAATTGATTAAAAGTTACCAGTTTTTTGAATTTTTTGTAGATTTATCTTTGTAGATAAGTTTTAACAACTTACTTTTGTTCTTAAAATAACGAACTTTTAATTTAAAAATTTGATAATGAAACATTTAAAATTAGCTATGATAGCTTTGTTTATGTTTGCCGCAATTGGTAACATAAATGCACAAGATGAAAACAATCCATGGGCTATTGGCTTTGGTGGGAATATTGTAGATTTCTACGGTTCTGATGACTTTGGTACTCAAGTAGAAGATGCACTAGGGAATACAGATTGGAATGTAATTCCATCTATCTCTAGAATATCCGCAGATAAATATTTAAATAAAGGCTTTTCTTTACAATTAGCAGGTTCTTTAAATAAAATTGAAACAATTCTTGCAGAAAATGATGCTAATGACCTTTATTGGGCTGTTGATGCAATTGTAAAGTATGACTTAAATCACCTGGTTGGAGAAACTGGATGGTTTGATCCTTATGTATATTTAGGTGGTGGTTATGTTGATCTTGATTCTGTAGGAGAAGGAATGTTAAATGCGGGTGTTGGTTTTAATACTTGGTTTAACGATAACTTAGGTTTAAACTTTCAAACAGGAACTAAATTAGGTTTTTCAGATAATATTAGAACGCATTACCAAACTACTTTAGGTTTAGTAATCAGATTTGGTGGTAAAGATACTGATAAAGACGGTGTATATGACAAAGATGATGCTTGTCCAGAAGTTGCTGGTTTAAAAGAATTCAATGGTTGTCCTGATGCAGATGGTGATGGAATCAAAGATTCTGATGACGCTTGTCCTAATGTAGCTGGTTTAGCAGCTATGAATGGTTGTCCAGATGCTGATGGAGATGGAGTTGCTGATAAAGATGATATGTGTCCAAATGAAAAAGGAACTAAAGCAAACAAAGGTTGTCCAGATTCTGATGGAGATGGAGTTATCAATAAAAAGGATAAGTGTCCTAATCAAGCTGGTCCAATGGCTAACAGTGGATGTCCTTGGCCAGATTCTGATAAAGATGGCGTATTAGATAAAGATGATAAGTGTCCTAATGTTGCAGGTGTTGCTTCTAATAAAGGTTGTCCAGCAGCTGTAATTACAAAAGAAGCAGAAAGTTCTTTAGGAGAGTTTGCTAAAGCAATCTTATTTAACTCTGGTAAATCTTCTTTCAAGCCAGGTGTAACTTCTAAGTTAAATGCAATAGTTAAAGTAATGAAGAATTATCCTAATGCTAATTTCTTAATCGAAGGTCATACAGATAGTCAAGGTTCTGCAGCATTAAACTTAAGAATTTCTGAAAAAAGAGCGACAGCTGTTAGAGATTACTTAGTGAAAAATGGTATTCCAACAACTAGATTACAATCTATTGGTTATGGAGAAGGAGAGCCTATCGCAACAAACAAAACTAGAGCAGGAAGAGCTCAAAATAGAAGAGTTGTAGTTAAAGTAACTAACAAAAAATAATTCTATTAAATTATTAATTAAGAAACCTCATCTTTTTAGATGAGGTTTTTTTATGGAATCTAGTTTCTTTTTACTTAAAAAAACTTTTTTAATTACAATCAAAAGAATTACCTTTGCCACCTGAAAATGAGATGATAAATCTCAAAACAATTAACAAATTTAATTAGATACAAATGTCTACAGCAACAGGAAAAGTTTCTCAAATTATTGGGCCAGTAATTGATGTTGAATTCAATACAGAGAATGAATTGCCGAAAATTTACGATTCATTAGAAATTAAAAAAGCCGATGGTTCTATTTTAGTTTTAGAAGTACAACAACATATTGGTGAAGATACCGTAAGAACCATTTCTATGGATGCTACCGACGGTTTAAGTAGAGGTGCTGAGGTAGTTGCTACTGGTAATCCAATTCAAATGCCAATTGGTAATGATATTTACGGTCGTTTATTTAACGTAACTGGAGATGCTATTGATGGTTTAGGAAACTTAGCAAAAGAAGGTAAAGATGGTTTACCAATTCATAGAAATGCTCCTAAATTTGAAGATTTATCTGTATCTACAGAAGTTTTATTTACAGGAATTAAAGTAATCGATTTAATAGAACCTTATGCAAAAGGTGGTAAAATTGGTTTATTTGGTGGAGCAGGTGTAGGTAAAACTGTTTTAATTCAAGAGTTAATTAATAACATTGCAAAAGGACACGGAGGTTTATCTGTATTTGCGGGTGTTGGAGAAAGAACTCGTGAAGGAAACGATTTATTGCGTGAAATGTTAGAGTCTGGAATTATAAAATACGGAGACGATTTTATGCATTCTATGGAAGAAGGAGGATGGGATTTATCTAAAGTAGATAAACCAGGTATGAAAGATTCTAAAGCTACTTTCGTTTTCGGACAAATGAATGAGCCACCAGGAGCAAGAGCACGTGTAGCTTTATCTGGCTTAACAATAGCAGAATATTTTAGAGACGGAGCAGGAGATGGTCAAGGAAAAGATGTACTTTTCTTTGTAGATAATATTTTCCGTTTTACACAAGCCGGTTCAGAAGTTTCTGCCTTATTAGGTCGTATGCCTTCTGCAGTGGGATATCAACCAACATTAGCAACAGAAATGGGTGCAATGCAAGAACGTATTACATCTACTAAAAAAGGTTCTATTACATCTGTACAGGCAGTTTATGTACCTGCAGATGATTTAACAGATCCAGCGCCAGCAACAACGTTTGCGCATTTAGATGCAACAACTGTATTGTCTCGTAAAATTGCAGAGTTAGGTATTTATCCAGCAGTAGATCCGTTAGATTCTACTTCTAGAATTTTAACAGCAGATATTTTAGGAGACGAGCATTATGATTGTGCACAGAAAGTAAAGGAAATTTTACAACGCTATAAAGAATTGCAAGATATTATTGCCATTTTAGGTATGGAAGAATTATCTGAAGAAGATAAATTAGTAGTACATAGAGCAAGACGTGTACAACGTTTCTTATCTCAACCTTTTCACGTAGCTGAGCAATTTACAGGTATACCTGGTGTTTTAGTAGATATTAAAGATACTATTAAAGGGTTTAACATGATAATGGATGGTGAGTTAGATAAATATCCAGAAGCTGCCTTTAACCTTAGAGGTTCTATACAAGATGCAATAGATGCAGGTGAAAAAATGTTAGCAGAGGCGTAAACAAGTTTTAAGTTATAAGTTTTGAGTTATACGTATTTAACCAAAAACTAAAACTAAGAACTAAAAACCAATAAAACTATGTTTTTAGAAATTGTAACACCAGAAGCCATACTGTTTTCAGCAGAAGTAGATTCTTTTTCTGCTCCAGGTACAGATGGTGAGTTTCAAGTATTAAATAATCACGCGCCTATAGTTGCTAATTTAACTGAAGGCAGTATTGCTATAAAAGCAGCTAACGTTGTTTTAGATGATAAGTTTAAAGAAAAGTTTGAAACTATTAGTGATAAATTAGTTTTAAAAATTAACTCAGGTACTTTAGAGTTAAATGATAATAAAGCAATTATTTTAGCAGATTAAATAAGCTAAATTTTAGTATACAAAAAGCCTCAAAACAAATGTGTTTTGAGGCTTTTTTAGTCAAACTATTTTAAAGATAGTTTGTTTGCAATTTCCCCTAAAAAATTACTTTTTCTTAATTAATTCATACGTCAAAAATCACTATTTTATTTGTTATAACAACAAGTGTAAAGCTCCTAATTTTTAGGGGAAAAACACCCTGTTTATTTTATGAAATAATTTTGTGTTTATAATTAAATGCATAATAATCAATTGTTTATAGTACTATGTTAAGATTACATACTCAAGTTCTAATTTATATTGTATTTTTAAGGAATTAACTAAAACCTTATTTTATGAAACCTATTTTAAAATTATCCTTTTTTTTATCCATACTAGTTTTAGCAATTGGTTGTACTTCTGAGTGTGATCATAAACAACAAGTAGTGAATGATGCTAGACCAAAAAATACAATTACCTATAAAGAGATGGCAGGTATGTTTCATCAATATGATATTGGTCAGAGAAAAGTATTAAATAAATATAGAAAAGAATTTACAGGAAGTAAACAAGATACCATTGAAACTATTTCTCATTTTTACCAAATAGATCAGATAAAGCAATATATAGCTTATTTAGAAAAGCTATCTAAAGAGAAAGAGATTAAGTTAACAGGTCTAAGAATTTTTTCTGCAGCATACCCTAAAAACCATTCAGATAAAAAATTAAGAGGTAGGCATTCTTTAATATTTATGCCAGCAACCAATATTGGTAAGTTTACAGATGTTGCTTTTGAACCTTTGTATTCAGGTAAAGGCAAGCCTATTAAATTTACGAAGTTCTTAAATCAATTTAGTAGTAAAGAAACAAAACAAGTACAAAGAGCTTCTTTTTTACCAACATTAACTACTACACAAGATTTGCTAAGTTCTGGTTTAAATAGAGGTAAAACAGCACCACCTTATTAATACAATGGAATTATTATCTGATATTGCTTATTTAGCTGTTATAATTACAGGCATTTTTACACTTATTTATAGAAGAAAGTACAATACCGTCTTTTATAAATATTTTTTGGCCTACATTATAATGGCTATAGTTGTAGAATCACTTGGTGTAATTTTAACTTCATACAGAATATCAAATATAGTAGTATATAATGTTTACACGTTTTTTGAATTTAATTTTGTTGCTCTTATTTATTATACTTTAACAAAAGAAGAAGTTTCTCATCTTTGGATTAAGTATTTAATGATTTTTTTTAATGGCATTTATTTCTTGAGTTTTATTTTTAAGATTTTAGAAAAGAGTACAGTGCTTTTAGGGGCAATGGTTGTGTGCGTTTTTATGGTTTTTTATCTAAAAGAATTATTAAAATCAGACAAAATTATTAGGTTTCAAAAAGATTTATCTTTTTGGATTACTGTTGGTTTTTTAATTTATTATTTAACAACAATGCCTTTTTACACAGTATTTTATATTTTTGGTTATGATGCAAAATCAGAGGGACCAAATTTATTTATATTGCAAAGTGTTATTATTATATTTACACATATTTGTTTTATTAGTGGTATCATATGGAGCTCCAAAGAGAAGAATTAGCTATTTTAATATCAACCTTTATAATTACTTTAGTTATAGTTGTGCTTATTATACTCTTTATCGTATTTCAGAATAAAAAAAAGATTTTACTTATAGATAAAGCAGAAACCAAAAAAAGATTTGAACGTGAAATTGCAGAAACTCAAATAGAAATTAGAGAAGAAACGTTAAGAAATATTAGTTGGGAGTTGCATGATAATATTGGTCAGTTACTAACCTTAGCTAAAATTCAACTGCAAAATACTTCTCCAGAAAATATAAATGAGGTTTCTGAAACCATAACCAAAGGTTTAACAGAAGTTAGAGCATTATCTAAATTAATTAACCCAGAAGCTATAAAAAATATTCGTTTAATAGAAGCAATTCAGTTAGAAATAGATCGTTTTAATAGATTGAATTTTATAAAATCTGTATTAAGAATTAAAGGAAAAGAGTTTCCAATAGACAAAAAAGCAAACATTATTATTTTTAGAATTTTACAAGAATTTTTTTCGAACACCATAAAACATTCAAAAGGTAAAAATTTAAATGTAGACTTAGATTTTAGACAAAATGAGTTGGTAATTATTGCAAAAGATGATGGTATTGGTTTTTCTTCAGAAAGTATTGCTACAGGTATTGGATTAGAAAATATAAGAAATAGAGCAAAATTAATTGGGGCAACCGCTGTTTTTACTTCCGAAGAAAATAAAGGAACAACTTTAAAAATGATTTATAAATTATGATAAATTATACTGTAGTAGTGGTGGATGATCATAACCTGTTATCGCAAGCAATTGCAGGTATGGTAAACGGTTTTAGTAAGTTTAAAGTATTGTATACTTGTGCAAATGGCCAGGAATTGGTAAATAAGTTTACTACATCACCAGAGTTTATACCAGATGTGGTTTTAATGGATATAAATATGCCCATTTTAAATGGTATTGAAACCACAGAGTGGATTACCAAAAACCACCAAACAGTAAATGTAATGGCACTTTCTGTAGAAGATGAAGATTTAACTATTTTAAAAATGTTAAAAGCAGGTGCAGTTGGTTATTTACTAAAAGATACTAAAAAGGAAATACTAGAACAGGCCTTAGTAGAAATTGTAGAAAGTGGTTTTTACCACACACAAAATGTTACTAATTTGTTAATGAAGTCTGTATCTGGTAACGAGACTAAAGAAATTGTTTTTAAAGAAAGAGAACGTATTTTTATGCAATATGCTTGTTCTGAACTTACTTATAAAGAAATTGCAGATAAAATGTGTTTAAGTCCAAAGACAATAGATGGTTATAGAGATGTTTTGTTTACTAAGCTAAATGTAAAAAACAGAGTTGGCTTGGTAATGTATGCTATTAAAAATAAGATTTATACTCCGTAAATTTATCGTAAATTTGCACTATGGAAGAAACAAACAGACAGCGCAAAATTGCGGGAGTTTTACAGAAAGATTTGGTAGATGTGTTACAAAAAGCGGCACAAGATGGTATGAAGGGCGTTATAATTTCTGTTTCTAAAGTACATGTAACTTCAGATTTAGGAGTTGCAAAGGTTTATTTAAGTATTTTTCCTTCAGAAAAAAGAGATGAAATTGTTACAGGAATACAATCCAATACACCTTTGATTCGTCATGAAATGGCAAAAAGAACAAAAAATCAATTGCGTAGAATGCCAGAATTGTTGTTTTTTGGAGACGATACTTTAGATTATATAGAAGAAATAGACAAATCTTTAAAAGGGAATGATGCAGACCCAATTAAAAACCCTGAAGTTTTACCAAGACGTCAAAAAAAATAAAACCTTATTAATTTTTCGTACTACATCGCAAAGCGATATTTATTTTCTAAAACCAGTAATAATGCTATAAACATTATTACCATAATTGCCTCTTTTGGAGTAATTGTAGGGGCTTTAGCTTTGTTTATTATACTTTCGGGCTTTTCTGGTTTAAGAACTTTTAGTGATAGTTTATTAGATAAATCAGATCCTGATATTAAAATTACTACAACAAAAGGCAAATCTTTTTTTGTTACAGATAATTTAAAAACGGTTTTAAAACAGCATAAAAATATAAATGTAATTGCTGAGGTTGTAGAAGAACGTGTTTTTTTAGAATACAATCAAAAAACAGAAATAGCTTTTATAAAAGGTGTAGATAGCAATTTTACAAAGATTTCTAATTTAGATGTTGCCTTATACGCAGGCAGTTGGTTGCAAAGTGATTTTAAAAATACGGCTGTTGTGGGCAGAGGAATTTCTAACAAATTATCTTTAGGAACCTACAATTATGGAAACCCATTAAAAATAATGATTCCAAAACCAGGAACTGGTTTTATAAACCCTAGAAACCCTTTTTATACTTTAGAAACGCAAATAGTTGGTGTGTATTCTGGTACAGAAGATTTTGAAAATAAATTTGTTTTTGTAGCGATAAACGAAGCTAGAAATTTATTAAAATTTAAAGAAAATCAAGTTACGAGTATAGAATTAAAGTTAAATGATAGAAAAAGAGCTGCTGCTTTTGCCAAATCTTTAAAACAAAAAATAGGTAAAGATTTTAAGGTACAAACAAAAGAACAGTTAAATGAAGTTTTTTATAAAGTAATAAATACAGAAAATTTTATATCGTATTTAATATTTACACTAATTGTAATTATTGCTTTATTTAACGTTATTGGTGCAATAATTATGCTGATTATTGATAAAAAAGCAAACTTAAAAACGCTGTATAATTTAGGTGCTACACTTAAAGAAATTAAATCAATTTTTATGTTTCAAGGTTTTTTGCTTACTTTTTTTGGAATGTGTATTGGTTTGTTTTTAGGAGTTTTATTGGTTTTTATTCAACAAAAATTTGCACTTTTTATGATTGTACCAAACGTGCCTTATCCTGTAGAATTTCAAATAACCAATTTGTTAATTGTGTTTTTTACAATATCTATTTTGGGATATATTGCTGCCAAAATTGCAAGTAGCAGAATTTCTAAAACTTTTTTAGCGCAATAAAACGTTAGCTAATTTCTGGAATAATACTGTTTCCAAACTTAGCTTCAACTTCATCAAAAGCATTAAAAACATCTTTAGGATCATCAGAAGTTACCATTTTCATTCTATAATCTTTAAAATGCGGAATTCCTTTAAAGTAATTTGTGTAGTGTCTTCTAGTTTCTACAACTCCTAAACGTTCGCCTTTCCAATCAATAGCCATTTGCAAATGTCTTCTAGCAACTTGCGTTCTTTCTGCAATTGTGGGTTTTGCTAAATGTTCTCCAGTTTTAAAAAAGTGTTTTACTTCGTTAAAAAACCAAGGATACCCAATAGAAGCTCTCCCAATCATTGCACCATCTAAACCATATTTATCGCGCATTTCCATGGCTCTTTCTGGTGTGGTAACATCTCCATTACCAAAAACAGGAATGTGCATTCTTGGGTTGTTTTTTACAGCAGCAATAGGTTTCCAATCTGCATCGCCTTTATACATTTGTGCACGCGTTCTACCATGAATAGAAATGGCTTTGCAACCTACATCTTGTAAACGTTCTGCAACTTCTACAATTCTTATAGAATCATGATCCCAACCCAAACGCGTTTTTACGGTAATTGGCAAATTGGTATGTTTTACCATAGCTTCTGTAAGAGAAACCATTAAATCTATATCTTTTAAAATTCCTGCGCCAGCACCTTTAGAAACTACCTTTTTTACAGGACAACCAAAGTTAATGTCAATAATATCTGGTTTAGATTTCTCAACAATTTCTATGGTTTTTAACATCGATTCTAAGTTGGCACCAAAAATCTGAATTCCAACTGGTCTTTCTTTTTCGTAAATGTCTAATTTTATTACACTTTTTGCAGCATCTCTAATTAAACCTTCGCTAGAAATAAATTCTGTATACACAACATCTGCACCATTTTCTTTGCACAAAGCTCTAAATGGTGGGTCAGAAACGTCTTCCATTGGTGCTAGTAATAATGGAAATTCCGGAAGTTGAATGTTGCCTATTTTTGCCAAAACGTATTTATTTTTTTACAAAATTAGTGTTTTTATTAATGTCAAACCAAAATCGGAAATAAAATATAGTAAAATGCAATTTAACCAGCAATCCAACTTTTAATGACTTCATTATAACTTCTGCCAGAAGTAACTGTACTTTGTTTGCTGTTTTTTAGGGTGATGATAAATCTGCTGTTAAAATACTTCTGAATATCGTTTACAAAATCTTTATTGATGATGATGCCTCTGTGAATGCGTAAAAAATTATCGGGTAATTTGTTTTCTAAATTCGTAATTGTTTCGTTACTTAAATATACGCCAGAATCACTATGAATTTTAGTGTAAATATTATCTGCTTCAAAAAAAGCAACTTCATCTAATTTTATAAAAATTAAACGTTCATTTTTTTTAACGGTAATGGAAGTCATTTTTTTGACTTCTTTTTTATTGGCAATGTCTTTTAAGACTTTTAACATCTCATCTTGAGAAATATTTTTTTGAAACGATGTTAATTTTTGAACCGTTTTTGCAATTCGTTCTTTTTTTACAGGTTTTACAATATAATCTATGCTATTGGTCTCAAAAGCTTCTAATGCATATTGGTTGTAAGCCGTACAAAAAACCACAATGGGAATTTGGGCTAATTTTGCCAACAATTCAAATCCCGAACATTCTGGCATTTCAATATCTAAAAAAATAAGATCTGGCTGCAGATTTTCAATCTTTTCTTTGGCTTCTATACCGTTTTTAGCAATAGCTATAATTGTAAACGTTTCTGGAAATTGAGAAAGTAAATTTTGTAAACCTTTTCTTGCAGGCGCTTCGTCGTCTATAATTATGGTTTTATAGGTGTTATTCATTTTATGCAGTTTTTGGGATGGTTATGGTAATTATTTTTTGTGGCGAATTTGTCCAATTTAAAACTGCTTTGTCTCCATAACTCAATCTTAATAAATCGTAAACGGTTTGTAAACCATGCCCACTAACCAAACCTTCAGGAAAATCAGGGCCATTATCTGTAACTGTAATTAGTATTGCGTTTCTTTCTTTTTCTATGTTCAAAACAACTTCGCCTTTGTCTTTATTTTTTGAAACGCCGTGTTTTATAGCATTTTCTACCAAAGGTTGTATTAAAAACAACGGAATTTTGTGATTCAAAAGTGTTTCATCTACTTTAATTGTAAAATTTAAACGCTCTTCAAACCGTATTTTCTCTATTTCTAAATAGGCTTGTACCATTTCTATTTCGTCTTTAATGGTGCTCATTTTTTGCCCTTTTCTGTTGATAGAATATTTAAACAAATCTGATAACGAATGTGCCATTTTTTGAGTTTTCTCGGCATTAATTGGAGCTAAACTTGCAATAGAATTTAAAGAATTGTATAAGAAATGCGGATTGATTTGAGATTGTAAAGATTTTAATTCTGCCTTCGTTTTCAACTCTCTTAAATGAGATAGTTTGTTTTCGTTTTCTACAATTAAACTTCGTTCTTTAAAAATGAAATAGCTTATTAATGCTCTTATTGAAGCGATAATCATAGCCACTAAAAACACATATGATAAAGTGGTATAGGCTCCTTGATGATTTTGACCTTCTTTAATAGTCGAAATAACTATCACCAAAATTATTACAAATGGTAACATTCCTGTTGACAAGAAAATTAAACTTGTCTTAGTAACAATATTAGCATATGTCTTTTCAATTTTTTTCTCTAAAAATCGAAATAAAAATAAAAAAGGAAAGCAAAATAAAGAAACTACGAAAGTTGTAATAACAGTATCATATTTTATTATTGAAAAACCAAAATTCCTTGGAGTTCTTAAATAATCGTAAAACGAAACAGAAAATATAATTAAAATATCTAAAAAACAGATAGCAATTAAACTTACAAGTAAAAATTGCAAAAAGTTATTTTTAAATTTTCTATCAATGTAATTTTTAATCTTTAAGATGAAAAATAGAAATAATAAAAACAATACTAATGCTGGTATAAAAACAACAGATAAAGGGTTTTTAACCCACCATAACTGTTTATTTCTGCTTTTAATTTTATAATTTTCTATTTTTTTTAAAACATCTTCTTTAAATTGAGATGCAGCAAGTTGTAATTTTTCATCAAAATCACTTTTATAAATTTTAGCAATAATTTTTAAATCACTATCTGTGAGATGGTAATTTTTTCTATCAAATGGTTCGAGTCTTCTTGCATAAAGATTGAATCCACTGTTTTTATGAGGCGTTTTGAAGTATCCTTCAAAAAGTACTTTTGCAAGTGAAACTTCTATCTCATTAATAGTTTTGTTGTAATCTTTTCCTTTGTAATGTGTAATTTCCCCATAAACAATTTTTTTAGGTTTATTTTCACGTTTACTAGCTCTTGTATTAAAATATGGGAGATTATTTATCCAATATGGTGTTTTGTAAGTTATATCATTATCATATAAAAATTTAATTTCAAGATTTGCTTTTTCGTTTTGAGAAAAAGTAATTGAAATGGTTTCAGTTACACTATCTAGTTTTTTTATAGTTTTTGAAATTTCAAGGGAATCTTTAGAAGTGTAATTTCCTTTGAGTTTTACTTTAATGCTATCTCTCCATCTTACTAAATCTTTTTCAAATAAAAAATCTTGTTTGGTGGTATGCTTTATTTCTAAAAGATCTTTCCATGGTTGTGCAGGCAACTTTGTTTCCTCTTGAGCAAAAACAAAAAAGGGAATTAATAAAAACAGTAAAGTGTAATGTAATTTCTTCATCAGTGGTAAATTTAAAATTTTATACCACAAAACAACAATCATTTAAAAGTTTACAAAACAAGTTTCTTGTAAACTGCAAATAGTGGTGGTTAATTACAAAAACTAGCTTATTTTAGGTTTTTGAATACCCAAACACCATAAAAACCTAAAAAGATTTCTGCAAAAGTGCCAAATTGATAACCAAAAGTTGGGTTTCCATCCATAAAAAAACTTAAAACTCTACCAAAACCTAAACCTAACATAAAAACAATGTTGGTAATAAGTGCAATTTTAAAATATTGATGTTTGAAAACTCCCAAAATTCAAAGTGCAGAAAAACCCAAATACAAACCCATAATGGCTTTAAAAAAATAACTTAGTTAACAAAGTTAATTAATTAAATAATAACATAATAATTGTTTACGTAAAGGTGTTTAAGCGAAAAGTCTATTTTTTTTATTAACTTTAGGCATCAATTAACACAAAAAAATATGATAGCAAAAACAGATATTTTAAGAAAAATAAGAATTTTAATTACCAATCAGTTCGATTCGCCAGAAGAAGCTTTTCAGTTTTTTGATTCTAACGAAGACGCCAGATTAAACAAGTCTGAAATAAAAAAAATGTTACGATCTGCAGAAATAAACGGATTTATATCTGGTTTTGTAGCCAATGAACTTTTAAAAGGATACGATAAAAATAGAGATGAAACCATTAATTGGGAAGAATTTAAAGTAGCTATTGCAGAATTAGAAAGGGATGCATAAATAGTTTTTACAAAATTGTAAAAGAAGTTGTTTTAAAAAGAAATTTTGGCAACTTCTTTTTTTGTTTGAATGGGTTTGTAAATAGCGTATCTTTGCAATAATTCAGAAATTAAATTTAACGCATGAAGAATATTAGAAACTTTTGCATTATCGCACACATAGATCATGGTAAAAGTACATTAGCAGATAGATTGTTAGATTATACAGGTTCTGTAACTGAGCGCGAAAAGCAAAATCAGTTATTAGATAATATGGATTTGGAGCGAGAACGTGGTATTACCATAAAATCTCACGCTATACAAATGGATTATGAGTTTGAAGGCGAACAATACATTTTAAACTTAATAGACACACCAGGTCACGTAGATTTTTCTTACGAAGTTTCTAGATCTATTGCTGCTTGTGAAGGCGCATTGTTAATTGTAGATGCTGCACAAAGCATACAAGCACAAACCATTTCTAACCTGTATTTAGCGTTAGAGAACGATTTAGAAATTATTCCCGTATTAAATAAAGTAGATTTACCAAGTGCAAATCCAGAAGAAGTAACAGATGATATTGTAGATTTGTTAGGTTGCGATCCTGAAGAAGTAATTCACGCTAGTGGAAAAACAGGTTTTGGAGTAGATAATATTTTAAAAGCAATTATAGACAGAGTTCCTGCACCAAAAGGAAATCCAGACGCGCCTTTAAAAGCCCTAATTTTCGATTCGGTTTTTAACTCTTACAGAGGTATTGAAACGTATTTTAGAGTAATTGATGGCTCTATAAAAAAGAATCAGCAAATACAATTTATGGCAACTGGTAAGCAATATGGCGCAGATGAAGTAGGTACTTTAAAGCTAGAGCAAGTTGTTAAAAAAGAAATTAAAACAGGAGATGTTGGGTATTTAATTACAGGTATAAAAACAGCAAAAGAAGTAAAAGTAGGAGATACTATTACAGACTTTGCAAACCCTACAACAGATTTAATTGAAGGTTTTGAAGACGTAAAACCCATGGTTTTTGCAGGAATTTATCCTGTAGATACAGAAGATTATGAAGAACTGCGTAACTCTATGGAAAAGTTACAGTTAAATGATGCTTCTTTGGTGTTTCAGCCAGAAAGTTCTGCCGCTTTAGGTTTTGGTTTTCGTTGTGGATTCTTAGGAATGTTACACATGGAAATTATTCAAGAACGTTTAGAGCGTGAGTTTAATATGACTGTGATTACAACGGTTCCCAATGTGTCTTACCATGCATTTACAAATAAAAATCCACAAGAGGTTTTAATTGTAAACAATCCGTCTGACTTACCAGAACCAAGTAAATTAAATAGAGTAGAAGAGCCGTTTATTAAAGCATCTATTGTAACAAAGGCAGATTTTGTTGGCCAAGTAATGAGCTTGTGTATCGAAAAACGTGGGCAAATTGTAAACCAAACGTATTTAACAACCCAAAGAGTAGAATTAATTTTTGAAATGCCTTTGGCAGAAATTGTTTTTGATTTTTACGATCGTTTAAAAACTGTTTCTAAAGGTTATGCTTCTTTTGATTATCATCCAATAGGTATGAAAGAATCGAAATTGGTAAGAGTAGATGTATTGCTAAATGGAGATCCTGTAGATGCACTTTCTGCTTTATTACACGCAGATAATGCGTATAATATAGGTAAAAAAATTGTAGAAAAACTAAAAACATTAATTCCAAGACAACAGTTTGATATTCCTATACAAGCTGCAATTGGCGCTAAAATTATTGCCAGAGAAACTACAAAAGCGTTGCGTAAAGATGTTACTGCAAAATGTTATGGTGGAGATATTTCACGTAAACGTAAACTATTAGAAAAGCAGAAAAAAGGTAAAAAACGTATGCGACAAGTTGGTAATGTAGAAATACCACAAGAAGCATTTATGGCGGTTTTAAAATTGAATGATTAATCTTTTTTAGAGGAAATATAACGCACAAAATAAAGAGAAGAGCCTTTTTGAGAAATCAAGAAGGTTTTTTATTTGAAGCTATTTCTTCTAATCTATTGATTTTTCTTATCAGTATACATTTTATGGGCAGTGTAAGAAGTAGTTTTTTTTTATACATTGCTCTACTGTTATCATACTCGCATTTTCTTATTGTAAGGTGCCATTTTTATACCAACCTCATTATTAAATAGAAATCCTTATTTATGATTATAAAATCGAAATTTTTACTTAGAAGTTCATTCTGATATTTGAGCCACGATAAAATCTGTTAAGCTATAAAAGTAACAAGATATTTATTGAACTAAATTAAAAATTATTGAATAGTAAATTTCCTAGTACTTATTTTGGTGTGATTATTAAAATATTTTAGAACTGATAAAAATCATGTTATAACAAGAGATTCTTTAAGAAATTTGTAACAAGAAAGAACAAAGCTTTCGTTAATTAAAAAATATAAAAATGTTACAAAATAGAAGAATTTATTTACCGCCATTAAGTCTTATTGGTCCAGGAGCATTAAATGATTTAGCAGAAGAATTAAAAACACTTCATTATAAAAAAGCACTATTTGTTACTGATAAAATTTTAGTAGAAATTGGCGTAGCTCAAAAAGTGTTGGATGTTATAAAATCATCAAATATAGATGTTGTGGTTTTTGATGATGTGTATCCAAATCCAACAGTAAAAAACGTAAACGATGGTTTAGCAGTTTTAAAAGAAAATGCGTGTGATTTTATTTTAACTTTAGGAGGAGGTTCTCCCCAAGATTGTGGAAAAGCAATTGGTATTTTAGCAGCAAATGGTGGTAATATAGAGGCTTATGAAGGCATTCATATGTCTAAAAACCCATCTTTACCAATAATTGCAATTAATACAACTGCAGGTACAGCAAGTGAAGTAACTATAAATTATGTAATTACAGATGAAAAACGCCATATAAAAATGGTAATGGTAGATAAAAACTGTTTGGTTGCTATTGCTGTAAACGACCCAGAATTAATGCTAGGAAAACCAGCTGCATTAACAGCTGCAACAGGAATGGATGCTTTAACGCATGCAATAGAAACGTATGTAACTAAAGGCGCTTTTGGTTGGTCTGATGCTTTGGCTTTAGAAGCAATTAAATTAATTTCACAAAGTTTAGAAACTGCTGTTTTAGACGGACAAAATTTAGAAGCTAGAAGCAAAATGGCTTGGGGCCAATTTATTGCAGGACAAGCATTTTCTAATGCAGGTTTGGGTTACGTACATTCAATGGCACATCAATTAGGAGGTATGTATGATATGCCTCATGGAGTTGCCAATGCAATTTTATTGCCACATGTAGAAAAATTTAATATTCCTGCTTGTGCTCATAAACTAAAAAAAGTGGCAAGTGCTATGGGCGTTGTAGTTTCTGATATGAGTGATACTGAAGGAGCAAATGCTGCTATAGCAGCAATTAAAGTTTTGTCTAAAGCCGTAGGAATTCCATCTGGATTGAAAGAATTTGGTGTTAAAGAAGAAGATTTTAAAGAAATGGCTAAAAATGCCTTAGCAGATGTTTGTACTGGAGGAAACCCAAGAGATGTAACTTTAGAGGAAACCATTGCTATTTATAAAGAAGCTATGTAAAATAAACGATTTGTACAATTTGTACTTATAGCATGTTTTGTAAAGGTGACCACTTTGTGAAAGCAAAGTGTTTTTTTGTTTTTCTAATCACTTTTTATAAGCTGAGATTGTAGCTGTGCTTGTGATTACTTTTTTTGGTTTACAAAGTTTTACTTTAGCTTGGCGCTATTTATGTTTGATATATTTGGTTTTAAAAGCTTAAATACGTTTTAATAACTGCTGTTTCTTTTTAGGTTTTTCCTTTTTAGTGAGGTTACCAGGAAAAACCAAAGATGTGCTAGAAAAAGTGGTACCAAAATTAATATTGGCATAATATACTTGACTAACCGCATTTAAAACTTGTTTTTCTGTGAGTTCTTTTAAAGGATGCACAAAGATAGACCACAAAATATCATCTGAAATGGCATATTTTACGTCTAATGCTGTATGGAAGTTAGCCATTAAAGTAGCTGTTTTTAATTCTTCTGTTACCCGATTACTTTCTAAAATTGGCGAAATAATTCGCATTCTATTGTGCAGGGAATCTGCAATGCAAATAAAAGGCACTTGTTTAATTTTAAATTGCCACTGACTTTTATTACTCACAATACTATCGCTAATTTCGGTTAGCATTTTATCTAGTTTATGTAAACTCATTTCTTGCGCGGTTAAATGGTTTAGCGATAAAATAAGTATGCAAATAAAAAGTAACTTTTTCATAATAAAGGAGTTTATGAAAAAGTAGTCGTGTTATTGTATAGATGCTTTCAAAAATTGATTTTTAAATTGCTATCTATTTTTTAGAAGTACTAATTTGTGATTTATATTTTTTTGTTCAATTTATTGCTAGAAGTATTGTTGCGAGTATCTGGCTCAACTTCCGCAGAAAAACAGTTTAAAATATAAATTTTACCAAGTAGCATTTCAAAAAAGAAAAAGCTTCTAAAAAAATTACAGCAAATTATAAAATTTTAATCTCTATTACCTAAAATTTGTAAACCCCAATAAATTAGCATTGCTAAAGAACCTAAAGCTGCAACTAAATAAGTTCTTGCAGCCCATTTAAGTGCGTCTTCTGAGCCCGAGTATTCTTCTCTAGAAACTATATTTTTATTTTTTAACCAAGCTAAAGCTCTATTGCTAGCATCATACTCTACAGGTAATGTAATAAAGCTAAAAAGGGTTGCCATTGCCATAAGTACTAAACCTGCTACAGCAACATAAAATCCTAAGCCAGAGGCTACGCCTAAGATTAAGCCACCAAATACCAGCCATTGTGAGAATTTAGAAGAAACGCTAACAACGGGTACCAATTGAGATCTCATTTTTAAGTAGCTGTAAGCAGTTGCATGTTGCACAGCATGCCCAACTTCGTGCGCTGCCACTGCAGCTGCAGCTGCATTTCTTTGGTTATAAACGCCTTCACTTAAATTTACGGTTTTGTTTTGTGGGTTGTAATGGTCTGTTAACATACCTGGCGTAGAAATTACTTTAACATCAAAAATACCATTGTCTGCCAACATTTTTTCTGCAATTTCTGCTCCAGACATACCGTTTCTAAGTTGTATTTTAGAGTATTTTTTAAATTTACTTTTTAGCTGATTACTTACCACCATGCTAATTAAAGAGATAAGGCCTACAAGAATATAAAATCCCATCATAATCTATATGTTTTAAATATTTATTTCATTTTTGTTGTATAAATTTACAACATAAAGTATTCCAATTTATTTTTTATTGCGAAAAATTATGGTTTAAAGACGATAATTCTAAAAAATTACTTGGATATTTAGTAAAAAATGACAAAATGGCAAGCAAACCAAACATACTTATTATTTATACAGGTGGCACAATTGGTATGATTAAAGATTATAAAACCAAAGCTTTAAAGGCTTTTGATTTTAGTAGAATTGTAGAAAAAATTCCTGAATTAGCGCAATTAGATTGTGCTATAGAAAGCGTTTCTTTAGAGAAACCAATAGATTCTTCTAACATGAACCCTAATTATTACGCTACAATTGTAACCATTTTAGAAGAAAATTATAAGAAATTTGATGGTTTTGTGGTGCTTACAGGTTCAGATACCATGTCTTATATTGCTTCTGCCATAAGTTTTATGTTAGAGAATTTACAAAAGCCTGTAATTTTTACGGGCTCTCAATTGCCTATTGGAGATTTAAGAACAGATGCAAAAGAAAATTTGATAACTTCTATAGAAATTGCGGCTTCAAGAAAAAATAATGTACCTGTAATTAAAGAAGTTGGTTTGTATTTTGAGTACAAATTATATCGTGCAAATAGAACTACAAAAATAAGTGCAGAACATTTTGAGGCTTTTGCTTCTAAAAATTATCCGGAATTGGCAGAAAGTGGTGTGCATTTAAAATTTAATGAGCCCATGCTTTATCAACCAAATAAAAAGGGTGCTACTTTAATTGCAAGAAAAAATATGGTTACAGATGTTTGTATTTTAAAACTGTACCCGGGTATAAAACCAATTGTTGTGCAAACTATTTTAGAAATTAAAAATTTAAAAGGTGTTATTTTAGAAACATATGGTTCTGGTAATGCACCTAATGAGGCTTGGTTTTTAGAATTGTTACAGCAAGCAATAGTAAAAGGCATTAAAATAATTAATGTAACCCAATGTGTTGGCGGTGCTGTAATACAAGGCCATTATGATACCAGCTTAGGTTTAAAAAGTATTGGTGTAATTAGCGGTTTGGATATTACTACAGAATCTGCCTTAGCGAAATTAATGTATTTATTAAATGAGGGTTTAAGCGCAGAAAGTTTTGTAAAGTATTTTCAGAAATCTTTACGTGGAGAGATTTCTGAAAAATAGTTTTCAAAAAAAATGAGTTGCAACTAAAAAAAAATGTATTTTTACGTTAAATTAGATTACAATTTTTTTGAGAGACAAATATTTTTTTGTTTCTTGCCAATCCATTTAAAATAATAAAGATTTTAAAATAAAATTTATATCTTTAAACACTTAAACTTTAAAAATTAATTATAACAAAGATGAAAAAAGTAGTAAATGTCCTATCTGTAGCAGGATTCATGTTTTTTGGAGCTATTCAATCAACTTTCGCTCAAGAAGCAGTAACTGAAGAATCAAGATCTTTTCACCAAGAATTAAAACTACGTTTTATAGAAGGTGGACCTGTATTTATGGGAATTGTATTGGTAGCCTTAATTTTAGGTTTGGCAATTGCAATTGAAAGAATTATTTATTTAAATATGGCTTCTACAAATACTAAGAAATTAGTTGCAAGTGTAGATGATGCTTTAAGTTCTGGTGGTATTGAGGCTGCAAAAGAAGTTTGTAGAAATTCTAAAGGACCAGTTGCTTCTATTTTTTATCAAGGTTTAGATAGAGTAGATGAAGGAATTGAGAGTGCTGAAAAAGCAGTAGTTTCTTATGGAGGAGTTCAAATGGGACTTTTAGAGAAAAACGTATCTTGGTTGTCTTTATTTATTGCATTAGCACCAATGCTTGGTTTTATGGGTACTGTAATTGGTATGATTGGAGCCTTTGATGCAATTGCGCAAGCAAATGATATTTCTCCAGGTGTAGTTGCTGTGGGTATTAAAGTAGCCTTATTAACAACTGTATTTGGTTTAGTTGTGGCAATTATATTACAAGTATTTTACAATTACATCGTTTCTAAAATAGATAGTATTGTAAACAATATGGAAGATTCGTCAATTCAATTGATTGATTTATTAGTGAAATTTAAAAAATAATTTTATTATGACAAATAATAAAGTATCAAAAATTATCACATTTGTTGTGACAGCCATTGCTTTAGTAGGTATTTTCTTATTAGTAAGAGTACTTTTAGCAGGTGAAGATGCTGTAACAGACGATTTAGATTTGCAAAATAAAGTAGTTACTCCTTTAATCTCTTTTTCTACCTATTTATTAATAGGTGTAATAGCAGTAACTATTGTATTGTCTTTATTGGGATTATTTAAAAATCCAGAAAATTTAAAAAAGACATTTTTAGGTTTAGCTTTTTTAGGAGTTTTATTTGTAGTGGCTTACTTTTTAGCAGATAGCAACGTTATTGTAGATAATGCAGGTGAAGTATTAGAAGGAGGAGAAGCAGGTTCTACCATAAATAAAATGACTGGAGCTGGTATTTGGTTTAGTATCATTTTAGGTGCAATAGGTTTGTTCTTTTTCGTATTAGATTTAGGTAAAGGTTTAATTAAATCATAAATTATGGCAAGAAGAGAGAATCCAGAAATTAATGCAGGTTCTATGGCTGATATAGCCTTCTTGTTATTAATTTTCTTTTTAGTAACTACCACTATGAATGTAGATTCTGGAGTTTCTAAAAAGCTAGCAGAAAAACCACCAATAGATTATGTACCGCCAATTGTTAAAGAAAAAAACATTTTCGAGGTAAATTTAAACTTCCGTAATGAACTGCAAGTTGAAGGTGAAAGAATGGAAATTAAAGACCTTAAAGATGCAGCAAAAGCATTTATAGATAATGGTGGAGGAGTAGGTAAAGTTGAAGAAGGAGTTGCTTCTGGACCTTGTAATTATTGCAAAGGAGAAAGATTAGATTCATCATCAGATCATCCTAACAAAGCAATTATTTCTGTTTTAAGTGATAGAGGTACAGAGTATGGAGTGTATTTAAAAGTACAAAACGAATTACTAAGAGCCTATACAGAACTTAGAAATAGGTTATCTAAAGAACGTTATGGAATTACATACACGGAGTTAGAAGAAGCTTATAAAGAGAATAGAGATGATGAAGGTTTAAAGGCAAGAGTAGAGGCTATTAAAAAAGCTTATCCTCAAATTATTTCTGATGCAGAACCAACTTCAGCAAATTAAAATTTAAAAATAGAATCATATGTCTAAATTTAGAAAGAAGAAAAAAGGAATGCCAGCTGTAAATACTGCATCTTTACCAGACATCGTTTTTATGTTGTTATTTTTCTTTATGGTAACTACTACCATGAGAGAAACAGAATTACAAATAGAGAATCCTAGGTTACCTACAGCTACAGAAGTTAAAAAACTAGAACATAAGAGTTTAGTAAGCACTATTTATGTAGGTAAAGCTGTTGATCCTAAATTTGGGACAGGTTTTAATAGAATACAGTTAAATGATAAAATTTCTACATCAGAAGAGGTTCCTGCATTTATTATTAATGCGAGAAGTAAAGTTTCTGAAGCAGAAGTTCCATTTATGACTACTTCTATAAAAGCGGATAAAGAATCTAATGTAGGTATAATTACAGATATAAGACTAAAGTTGAGAGATGTAAATGCACTTAAAATTAGTTATTCTGCATCTAAAGGAGAATAATTAATTCTATAAATAGTATTGTAAAAGGATAATTCGAAAGAGTTATCCTTTTATTTTTGTCGATAATTTATCAAATATCCAAGAAAAGTTTAGAAAATTTTAAATAGTGTATCTTTATAGCGTTTTATAAGTACTATGGTTGAAAAGTTAATTTTATCGTGTTTTATTTTCTATGCGAGTGTTTTGTGTGCACAACGAGATGCTTTAGAAATAGGAGATCGCTATGCAGAAGATCAATTGTATGTTAGTATTTCTTATGCGCAATTAAATAAGCAACCTGGCATTATAGGTAAAAGTAATTTTTCATACAGTTTTTCAACTGGTTTTATGAAAGATATTATCCTAAACAGACAAGGAACTTTTGCTATTGCTGGAGGTGCAGGTTTGGGTTATAGCTTATTTAGTCATCAATTAAAAGTAGATGAAGTAAACGGAGCAACTGTTTTTGAAAACGGTGATTTAATATCTGATAACGTTTTTAGTACTTTTAATTTAGAAGTACCAATAGAACTAAGGTGGAGAACATCTACAGCTAATAAATATAGTTTTTGGAGGGTGTATACTGGTATAAAATTTTTGTATAACCTAAACAATTCTTTTCGTTATCTAGACGCTAACAAAGTTGAAGTTGCTTACAAAAATGTTAGCGCTTTTGAGAATTTGCAATATGGTTTAACGCTCTCTGCAGGTTATGACGAGTTTAATATTAACTTTTTTTATGGCTTAAATCCTATATTTAAAAATGCTAATATTAATGGAGAAGTCTTAGGAACTAGAATTTTGCAATTTGGTCTTATTTTTTACCTTTTATAAATATAAATACACTGCAAAAGGAGCGATAAATCCTACAAAATAACCAATATATATTTCTTTGGTTGTATGTGCTTTTAAATGCAATCTTGCATTGGCTACTAAACCAGACAAAAGCAGGGTTATGATAATTAAAACAGCAAATTGTTTTTCATAGATATAACCTAAAATGATATAAAAGCTGGTAAAAATTCCGAATGAAAGTAGGTGAATACTTGTTTTTAAATCAAAGGCAAAGAGAAAATACACAAAGGCTAATGCACAACTAGTAGCATAAAATAATAAGCCAATATCTTCTACTTGAGCAATTCTAATTAGTGTATTACCTAGAAGGTAAAATAATACAATCATTAAAGCTACCGGTATTTTACGTTCCTTTATACTTCTTGTATTAAATGTTTGAATAAGTTTTAAACGTTTAAAAAGGATTAATATAAGTACTGGAATTAAATACGTAGTAACAAATATTAAACTGAGTATGGTAAGTCTTTCTTTACTATTATAGGAATTAGGAATTAAAAGAAAATAAAAAATCGTTCCTATTGTTGGTAGCACTATAGGGTGAAAAATTACGGATATCGTTTTGTAAAACTTAATCATTAAATTTCCTTTCTAAGTCTTGCTACAGGTAAATCTAATTGTTCTCTATATTTGGCTACAGTTCTTCTGGCAATAGGGTAACCTTTTTCCTTTAATATAGCTGCCAATTTTTCATCTGTTAGTGGTTTCTTTTTATTTTCTTCTGCAATTACGTTTTCTAATATCTTTTTTATTTCTCTAGTTGATACTTCTTCACCTTGATCATTGGTCATAGATTCAGAGAAGAATTCTTTAATTAATTTGGTTCCATAAGGTGTAGACACAAATTTGCTATTTGCAACTCTAGACACTGTAGAGATATCCATATTAATTTTATCTGCAATATCTTTTAAAATCATAGGTTTTAACTTGCGCTCATCACCCGTTAAAAAATATTCATATTGATAATGCATAATGGTATTCATGGTTACCAATAGCGTTTGTTGACGTTGTTTAATAGCGTCTATAAACCATTTTGCGGCATCTAATTTTTGTTTGATAAAAAATACGGCGTCTTTTTGAGACTTGGTTTTTACATTAGCTTCTTGGTAGCCTTTCAACATATTGTTGTATTCTCTAGAAACGTGTAGTTCTGGTGCATTTCTTGAGTTTAAAGATAAATCTAGTTCGCCATCTATAATTTTTATAGAAAAATCTGGTACAATTTGTTCTGCAATTTTATTGTTACCAGCATAAGAACTACCAGGTTTAGGATTTAATTTAGAAATTTCTGTATTTACCTCTTTTAATTCATTTTCAGAAATATGAAATTTTTCTTGTAGTTTCTTGTAATGTTTTTTTACAAAATGATCAAAAGCATTTTCTAAAATATTTATAGATAAACTTCTAATTTTGGTTTTATCTTTAGATTTTAATTGAATAATTAAACATTCTTTTAAATCTCTTGCCCCAACACCTAGAGGATCTAAAGTATGTACTACTCTTTTAAGAATTTCAATTACTTTTTGTTCTGTTGTAAAAACATTGGCAGTAAAAGCTAAATCATCTACCAAATCTAAAATTTCTCTTCTAATGTAACCACTATCATCAATACTACCTACTAAAAACTCTGCAATTGCGCGCTCTTCTTCATCTAAACGAAATGTGTTCAATTGGTTTTTTAAAGATTGATGAAAACTTGTTCCAGCTGCGTATGGCACATTTTTTTCTTCATCATCAGACGAGTAATTGTTAGCTTGGGTTTTATAGGATGGTATTTCGTCATCACTTAAATACTCATCTATATTAATGTCTTCTGCTTCTATTTTTTCTGTACCAGCATCATCATATTCATCTGCCAAACTATCTTCAAAAGATTCTGGTTCTTCTTTACCTGTATCTAAAGCTGGGTTTTCTTCTATTTCTTGCTTTAAACGTTCTTCAAAAGCTTGTGTTGGTAGTTGAATTAGCTTCATCAACTGTATTTGTTGTGGAGATAATTTTTGAAGTAATTTGTATTGTAGACTTTGTTTTAGCATGTAATTAAAGGTACGAAATTTAGATTAAAATTCTGCATTTTGTGGTGTTCTAGGAAAAGGAATTACATCTCTAATATTTCCCATTCCAGTTGTAAATTGAACCAACCTTTCAAAACCTAAGCCAAAACCAGAGTGAACTGCTGTACCAAATTTACGTAAATCTAAATACCACCACAATTCTTTTTCATCAATATCCATAGCTTTCATTTTCTCAACTAATACATCATAACGCTCTTCACGTTGTGCTCCACCAACCATTTCACCAATTCCTGGGAATAAAACATCCATGGCTCTAACCGTTTTTCCATCATCATTTAAACGCATATAAAACGCTTTAATATTTGCTGGATAATCAAACAAAATAACCGGACATTTAAAATGTTTTTCCACTAAATAACGCTCGTGTTCAGATTGTAAATCTACACCCCATTCGTTTACAGGAAATTGAAATTTTTTCTTTTTATTGGGTTTAGAATTTCTTAAAATATCAAAAGCCTCTGTGTATGAAACACGTTTAAAATTGTTATCTGCAACAAATTTTAGTTTTTCTAACAAGCTCATTTCACTTCTTTTCGCTTGTGGTTTGCTTTTTTCTTCTTGAGCAAAACGCTGGTCTAAAAAAGCTAAATCGTCTTTACAGTTTTCTAAAACGTAGTTTAAAACTTGTTTAATAAAATCTTCTGCCAAATCCATATTGCCATCTAAATCCATAAAGGCAACTTCTGGTTCAATCATCCAAAATTCTGCTAAATGGCGCGTTGTATTCGAGTTTTCTGCTCTAAAAGTTGGGCCAAAAGTATATACTTTACCTAAAGCCATAGCATACGTTTCTGCTTCTAACTGTCCAGAAACTGTTAAGTTGGTTTCTCTACCAAAAAAATCTTTAGAGTAATCTATTTTACCATCTTCTGTAACAGGTGCTTTGTTATCTTCAAAAGAAGTTACACGAAACATTTCTCCTGCGCCTTCTGCATCTGAACCGGTAACAATAGGCGTATTTACATAATTAAAACCATTGTCTTGAAAGTATTTATGAACGGCAAAAGAGAGTTTAGAACGCACGCGCATTACTGCACTAAATGTGTTTGTTCTAACACGTAAGTGTGCATTTTCTCTTAAAAACTCAAAACTATGTTTTTTAGGTTGAATTGGGTACTCATCTGGATTAGAATCTCCTAAAATTTCTATTTCAGATACTTGTATTTCTACAGTTTGTCCTTTTCCCTGGCTTTCTGCTAAAGTACCTTTTATAGCAATTGCAGCACCTGTGGTAATTCTTTTTAAAGTTTCTTCTGGTGTGTTTTCAAAATCGATAACACATTGTATATTTTTTATGGTAGAACCATCATTTAAAGCAATAAATCTGTTACTTCTAAAAGTTCTTACCCAACCTTTTAATGCTACTTCTTGTAATATTTTACCTGTTTCTAAAATTGCTGCAACGCTGTTATTCATCATCATTTAAAAAATAAAAATTTATAAAAAATAATTGGTTTTAGTTCAACACAAATATACTTTATTTTAAGGTTAATTTCTTACCAAAAACAGAATTAACACCTTTTAAATATTGCAGAAAACCAAGAGCATATAAAAGAAAAGTAAAATTTTTAAGGTGTAAAGATTACGAGAATAGTTAAATGCTCCCTTTAAATATTACTATTCTTCCTTACTTTCATTCGGAGGAAAAATTGGTATTTTGGGTTCCTTAAATACTTTTTTTAGATAAAACATGGTTATTCTAAAAATATTCAGTTACTAAAAACCATTTGTAAAGATTTAATTTTTTTTTAAAATGTTACTATGCAGGAAGTGTCTAAAATTATAGAATTTGCTTTAAAAATTAAAAACAAAACTACATTTAAAAGCTTAGAAAATAAGAATATAGATTGTTTAACAAATAAAGAACAACAAGTTTTTAATTTGGTTGCCATAGGTTTAACAACTAAACAAATAGCTAGTAAATTAAACATACAAGCATCTACAGGTTCTACACATAGAAAACGCATTAAACAAAAATTAAACGTACATACAAATTACGACTGGTTTCAATTAGCAAGCCAATAAAAAAGTTGAAAAATCCCTACAAGTAGGTATTGACAATTGTTATTATACATCTTAATTTTCAACTTTGAAAAATCTATACTCATGAGAACAAAACTATTTTTACTATTTACCCTTTTTTCTTTAGCAATTTCTGCACAAATTTCCCAAGTAGAAAGGCAAGCATTAATTGATTTTTATAACGCTACAGACGGCGATAATTGGACCAATAATACCAATTGGGACACAGATATAAATGGAACTTCTGATGTTTTTAGTTGGTATGGAATAACTAAAATTTCACATAATGATGGTGTTACTGAATTTAATTATATTGGAATTGATTTATCAAATAATAATTTAACAGGTGATATTTCTTCAATAGATTTCTCCGCTTTTGATTATAAATTATCAGATTTAAATGTATCTAATAACAATCTTACAGGTGGTTTGTTAGGTGTAATATTCCCTGATAATCAAGATTATTATGGGTTTTATGATTATTCAAAAAACAAATATCAATTTGGAGCCTTAGAACTTATATATCCTTTAGATGAAAACAGTAATTTAAGTATCTATATAGGTAATCAACAAAATGTTTCAGCAGATGTTACAATAAATGTCCCATTAGAGGCAGAGTTAATTATAGAAGCCGTTGTTACGGGTACATCAAACTCATATCAATGGTTTAAAAATGATGTTGCTATTGCTGGTGCAACAAATAAAAACTATTCAATTAGTTCTGTTGAAAACAATGATTTTGCAAGCTATTACTGTAAAGTCTCTAACACAATAGTTACTGACTTCATATTACAAACAGGTAATTTTAAAGTAGAAGAAGGTATTGTAGGTTTAGCAGCTTTAAAAGCACTTTATAATGCTACAGATGGAGTAAATTGGACAAATAATACCAATTGGTTAGATGATGAAATACCTGTTTCTGATTGGTATGGAATAACTGTAGAAACCATAGCAGGTAGAGAAGTAATTACTAAAATTGAATTACCTAATAATAATCTTAACGGTACTATACCAGATTTTTCTTCACTACTAGAATTAAAAGAAGTAGATTTTTCAGAAAACACTTTAATAACTGGAGCTATTCGTTTTGAAAATAGTCCAAGCACTATAGCAAAGGTTGATTTTAGTAATACAGGTATAAATGCTTTAAAATTAAATCGTTTTGTAGATTTAAACATTAAAAATACTCCTAATTTATTTTGTGTAGAAGTACCGGAGGCAAACTTAGACCAATATTATAATTTATCTATGGATAACTTTGATTTTGGAGATGTTATTACTACAGATTGTAGCAGTGTTTTACCTTTAGATGCTGTTGAAATTTCAGCTTTAGAAGATTTATATGCCAATACTTTAGGAAATAGTTGGAGTCAAAGAACTTACAATAGTACTATAATTAAGTCTACAGCTAATACAATAGATTACAAAGGTTTTGAAACTATAGAGGTTAATGGATTTAGAAAAATTGTAAGATTAAGATTAAGAGGTATGAACTTAAATGGGGCAATACCTGCCTCAATTAAAGATTTTACAGAATTAATAGAGTTAGATTTAACTTCTAATCAAATAAATAATTTACCAACAGAAATAGGGGCTTTAAGTAAATTACAACAATTTTACATGAATAGTAATAGTTCACTTACAAGTTTACCTAATAGTATAGGAGATTTATTAGAACTATTAGATTTTCAATTTAGCAATACACAAATAGATTTAATACCAACATCTTTAGGCAACTTAAAAAAATTGCAAACCTTAGAATTTGCGAGTACAAGAATAACGCTATTACCACCCCAAATAGGTGGTTTAATAGAATTAACAAGGTTGGTTGCTGCACCAAATAATATTGCTAGCATACCAAGTGAGTTTGGGCAATTAACCAAATTACAATTTTTAGATTTTGCCAATTGTGAGTTATCAAATACCCCTGCAGCTTTTGCCAATTTAACAGAATTAAAAACACTATATCTTAATGACAACGAATTACAAGTAGTTTCTGGTTTAGGTGGTTTTACTAAATTGAAGTTTTTACGACTACATAATAACAGATTAGGAGAAGACAATCCTAATTTTAATACAGATTTACCTGAAGATTTAGGAGATTTGGTTGATTTGGAAGAGTTGACTTTAAATAATAATCAGTTAACTGAATTACCAAATTCTATTGGTAATTTAACGTTTATAAAAGTATTGCCTTTGCAAGGAAATAATTTAACTAAGTTACCAGCGACAATTGGCGGTTTAACAAGTTTAGAGGAGTTGTATTTAGGAAATAGGTCAGGACAAGGAAATGATTTAACTGCTTTACCAGCAGAAATTGGGAGTTTACTAAATTTAAAACTTTTGTATGCACAATACAATAGACTAGCAACTTTACCAACCGAGATTGGGAACTTATCTAAGTTAGAAAATCTAGATGTTTCTAATCAGATTAGCTATAATCCAACTACCTATTATATGACTAGTTTGCCAGCAAGTATCAATAATTTAACAAGTTTAAAAGACTTTAGAGCAACAGGTAATAGAATAGCTGGTGATATTAATATCAGTA